>NZ_JAKSYH010000136.1 GCF_022829295.1 Methylobacterium sp. J-088
ACGGCAAGCGGCAGAACGAGATCATGAACGTGGTCGCGAAGGAGCTGTCGGACACCGATATCGCCAATCTGGCGGCGTATTATGCGGGGATTCAAGTCGACGTGCTGCCGCCGGGGTAGTGCGCGCGCCTCTCCCTCCCCCGCAGATGGGGGGAGGGCGGGCGCGCGGGATGTCTGGTCCGCCCAACCTGGCAACCGGACGGTGATCCCGAATGCGATGTGTGAAGCCGCTAGCCCTCAGAGGGGGAGAGGGAGATGTCCCGCCTCATAAGGTTTCCGTTTGAAAGCTTCAGTTGATGCGTCTCTGCCATCATCACGAGCGAAGTGAAGTGACCCAGGGCAGCGCGACGTCTGCGAGCGTGGCGCTGCTGGATTGCTTCGCTCCGCTCGCAAAGACGGCGGGGCCGAAGCCATCAACCGGAAACCGTATCAATCGTCCATCTTCAGCGCGGCAATGAACGCCTCCTGCGGGATCTCGACGCGCCCGAACTGGCGCATCTTCTTCTTACCTTCCTTCTGCTTGTCCAACAGCTTGCGCTTGCGCGAGATGTCGCCACCATAGCACTTGGCGGTCACGTCCTTGGACAGGGCCTTGATCGTCTCGCGGGCGATGATCTTGCCGCCGATCGCCGCCTGGACCGGGATCTGGAACAGGTGGCGGGGGATCAGGTCCTTCAGCTTCTCGCACATGGCCCGGCCGCGGGACTCTGCGCGGGTGCGGTGGACCAGCATCGAGAGGGCATCCACCGGCTCGGCATTGACCAGGATCGACATCTTCACGAGGTCGCCCTCGCGGTAATCCGAGACGTGGTAGTCGAACGAGGCGTAGCCCTTCGAGATCGACTTCAATCGGTCGTAGAAATCGAACACCACCTCGTTCAGCGGCAGATCATAGACCACCATGGCGCGCTTGCCGACGTAGTTGAGGTCCATCTGGACGCCGCGGCGGTCCTGGCAGAGCTTCAGCACGCCGCCGAGATACTCGTCCGGCGTCAGGATCGTGGCGCGGATCCAGGGCTCCTGGATCGTCTCGATCTTCATGATGTCCGGCATGTCGGCCGGATTATGCAATTCCTTGGTCTCGCCGTCGCGCATCTGCAGTCGGTAGACCACCGAGGGCGCCGTGGAGATCAGGTCGAGGTTGAACTCGCGCTCCAGCCGCTCCTGGATGATTTCCAGGTGCAGCAGCCCGAGGAAGCCGCAGCGGAAGCCGAAGCCCAGGGCCGCCGAGCTTTCCATCTCGTACGAGAACGAGGCGTCGTTGAGCCGTAGACGGCCCATGGCCGAGCGCAGGTTCTCGAACTCGGCCGCATCCACCGGGAACAGGCCGCAGAACACCACCGCCTGGACTTCCTTGAAGCCCGGCAGCATCTCGGTGGTCTGGCGCTTGTCCTCGGTGATGGTATCGCCGACGCGGGTGTCGGCGACCTCCTTGATCGAGCCGGTGAAGAAGCCGACCTCGCCCGGGCCCAGCGCGTCGATATCGGCCATCTTGGGCCGGAACACGCCGATCCGGTCGACGCCGTAGACGGCGTCGGCCCCCATCATGCGGATGGTCATGCCCTTCTTGAGCGTGCCGTCGATGATCCGCACCAGAACGACGACGCCGAGATAGGCGTCGTACCAGCTGTCCACGAGCAGCACCTTGAGCGGCGCGTCCCGGTTGCCCTTCGGCGCCGGCAGGCGGGTGACGATCGCCTCCAGCACCGCCTCGATGTTGAGGCCGGTCTTGGCCGAGATCGGCACGGCGTTCGAGGCATCGAGGCCGATCACCTCCTCGATCTGCTCCTTGACCCGCTCGGGCTCGGCGGCCGGCAGATCGACCTTGTTGAGGACGGGCACGATCTCGTGATTGGCGTCGAGCGCCTGATAGACGTTGGCCAGCGTCTGCGCCTCGACGCCCTGGGACGCATCCACCACCAGCAGCGAGCCCTCGCAGGCGGCGAGTGAGCGCGACACCTCGTAGGCAAAGTCGACGTGGCCGGGCGTGTCCATGAGGTTCAGGACGTAAGTCTGGCCGTCCTGCGCCTTGTATTCCAGGCGTACGGTCTGCGCCTTGATGGTGATGCCGCGCTCTTTCTCGATATCCATCGAGTCGAGCATCTGCTCGCTCATGTCGCGCAGCGCGACGGTGCCGGTGGCCTGGATCAGCCGGTCCGCCAATGTCGATTTGCCGTGATCGATATGCGCGACGATCGAGAAGTTGCGAATGAATTCGATCGGGGCTGTCATCGGCATTCCGTTCGGGCGCGCTGAGACGCACACCGTCTGATGTCGGGGCGTGTTCGGATGGAGCGGCTCCCGCGCGAGATAGCAGCGCTACAGGAAGGCGCCAAGCGCAGCCGCAGCCGGCGTGCCATCCTGTCGCCGGACAAGCGGAAGGGCAGGGGCCGACGCAATCCGGCCCCCGCCCAAGCTGTCGAAGAATTACCCGCGCCGCCGCGAATGCCTCAGCGGCCGCGGTCGCGGATCAGGCGCTCGATCTCGGCCTCGCCGTGGGAGCGCGCCTTGGCCTCGGTCGGGTGCTTCCGGTCGGAGCGCTGGTGCAGCTTGCCGTGCTTGCGGATGCTCCACTGGTACATGGAGCCGCTCTCGCCGACAGGTTCCACGTCGAGGCTGAAGGGGTAGGTATCTGTCTGGGTCTCGCTCATGGCCCCGATATGGGGCATTCAGCGACGTTTCGCCATGCCCTCGCGTGAAGTCCGCGCGCCCTCAGGCCTCCGAAACAGTCGTGCGCGCCCGCGCGGCCATGGCGACGAGGCTCTTGCGCAGCGCCCCCATGTCGCCGATGCGCTCGGGATAGACCACCCGGGCGGTGCGGTCGCCCGCCATCAGGTCCATTCCCTCGGGATCGAGGCCAGTCAGCCGCCAGGTCAGCCCATCCTCGGCGCCGCTGCCGGCAGCGTAGAGGGCGAGCGCGTCCGCATGGTCGGCGTTCATGTGCTCGACCGCCCCGCGCTCGCCCGCCACCACGGCCTCGGCTCCGGAGAGGTCGAGGAGCAACTGATCGCGGGTCAGCGTCGCGGCCTTGGCGAAGCCGCCGTTGAGGTGGCCGGCCTCCGGATCGAGGGCGAAGAAGCCGAAATCGGGAAAGTCGGCATAGAGCTTCGCCTTGGGGTGGCGGGCAAGGAACCGCTCCCGGGCCCGTATCTCGCCGGTCTGCTGGGCGCGTCCGACCACGGTGAGCCGGGGATGCGCGAGGGGATCGCCCTTGCCGGTCTGCGCAAACAACAGCGAGCAGCGCGGATTCGTGAGCAGGTTGCGGGTATGGGCCGAGAGCCGCGACAGCAGCATCAGCGGCATGCCGTCGACATCGGTGGCGATGGTCACGAGGGAGGCGAAGGGCGTGCCGTCCGGATCCAAGGTCGCCAGAGCCCCGGAGCGGATGCCGCGCAGGAGGCTCCGGGCGAGCCCGATCGCGTCGAAGGGCGCCTCGTCGGCCGGCAGTGGCCGGGCCGGTCCCCGCGGTCCGGGTGCATTTCCACCGGTCTGGCCCATGCCGTTCCTCCCCCACGCGAATTGCCGCCGCACACGCCCGATACGTTAGCGGGGCGGGGGCCGCCGCGCGAGGCGTTCGGCCCGCGTCAGATCGGCCGTTACGGCCAAGCTATGACCGCCGCTCGCTTTTTCCGATCGGGCGTACTAAAGCACCTGTCCCTTCGCGTGCGCCGGGCTACGCTGAAATCGCCCGGTTCGCGCTCTTGTCTGCCCCTCGGGGGCCGGGACACGGCGCGGCCTGCGCGTAAAGCCAGGACCGCGCCCGAACCCGTTCAGTCAGGGATCGCGCATGCCGACCATCGCCCTCGTCGACGACGACCGGAACATTCTCACCTCGGTCTCGATCGCGCTCGAGACCGAAGGCTACCGCATCCAGACCTATACGGACGGTGCCTCCGCGCTCGACGGCCTGCGCCATTCCCCACCGGATCTGGCGATCTTCGACATCAAGATGCCGCGCATGGACGGGATGGAGCTTCTCCGACGCCTGCGGCAGAAATCAGACCTTCCCGTGATCTTCCTGACGTCGAAGGACGAGGAGATCGACGAGCTGTTCGGCCTCAAGATGGGCGCGGACGACTTTATCCATAAGCCGTTCTCGCAGCGCCTGCTGGTGGAGCGCGTGAAGGCGGTGCTCCGCCGCTTCGCCAAGGAGGCCCCCGGCGCAACGCCGCGCGGGGCCGAGGAGGTTGCGGCCCGCTCGCTCGAGCGCGGCCTGCTGATGATGGATCCCGAGCGCCACACCTGCACGTGGAAGGGCGAGGCGGTGACCCTGACGGTCACGGAGTTCCTGATTCTCCAGGCCCTCGCGCAGCGCCCCGGCGTCGTGAAGAGCCGCAACGCCCTCATGGACGCGGCTTACGACGATCAGGTCTATGTCGATGACCGGACGATCGACAGTCACATCAAGCGCCTGCGCAAGAAGTTCAAGGTGACCGATCAGAGCTTCGACATGATCGAGACGCTCTACGGCGTCGGCTACCGGTTCAAGGAGGCGTGATCTTCAGGATCCGTCGCGTGTCCGCTCGTACACAAACCGAGACCGAGGAGGGCGAACCCCGCACCTCCCTGGCAAAAGCCCTCTCCCGCCCGCTGACCTGGCCCCGTGCCCTCTGGGACGCGATCGGCCAGCGCGCCTCGTCGAGCCTGACGCGCCGCATCGTCGTGCTCAACCTCGTCGGGCTGATCGCGCTGCTGGTCGGGTTCCTGTACCTCAACCAGTTCCGCCAGGGCCTGATCCAGGCGCGGATCCAGAGCCTCGCCATCCAGGGCGAGATCATCGCGGGTGCCATCGCGGCCTCCGCGTCGGTGGATACCGACACGATCCGAATCGACCCCGACAAGCTGCTCCAGCAGCAGGCCGGCGAGGCCGCCGAGGAGGAGTCTCAGCCGCTGGCCTTCTCGCTTAATCCCGAGAAGGTGGCGCCGCTTCTCTCGCGCCTCGTCACGCCGACCGGCAATCGGGCGCGGGTCTACGATCAGGAGGGTGGCCTCTTGTTCGACACACGGACCCTGTTCAAGCGCGGTGATGCCGGCCGGACGGACTCGCTCGAGCCCCGGCTGCACAAGCCTGGAATGCTCGAATCAGCTTTCCAGACGGTCCAGACCAAGCTGAGCGGCCTGTTCCGCAGCCGGGCCGAGCCTACGGAGGAGACGGGCCCGCAAAACGGGCATTCGCTCCGGGAGGTCCAGGCGGCGTTGGGCGGAAATCGCGGCAGCCTGGTGCGCCGCAACAAGGAGGGCGAGACCACGGTGTCGGTGGCCGTACCGATCCACCGGGCCGGATCGGTCCGCGGCGCGCTGCTGATCTCGACGCAGGGCGACGCCATCGACCGGGTGATCGCCTCGGAGCGCTTCGGCCTGCTGCAGGTGTTCCTGGTCGCCTCGGCCGTGATGGTGGTGCTGTCGTTCCTGTTGGCCGGGGCCATCGCGGGCCCGGTGCGCCGCCTCGCCGAGGCGGCCGAGAAGGTGCGGATGGGCATCAAGACCCGCGAGGAGATTCCGGACTTCACCGAGCGGACCGACGAGATCGGCCATCTCTCCGGGGCGCTCCGCGACATGACTCAGGCGCTCTACCGACGGATCGACGCCATCGAGAGTTTTGCCGCGGATGTCAGCCACGAATTGAAGAACCCGCTGACCTCGCTGCGCAGCGCCGTCGAGACCCTGCCGCTCGCCCGGAACGACGATTCGCGTGGGCGCCTGATGGCGATCATCCAGCACGACGTGAAGCGCCTCGATCGCCTGATCAGCGACATCGCCGACGCCTCGCGCCTCGATGCCGAACTCGCCCGGGCGGAGGCCCGGCGCGTGGATCTCCGGCGCCTGCTCAGCACCGTCGTGTCGGTGGCCAACGAGCGCCGGCGGCCGAAGGATTGCCTGATCCAGCTCGACGTGGAGGCGACCGCGTTCGACAACGAGGCGCCGTTCACGATCATCGGCCACGACAGCCGGCTCGGCCAAGTCGTCAACAACCTGCTCGACAATGCCCGCTCGTTCTCGCCCAGCGACGCGAAGGTCCGCGTCGTGCTGCGCCGGGTTCGGAGCGAGATCGAGCTGGTCTGCGAGGATGAGGGGCCGGGCATCCCCGAGCATGCCCTGGAGCGCATCTTCGAGCGCTTCTACACCGACCGCCCCGAACAGGGGTTCGGCCAGAATTCCGGGCTCGGCCTGTCGATCTCGCGCCAGATCGTGCAGGCCCATCGCGGCACGATCCGCGCCGAGAACCGCCCCGGCGCGCCCGACGAGGACGGTGAACCCACCGTGCGCGGCGCCCGCTTCATCGTCCGTCTGCCGGCCGCGGCTCGCCAGCTCCACGCGTGACGACGACGCTCCACGGCGCCTGCTGCGCGCTCGGCGGCGCCGGCATTCTGATCCGGGGCGCGGCCGGCGCCGGGAAATCGAGCCTGGCCCTGCTGCTTGCAGCGGCCGAAGACGGTGCCTTCGTAGCCGATGATCGGGTCGTCTGCGTAGTCGTCCGCGGCCGTGTCATCGCCCGCCCGCATCCGGCGCTCTCCGGTCGCGTCGAGGTGCGGGGACAGGGGATCCTTTCGGTGGGTGACCTCGGCGTCTCGGCCAGTCCCGAGACGGTACTCGATCTCATCGTCGATCTCGTCGCCACTGTGCCGCGCCTGCCGGAGCCGGCCGGTTCCGAGGGCCTTCTGGGCATTCCGCTCCCCCGCCTCGTCCTCGATCGTGGTGTCCGCGCCGCCGGCTTGGCGCCGCTCCTCATTCGTGCGGCGCTGCGAAAGCGATGCCCGTGACTTCGCAGCCGCACACGTCGCCCGAGTCGCGCAGCGGTGGTGCTGCCCCATGGCGCACGCGCAGCAGCCGTGCCATGATCGCAGGGTTGTCCGGGCAAAAAAGTCGCGTTCGCCTTGTGGGGGGATGTGCGATGCACAACATGGCGGCACACACAGGACGTTGGAACACGTGTCGATGATTGGCATGGTGCTCGTCACTCACGGGCTGCTGGCGACCGAATTCAAGGCCGCTCTGGAGCACGTGGTCGGCCCCCAGGATCAGATCGAAACGATCACGATCGGGCCGGAGGACGATATGGAATTGCGGCGGCGGGACATCATGTCCGCGGTCTGCCGCGTGAATACCGGCGAGGGGGTCGTGGTGCTCACCGACATGTTCGGCGGGACTCCCTCCAACCTTGCGCTGTCCTGCATGAATGGCGGGTCGGTCGAGGTGGTGGCGGGCATCAACCTGCCGATGCTGATCAAGCTCGCCAGCGTCCGCGACGAGGAGAATCTCGGCGATGCCGTGCTCCACGCCCAGGAGGCGGGGCGCAAATACATCAACGTCGCCTCCCGCGTGCTCGCCGGGAAATAGACCCTTAGGCTTCCTAAATCGCGACTTCGCGCATCGGCCGCCGCGAGCCTGCGGTAATCCCGATCGAGGCGGCGATGACGAGGCCGATTGCGAGCCACTGCATGGGCGTAATTCGCTCGCCCAGCAGCATCAGCCCGGCGCAGGCTGCGACCGCCGGCTCCAGGCTCATCAACACGCCGAAACTCTTCCGGTCGAGGCGGCGCAGGGCGACCATCTCAAGGGAATAGGGCAGGGCGCTCGACATCAGCGCCAAGACGAGGCCGGCCAGCAGCACGCCCGGCGCCAGTAATGCGGACCCGGCTTCAACCACGCCGAAGGGCGCGACCACGAGGGCGGCCGTCAGCATGCCCAGCGAGACCGCCTGACCGCCATCGATTCGGCCCGCGCGCTGCCCGAACAGGATGTAGAGCGCCCAGGCCGCGGCAGCGCCGAGATCGAGGACGACGCCAACCGGATCGAGGCCGTCCGTCGTGGCGATCGGAAGAAGCAGCATCAGCCCGAGGACGGCGAGGCCGATCCACAGGAAATCCGACCTGCGGCGCGAGGCAATAAGCGCGACCGAAAGCGGTCCGGCGAACTCGATCGCCACCGCCGGTCCGAGCGGTAGACGGGCCAGAGCCAGGTAGAACAGCAGGTTCATCGCCCCCAGCGCCGCGCCGTACAGGGCGATCCATCCGGCCCCACGGAGCGGCAGGCTGCGACGCCACGGTCGCCAGATCGCGACGAGAATCAGCGCCGAGAAGCCGACCCGCAGGGACGACGTACCGGCCGCGCCGAGCACCGGGAACAGGCTCTTGGCGAAGGTGGCGCCGCATTGGAGCGAGACCATGCCGGTCACGAGGGCGGCGATTGAGAGGATGACGGGGGACGGGCGCGCCCGTCCGACCACGCTCACAAGATGAACCGGCTCAGATCCGCATTGGCTGCCAGATCCGCAACGCGGGACCGTACATAGGCGGCGTCGATCGGCACGGTCTCGCCCGACCTGTCAGTGGCCGTGAAGGAGATCTCGTCGATCACCCGTTCCAGCACCGTCTGGAGCCGCCGGGCGCCGATATTCTCCACCGAGGAATTCACCTCCACGGCGACCTTGGCCAGAGCGTCCACGGCATCGTCCGTGAAGGTCAGGGTCACACCCTCGGTCTCCATCAGCGCCACGGTCTGCTTCAGCAAGCTCGCCTCCGTGGAGGTCAGGATCTGGCGGAAGTCGTCCACCGTCAGCGGTTGCAGCTCGACCCGGATCGGGAGACGGCCCTGCAATTCCGGCAGGAGATCGGCCGGCTTCGAGACGTGGAAGGCCCCAGAGGCGATGAACAGGATGTGGTCGGTCTTCACCGGCCCGTGCTTGGTCGCCACCGTGGTGCCCTCGATCAGCGGCAGCAGGTCGCGCTGCACCCCCTCGCGGGAGACGTCGCCGGAGGAGCGGCCTTCGCGGGCGCAGATCTTGTCGATCTCGTCGAGGAAGACGATGCCGTTGTTCTCCACCTCACGGATCGCTTCGCGGACCAGCGCCTCATCGTCGACCAGCTTGTCGGATTCCTCGGCCATTAGCGGCGCGAAGGCGTCACGCACGAGGATCCGCCGCGGCTTGCCGCGCTGGCCGCCGAGCGCCTTGCCCAGCATGTCGCCGATGTTGATCGCCCCCATCGACGCGCCGGGCATGCCGGGAATCTCGAACATGGGCATGCCCGCAGGCGGGCCCGAGGCCAGTTCCAGCTCCACTTCCTTGTCGTCGAGCTCACTGTCGCGCAGCTTGCGGCGGAAGCTGTCACGGGTGGCCGCACTGGCCGTGGGACCGACCAGGGCATCGAGGATCCGGTTCTCGGCAGCCGCCTCGGCCTTGGCCCGCACGCCGTCGCGCTTGGTCTGCCGGGTCAGGCCGATCGCCACCTCCACGAGGTCGCGCACGATCTGTTCGACATCGCGGCCGACATAGCCGACCTCGGTGAACTTCGTGGCTTCGATCTTCAGGAAGGGCGCGTTGGCAAGGCGGGCGAGGCGCCGGGCGATCTCGGTCTTGCCGCAGCCGGTTGGGCCAATCATCAGGATGTTCTTGGGCGCGACCTCCTCGCGGAGCGGCCCGGTGAGCTGCTGGCGGCGCCAGCGGTTGCGCAGCGCAATGGCCACGGCGCGTTTGGCGTCATGCTGCCCGACGATGAAGCGATCGAGTTCGGACACGATCTCGCGCGGAGAGAACGTCGTCACCGCTGTGCCATCCCTGTTGCCGGCCGCATCCCGCGGCCCACGGTCGGGAATGGGGTCCCGCGCGCCCCCGCGCAAGGGGCTGCGCGGGGTCGTAGTGCCGCCTTAGTGCGTCCCGAGCGAGGGCGCCGCATCGTCCTTGTCGTGCGTTCCGAATCGCTCGACCAGCGTCGCACTGGCTGCGTTCAGCCCCACGACCTCGACCACGCGCCCTCGCGCACGGGCCTTGAGCACCACGCGGTCGAGGGTAGCCACGGCCGAGATGTCCCAGAAATGCGCGCCCGTCACGTCGATGACGAGGCGCTCGACCGGTTCGAGGACATCGATCGCCTCCGCGAAGGTGCCGGCGGAGGCGAAGAAGATCTGCCCGGTGACCCGGTAGGTGCGGGTTTTCCCGTCGGGCGACAACGCGGACGTAACCTGGCTGAGGCGCGAAACCTTCCCGGCGAAGAACACCCCCGACAGGAGCACACCGACCAGGACGCCGATGGCGAGATCCTTGGTGGCAACCACGACGAGGACCGTCGCAAGCATCACCGCCGACGAGGGCAGGGGGTTGGCGCGCAACTGCGCCAGCGAGCGCCACGAGAAGGTGTTGAGCGAGACCATGATCATCACGGCGGTGAGCGCCGCCACCGGCACGACGGCGAGCAGATCCTGAAGCGCCACCAACAGCAGGAGCAGGAAGGCTCCGGCCACGAGGGTCGACAGCCGGCCCCGCGCCCCCGAGGAAACGTTGATCACCGACTGGCCGATCATCGCGCAGCCACCCATGCCGCCGAACACGGCCGACGCCATGTTGGCGACGCCCTGACCCATGCATTCGCGATTCTTGTCGCTGCCGGTGTCGGTCATGTCGTCGACGATCTGCGCGGTCAGCAGACTCTCCAGAAGGCCGACGGCGGCAAGCGTCGCCGCGTAGGGCAGGATGATGCGCAGCGTCTCCCAGTTCAGGGGCACGTCCGGCAGCGCGAAGCTCGGCAGCGACGACGGTAGGGCACCGAGGTGCGCGACGGTGCGCACGTCGAGGTGGAACACAGCCGTGACGACGGTCAGCACGGCGATCGCAACCAGGGGCGACGGCACGGCCCGGGTGATCCGCGGGACGCCGTAGATGATCGCGAGTCCCAGTGCGATCAGCCCGTAGGTCGCCGGGGTCACGCCGGTGAGTTCGGGCAGCTGCGCTAAAAAGATCAGGATCGCCAAGGCGTTGACGAAGCCGGTCATCACCGATTGCGAGACGAACCGCATCAGCCGGCCGAGCTTCAGCACGCCGGCCAGGATCTGGATGAGCCCCATCAGGATGGTCGCGGCGAAGAGGTACTGAACCCCGTGCTCGCGCACGAGCTCGACCATGACGACGGCGGTGGCGGCAGTGGCGGCCGAGATCATCGCAGGGCGTCCGCCCGCGAACGCGATCGTGCAGGCGATGACCACCGAAGCGTAGAGGCCGACCTTGGGATCGACCCCGGCGATTACCGAGAAGCCAATCGCTTCCGGGATGAGGGCGAGGGCGACGACGATGCCCGAAAGGGTGTCGCCGCGAAGATTGGAGAACCACCGGCCGCGAAGGCCAGTGGGTCCGGACAAGCTGGATTGCATGGGACGTTCCGCACAAGGCGCACGTCCGCGCCTTGGAGCGGACAAACTGGCGACTCGGATGCGTGGTCCGGCGGATCGGCGGCCGGAAGAGCCACCCGGGCTTTCACCGGGTCCTTGCGAATGCCGTATCCCTACGGCGCTTCGCGCTGCAACGCAACGTCGCCCCGTGCAGGACCGCCCCGAAGCAGCGTTGGCGTGCCAACGCTGCTTGGGTTCTTGGCCGGTTGCAGGTTTTTATCGCAAAACCGGTGGCCGCTTTCGCGAACCCTGCTTAGGCGGCCCGGACCTGCGTGACGAAGCCCGCCACCTCTCCGCCGAGCCCGTTCGAACGCCGGGCGATGTCGGCGGCAGCCTCGAGCACCTGTGCCGCGCTGATGCCGGTCTCGTTTGCCGCGCCGAGCACCAGGGCCATCGTGTCGGTGACCGAGCGGGTGCCGCTCGCCGCTTCGGCGATGCTGCGCGCGATCTCCTGCGTGGCGACCTGCTGCTCCTCGACCGCGGCGGCCACGCCGAGGGCGATGCCGTGGACCTGCTCGATCGTGCCGCCGATCTCCTCGATCGCCGCCACCGCCTCGTGCGTCGCGGTGCGCATGGCGGCGATCTGGCCGGCGATCTCCTCGGTCGCCTTGGCGGTCTGCGTCGCCAGATCCTTCACCTCGGTCGCCACCACCGCGAAGCCCCGCCCGGCCTCTCCGGCGCGCGCTGCTTCGATCGTGGCATTGAGCGCGAGCAGATTGGTCTGCCCGGCGATGGTCGAGATCAGCGACACGACCCGCCCGATCCCATCGGCGCTTCGGGCCAGGGCCTGGACGCTGGCCCGTGTGCGCCGGGTCGCCTCGACCGCGCTCTCGGCGGCGCTCGAGGTCTGGGAAACCTGAACGCCGATCTCGCTCGCCGTGGCAGCGAGTTCCTCCGTCGCGGCGGCCACCGCCTCGACGTTGTGCGACGTGGTCTCGGCGGCGCGCGTCACGGCCTGCGACTGGCTGCCTGTCCGCTCGGCATTGCCGGCCATCGTGGCGGCGGCCCGCTCCATCCCGGCGGCCGCACCGGCGAGGTGTTGGACGAGGCCACCGATATTGCCCTGGAATTGATCGGCGAGGGCGGTCATCTCGCTACGCTTGCGCGTCGTCGAATCCGCGTCCGAGCGCTGGTGATCCTGGCGCTGCGCCTCCGCCTTCTGCAGCATCTCGCTGAGGATCCGCGTGCTCGTCCAGATCGCGCCGATCTCGTCGCGGCGGACCGTTACGGCCGGCAGCGCGTGATCCCCCCGCGACAGGCGCTCGATCGCGTCCGAGACCGCGCGTAGCGGCCGGGCGATCTGCCGCTGTCCGACGAGCAGACCCAGGGCGCCGCAGATCAACGTGCCGAGGAGCGCGAGGCCCAGAAGGAGGATCGTCCGCACCTGGAACAGCGCCTGGGTATCGCCCCGGATCGCCGCCATCTCGACCCGTCCCTGGCTGACCAGGGCGTCGATGCTGGCCTGGAAGGCTTTGCGATTGGCGCGGTTGGAGTCGTTGAAGCCGAGCTCGGCGGCGGCGCGCGGGCCGGCCGTCTCTCCGGCGTCCGCCAGGGCGCTTCGGAGGGTGCGGTAGGCTTCGAAGTTGCGGGTCATGGCCTCGAAGAGCGGACGCTCGGACTCGGCCAGTTGCGGAGCCCACTCGGTCCGGAGGGCATCCATCTCGCTCAGGCCCTTCCGGATGCCGGCGGCATATTTCGCCGCCTCGGCCCTGTCGGCGGAGGCGTAGACGCCCCGGGAGTCCATCGTGACCTCCGCGGCGAGCCGGTTGAAGTTCGCCGCGTTGAGCGCACGGATTGAGGCATTCTCGACGTTCGATAGGGACGTCTCAAAGCTTCGCAGCGTCACCACGCCGACGCCCACGACCACCAGCGTCGTCAGGCTGCACGCGCCCACGAAGCCCAGAAGTTTCCCGCCGATATTCATAGTGCTCCAACCCTAGAGGCTCGGTTGAATGCAAAATATCGTTGATAGTTCAAGAGGCCGTTAACCGCCCGTGGGCGGATGGATCTGTATTCGCACGACCGTGCTGCGCACCCGCAACGATGGATCTCACCTGGCTAGAAGTCAGGCGCCATCGAGCGCCTCCATGACCAGATTGCCGTTGGTATAGACGCAGATCTCGGCGGCGATCGCCATGGCGCGGCGCACGATCGCCTCCGCGTCGAGATCGCCATCCTCCAGGGCCCGCGCTGCCGCCAGCGCGTAGTTGCCGCCCGAGCCGATGGCCATCACGCCGCTCTCGGGTTCCAGCACGTCGCCCGATCCCGACAGGAGCAGGCTGACGTCGCGGTCGGCGACCAGCATCATGGCTTCCAGCCGGCGCAGGTAGCGGTCCGTTCGCCAATCCTTCGTCAGCTCCACGCAGGCGCGGGTCAGCTGTCCGGGATATTGTTCGAGCTTGGCTTCGAGCCGCTCGAACAGGGTGAAGGCGTCGGCCGTGGCGCCCGCGAAGCCGCCGATCACGGCGCCCTTGGCAAGACGCCGGACCTTCCGGGCATTGCCCTTGACGATGGTCTGTCCGAGGCTGACCTGTCCATCGCCGCCCAGCACCACGCGGCCACCCTTTCGGACCATCAGGATGGTGGTGGCATGCATCTGGGGCACCGCGCCCCGGTCGTCGTACCTGAATGTGTCCTGGCTCAACGGTCGGCTCCGATCTCGATCGCGTCGAGATGGGGAGATTGGCCGGCCACGTCCAGCCGGATCGTCACCGCAATCCTGGGATCTTGCCCGGTTCTCGCGGGGACCCGACGGCTTGCTCTACTCGGCCACCGCCTCAGGCGTCTGCACCGATCCCGCATCCGACAGGATCGACTGCGCCGCAGCTTCGGCCAGGAGGGCGTAGCCGCCATCGGCCATATGCAGGCCGTCGGAGGCGAAGAGCTGCTTCGTGGTCAGCTTCCCGTCTTGCACCCAGCCATGCATCAGGTCGGCGCGCCGGATGACCGGCACGTCCAGCTCGTCCCCGATGCTGCGAACGGCCTCAAGGAAGCGGGAGGCACCCGGCGTCGACTCGAGCTTCGGGCACCATTGCGGTTCCATCAGCACCACGTCGATGCCGGCCTCGCGGATCCGACGGATCGCCGCCACCGTGGCGGCGCGGAAATGAGCCACGGACACGCCGCGCAGCGGATCGTTGCTGCCCGTCTGCCAGATGACAAGCTGCGGCTCCGCCTTGATCACGTCGCGGTCCAGGCGCGCCAGCATGTCATCCACGTGCTCGCCGCCGATGCCGCGGTTGATCACCGCCACGTCGATGCCGTGCAGCTTCTTGCGCAGGTCGGTCTGCAGCCGGGCCGGATAGGCGTTCGCGGGGCTCGACGCGCCGATGCCCTCGGTCGACGACGAACCGAACGCCACGATCTTCAGCGGCGCACCGATGGCGATTTGGCGGGCGACATGCGGAAGATCCGGGCTTTCGCGCAGATCGATACCCAGGAGGTCGAGCGATTCGGGCAACAGATCCGCGTAGGCGAGTACCGCCGTCGGGATCACGAGCAGGCCGCACAGCAGGCCGAGCCGGCGCAGCATACCGCGGGTCGACCGGGGGGCGACCTGAGTGTTCGAGGACTGGTTTTTCGCGGACTTGAACACTGGACCGACAGCTCCGGCACTCGCGAGCAATGGTTACAGTCTCACACGGGGATTTGAAAAGGGCCGTTCGGCCAGCGGTGTTAATCTGAAGTGAATTCGTAACACAAAATTAACGCCCGCGGATCTCCCACCGCTTTGCGTCCGTCCCCTTGATCGATCTGCGGCACGGACGATGCGTATGTCGGGCTCCGGGTCTCCGAGAGGGCGGCGGAGACCGGTGTTCGGGTCGCTGGGCATGACGTCCGAACCGGCCGCGAACCGGGTTGCGCCGTCCCAGGGTCGACAGCGTGCGCATCGCGATCCTCACCTCTTCCACCGAACCCCACGGCACCGGGATCCATGCGCTGGCACTCGGCGAAGCTTTGTGCGCGTTAGGCCACGAGGCCGTGGTTCACGCCCCCGATCCGACCGGCCGCGGTTTCTTCCGCGATGCCAGCTGTCCGGTGGTGTCGGTGGCGGCAAAGCCGATCCGCGGCGCCGGAGCCGCGCTGGTCGGGGCACGGATCGCCGACTATCTGGCGCATTTCTCGACACCCGCGGCCTGCGATTTCGATGTCTTCCAAGCGCAGTGCGGCATCGGCGGCAACGCGCTGACGACGCTGACCCGGCGACGCCTCATCGCCGGCTTCGCGCGCACGGTCCACCGGACCGAGATGTTCTCGGACCCGCAACTGGCCCGATGGCAGGATCGCGCGATCGTCGATGCCGGACAGCTGTTCTGCCTCAGCCAAACCTGGGCCGCGACGCTTGCGGCCGAGTACGGAGCGCGGGCCGAGGTGGTCGGCACCGGCGTCGACGGGACGGCCTTCAGGCCCGATCCGGAACCCGGCGACGAGGCCCTGCGCCGGCGCCTTGGGCTCGGCCGCGGACCGGTTTTCCTGAGCATCGGCGGTTTCGATGCCCGCAAAAACGGCCTCGCGATCATCGAGGCGTTCGCGACGCTGCACCGACGCGTCCCGAAGGCTCAACTCGTCGTGGTGGGCACAGCGTCATCCCCTGAACCGACGGATTACGAGGCCTTTTGCTGCGCCGCGCTGGAACGCGCGGGCTTGGCGGTCGGTCCGGGCAAGCCGGTGATTCGCACCGGGCCGGTCGCCCAGGCCGACATGCCGGGGCTCTACCGACTTTGCACGACGCTGGTCTCTCCCTCCCTGGCCGAGGGGTACGGCCAATGCGTGCTGGAGGCCATGGCCTGCGGCATCCCGGTGATCGTCTCCAAGCGGCCACCCTTCACCGAGTATCTCGCCCCCGGCGAGGCCCTGATGGTCAATCCCGAAGATGGGGAAGCCCTGACGGTGGCGATGCGGGAGAGCCTGGCACCGGCGCGGCGCGCCCGTCTGCGCAATGCCGGCATCGATGCGGCCCGCGTCCATACCTGGGCGGCCTGCGCGGCACGGCATCTGCCGGGCTATGCGACGCTCCTACAGGAACCAAGATTGGCCGTGCCGCCGGCCACTGGCGCGGCGGCCTGGAACATCACGCGGGTACCCACCGATGCCTGAGATGCGCTTCCACATCCGCTGGCCGGACGGCTCCCGCGAGGCCTGCTACTCGCCCTCGCTGGTCATCAAGGACCACCTCGCGGTCGGGCAGGACTACCCGCTCGATGAGTTCGTGGGCCTGAGCCGCGTCGCCCTCGGTATCGCCAGCGAGCGCGTTCAGGCCCGCTACGGCTTTCCGTGCGGGCGGGCCCAGGCGCAACTCGCCCGGATCGAGGAGGCTGCCCGCCGCCAGGATTCCGGAACCGTATACGTCGAAGCCTTCGAGGAGTGATCGCCGCGCCTTGCGTGCTTCGCTTCGGGATAAACGCATGCGAACAGGGGTTGTCGTCAGGTCCGAGCCGCACGGCTCACGATCGAGGCAGACGAACGTTATGGTGACCCGGATTGCTGCGGCCTTCGTCCTGGCCGCGACGCCCGTCGGAGCGCAGACGCGGCCCTCCAGTACGGCAATGACCTGTCAGCAGACGAGCCGGCTGATCCAGGGGCGGGGTGCCCTCGTCCTCGGCACCGGTGGGATGACCTACGACCGGTTCGTGCGCGACCGGTCGTTCTGCGAGCCCACCGAGATCGCCAAGCGCGCCTTCCGCCCCACCCGGGACAACCCGAACTGCCTGATCGGCTATACCTGCTACGAGCCCGGACCGGGGGACTGGCCCGGCGCAGATTTCTAGCCGGCTTCCGCGATGCCGGAGGGCGATTCGAGGGTGACGAGGATCCGCCGGTCGCCTGCCCGCCGGGTGAAGCCCGTGGCGTCGAGATGCTCGAGGAGGGGGATCGAGAACTTGCGGGAGATCCCGAGCGTCGCGCCTGCTTCCCGGGCGAGGAAGCCGGTCTCCGGCGTCCCGGCGTTGGGGAAGGCCTCCAAGAGGCGCGTCCGGGCATCGGCCACCGCCTCCCGGTGGAACAGGACCGCGCGGCGTTGCACGCGGTCGACGGCTCGGATCACCGTCCCGGCGCCGACCAGATAGGTCAGCGCTTCTCGACGGCGCACGTCCCGCCCCACGGCTTCGCTCTCGTCGGGTGGGTTCAGTCCGGCACGTCGGAACATCTGTTCCAGCCGGCGGGCGGCCTCGCTCTCGTTGCGCGCAGGATCGAAATCGGCGCGCCGCCACAGGGTGCCGGCCTGACTTACACCCCCCGCCGCCACGAGGGCCCGCAGAGCCGAGCTAACGAGGAGGTCGGAAAGCACGAGCGACCGCGACAGGCGTTCCAGGGCGATCCCGTGCTCCATCGGGAAGTCGCGGTGATGCTGCGAGAGCGTCGCCAGGATCCCGGTCTGCAAAGCCTCGAAGGCCGGCGCGCCGATGAAGCGGTCGCCGACCTCGCGCGCGCCGGATGCGGTCAGGATTTCCCGGGCGCGGTCCGGGGCCGTGCCGGCGAGCCTGGCCAGTTCTGCGAGGGGGGCACCGGCCGCGCCGACTTGCCCGAGACGGACAGAGATCGCCTTCGCCGGCCCTCCCGATGCCAGCGCGGCCAGATTGGCCATGGTACGCGGATCGTTGCGGCGCCGGCGCCGGCTCGCCGGATCGAGGATGTGCCCGCCCGCGATGGTCGCGGCGGGCGAATCGAGCCGCAGAACATAGGGCTCCCGCGCCGGGACGGAGACCGGCTGCGCGAGGTGCAGCTGCGCCTGCGTGCTGGCTCCCGGCTCCAGGACGTCACGATCGAGCAGGCGCAGCCGAGCTTCGACCTCGGTGGTCCCGAACAGCAGGCGACAGGTCGTACCGCTCGCCACGGCGGCGTCCGCGCTGGCGGCGGCCGTGATCGCCACGTCGAGCCACGCGCTCGACTCGAGCAGACCCGCCGGCGCCAATGCCTGTCCCCGGGCGATCTCATCTAGCCCGACCCCGCGCAGGGCGACCGCCGTGCGTCGCCCCGGCTCGGCCCGCTCGACCGGACGCCCGTGGATCTGGAGACCACGCACAACCGCGCTGCGCCCGCCCGGTACGATCTCGATTAAGTCGCCGATCGAGAGCCCCCCCCGTCGCAGGGTTCCGGTCACCACCGTCCCGAAGCCGGCGCGGGAGAAGACCCGGTCCACCGGAAGGTACGGGAAACCGTCGTCGCGGCCGGTTTCGGCGTCGGCCAGCAGCTCGGCGAGGGCCGCCCCGAGGTCGGACAGGCCCGCGCCGGTGACCGTGGAGGTCGGAATGACCGGTCCTGCCTCAAGGCCGGCCCGAGCCGCGGCGGCCGTGATCTCGGCCGAACGTGCCGCGACCACCTCGGGGCTGACCAGATCGGATTTGGTGAGCGCCAGGACACCGCGGCGCACGCCGATCAGCCGTGCGATCTCAAGGTGCTCGACGGTCTGCGGCTTGATGCCCTCATGCGCATCCACCGCCAGCAGGACGGCCCGCATGCCGGTCGCCCCCGACACCATGGCGCGGACGAAGCGCTCGTGGCCGGGCAGATCCACGAGGTCGATCTCTCCCGCATCGGTGGACAGGAGCGCGAAGCCCGGCACGATCGAGACGCCGCGGGCGCGTTCTTCCTTGAGCCTGTCCGTCTCGACCCCGGTGAGCGCCCGGACGAGCGCCGTCTTGCCGTGATCCACGTGTCCGACCACGCCCACGAGAAGTGTCTTCAACGCAGTCACCGACCTGACTATCTCCGCGACGCTGCCGTCCATGCCGCGCACACCACTCGAATCGTCGGGAATCCCGCCGTGCCGGCTCATCGTCGAACCAGGGGCCGCCGGGCGGTCGGGGCCGGGGCATGCACGGCAGATGGATTGTGGACAATTTGTTTTGCCATGCGTTTTCGATTTGGGGAAGAGCGATTTTTACGCAGTGCAACATGCCCGGCTTGCAATGCGACTGAGCGATTTCGGTGCGACTCCGCGCACCGCGCGATTTTGCTACACTGACGTCTATTGCGATCGCGGCCGTTTGGTCTGGCCGCGACAGGTCGCGGCAACCCGACGCATGCCTTAGACGGTTGGGCATGCATGGTTACGACGAGGAGAGCATGAGCGAGAGCAGACGCAACGCCGGGGAGCCGCGCGAAGTCGAGTTGAAGCTCGCCTGCGCGGGGCCCGATCTGACGGTGCTCGCCGCCCATCCGCGGCTTCCAGGCGCGGCGGATGTCGAGCCCGACCAGCTGATCAGCGTCTATTTCGACACAGCCAACCGCGATTTGCAGGTGGCCGGCCTGACGCTGCGGGTGCGTGCCAAGGGTGGCCGCCATATCCAGACCGTGAAGGCGGGCGCGGGCGATATCGGACTGTTCGACCGGGCCGAGTGGGAGACCGAGATCGCCGGCGAGGATCCCGATCCCGCCGCCTGGGCCGGAACGGCCGCCGAGGCGGTGCTGCGCGAGGCTGATGCGCCGGTGGAGCGGCTCTTCTCGACTGTCGTGATGCGCCGGGAAATCCCGGTCACCCAAGGCGAGTCGCGGATCTTCGTCACCCTCGACGAAGGCCAGGTGGAAAGCCCTTCGGGCGAGGCGCCACTCTGCGAGATCGAGCTGGAGCTCCAGGAGGGCGATCCGGCCGACCTGTTCCAGCTGGCGCAGGCCCTGGCCGAGACGGTGCCGCTGCGCCTGAGCGTCTACAGCAAGAGCGCGATCGGCTTCGCGCTGATCGACGGCGGCGGACGCTCCATCGTCAAGTCCGAGGCGATCGATCTGCCGGAGGATGCGAGCGCCGGCACGGTGTTTCGCGCGGTGGCACGGGCCTGCCTGCGCCACATGCGGCTCAACGAGACGGTGTTCCTGGAGGACGGGCAGCCGCCCGAGGCTCTCCATCAGATCCGCGTTGCCCTGCGTCGCCTGCGTTCGGCTTTGTCGCTGTTCGCCCCGATGCTCGCGGGGGATCCCCGGGCGGTGAGCTTCGCCGACGAGATCAAGCGTGTCACCGAACCCTTCGGTGAGGGCCGCAACCTCGATGTGTTCCTCGGACACACCCTGCCGGACCTGGTGAAGGAGCGCCCGGACGAGGCCGGGCTCGACGGGCTTCGCGAGCGGGCCGAGGCCGAACGGGAGCGCGCCTACGCGGTGGTCCTGTCGACGCTGCAGAGCCCGCAATGGCGCAGCCTGATCATCGATTTCGCCGGTTGGGTCGAGACCGGCGCCTGGACCACGCAGCCGGCCGCCGCCGAGGACGGGCGCGACTTTGCCGTCCGCGTACTCGACAAGGCGCGCGAGCGACTGAGGAAGCGCGGTCGCGGCTTGAAGCATCTCGATCCGCACACGCGGCACAGGGCCCGGATCGCGGCCAAGAAGTTGCGCTACGGCGCGGAATTCTTCGCAGGACTCTACCACAAGAAGAAAGCGCGCCGTCGGCAGGAAAAGTTCGGCGACGCCCTGTCGGATCTGCAGGATCATCTCGGGGCGCTCAACGACCTTGAGACCGCCCGTGCGATGACGGAACGCCTCTCGGGGCCGCCGATGCCCGGTTCGGACGATCCGAGCGCGCAGCAGCTCCTGAAGGCTGCCGCCGATGCCCGGTCGGATCTCCTCGACCTGAAGCCATTCTGGCGCTGAGGCGCACGCTACCGCTTGCGGATCTCGCGCCCTGCGGAGGGGGCGCGGGTTCCTGTTCCGGCGTGGCATACCGGGTTCATATATCGGCGTTGGACAAGGCAGATCCGGCAGCCGCTTCCCTCCCTCCCCCGCAAAGGGGGAGGGAGAGCGCCTGTCAGGCATGTCAGCGGATGACTGTCGTGTCCCGTAAACTACTAATCCAGTAGCCAGCAACCGAAGTCAGATTCGCACACATCGTAGCTGCTTATGGCCGCACGGGCCGACGGGGCGTTCGGATCGGGTCCAGGGGCAGGCGCATCGAAAACGAAGATCGCCCACAGGTAGAAACCGCCGCCGGCGCGAAGGTCGGGCCTGGGGGGCACCCGAACCTCGTTCCGGCGGCGTGACGACGGTGGCGGAACTCGCTGGGGGGACTTGGCCCGCCACCCGTCGACCGCGCATCGGCGCGGCTGAACCGACTCGTCGCATGGCGATGTTGCCCGAGCGTGTCTACCAAGCCAAGAGACCGCAGAAGTTGCAGATTCTGGTCGCGCCGGCGATCGGTGCGTCGAGCCGTTGCGCGACCTCGGCTTCCTTCCGCGCCAGCCTCTGCTATCCCTCCCGTATTCAGCCCGCGCCCAGCCCCCGGCACAGCCTTCATGAGCTTACTCCGCGACCTCCTCGGCCACGTGGGCCGCACCGTCACGGCCTATGTCGGCGATAAGGCGCTGATGCTCGCTGCGGTCTCGGCCGCGGCCAACGTCATCGTGGCCGACGGTGAGGTGGCCGGTCAGGAATTTGACGCTGCCCTCCTCGGGTTGAGCGCCGATCCGGTGCTGATGAAGGGCTACGATGCGCTCATGCTCGAGACCGAACTCTACGAGGGGATCGCCCGGGCGCGGACCCGCCTCGGCCGCGCGGAGAACCTGCGCAACGTCACGGCGATCGCGGAGCGGCCCGACAGCCAGCGCGAGAACGTCTTCCTGATCGCCGCCGATGTCGCCGATCAGGACGGGATCAGCAATATCGAGGCGAGTGCCCTCGGGGCGATCGCCGCCGCCCTGCAGGTCGACGGCGTCGGGCTCCTGCGGGCCAACCCGGTGCGGCGGCCGCCGGCCTGACTGGCATCGGCGTTGCTGAGACGGTGCGCCCGGCGCAGAACGGCGGGCGGATCGACGACCCAGGCGTGACACGGCGCTGCGCCGTGAGAGGAACCGGCATGGCCGAGACGAATCTGAGCAAGACCCACAACCTGCGCGCCGATGGCACACGGCTCTGGTCCACCATCCTGGAGACGGCCGCGTTCGGCGGCACGCCGGCCGGCGGCATCAACCGTCTGACACTCTCGGCCGAGGATGGCCGCGTCCGGGACTGGTTCCGCGAGGCCTGCATCGCGGTCGGGCTGGAGGTCTCGGTGGACGCGCTCGGGACGCAGTATGCCCTCCGCCCCGGCCGGGATATGGGCCGGAAGCCGATCGCCTTCGGTTCGCATCTCGACACGCAGCCCACGGGGGGCAAGTTCGACGGGGTGCTCGGCGTTCTGGCCGGTCTCGAAGTGATGCGAGTTCTCAACGACGCCGGCATCGAGACCGAGGCGCCGCTCCTCGTGGTCAACTGGACCAACGAGGAAGGCTCCCGCTTCGCGCCCGCCATGATGGCCTCGGCAGCCTACGCCGGAGATTTCACCACCGACGAGATCCTCGCCAAGCGCGATGCTGCCGGGACCACGGTTGCCGAGGCGCTCGACGCCATCGGCTATCGTGGGGTCGAGGCCGTCGGGACGCGCGAGATCGGCGCCTTCGTCGAGCTGCACATCGAGCAGGGGCCGATCCTGGAAGCCGAGGGCAAGACCATCGGGGTGGTCGAGGGCGGCCAGGGCATCATGTGGTTTGACGGGGTGATCACCGGTTTCGAGAGCCATGCCGGAACCACGCCTATGCCCCGCCGCCGGGATGCGCTGCTGGCGCTCTCCGAATTCGCGCTGGCCGCGGAGCGCATCGCCCTGGCGCACGCCCCCTCGGCGGTGGCCACGATCGGCGAGGCCGCGATTCTGGCGCCGTCCCGCAACGTCGTGCCCGGACGGGTCGCCTTCACGGTGGACGTGCGTGACCCGCGCTCGGCCACCCTCGACGCCATGGAAGCCGCCCTGCAGGAGGCGGCTGCCGAGATCGCCGGGCGCCGCCGCCTGGAGATCCAGCTCAACCGGATCTGGCGCAAGGAGCCGGTGCCGTTCGACCCCGCCATCGTGGCGGCGATCGACGCGGCGGCCGAAGGACTCGGCCATCCCCGGCGCCGGATCATCTCGGGGGCCGGGCACGATGCCTGCAACCTCGCCGCCCGGGTGCCCGCCGCGATGATCTTCGTGCCATGCAAGGACGGGATCAGCCACAACGAGTCGGAATCCGCCACCCAGGCCGACTGCGCGGCCGGCACCGACGTGCTGCTCCAGACCGTGCTGCGCCTCGCCAACGCCCCCCGCGAGACCGGACCCGGCGCGTCCGCCTCGGAATGACGGGGCGGCCATCGGATGTCCGGTGGTGTAAGGCGGTGGAAAATCTGCTAAGGGCCGCCGCATGAGCGCGCAATCCTACCGCGACGCCAGGGGCCGACCGCTCGTCGCGGTCACCGGCCTCGGCATCGTCTCCTCCCTCGGCCAGGGGCAGGCCGAGACCTGGGCTGCCATGACCGAGGGTCGGTCCGGCATCCACGCCATCGCGCGGTTCCCCACCGAGGGCCTGCGCACCCGGATCGCCGGCACGGTTGATTTCCTCGACACCGAGCCGCTGGTGGCGCCGCTCCTGTCCGAGCGCTTCGCAGCGGTGGCGGCCGAGGAGGCGATCGCCCAGGCCGGGATCGGCACGGCGGGTGATTTCCCCGGCGCCTTGTTCATCGCGGTGCCCCCGGTGGAGATGGAATGGCCGCAGCGGCAGGCCCTGGCCGAGGCAGCCGGCGGTGACGGCCCGGTCGATTACGCCGGCCTGCTTCGGGCCGCCGCGACGCGCCGGTTCGACGCCTGGCACGATCTGTTCATCTTCGGCACCGTGGCCGATCGCATCGCCGAGCGGTTCGGCACGAAGGGCTCGCCGATCTCGCTCTCGACCGCCTGCTCCTCCGGCGCCACCGCAATCCAGCTCGGCGTCGAGGCGATCCGGCGCGGTGAGGCCACAGCGGCTTTGTGCATCGGCACGGACGGCTCGGTGAACCCGGAATCGCTGATCCGTTTCTCGCTGCTCTCGGCTCTGTCCACCCGCAACGACGATCCGGAGGCGGCCTCGAAGCCGTTCTCCAAGGACCGGGACGGCTTCGTGATGGGCGAGGGTGCCGCCGCTCTGGTGCTCGAAGACGCTGCGTCGGCCCGGGCGCGCGGCGCAAAGATCCTCGGCTACGTCCTCGGCTGCGGCGAGAAGGGCGACGGCTTCCACCGCACCCGCTCCAGCCCCGACGGGGCGCCGATCATCGCGGCGATCCGGGCGAGCCTGGAGGATGCCGGGCTCGAACCCGACGGGATCGACACGGTCAACGCCCACGGCACCTCGACGCCCGAGAACGACAAGATGGAGGCGCTGGGTCTCGGTGCCGTCTTCGGCGACCGCGCAGCCGCCCTGCCCGTGACCTCCAACAAATCGATGATCGGCCACACCCTGACGGCCGCCGGCGCCATCGAGGCGGCGGTGTCGCTCATGACCATCCGCCATGGCCGCATCCCGCCGACCCTCAACCACCGCGTGCCGGATCCGACGATCGCCCTCGATATCGTCGAAACGGCCCGGGACCTTCCGGTGCGCACCGTGCTGTCGAATTCCTTCGGGTTCGGCGGCCAGAATACGTGCCTCGTCTTCGGAGCGGAGCCGGCGTGAGCGCGGCGACGGCCCCCCGCCGTATCCTCGTGACCGGCGGCGCGTCAGGGATCGGTGCGGCGATCGTCCGGGCCCTGGCCGGCGCGGGCTTTGCGGTGGAATTCACCTATCGATCCTCGGCCGACGACGCCCAGGCGCTGCTGTCCGAGCTCGGAGCGGCCCATCCGGACTGCGGCTTCGCGGCCCATGCCCTGGACCTCGCCGATCGGGCGGCCCTCGACGCCTTCTGCACGGCAGCCGAGGAGGGCGATTATTACGGCCTCGTCCACAATGCCGGCCAGTCCTACGACGCGCTCGCCGCCATGCTCGACCAGGAGCAGGCCGAGGCCGCCATGCAGGTCAACTTCTTCTCGCTGACCCGGCTCGCCAAGGCGCTGATCCGCCCGATGACGCGGGCGCGGTCCGGCCGCATCGTCGCGATCGGGTCGGTCGCCGCCCTGCGGGCCAATGCCGGCAACGCCGCCTACGCCGCCACCAAGGGCGCGCTGATCGCCTACTCCCGCACGCTCGCGATCGAGACGGCCAAGCGCGGCGTCACCGTCAACGTGATCGCGCCCGGCTTCGTCGACACCGCCATGATGGCGCGCTACGCCGCGTATCGCGATGGGATGGAGCGCCAGATCCCGGCCGGGCGGTTCGCGCAGCCCGAAGATGTCGCAGCGCTCGCAACCTTCTTGATGGGCGCGGGCGCGTCCTACATCACCGGGGCGGTGCTGCCGGTGGACGGCGGTCTGACCGCGATGATGGGCGTCCACCGGACCTGACCGGAGCATGCCGAACCGGACGATACCGCCGATGCGTGCCAGCTCTGCCCTCGCCATGGTCTTCTGTATCGGGGCGCCGTTCGCCGCCGGGCCGGCCCGGGCCGAGCCCGAGGCCTACCGGGTCACGGGCTTGGCGCCGGGCGAGGCCCTGAGCATTCGCGTTGAGCCGGACGCCGCCGCCGAGCAGATCGGCGAGATCCGTGTCCGCGCCCTGGTCTTCGGCTGTACCAACGACACGCCGAGCCGAACGACATGGTGCCGCGTCAAGGCCGGGCGGACCCTGGGCTGGGCGCGGCGGCGGTATCTGGCGCCGGAATAGGGCGCCAGCGCGAGCTGGCTGCTGCCGCTCTGTGCTTCGATGCGCGAGGCCATGTTGATCTGCGACGGGCCGGCGCGTAGCTCTCGGTGAGAGGTGAACGATGGCGACCCTGATCCTGCGCGGGCGATCCGCACGCTGCGGCCGGACCAACTCATCGTTCTCCGGGTCGAGGGCAAGCCCCTGCGCTTCCGCAAGATCGTCGACACTGAGACCGGACACCCGACCGATGGCGTCCGTCCGGAGCCGGCCGATGCAGAGATTTGGCATGACTTGCAGACCCGCCGCGGTTCGATGATCACCGTAGATCCAGAGCGGCCGATGCCTGATCCGTATCTACTGCCTCTGAGCGCGACGCTGACGGAATGGAACAGCCCGGACGATGCCGCAGCCTATGACGGCCTTTGAACGCTTTGATGTTCTCACGGCGCTTTTTCCCTTCATCGACGTTCCGGTCCGCAAACCGCGGCCGGTGAAGGTGCTCTCGAACGGCACTTTCAACACCGCGAACGGGCCTGTCGTGAGTGCGATGATCACGACAGGTATCGGTAGCCACTGGCCGAGCGACCATTTGATCATCGATCTGACGGCGGCCGGCCTGAAGCATCCTTCGGTGGTCCGCTGCAAGCTTTTCACGCTGCCGAACACGCAGATCGGCCGCCGGATCGGACATCTCGCGGAGGCGGATCGCGCGCAACTCGCAACCCATTTCGAAGCGATCCTGCATGCCTGATGCTGATCGCGGCGCATCCGAAATCAAGGGCGCCGATGATGGAAAGACGATGATGGTACAAGCCCTTCAGCTCTTCGGCGACCGCGACCTGCGCCTGACCGAGATCGAGGCCGCGCCGGCGCCCGGTCCGGGCGAGGTGCGGATCCGCATCCGCGCCGTCGGGCTCAACTTCATCGACGTCTGGGGCTTTCGCGGCATGGCCTTCGTCAAGCGCAAGCTGCCCCTCGTGGTCGGGGCGGAAGCCGCGGGCGCGATCGAGTCGGTGGGGGCGGGCGTCGCGGGTCTCGCGCCCGGTGATCGGATCGTGCCCTACGGCGCCATGACCTGCGGCCAGTGCCGGGCCTGCCGCGAGGGGCGCGACAACCTCTGCGAGGACGTCTCCGGCGTGATGGGCTTCCATCTCGACGGCTTCGCCCGGGAACTGGTGACCCTGCCGGCGCGCCTCGTCGTGAAGGTGCCGGATGGGGTGAGCGACACCGATGCCGCCTGCGCGGGCATCGCGTTCGGCACCGTCCAGCACATGCTGTTCGACAACGCCCGTCTGGAGCCCGGCGAGAGCGTGCTCGTCCATGCCGGCGGTTCGGGGATCGGCACCGCGGCGATCCGCATGGCGAAGGCGATCGGCTGCACGGTCTACACGACGGTCGGCGACGACGAGAAGGGACGCCGGGCCGCGGAGTTGGGCGCCGACCACGTCATCAACTACCGGACCGAGCGGTTCGAGGGCGAGGTCCGGCGCCTGACCAAGCGCAAGGGCGTCGATGTCGTGTTCGAGCATGTCGGCGCCGACACGTGGAACGGCTCGCTGCTCTGCCTGAAGCGCGGCGGACGTCTGGTCACCTGCGGCTCGACCTCCGGCGTCTCGGCGACCATGAACCTGATGCAACTGTTCCAGCAGCAATACCGCATCACCGGTTCGTTCGGCTGCTCGCTCGCCAATATCCGTCAGGCCCTCGACAAGATGGCCGCCGGCATCCGGCCCGTCGTCGACACCGTCTACCCCCTGGCCGACTTCGCGCAGGGGCTGGAACGCCTGGAATCGCGGACGGTGTTCGGCAAGATCCTCGTCGGTCTGTAGCGGGCTTCGCGCTGCGCCGGACATGGCGTAAACGGGGCCGTAAGGGTGCGTGGGGGCGGCCCGGATCTGCCTGGGAAGTAACAGTGCTGCGTCTCGCCCTCGTTCTGAAACGGTCCTGGCCGCGCCTTGCGGGCTACGCCATGATCCCGTTGATCCGTGCTCTGGTCTGGCTGGCGCGCCTCCTGGGGCCGCAGCGCTCGACCGCCTTCGGCGCAGGCCTGCTCCGCCGGATCGGGCCGCTCCTGCCGGCCCATCGCACCGCGCTGGCGAACCTGCGGGCAGCCTTCCCGGAGATGCCGGAGGCCGAACGGCGACTCATCGCACTCGAGGCCTGGGACAATCTCGGCCGTGTCGGGGCCGAGTACGCCCATCTCGACAGCCTGTTCGACTACGATCCGGCGGCAGCGGGCCCGTTGCGGACCGAGGTCGCCGGGATCGAGCACTTCGCCACCCTGCGCGACGACGGCGAGCCGGGCCTGATCTTCTCCGCGCATCTCGCCAACTGGGAATTGCCGGCGATCGCCGCGGCGCGGTTCGGCCTGGACGCGACGGCCGTGTTCCGGCCGCCCAACAATCCGGCGGCCGCGCGTCTCGTGCAGGAGGTCCGCCGCCGGTCCATGGGCGGACTGGCCGCCTCGAAGCCGGGCGCCGTCTTCGCCATGCGCGACGTCGTGGAGCAGGGCGGTCATCTCGGCCAGTTGATCGACCAGCACTTCACCCGCGGCGTCGTGGTGCAGTTCCTCGGGCGGCCCTGCCTTGCCAATCCGCTGCTCGCCAAGCTCGTCCGGCACTATGAATGCCCGGTCCACGGTGTCCGGGTCGTCCGGCTGCCGGAGGGCCGTTTCAGGCTCGAACTGACACCACCACTCGATCTGCCGCGGGCCGCGGACGGGACCATCGACGTGCCCGGCGCCATGCAGGCGATGACCGCCGTGGTCGAATCCTGGGTGCGCGAGAATCCCGGCCAGTGGCTGTGGATGCACCGTCGCTGGAGGCCTGACATGCTGCCCAAGGCGCGGGCCATGCCGCCATCGGCCGCAGTACCGGTACAACCGTCTCAAGCCAACGTGATTTCCCAGGCGGCGGACCAGGCGCTCTGATAGCGCCATGACGTCTCGGCACCAAGCCTGGATCCGCGAACGCAGCGCGCTTGGCGCCGCAGTCCTGCTCGTGGCCGCCGTGGCTACCTCCGCGGCACGGGCCGAGCCGGTCCGCGCGGTCGTGGAGCTGTTCACCAGTCAGGGCTGCGGTGCCTGCCGCACGGCCGAGCCCATCCTGCGCGACCTGTCGCGTCAGCCCGGGGTGATCGCCCTGACCCTGCCGGTGACCTACTGGGACTATCTGGGCTGGAAGGACACGCTGGCGTCGCGACCGCTGACCGAGCGCCAGCGCGCGTATGCCCGGGGACGCGGGGGCCGGCAGGTCTTCACGCCGCAGGCGGTGGTCGATGGCAGCGGCGTGGCCGTGGGTTCGGACAGGGTCGCCCTCGACCGGCTGATGCGGGACGGCGTCCAGCAAGATGGATTGCCGATCGCCGTTCACGGTGAGGCGCGCGGGGACCGCATTCGCGTCGAGATCGGGGCTGCGCCGGACGCCAAGACGCAGGCGCGCGGCGAGGTCTGGCTGGTCCCCGTGTTGCGCCGCCGGGCGGTCGCGATCCAGTCCGGCGAGAATGGCGGGCGGACCGCAACCTACGTCAACGTGGTTCGGGGTCTGCAGCACCTCGGCCACTGGGGCGGTCAGCCGCTCAGCTTCGACGTGCCCGGCACGCAGGCCGAGATCGCCGATGCGGACAGCTGGGTCGTGCTGCTTCAGGGCGGCGCCGACACCAGACCCGGCCGCATCTTGGGCGCCGCGAAGGGACCAGGGCTCTGAACCGCCGGGTTCTTCGTGCCCCGGGGCGCCCTATTCGAGACTGATCGGGTCGATCTGACGGCGACCCTCGCGCCTGTGCCGCGTCTTCGACTCGTGCGCCAGTTCGGCGAGTTTCACATCGAACCGGTCGGACAGGTGGCCGACCAAGCCGATCGTTCCATCGATGACACGGCTTACCAGGGCGACGGTACCGATCACGGCAGCGACGATGAGGCTCTCGATGGCGCGTACGATCCGGCGAACACGATGCATGGACGGCAGTCTCGATGTTTGCGGCGCGGGAAACGCCTTTGCCTGCGCGAAGTAGCGTTGTCGAAGGCCGGCGCGATGAGACCAAAAGCGGCGCTGCTTCGACGAGGGCGTGCGGAACCAAATCGAAACGCGTCCGGCGGGGGGCTCGACGGAGGTTGGGGTTCGCGAACCGCAGGGGCAGCAAGCCCGTTGCCTGCGATACGGCGGCGCTTTCGCGTCGCCATCCAGATCGAGTGTCGACCATGCGGCGACGCCACCTCCTGTCCGGCTTGCTCGCGACACTTTCGCTCGCGGGACGCCGCGCCGAGGCGGCCGACCCGGAGGTCGATGTTCTCCTGGTGCTCGCCGTGGATGTGTCGCTCAGCATCAGCGAGGCGCGCTTCGAGCTCGAACGGCGCGGCTATGCCGAGGCCTTCGCCGACGCCAGAGTCCTGCGTGCCATCGGTGATGGGCCTGCCGGGCGCATCGGGGTCGCGTTGTTCGACTGGGCCGGGCCCGGAGAGCAGCGTGTCGCGGTCGACTGGATGACCATCGCGTCCGCGCAGGACGCGGCTCTGTTCGCAGCGCGGCTCGACGTGGCGATGCGCCCGTTCTACGGCCGGACCGCGATCGGCTCCGCCCTCGACTTCGCGGCCGATCTCCTGGCGCGGGCACCGTTCCGGACCGAGCGGAAGGTGATCGACATCTCGGGCGATGGGACCGGCAATGCCGGGCGCCCGATCTCGAACGCGCGCGACGCCGCCATCTCGGCCGGCATCACGGTGAACGGCATCGTCGTCCTCACCGATCCGGATGGCATGCCGAACTTCCTGAGGGAGCACACCAACCCGCCCGGGGGCCTCGCGGCCTATTACCGGGATCACGTCATCGGCGGCGCGGGCGCGTTCGTGATGAGCGCGGAGACCTTCTCAGCGTTCGGACGCGCCATCATCGCCAAGTTGATCCGCGAGATTTCGTGACGCCGCCGGTGAAGGCGTCACCCGAACGGCTCGCACAGCACGATCGTGGGCGCTAGCTTCATCCCGCACGCGCCCGGCGAGGCGCGGCCAGGGAGGAGCCGGAATGCGGATCTCGGCTGACGGGCTGTCCGCCTTTGTGCGGGACATCTTCGTGCGCGAGGGCTGTGCGGAGGCGGAGGCCGAGCGGATCGGCCGCTTCCTGGTCGCGGCCAACCTGACGGGCCACGACAGCCACGGCGTCGTCCGGGTGCCCCGCTACGTCGCGTGGCTGCGCACCGGCGAGGTCGAGGCGGGCCGCACGCCCGAGATCGTCACCGACGCGCCGTGCTTCGCCCTCGTGGACGCGCTCTACGGGTTCGGGCCGACCGCCGGACCTTTCGCGGTCGATCTCGGGATCGCGAAGGCGCGGGCGAACGGCGTCGCGATAATTGCCCTCCGGCATTCCGGGCATATCGGCCGGATCGGCGAATGGTCCGAGCGCGCCGCAGCTGCCGGGCTGGTCTCGGTCCATTTCGTCAATGTGTCGGGCAGCCTGCTGGTGGCACCGTTCGGCTCCGTCGAGCGGCGGTTCTCCACCGCGCCGTTCTCCGCCGGTTTTCCTGTGCCGGATGCCGATCCGATCATCCTCGACTTCGCCACCTCGTTGGTGGCCGAGGGCAAGGTGCTGGTCGCCTCCAGGGGCGGCAAGGCGCTGCCGGAGGGCGCGCTGATCGAGCCCGACGGTCGCCTCAGCGCGGATCCGGCGACCCTGTTCGGCCCCCTCGACGGGGACGAGCGCGACAACCAGCGCGGCGTCGGCGCAATCCGGGCTTTCGGCGAGCACAAGGGCTCGGGGCTGGCGCTGATGTGCGAGCTGCTCGCCGGCGCGCTCACCGGATCCGGCACGGCGGGGCCGGGCAAGCGCCGGATCTGCAACGGCATGCTCTCGATCTACGTGACGCCCGCGGCGCTCGGGACCGAGGATGTGCTGGCCACCGAGGCGCGGGCCTATCTCGATTTCTTCAAGAGCGCCCGCCCGATGCCCGGCGCCGAGGTGCTGCTGCCCGGCGAGCCGGAGCGCCGGATGCGGGTCCAGCGCCTTGCGGAGGGCGTACCTCTGCCGGAACCGGTCTGGGAGACGCTGCTCGCCGCCGGTCGCCCGCACGGGCTCGACGGGGATGCTTACCGCGCCTGATCGGGCGCGGCGGACGACGGTCTTTGCGGCGAAACCCGGTCACAATGGGGGCGCCGCGCCAAGCGGGGACGCCATCCCCGCGCTTCGGGAGGAACGCGATGCCTCGCTTGCGCTGGCTCATGATCGGCCTCTGCATGGCCGCCAACGCCATCAACTACATCGACCGCGCCAATCTCGCGGTCGCCGCCCCCTCCATGTCGAAGGAGTTGGGCCTCAATGCCACCGATATGGGGCTGATCCTGTCGGGCTTCTTCTGGACCTACGCGATCATGCAATTGCCGTTCGGCTACGTCGCCGACCGGGTCGGGGCGCGGCTCTCGCTGGTCGTGGCGGTGGTCTGGTGGTCGGCCTGCACGGCGCTGACCGCGGCCGGGCGGGGCTTCCTGTCGCTGCTGGGCCTGCGCATGCTGCTCGGCGTCGGCGAGGCGGGCGCCTACCCGTCCTTCGCCAAGGTCACGGCCTCGTGGTTCCCCCGTGGCGAGCGGAGCTTTGCCAGCAGCATCTTCGACAGCGGCTCGCGGGTCGGCTCGGCGCTGGCGATCCCGCTGGTCTCCTGGGTGATCGCGACGCTCGGCTGGCGCGAATCCTTCATCGTCACCGGCGTGCTCGGCTTCGTCTGGGCGGTGTTCTGGATGTGGCTCTATCGCGAGCCCGAGAACCACCCCGCCGTCTCGCCCGAAGACCTCGCCCGGCTCCGCGCCGCACAGGACCGGCCGAAATCCGTCGATGCTGCGGAGGCGCAGGAACAGGTGCCGTGGCTGTCCCTGTTCCGCTACCGCACGGTCTGGGGGATGATGGCCGGGTTCTTCTGCCTGAACTTCGTGATCTACTTCTTCATCACGTGGTTCCCGACCTACCTCGTCAAGGCGCGCGGCTTCTCGCTCGCCGAACTCGGCACCTTGGGCAGCCTGCCCGCGCTCGCCTCGATCCCGGCAGGTTGGCTCGGCGGCTTTGCCTCCGACGCGCTCTACCGCCGGGGCTGGAGCCTGACGGCCGCCCGCAAGACCTGCCTCGTCGGCGGCATGCTGATGTCCTCGGTGATCACGCTCTCGATCATCGCGCCCAACGTCTACGTGGCGTTGCTGTGCTTCGCGGTGGCTTATGGCAGCTTGGCCTTCACGGCGGCCTCGATCTGGGCGCTCCCCGGCGACGTGGCGCCGACGCCGGCCCATGTGGCCTCGATCGGCGGCATCCAGAACTTCGCCTCGAACGTCGCCGGCATCGTGACCACGACCTTCACCGGCGTGATGCTGACCGTCACGCAGGGCTCGTTCGTCATCCCGCTGATCGTGGCCGGCGGGTTCTGCCTGCTCGGCGCCGTCATCTACCTGTTCGTCGTCGGCGAGATCGCGCCGCTGCCGGTGCGGGAGGCTCGCGCCCCGGGGCTGCAGCCCGAAGCTGCCCGATGAGCGACACGACGCACCGCCAGGAGACAGCCATGCCTGCCTATCCCGTCATCGCCCTGCGGCCGGACGACGGCGTCGTCGTCGCCCGCGGCGCCATCGAGCCCGGCACGCCGGTCGCCGAGGGCGTCACCGCCGCCGAGCGGATCCCGGCCGGCCACAAGGTCGCGGTGCGCACGCATCGGAGCGGCGAGGCGGTGACCAAGTACGGCCAGATCATCGGCTTCGCCAAGGAGGAGATCGCAGTCGGACGGCACGTCCACGTCCACAATCTCGGGATGGGCGCGTTCGCCCGCGACTATGCGTTCGGGGTCGATGCGAAGCCGACCCGGCTGGTCACGCCGCCCGCAACCTTCCAGGGCATCCGCCGCCCGGACGGGCGGATCGCGACCCGCAACTATGTCGGCATCCTCACCTCGGTGAATTGCAGCGCCCACGTCGCCGACCTGATCGCCGACGCGTTCCGGCGCCACCCGATCCTCGGGCTCGATCCGCTCGCGGCGTACCCGAACGTCGACGGCGTGGTGGCGCTCACCCACAAGACCGGCTGCGGCATGGCGATGGGCGAGCCGCTGCGGCTCCTGCGCCGGACGCTCGCGGGCTATGCGCGGCACGTCAACTTCTCGCACATCGTGATGATCGGGCTCGGCTGCGAGGTGAACCAGATCGGCGCCTTCCTGGAGGAGCAGGGGCTCGGCGACCGGATCCGCAGCATGAACATCCAGTCGCTCGGCGGCACCCGCAAGACCGTGGAGGCCGGCATCGACTTCGTGAAGGGGATTCTGGACGAGGCTAACGTGGTCCATCGTGAGCCGGTGCCGGCGAGCGAGCTGATCGTCGCGCTGCAATGCGGCGGCTCGGACGGGTATTCGGGCGTCTCGGCCAACCCGGCGCTCGGGATCGCCAGCGACCTCGTGGTGCAGAACGGCGGCACGGTGATCCTGTCGGAGACCACGGAGACCTATGGCGCCGAGCACCTGTTCACCCGCCGCGCCGAGAGCCCGGAGGTCGGCCAGAAGCTCGTCGATCTGATGCGCTGGTGGGAGGAGTACACCCGCAAGGAGGGCTCGGAGATCGACGCCAACCCCTCGCCCGGCAACAAGGCCGGCGGCCTGACCACGATCCTGGAAAAGTCGCTGGGCGCCATGGCGAAGGCTGGGAGCACCAACCTCGTGGACGTGCTGCGCTACGCCGATCCGGTCACCGCCAAGGGCTTCGTGTTCATGGACACGCCCGGCTACGATCCGGTCTCGGCGACCGGGCAGGTGGCCGGCGGGGCGAACCTCGTGTGCTTCACCACCGGTCGGGGCAGCGTGTTCGGCTGCAAGCCGGCGCCGTCGATCAAGATCGCCACCAACTCGGCGATGTACCGGCGGCTTGAGGAGGACATGGATGTCAATTGCGGCACGATCCTCGACGGAGACGAGAGTGTCGAGCAGGCCGGGCGGCGGATCTTCGAGCGGATCCTGAAAGTCGCGGGCGGTGAGCGCACGAAGAGCGAGCAATTTGATTTCGGATCCTCGGAATTCGCGCCCTGGCAAATCGGCGCGACGGTGTGAGGCTCAGAGGTCCGTCCGCACCACGCCCGGGAAACCCAGGATGAAGTCGGGGCCGAAGGCGGTCACCGGTGTGTGGAAGCCCGCCGGCACCGCGCCCGAGGCGAGGCGCCGGGCGACTTCCAGGGCCGTCGCGGCCGTGAGCGTGTAGCCTTCGGGCGTCTCCATCCGGCTGGCCGCCTTCCGCCCGGCGCCATCCCAGGCCTCGGCCAGGAAGGTGCTGCGCGCCGTTTTCCGCGCTGTCTCCGACGGCCCGGCGGGAAGCCGATCGATGCCGCGGTTGATCAGCCGCTGTGCGGCCCCGCCCGCGATGATCCGCCGGATCCCGGCCGGCAAACCGGCGGCGGCCGCCATGGCGGGGAAGGCCTCGAAATACACGTCGATGTTGGGGACCCGCGTCGAGTACCACGCGCTCGACACGTCACCCCAGCCGAGGCCGACCGTGCGCCGGGGGCCGCGGCCGAAATCGGCGCTGCCGCGGGGCGGGCTCGGCAACTCGACGATCCGGCCGTCCCGGCGCACCCGCGTGCCCCAGGCGATGCCCTCGACCATGGTGCGGGCGGTGCCCTGACTGAACCCGCCGAACCCGCCGATCGAGATCCGCAGATGTGTCGCGCCGGGGAGTCGACGTGCCACATGGGCTGCGAGGCAATCGCTCGGCACCACGTCGAAGCCCGCGGCCGGGAGCAGCACGATGCCGGCCGCCTTCGCCTCCGCGTCGCGGGCGGCGAGCGCCTCCAGCACCGAGATCTCGCCGGTGATGTCGATGTAGTGCACGCCCGCGGAGAGGCAGGCCTCGGCCATCGGCCGGGCGGTCCTGGAGAACGGGCCGGCGGCGTGGATCACAGCCGCGACTCCGGCAAGCGCGGTTCGCAGGCGTTCCGGTTCGTCGAGGCGGGCGGCGCGCGCTTCGAGGCCGAACTGCTCGGCGAGGGGCCGGAGCTTGTCCGGATCGCGCCCCGCCAGGATCGGCCGCAGGCCTTGCGCGCGCGCGCGTTCGGAGATGAGTCGGCCTGTATAGCCTGTGGCGCCGTAGATGAGGATCGTGCTCATGCTCGACTTCTGCCACCGCGTCGGCTCCTATCAAAGCACACCGAGGAACGACGCGGATTCGCAAGATTGGAACGCGAGGCGTCGGGCGGCTCGGATCGCCCGGTCTCCGTCACGTTTGGGAGCGGCAAGAGGATGAAGCGGAACCCACGGTCGACGGCATCGCGGGGCGGCAGAGCCGCGATCCGGCACGGCGCCTGTGCCGTCCTCCTCGCCATGGCCGCGCCGGCCTGGGCCGCAGACCGGACCGTGACGCTGAAGGCTCAGCCCGAGGCTAAGGCCGACATCGCGGTGATGCCGCAGATCGATGCGCCGGTGGACGAGGCGGAGCGGCGGATCAATACCGCGCTGAAGCGGCTCGACGGCAATGTCCGCAAGGCCGCGAAGCAATGCACGGTCGGAGACGGGAAGCCCGGGGACTGGGGTCGGAGCGTCGAAACCTCGATGCGCGGCCCCAGTTTCGTGAGTTTCGTTATTCACGACGATTCGTTCTGCGGCGGCGCACATCCGAACAGCAGCACGATGTCGATCGTCTACGATCTGACCACCGGCGCGCCGGTCGATTGGACCAAGCTGCTTCCGCCCTCCCTGATTGGAACGGTCGCGCTCGCGGAGGGAATGGACGGGACCAAGATGGTCACGCTGGCCTCCAAGAGGCTGCACAGACTCTACCTCGAACGATACCGCCCGAAGGCCGGCGATCCGAAGAAGGACGACGCGGACAAGGAGTGCCGCGAGTCCGTGACGGAGACGTTCTCCGGCGATCCACCGGCCATGATGGCGTGGCTCGACGCCAAGGAGGGCGGTCTCGCGGTGCAGTTCGATCTGGCCCACGCCGTCCAGGCCTGCGCCGACGCAGTCGTCATCCCGAATGCGGTGCTGCGCCGGGAGGGCGCCAAACCCATCCTCGTCGATGCCCTCGACGCCGCCCGCGCAGCGGGCCAGTGAACTGCGGCACTCAGCCTTGGCTGGGTGCCGGAAGGGGGCGCCGTGCCGCGAGCGCATCGATCACCCGCGCACCGAACGGCGTGCCCTCCAGGCCGCTCAGGAGCTGGCCATACAGCTCGTCCCTGCTGAAGCGGCAGTCGATGTCGGGGATCGCGACGAACCGGTCGAGTTCCTGAAGCATCAGATCGGCGAAGGCGTCGGCGCTGAGCAAGGTTTCGGCGGCGTCGAGGAGGCCGTGATTCGCCAGGAAGCCGCCGCCGAGCCAGATGAGGCCGTCCCGGTACTGGATCAGCGCGACGTAGATGCCGAAGCCGAGCATCGCCGCGTCGCGCCAGCCCGTCTCGGCGAGGTAAGCCTTCACCATCACGTCGGTCGAATAGGTCTCGTGCTCTCCGTCGCGCTTCGCGAGATAGTCGCGGAACACGTCGTGGGATTCCGGATCGAGACGGAGCAGGGCCTCCATCGCCGCCGCCAAGGCGCCCTGATCCGCTTTCGGCCCCCAGATCTGGCGAAACAGCCGCTTGGCCTCGACGGCGGCGGGCTGGACTTCGAGATAAGTGGTCAGGAGCGCGCGCAGGGCCGAGGCGACCGGGATCCGCTCGCGGGACACGCGCGCGAAGAACGCCGTCTCGGTCATCTTGCGGCCGGCGACCACGAAGGACAGCTTCAGGTACTCGCCCTGCATGAGGGCGACCAGACGCGTGCGGATCTCCTGCGCCAGCTGTTCCAGCGCGGCGGCGATGTCGGCCTGCGAAAAGCTCGCGACGGGCACCACGGGCCGGCGACTCGTCTTGGACAGGAACCGTTGGACCGCCATCCCGCTCGGGCCCGTCAAGCCCCCGGCCTGGAAGCCGTCCTCGTCTTCCGAGATCACGCGGTTGGCCGCGGTGCTCGCACACCAGGCGCGTGGGATGGTGACCGTATCGGGAAACGCACTGATCACGACGTGATCCGCACGCGTCACGTCGGCGATCTCGATCACGAGCTTTTTTCCGTCGAAACGCTGAAAGCTGAAGACGGGCGAGAGGGTGCCATCCAGAGCGGCGCGCTGAAATTCGGCCTGCGTGTCCCAGGAATAACCAAACCGGATCCAGAACGCCGTCTCATCCGGCTCCCAGACGATCTGGCTGATCTTGAGATGGCGCTCCGATGCGATGCCGGCGGCGATGCGTTGAAGGGGGACGGTCGTCCAGACATCCAGGGCCTGCTCAACGCGCCCGGCCCCGTTGGCATCCCGATGCGCGGCCGGCGTGTCGGCCGAGCCCTCGCGGATGACGGGTAATCCGCGAGACAGCGTCGCCAGATACCGGCGGCCGGGACTGAGCCACCACGGTTTCGTTTCGTCCGTGAGCGGCTCGTAGCGCACGGTCCAATCGGAACGATCCAGATGGAAAACTCCGTAGTGCAGCCCCGTGGGATGGCAATCGAAGCCGATGAACGAGAGGCGTCCGGCAGGGTCCTCGAACAGATCGCTGCAGATCGTCAGGTATTTCGGGTCGTCGTCCGTGGGCGGGTAGACGTATCCCATGACCAGGCGCGCGACCGAATGGTCCCCCGACCATCGCAGGCCCTCGCCTTCCGCGACCATCTGCAGGTCCTGCACCCGCAGAAGCTGAAGGTGAAAGACATAATGCTGGCCGTCGGGCTGGCGAGCACGTTGATAGAGCGCGATCAGCTCCGTGTCGGCCGTCACGAACAGGCGATAGAGTGAAGTCGACTTGACGGAAAGCTTTCTCCGCAGGATCTCCCTGTTCGCGCGCCAGTCGATCAGGGCGAGTTCTCCTCCTTCCGAGAAGCAGGCGAGGCGATCGTCGCCGAAGCACACCGCTGAAATGATCTTGCCGTCCCGGAACGGCCGGAACAGGCGCCATGTGCCCTCATCCTCGACGGCGGCCACGGTCTTGTACTGACGCTCCGTTCCGGTGATCTCCACACGCGGCATACCGGCTCCCTGCAACGGCGTTTCGATCCGCGATCCCGGCGGCGGGCAGGGCTATGATTTCGCGTCTATCCGGCAAGCGCGTGTCTTCGGGCAGATCGCGATTGTTTGCCCGTTCAGGCCACCAACGGAGCAGTTTGTCTTAGCTTCTACGTTGCCCGGCGGTTGGGTTTCGCGGTGACCTAGGGCATCGCCGTGTGGCGGTGGGCGCCATCCGGATATCCGCGGACGGGTCTGGCCGGTTGCTGCGGACGATGTAGCTTGGGGCGGGGATCGCTGAGGCGAAACGCGATCCCGCAAGGGGCATCATGTCCGAATCCGGCAATCCCGACCCATTCGCAGCGTTCGCCGACGCGGTCACCGACCTATCGCCCCTGCGGCGGGCGGTCGTGGCCGCCTGTCGGCGCCCTGAGCCCGACTGCATCGCGCCGCTCCTCGAACAGGCGCGCTTGCCCGCCGAGGCCGCCGCGCGCGTCGTCGCCACGGCCCGCCGCCGCGTTGAGTCCCTGCGCCGCCGTGGCCGCCGCGGCGGCGTCGAGGGCCTGATCCACGAATATGCCCTGTCGAGCGAGGAGGGTGTCGCGCTGATGTGCCTCGCCGAGGCGCTGCTGCGCATCCCCGATGCCGCCACCCGGGACGCGCTGATCCGTGACAAGATCGCGCCGGGCGATTGGGCGGCCCATCTCGGCCACAGCCAATCGCCCTTCGTCAACGCGGCGACCTGGGGCTTGCTGGTCACCGGTCGCTTGGTCGCCACCCGGGACGAGGCCGGCCTGTCCGCCGCGCTGACCCGCCTGATCGCCCGCGGCGGAGAGCCGTTGATCCGCGGGGGCGTCGATCTCGCGGTGCGGATGATGGGCGAGCAGTTCGTCACCGGCCGGTCGATCACCGAGGCCCTGCGCAACGCCGCCACGCTGGAGGCGAAGGGCTTCACCTACTCGTACGATATGCTGGGCGAGGCCGCCGTCACCGCCGCGGATGCGGCGCGGTATCTCGACGCCTACGAAGACGCGATCCGGGCGATCGGGGCGGCCTCCGATGGGCGCGGCGTGCTGCGCGGGCCGGGGATCTCGATCAAGCTGTCGGCGCTCCATCCGCGCTATGTCCGTTCACAGCGCGGGCGCGTCCTGGCCGAGCTGGTGCCGCGCGTCCAGGGCCTGGCGCGCCTCGCCAAGGGCTTCGACATCGGCCTCAACATCGACGCCGAGGAAGCCGACCGGCTCGATCTGTCGCTGGACATCCTGGAACGGCTCGCCTTGGACCCGGAACTCGCGGGTTGGGACGGCCTCGGGTTCGTGGTCCAGGCCTACGGCAGGCGCTGCCCCTTCGTGATCGACGTGCTGATCGATCTCGCCCGGCGCAGCCGGCGGCGCCTGATGGTGCGGCTGGTCAAGGGTGCCTACTGGGACAGCGAGATCAAGCGCGCTCAGGTCGATGGGCTCGCCGACTTTCCGGTCTTCACCCGCAAGGTCCACACCGACGTGTCGTATCTCGCCTGCGCACGCCGGCTGCTGGATGTGCCGGATGCGGTGTTCCCGCAATTCGCGACCCACAACGCGCAGACGCTCTCCGCCATCGTGGAGATGGCGGGGCCCGACTTCCGGCTCGGGCAATACGAGTTCCAGTGCCTCCACGGGATGGGCGAGCCGCTCTACGAAGACGTGGTGTCGGGCGTGAATCTGCGGCGCCCGTGCCGGATCTATGCGCCCGTGGGGACGCACGAGACGCTGCTGGCCTATCTGGTGCGCCGGCTTCTCGAGAACGGAGCGAACACCTCGTTCGTCAATCGCGTCGCTGATGAGTCGGTGCCGGTCGAGACCCTGGTCGCCGATCCGGTGGCCGTGGTGCAGGCCATGCCGGTACCCGGCGCGCCGCACGCGCAGATCGCGCCGCCCCGCGATCTCTTCCGACCCGGACGGGCGAACGCCGCCGGCCTCGATCTCGCCGATGAGGCGGCGCTCGCCCATCTGGCGGACGGGCTGGCGGAAAGCGGCCGGACGGCATGGCGGGCCGTGCCGCAGGGGGCCGGGACTGCCGAGACACCCGTGCGCAACCCGGCCGATCATCAGGACGTGGTCGGCTTCTACCGAGCGGCAACGGCCGCCGACATCGATCGGGCCCTGGCGCAGGCGGACGTGGCCGCGCCGCGCTGGGCCGCGACGCCCACAGCCGAGCGGGCCGTCATCCTGCGCCGTGCCGCCGACGCCTTCGAGGCGCGGATGCCGGCGCTGATCGGTCTCATCATGCGCGAGGCGGGCAAGTCCGGCGGCAACGCGGTCGCGGAGATCCGCGAGGCCGTCGACTTCCTGCGCTATTATGCGGCCGAGGCGGAACGGACGCTCCATCGTGGCCATGACCCGGTCGGGCCCGTGGCCAGCATCGCACCCTGGAATTTCCCGCTGGCGATCTTCGTCGGGCAGGTGGCGGCCGCCCTGGCGGCGGGCAACACAGTCCTGGCCAAGCCCGCCGAGGAGACGCCGCTCACCGCCGCGGAGGCGGTGCGGATGCTGCACGACGCGGGCATTCCGCAGGACGTGCTGCAGATCCTGCCGGGGGACGGCGCGGTCGGCTCCGCTCTGGTCGCGGATGCGCGGGTCCAGGGCGTGATGTTCACGGGCTCGACGGCGGTCGCCAAGTTGATTCAGCGTTGCCTGGCCGAGCGGTTGAACCGTCACGGCGAGCCCGTACCCTTCATCGCCGAGACCGGCGGCCAGAACGCCCTGGTGGTGGATTCCTCGGCCCTGGCCGAGCAGGTGGTCGCGGACGTGATCGCCTCCGCCTTCGACTCTGCGGGCCAACGCTGCTCGGCCCTGCGGATCCTGTGCCTGCAGGAGGAGATCGCCGACCGGATCCTGCATATGCTGAAGGGCGCGATGCGCGAGCTGGCGGTGGGCGACCCGCGCCGCCTGTCCACGGATGTCGGTCCGGTCATCACCCCCGAAGCGGCCGAGGGGATTGGCCGACACATCGCGGCGATGCGGGCCCGGGAGTTCGCCGTCGACCAACTCGACAGGCTGCCCGAAACCGCTGGCGGGACCTTCGTGCCGCCGACCCTGATCGAGATCGGCCGCGTGGCGGATGTCGAGCGCGAGGTCTTCGGGCCGGTGCTGCACGTGCTGCGCTACAGGCGGGCGGACCTCGACGACCTGCTGGGCGCAATCGAGGCCACCGGCTACGGCCTGACCTTCGGCCTTCACAGCCGCATCGACCGGACGATCGTCCGGGTCCTCGACCGCGTCAAAGCCGGCAACCGGTATGTGAATCGCAACATCATCGGCGCCGTGGTCGGCGTGCAGCCCTTCGGCGGGTCGGGCCTGTCGGGCACCGGGCCGAAGGCGGGCGGCCCGCTTTACCTCGGCCGGTTGGTCCGGCGAGCGCCCGACGGGGCGTACGATCGGTTCGTGGCTGATGCCTTTCCGGTACCGGCCTACCGCGCTTGGCTGATCGCGACGGGGCATGGCTCGCTGGCGGATCGCTTGGCCACAATATGCTATCCGGCCCAGAGGGAGATCGAACTGGCGGGACCGGTCGGCGAGCGCAATGTCTACGCCCTTCGACCGCGCGGGCGCGTCGCTGCGATCGCCGAGACGGGACCGGGGCTTCTGATTCAGATCGGGATGATTCTGGCCTGCGGCAACCACGCCGTCGTGGTGCGCGGCGAGCGGCACGGGGCCCTCCTGCGGGACCTGCCGTCCGACGTGGCGGCGCGGGTCGCGCATGCACCGGATCTCGACGCCGCCGGCGATATCCGGGCGGTCCTGTTCGAGGGCGACGCAGTCGGCTTGGCGGCCATCAACATGGCGGTTGCGGCCCGAGACGGCGCGATCCTATCGGTCCAGACCCGCACCCCGGGCGCGCTGGCGGACGGCGATCTTTACGGTTTGGCCGGACTCGTCGAGGAGGTGTCGACCGCGATCAATACGGCCGCCGCCGGTGGCAATGCCAGCCTGATGGGCGTCGGCTGAGGGCGCGCGCTCACGCCCTCAAGCGTCTGGGATCGATCCAACCGCTCCCGCGCCGTCAGGCGGCGCGCGACCAGCGGATGTCGCCGAGGCTCTCGCGGAAGGCGAAGCGGGCCAGGTGATCGGCCACGACGTTCTCCAGCCGGGTGAGGTTGACCGGGTCCGCGCTGTCGATGCGCATCACCAGCGCGTCGGGCTCGGCATCGAAGGTGCAGACGCGATCCTCGCCGAACGGCACGGTGCCGTGCTCCGGGGTCGCCTCGACCTTGAACTTGTGGCTCCAGTGCCGGCAGAGCTGCTGAAGGTAGCGGCTCGCTTCCGCGGTCTGCACGCGGGCCAGTGAGGTAGGCATTCCGTCGATCTCCAAAAGGACGTGATCCAGCCTGTCGTTGACGGTTCGTCGCTCGATCTCGCACGTGCGAGATAGGAAGGCTCCAGAGCAATTGCCATGCCGGGCTACTACCGACACGCCTGCGCCGTCATCTGAGAAGGTCTGGCCATCGTGTTAGCAGACGCTTAACGCGGTGGTCGGCCGCCGCGGATGGTGGCGAGCCGTGTCTGTCCTGCACCGGCCTCGGCGCCGAATTATGGCGCGCCGCACAATTTTTCATGACTTGGATTCGGGCGCTTGCGCGCGTTCGGAGGCGACATCCGCCAGGATCTTGCCGGGGTTCAGCATGTGCCCGGGATCGAGGGCATCCTTGAGCCGCCGCATCAGGTCGAGACCGGCCGGATCGCCGTAATGCGCGAGTTCCTCGCGCTTGATCAGGCCGACCCCATGCTCGGCCGCGATGGAGCCGCCGAGATCGTCGACGATGTCGTGGACGATCCTGTTGAACCGGCCCCATTGCGCCAGAAAGTCCGCCGCCGGCATGCCGGGGGGCTGCGACAGGTTGAAGTGGATGTTGCCGTCTCCGAAATGGCCGAAGCCGCAGGGGCGCAGGCCCGGCATCTCGGCGACGCAGGCCGCGCCGGCCCGCGCGAGAAAATGCGGCAGGCGCGAGAGGGGAACCGACACGTCGTGCTTGATCGAGGCGCCTTCGCGGGTCTGCGCCTCGGGAACCCCCTCGCGCAGCCGCCAGAGGGCGCCGTTCTGCGCGCCGCTGGCGCCGATCACCGCATCTGCGACCGTCCCAGCCTTCAGCGCATCGCCCAGAGCGGCTTCCAGCGCGCCCTGCATGTCGGCGTCCGGCCGGGCCGAGGCGGCCTCGATCAGCGCGTAGGCACCGTGCGCGCCGGCCAGCGGCGGGACCGTGCCCGGGACATGCCGCAGGACGATCTCCAGCGCGAAGGGCGGAAGGTACTCGAAGGCCGTCAGATCCCGGTCGAGCCGGGTCCGCAGCGTCACGAACAGGTCGAGGGCCGCCTGTGCCGAGTCCAAGCCCACGAAGGCGACGCTGGTGCTGCGCGGCTTCGGGAACAGCTTCAGCACCGCCGCGGTGACGATGCCGAGCGTACCCTCCGAGCCGATGAAGAGCTGCTTGAGGTCGTAGCCGGCATTGTCCTTGCGCAGCGCCCGGAGACCGTTCCACACCCGCCCGTCGGCCAGGACGACCTCGAGCCCGAGGACGAGATCGCGGGCATTGCCGTAAGCCAGCACCGCGATGCCGCCCGCATTGGTGCTGATCCCGCCGCCGATCCGGGCCGAGCCCCGCGACGCGTAGGAGAGCGGGAACAGCATGCCGGCCGCGTCGGCGGCCTCCTGAACCTCCTGAAGGATCATCCCGGCCTCCACCGTGATGGTGGCGTCCACCGGGTCCACGGCGCGCAGCCGCGTCATCCGCTCCAGCGACAGGACCACCCCGCCCTGCGGGACGCCCGCCCCGGTGAGCCCGGTATTGCCGCCGAGCGGCACCACCGGAAGGCCGGCCTGCGTGCAGGCGCGGACGGCGAACGCCACCTCATCGGTGGAGCCCGGCCGCAGCACCGCCACGGCCGAGCCGGTGAACAGCTTCCGGGTCTCGATCAGATAGGGGGCGAGATCCGCCGGCTCGGTCAGCACGTGTCGCGCGCCGAGGCCGTCGCGGAGCGCGGCGAGCAGGGTATCGGGGTTGGACGCCATGGGTGTCATCGCGAAGATTTTTTTAGACGAGGGCGCGCCCTCGGCAAGCGGCCGTCTGGCGCGCGGCGGGAGGCACCTTACAACGGTCGCGTCGATCGCGGGCAGGGTTTGCCCGATCCCGGACGTTCCACCGCAGAGGCAGAGATGCTCTCCGTCATCCAGAACCCGCCCCGCATCGCGCTCCCGATCGTCGGCAGCAGCGATCTGTTCCCCGTCCGCCGCGTCTACTGCGTCGGCCGCAACTACGCCGCCCATGCACGGGAGATGGGGGCCGATCCGGATCGCGAGCCGCCATTCTTCTTTATGAAGCCCGCCGACGCGCTTCAGATCGTGGGTTCCGAACCGACGCCGCACCCCTATCCGTCCAAGACCAGCAACTACCATTTCGAGGTCGAACTGGTGGCCGCGCTCGCCGGCGGCGGCACCGATCTTCCCGTCGAGAACGCTCTCGATCACGTCTACGGCTACGCGATCGGTCTCGACATGACCCGACGCGACGTTCAGGACGAGGCCAAGCGGCTGTCGCGGCCCTGGGACACCGCCAAGGCGGCGGACGGATCGGGCCCGATCGGCGCCCTGCATCCGGTCTCGCTGGTCGGCCATCCGGCGCGCGGAGCCATCACGTTGGCGGTGGATGGGCAGACGCGCCAGACGGGCGACCTCGGCGATATGATCTGGTCGGTGGCCGAGCAGATCGCCTACCTGTCGGGCTACTTCGCGCTGCAGCCGGGGGACCTGATCTTCACCGGCACGCCGTCGGGCGTCGGTCCGGTCGAGCGCGGTCAGCGCATGGTGGCCTCGGTCGCCGGCCTCGGCGCGATCACCCTCGATGTCATCTGATCCGGCAGCCGCGGACCGTCATGCTCCTCGATCGTTGGCTGCTGCGGCGCCTGTTTCACCTCGGGGCGTTCGCCTCGCGGGGCATGACGCTCGGCGTCCGCGGAATCGCCATCGATCCGCAAGGCCGCGTGGCTCTGGTGCGCCACACCTATGTCAGTGGATGGCACCTGCCGGGCGGCGGCGTCGAACGCGGGGAGAGTGCGGCCGAGGCGATGATCCGCGAATTCCGCGAGGAATCGGAAATCGTCCCGGATGCGCCGCCTCGCCTCGTCGGCCTGTACCGGAACGCCGCCGCCGCGCCGCGCGATCACGTGGCCCTGTTCGTCCTGCCGGCCTTCACGGTTCTGCGGCCGAAGGCACCCGACCGGGAGATCGCCGCCTGCACGTTCTTCCCGGCCGATGCGCTGCCAGAGGGGACGACCCGCGGCACCCGCGCCCGCCTCGACGAGGTGCGGCGCGGCCTCCCTGCGGACCCGCATTGGTGAATCGTCGTGAGTGGGCAAAGAGACGCTTGCGTCGCCCGTCGGAATGGTGTTTAGAAAGCGCCGTCGGGGCCGCCGGCACGAAAGTCCAGGCGGCGCGGCACTAGTGAGCGGGTGTAGCTCAGGGGTAGAGCACAACCTTGCCAAGGTTGGGGTCGAGGGTTCGAATCCCTTCGCCCGCTCCAGTTTTTCCAACCAGTCGAACGATCGCAAGGCCGCCTCCGTGCGGCCTTTGTCGTTTCTGATCGTCCGCGAAGCGGCGACGGACGAGCCGCTTCAGGCGTCGCGGATTGATGCACGGGTTCGGCCCGTGGGCTGCGACAGCGCCGCGCGATGACCCCGGCCAGCCATGCCGGCGGTCGGCCGAGGACAAAATAGCCGGTTCCGGCAGCTATCTGACCGGACGCGCTCTGGTGACGACCGGCATCAACCGGTCGTCCGGCCGCATCACACCCGTCAGGCCCGCCGCAACAGGCTCGGCGAGCGGAAATCCGAGCCGCGGCTCTGGGAGGTACGCAGCACCGACATCCGCTGTTCCCCCTGCCGGATCTGCTCGATCAGCTGAGGCTTGGCGTAATAATAGCCCTGCGCACAGCGGATCTGCGTGGCGCCCAGCAAGTAGGCGACCTCCTCGAAGGTCTCGACCCCTTCGGCGACCACCGACATGCCGAGGGCCATCCCGAGCGATTCGATCGCCTTAAGGACGATCTGGCTGCGGGGCCGCTTGTCGATATCGGTGATGAAGGACCGGTCGATCTTCAGTTCATCCGCTGTGATTTCCGCCAGCGCCGCCAGCGAGGAATAGCCGACTCCGAAATCGTCGATCGACACCCGGGCCCCTATGGCGCGGATGCGCGGCAGAACCTCGCGCTGAAAGCTGCCCTTGGTGAAGAAGGCCTCCTCGGTCAGTTCCAGCACGAAGCGCCGGGCCATGCCCGTCGCCCCGAGCGCGTCGCAGAAAGCCGACATGAACGGCACGTCGCAGGCCTGCTTGGCGGCGATGTTGAGGCTCACGGTGACATCCGGCCCGAACACCTCGTCGATGTCGGGCATGGTCTGCACGGTCTCGGTCAGCACCTGCAGGGTGATCTCGTTGATGAGACCGAGTTCGATCGCCAACTCGATGAAATCGCCGGGAGCCTGGATCATCCCGAGCTCGTCCCGCCAGCGCAGCAGGACCTCGACGCCCATCACGGCGTGCGTCCGCATGTCGACCTTCGGCTGGAAGGCGCAGCAGAAGCACCGGTCGCGGATCGCGAGACGCAGGCGCTGCTCCACGGCCATGCGGGCCGTGGCGGCGTGGCTCATCGTCTCCTCGAAGACGCTGACGCCGCCCTTCACGCCACCCTTGACCCGATACATCGCATTGTCGGCCTGCCGCCGCAGGATCTCGTAGGTCGTGCCGTGTTCCGGAAACAGGCTCAGGCCCATCGACGCCGAGGCAAAGATCTCGTGGTCGTCGATGAAGAACGGCTGCTTCAGGCGGTCCGAGATGTCGAGCACCGAAGCCAGGGTGGCGTCCCGATCGGCCACCGGGCTGAGCAGCAGCACGAATTCGTCGCCGCCGATCCGGGCGAGCATGTCGCTCGGGCGCAGCGTGCCGCGGATACGGTCAGCCACTTTGCGCAGCAGGGCGTCGCCCGCGGCGTGGCTGTAATAGTCATTGATGTGCTTGAAATTGTCGAGATCGATGAAGGCCAGGGCGAAGCGGTCGTCCGGGCCGGCTTCGATGATGAGTTCCTCGATGCTCTGCTCGAACATCGTCCGGTTGGGCAGTCCGGTCAGCGCGTCGATGAAGGCCCGCGCGATGAGATCGCGCTGCATGCCGTGATGGTGCGTGACATCCGTGAGGGTGGTGAGCGTGTAGGTGTCCGCCTCGGTGGCGACCGCCTGTGCCTGCGCCTCGACCACGAGATCGCCGATCTCCGCGATGATCGCGGCGTCGGGGCTGTCGAAGGCGTTGGCCGAGAGGTCGTCGATCGCCCGCGATCCCAGAGCACGGGCGGCGTCGTTGGCCAGGATGCAGAGCCCTCGCTCGTCGTGGACCACGACGCCGACCGGAAGCGCCTGAATGGCGGCTTCCAGCAGGCTCTGGCGATGTCGGGGCGCGGACGTGCTCACGTCAGCCCTGCTGCCAGAGCGTCTTGGGCGCACGCAGGCCCGACTCGGCCGCGGCGTCGGCCCCCTCAAGGGGGCGACGGAGCAGGCGACGGTGCACTTGGTCGAGTGCCGCGCCGTTGCTGCCCTCGGCACTCGGTTCCCGGGCCAGGCGGGGGCTCGCGGACTGGTCCGCCGAATCGAGCCCGCTGGCCTTGCTCATGGTGGCCCCCCGCCAGCGCTCGACCACCGCGCCCACGAAGGCCGCGCCGGCGATCGCGTCGCCGTGGTCGGAGGCGCGCCCGCTCATGTCGTTGCGCGGCTGGCGCTCCGGGGGCAGGGCGGCGAACTTCATCCGCACCGGCATCGGCACACCCTCGCCGAAGGCGATCACCTCGCCGGTCCCGAGCGACGGCACGAAGGTGAGCAGGTTCACCGCGTCGGAGACCGCCGCGGCCAGGAAAGCCTGGTCGCGATCGTTGGTCATCCGCATGGCGAAGAGCGTGCTGCACTGGGACATGATCGTCGGATCGAGTTCCGCAGGCCGTTGGGTGACGAGGCCCAGATAGACGCCGTGCTTGCGGCCCTCGCGGGCGATCCGCGAGAGAGCCCGGCGGGTCGGGGTGAAGCCGACCGAACGGTCGGCGGACGCGTAGCGGTGAGCCTCCTCGCACACGAACAGCAGCGGGATCGCACCTTCGCTCCAGATGCCGAATTCGAAGGCCAAGCGGCACAGGACGCAGACGACGGCATCGACCACCTCCATGGGAAGCCCGGCGAGCTGCATGATCGTCATCGGGCGCCCGTCCGGATCGAGCCGGAACAGGTGGGCCAGGATCTCGCCCATCATGTCGCCGCCGACATTGGCGTTCTCGAACATGAAGCCGTAGCGCGGATCGTTGCGGATCGCCTCGATGCGCGTGATCAGGCGGTGGTAGTGCATACGCCCGACGCGGTTCTCCAGGCGCCCCATCCGCTCGTCGATCAGGGCGATCAGATCCTGAAGCATGTAGGGGACCGGCGTATCGACGGTGTAGCCGGAGCTCTTGCCGATGGTACGCTTGACGATCTGCCTGTCGCTGGCCTCCTTGTACTGCGCGTACTTGCTTTTCGCCAGCGGGATGACTTCCGCCAGGATCTCGATTTCCTCATCGATCGGTGAGCGGCCGCCGTAGATGACGTCGGCGATTTCTTCGAGATTGAACAGCCAGAAGGGCAACTTGAGATTGCGCGGGCTGATGACGCTCGCATGCTCTTCGAAGCAGGCCGCGTATTCGTTGTGAACGTCCAGCAGGAAGATGCGCACTGCCTGCTGGGACCGCATCACCTGGTCGAGGATCACGGCAACGCCGCTCGACTTGCCGACGCCGGTGGTGCCGAGCACCGCGAAGTGTTTCGTGAGCAGATCCTCGACCTTGATGCAGGCCGGCGTGTCCGGATCCTGGTACAGCGCCCCCACGGTGGCCATGTTCGCCGATGAGACCTGATAGAGGATCCGCAGATCGCCCGCAGGCAGCAGATCGACCGCATCCCCGATGGCGGGGTAGCAGGTCACGCCCCGGCGAAACCGCTTGGTCCCATTATCCGACAGGATCTCCCCGAGGAGATCGATGCTCGCATAGGCGCCCCGTTGCCCGGACCGATCACCACCCGACGAGAGCGTCGTGATGATCCCGATCAGGAGCGCGGCGCCGGCCTCGATCCGTACGAAATTGCCGACGGTCGCCCGCACGTGCGGTCGGCCGTTCTGCCCGGCGAGTTCGAGATGAACCTTCGAACCCTCGATCGACGTAACCGAACCCATCTGCGCCGCCGGAACCTCGTCCCGGTCCATGCCGTCACCGTTCACCATCGCGTGTGCTCGAACCTGCCAATCAAACGTGACGCTATGGTGGGATCGGCCGATTAAGAATCAGACAAAGACCGCAATGCAGTGGATCGATGATTAATCAATTCTTCCACAAATACACAGCCGCCTGTACGATATAATACTAGTATCGGTATGCATGGCGAGGCGCCCCGCGGGAGCCGCATACACTGGGTGTATCTTCAGAAGAAATTTACACGCAGAGATTGTGTCGCTGGCCCGCAAGATCCGGCAAGCAAAGCCTCAGCGGTGGCAGTTGCGCGGTCGCCTATCGTGGATCGAGGGCAATGCTTGAGAGTGAGGACCCGTGCTCGGTCATGCAGCCCGGGCACGAGTCGCTTTCGGGATGTCGGCGTTCTCAAGCTCCCCGGGGGCGAAGGATGGCCTAATCGCCCGAGGCGTCATTGAAATGCTCGCGCTTCCAGCACTCGCCCGAGATGCGCGCGCCGTTCAAGGTCACAAACGCGTAAGGCGAAGCTTCCACGACGGCGCCGCCCCGCGTGCGGATGACCCAGCGGTAGCCCTCCGAGCAGGGTACGATTTCGACGGTGTGGGTCTGTGAAGCGTGCATCGACATGCTGCGTTAACGCGCCCGGTGACTCTTCCGCTCCAAAAACACGATGCACTAGGTTACCGACATGCGCCGCGTCGCGTTCGCGTTGGGTGGCGACCTGTCTTGGGAACGCGCGATGCCCTATCCCGTTCGAACGGTCGGGAGGGCCAACCTGCCCCCCGTGAAGGAGCAAGAACACGGCATGGCGATCAAAGCCTTGAATGATCGGAAGAAGCTCTCGAACGACTTCAACGAGGCCAACGACGCCTTTATCGACGAGGTTCTGAGCGCCCTCCAGTCCGACAAGATCCCTCTGGATCTGGCCCGCGCCTATCTCGCCCATCCCGTCGCGATGATGCACACGGATGGGGCCCAGGCGGTGGCCGATTATCTCGAACGCATGCTGGCACAGCGGCCCCATATCGATTGGATGCCTGGGAATTGACCGGCACGAGTTTCGGAAAGGAAGCGCGGATGACCGCCGACGAAATACAGGATCTCAATCGTGCCCGCGCGTCGCTGGCGCGCCAGCGGAATGCCATCGCCCGCAGGATCGGCGGCCTCGACGTGGCGCCGATCTCCATGTCCGAGGACCTGACCCGGACCCTCGTGGCCATCGAGGCCGTGGACCGCGCCCTCGTGGAGGCCGGCCAGCCACACGTCGATATCGGCCCGGCGCCCGACGCGTAGCCGATCGAAGCCGGGGGCGACATCCGGACCGACACCCCATTGCGTGATCTCTTGCGCCCTGCTCCTGCACGGGCGTAGAGGCTCGCCTGCCTGGAGGAGACACGACGATGACCGACCGCCTGCCCGGCTTCAACACGCTGGCGATCCACGCGGGCGCCGCACCCGACGCCGCAACGGGCGCGCGGGCAACGCCGATCTATCAGACCACGAGCTTCGTGTTCGACGACGTCGATCACGCTGCTTCGCTGTTCGGTCTTCAGGCGTTCGGCAACATCTACACGCGGATCACCAACCCGACCAACGCCGTGCTGGAGGAGCGTATCGCCGCCCTCGAAGGTGGAACAGCCGCCCTCGCTGTCGCGTCGGGTCACGCGGCCGAATTCCTGACCATGCACGCCCTGATGCAGCCGGGCGACGAGTTCGTGGCCTCGAACAAGCTCTACGGCGGCTCGATCAACCAGTTCAATCACGCGTACAAGAACTTCGGCTGGTCGGTGGCCTGGGCCGAGAACGACGATCCGGCCTCGTTCGATGCGGCAATCACCCCGCGCACCAAGGCGATCTTCTGCGAGTCGATCGCCAATCCGGGCGGCGTCATCACCGACATCGCGGCGCTGTCGCAGATCGCCAAGAAGCACAACATCCCGCTCGTCGTCGACAACACCATGGCGACGCCGTACCTGATCCGGCCCTTCGAGCACGGGGCCGACATCATCGTCCATTCGGCCACCAAATTCCTCGGCGGACACGGCAATTCGATCGGCGGCCTGATCGTCGACGGCGGCACGTTCCAATGGGCCGGCGATGCCCGCTACCCGATGATGAGCGGGCCGCGGCCGGAATATTCCGGGATGGTGCTCGCCGAGACGTTCGGCAATTTCGGCTTCGCCATTGCCTGCCGGGTGCTGGGCCTGCGCGACCTCGGGCCGGCGCTGTCGCCCTTCAACGCCTTCCTGATCCTCAACGGCATCGAGACCCTGCCGCTGCGGATGCAGCGCCATTCCGACAACGCCCTGACGGTCGCCAAGCACTTGGTCCAGCACCCGGCGGTCTCGTGGGTGAGCTACCCGGGGTTGGAAACCGACCGCTACCACCAACTGGCCAAGCGCTACACGCCGAACGGCGCCGGGGCGGTCTTCACCTTCGGCCTGAAGGGTGGCTACGAGGCGGGCGTGAAGCTCGTCTCCAATCTCCAGCTGTTCTCGCACCTGGCCAATATCGGCGACACGCGCTCGCTGATCATCCATCCGGCCTCGACGACCCACCGCCAACTCACGGACGCACAGAAGACCGCCGCGGGGGCTGGACCGGATGTGGTGCGGCTGTCGATCGGCCTGGAGGATCCGGCGGATCTGATCGAGGATCTGGATGGCGCGCTCACGGCCTGAGCGCGCCATCGAATTCGACGAACGGGCTGCCGGACGCGCGTCCGCGAGGACATGCCGCCTCGGTCTTATGGTTTTCGGGCGATCGCAGCGTTATCGTGGGCTGCGCGTCCGGACGCTGTCACGATGCCGAATGCCGTGATCGAGACCAACCTTGATCCCGTCACGCGGGAAGAGGCTGCTGCCCTTCTGGCCGGCCCGGGTCTCACGGTGTCCGATGCCGTACGGCTGCTGATGACGCGGGTCGCTCGCGAGAAGGCGCTGCCGTTCGAGCCACTCGCGCCGAACGAAACGACAATCGCCGCGATGCGTGAAGCGCGACGGGCGGGGCTACCGCGTTTCGACGCCGTGGCCTCGCTGAAGGCCGCCCTCGATGCGGACGATTGAGCACGCCGGCCAGTTCAAGCGCGATGTCAAACGAGAGCCGAAGGGGCGCCACCGCGCAACGCTCACGGCCGATCTTGCGGCCGTCTTGGAACGCGTGGCGTCCGATCTGCCCCTCGAAGCACGGTACCGGGACCGTACCCTGATCGGAGATTGGCATGACCATCGGGACTGCCACACCAAGCCGGATCTCGTTCTGATCTACCGACTTCCCGATCCCGCGACGATCCACCTGGTCCGCCTCGGATCGCACGCCGAAGACCGGACCAGTCGCGACGCGTTCGTGCTCGCATGGACGATGCGTGCCTCGTTCCGGATGCAGCACCCGGAACGAGGCCGTTGTCGATACCAACACGTCGACGTCAGAACGCCTCCGCCTCCAGAGCCATGGTGCTCTCTGCGCCGGCCTTGATCCGCGTCAGCCGCAGGCTCGTCTCCGGCAGCATCCGCTCCATGAAGAACCGGCCGCCCGTGAGCTTCGATTCCCAGCGCGGGGAGGGCGCCTCGGTCTGCTTGATCAGCGCCGCCTTGGCGATTCGGCCCCACATGTAGCCCAGGGCGACCAGCCCGAAGAGGTGCATGAAGTCGGTCGCGCCGGCGCCGGCATTGTCGGGTTTGCTGAACGCGTTCTGCATCAGCCACATCACGGCACCTTGGAGATCGTTCAGCCCGGCCTGGAGCGGCTTGACGAACGGTGCCATGGCGGGGTCCTCGCCGTGATCCTTCACGAAGGCCTGGACCTCGCCCAGGAAGGCCATCATCGCCCGGCCGCCGTCCTTCGGCAGCTTGCGGCCGATCAGGTCCATGGCCTGGATTCCGTTGGCGCCCTCGTAGATCATGGCGATGCGGGCATCGCGCACGAACTGCGACATGCCCCATTCCTCGATGTAGCCGTGCCCGCCCAACAGCTGCTGGGCCTCGACGGCGTTGGCGAAGCCGCGATCGGTGAAGACGCCCTTCACCACCGGCGTCATCAGGCCGAGATAGTCGTCGGCCGCCTGGCGCTCCTTGGCATCCTCCGAGCGGTGCAGGATGTCGGCCTGAAGCGCGGTCCAGAGCATCAGGGCGCGGGCCGCCTCGTTGAAGGCGCGGATCTGCAGCAGCGTCCGGCGCACGTCCGGGTGCACGATGATCGGATCGGCGACCTTCTCGGGCGCCTTGGCGCCGGTCAGCGCGCGGCCCTGGAGCCGGTCCCGCGCGTAGGCGGCGGCGTTCTGGTAGGCGACCTCGGACTGCCCGAGGCCCTGAACGCCCACGGCGAGCCGCGCCTCGTTCATCATCACGAACATGGCGTTGAGGCCGCGATTCTCCTGGCCGACGAGCCAGCCGGTCGCGCCATCGTAGTTCATGACACAGGTGGCGTTCCCGTGGATGCCCATCTTGTGCTCCAGGGAGCCGCAGGACACGCCGTTGCGGGCGCCGAGCGACCCGTCGGCCTGCACGAGGACCTTCGGCACCACGAACAGCGAGATGCCCTTGATGCCGGCGGGCGCGCCTTCGATTCGCGCGATGACGAGGTGGATGATGTTTTCCGCCAAGTCGTGCTCGCCGGCCGAGATGAAGATCTTGGTGCCGGTGAGGCGGTAGGAGCCGTCGCCGTTCGGCACAGCCTTGGTCTTCAGGAGGCCGAGATCCGTGCCGCAATGCGGCTCGGTCAGGTTCATGGTGCCGGTCCAGGCGCCCTCGACCATCTTGGGCAGGTACGTCGCCTTCTGTTCGTCGGTGCCGTGCACCAGCAGGGCTGCCATCGCGCCCTGCGTCAGGCCCGGATACATGCCGAACGCCAGATTCGCGCCTGAGGCGAATTCCTGAATTGCCGTGTTGAGCGTGTGCGGCAGCCCCTGGCCTCCGAACGCCTCGGGGACGGAGAGACCCATCCAGCCGCCGCTGGCATAGGTGTCGTAGGCGGCCTTGAAGCCGGTCGGCGTGCGCACGCGGCCATCGGCCTCCCGGCGGCAGCCCTCGAGATCGCCCGTCCGGTTAAGCGGCGCGAGCACCTCCTCGGCGAGCTTGCCGCCTTCGCGCAGGACCGCCTCGACGACATCGGGCGATGCGTCGGCGAAGCCCGCCAGATTGGCCCGCGCGTGAAAGCCCAGCACGTCGGAGAGCAGGAACAGCGTATCGTCGACCGGAGCACGGTACTGCGGCATCGTGAGGCTTCCCCCGTCTGCGCGGATCTCTTGGCGCGATCCGCTTTCAGCAGCGCATGTAACCGCCCGGCCACTGTGGGAGCAACGGCTTAGTCCTGCCGCGTGGTGACACGCGTCACGACCTGCGGCGTCTTGAACGCCACGATGATTACCGGCTCAGCACAGCCTTAACCTCGTGTTTACCAAGAAAGTTAATGATCACATTCGAACGACCCGGGGCGTGATCCGCGGATACCCATTTGGGGAACTGCCGCGCACCAGGCTGGACCGCGAACGCTGCCGACCACAGGCCCCCGATGACCCGCACCGCGATGCCGCAGCTCGACAGTTTCGATCCCGAGGTGCTCGACGCCGCCCGCGACGTCGCCGCCCGGGCGGGTGTCCCGCTCGAGACCTGGATCGCCTCGGTCGTGCCGCAAACGCAGCCCGGTCTGTCCGGAAACCGCAATCAGCGTCGCCGCCTCCGTGCCGAGCAGCTCGATCGGCCCGTCAACCGGCCGGAGGCTGCGGCCCGCACCGAATCAAGCATCGACCAGATCGGCGCCCGCCAGAGGGATCTCCCGACCGAGGCGCGTCCGCTGGAGCGCCCGGCGCCCATCGCCGAGACCTATGGCGAAGGTTTCGCCGCGCTGATGAATCGTCTCGACGGTCTCGACCGGACCCTGGATGCGGACCGGCGCGAAGCGCAGATCGCCGAGGCGCAGCGCCTAGCCGAGATCGAAGCCCGGATCGAGCGCGCTCTGCAGGCCGCCCCGGTCCAGCAGGTCACCGAGCGGCTCGGGGATATCGAGCGCCGCATGTTGCAGCTCGGCGAGCAGGTCGCCGCGCGCCAGCCCGGCCGACGTGCGCGCCCGGCGCCCGCCGATATCCGCAGCGCGGTCTTGGACATCCGCCAGCGCCAGCGGGAGCTGTCGCAGGAGGCCGCCGGCGACGCCGCGCCGCTGGCCGCCGATGGCGGTGTGGTCGCAAGCATGCGCCAGGATTTGGCCCGCCGCCTGGAGGCGCGCACCGAGGACGCCGCCGCGACATCGGTCGCCCTCGCGGAGCTTCAGGTTGAAACCCTCCGCCTGCGCCAGGCCATCGATCGGCTGGCCACGAGCCGCGATCTCGGGGCCCTGGAGCAGGCCGTCACCGCGCTGACGAACGGCCTGGAGCGTGCGCAGATCGGCACCGATCTCACCGCGATCGCGACACCGATCGCCGAGATCCGGCATCAGGTCGAGCGCTTGGCCGAAGAGGTCGCCGAGAATGTCCACGCCCGGATGGCGGAGGATGTCCGCCGCTTGGCCGCGCGTCTCGACGATGTCGCGGCGGCCGGTCCGACGGATCCCGAGGGTCAGACCCTGGCCGGGCTGTTCACGGAACTCGACGAGATCCGGCAGCTGATCACCACGCTCGCCGATCCGGAGCGGATCCAGGCTCTCGCGAACAGCCTTCAGGTCGTCAGCGCCCAGGTGGTGCAGCTGCAACGCATCGGCGCCGGCCCGGATCTGCGCCCGATGCTGGAGGAGATCCGCGGCGACGTGACGTTTGCCGCGCCCGCGGCGCTCGCCGAGAAGATTCAGGCGCTGGCCGAGAAGGTCGATCACCTCTGCGCGCTGCAGGACCAGGCGGAGCCGGTCGGCGCGGTCGTTCACGCCCAGCCCGGCGAGATGGCCTCCATCCAGGCCATGCTCCACACGCTGGCCGAGAAGGTGGACGAAGCCGGCGAGCACGAGGGCCTCGACGCCCTCGAGAAGCAGGTCATGACCCTGGCCGACCGGCTGGATGCGCCCAAGGGCGGCGATCCGGCCCTGGCCGGGCTCGAGCGCACGATGGGCGATCTGCTCGCGCAGGTGGCCGCCCTCCGGGACGCGGCCCCGAGCGAGGCCGTGGTCGAACGCGCCGCCCGCAACGCGGTTGCGCAGACCCTGAGCGGTTCGGGGATCGCAGCGGATTCTGGCGAGATCGGCCTCCTGCGCGCGAGCCTCGCCGACATGCAGGCGCGGCAGGCGGCTTCAGACGCGCGCCTGGGCGCCACACTGGAGGGCGTCCAGACGGCCCTCGAACGCCTCCTCGTCCGGCTCGGCCCCACCGAGACGGCGGAGCCGCGGGTTCCGTCCCTCGACGATCGCCTGATGTCCTCGACAAGCCCGGAGGTGGCGCTTGCCGCCGCGGATCTGAACACGGCCGTCCGGATGGCCGGGGCCGACACCCCGTTGATCGCCGACGACCTTCTCGAGCCGGGAAGCGGGCGGCCGATCCGGGCGCCCCGCGGGAGCCGCGATCCGGCGAGCCGCCGGTCGGCCAAGGCTCCGCAGACCGAATCGGTCCGCGTCCGGCTGGATGCCGAGCCCGGGTCGGAAAGCGATATCAAGACCAGCTTCATTGCAGCCGCACGCCGCGCTGCGCAGGCCGCGCAGGCGGAACTGGCCGCCGAGGCGCCGATCGACCGCCGGGATTCCCGTGCCGCGAAGCCCGCGACCGCGCCGGCGATGGGCGAACCGGGCCGCCTCGGCCGGTTGCGGAGCGAGATCGACCGTCGGCGTCGGCCGCTGCTGCTCGGGCTCGCCGCGATCGTTTTGGCGCTCGGAGCCCTTCAGGCGGTCAAGCTGCGCGCCCCGGACGAGCCCCGCCCGGTCGTCGCCGCCAGCCAGGCCGGTCCCGTTGCCAGCGAGGCGGCCGGCGAACCCGCGAAGGCTGCGGCGGGATCCGAGACCGGCGCAGTCGTCAAGGAAGCGTTGAAGGACGTCCCGAAGGAGACCACCAAGGTTGCTGGAGCCGAAGCTTGGAAGGATGCTCCGGGTGCCAAGCCACCCGTGACCGATCCGACGACCACCCAGGCCCTCCCGAATCCGGTTCCCACCGAGGCGCGTGCGACCGCCGCGAAAGCCGCCCTGCCGCAGGTTTCGGGGATGAACACCCTGCAGGCCGAACTCGGCGGCGTGCCGCCAGGACTCGCCAAGATGAAGGCCGCCGCCCTCGACGGCGACGGCTCGGCGGTCTGGGATCTTGCCACCCGGGAAGCCGACGGCCGCGGCATGCCCCGCGACCTCGCCGTGGCCGCCAAGCTCTTTGAAAAGCTGGCCTCGGCGGGCTACGCGCCGGCGCAGTACAAGATCGCCGGCCAGTACGAGAAGGGCGCCGGCGTGGTCCGCGACCTTGACAAGGCCAAGCTCTGGTACGGCCGCGCCGCCGAGCAGGGCCATGCCCGGTCGATGCACAATCTCGCGGTGATCTTCGCCGAGAACCCCGCCGCCAACGGGAAGCCGGATTTCGCCTCCGCGGCCTCCTGGTTCCGTCAGGGTGCCGAGTACGGTGTCCGCGACAGCCAGTACAACCTCGGCGTCCTGTACGCCCGCGGCATGGGCCTGACGCAGGATCTGGTGCAATCCTACGCGTGGTTCGCCGCCGCTGCCGCCCAGGGCGACGAGGACGCGGCCAAGAAGCGCGACGACGTGGCCAACAAGCTGAGCACCGCCGAACTCGCCAGCGCGAAGTCCCTCGCGGGATCGTTCAAGCCGCGAAAGATTGACGCGGCCGTCAACGACCCGCCGAGCGTCAAAACAAGTGCCACTGCCCCGATGTCACTGCTCGGCGCTCCTGCACCCAGTTCCGTCGCGTTGACGGCCGCTCCGAAGCGGTCCTAGCGCAGATCAGCCGGAGCGCGGCCTCGGACAATCCGAGCTTGACCGCGCTCCCGCGATGCAGGAACGCTCCGACCGGGGCGGCGTCGGACCGCGGTTGGAACGCGTCGGTCGCCAGCCCATGCCGCTGCTCGGAGGATGGATGGCGCGCCGGAACACCGTCCCGATCGGCGCCGTCGTACTCGGCGTGGCGGGTCTCATTCCGTTCCTGGGATTTGCGGCCCTGGCGGTTTCGGGCAGCGACGGCGGCCTGAGCAGCCTCGGTTTGGCGCCGCGCACCATTCTGTCGGCCTACGGGGCGGTGATCGCTTCGTTCCTCGGCGGCATCCGGTGGGGCGCCGCCGCTGCGCGCAATGCCGGCAATGCCGATTACCTCGTGGCGATCATCCCGTCCCTGGTGGCCTGGGCCGCGATGGCTGCGCCGGCACCCTGGGACCTGCGCATCCTCGGCGTCCTCGTGCTCGCCTGGGGCCTGATCGACCAGGATCTGCACCGCCGCGGCCTCGTGCCGCTCTGGCTCGGGCGGTTGCGGCTGCTCTTGTCAGGTGTCGCCGGCGCGGCATTGCTGGTGGCGGCCTGAGATTCAGCTTCGCGGGCCGCATCGATCGCGGACTGGTCGGACCTGAGAACGCACAGCCGGTGCGGGCGATGGTCTGTGTCGGGTGGATTGTGCCGGCCCTCTCCGGGTGGCTGATGCATCAGAGCCGACGTCGACCGAGCATCACGCCAACCCGTGACGGGACGCATCGACCGCGTCGAGCGCCTCGTTCCCAAGAAAGCCCAAGGCCAACGCCCGCGCAGCCGCGCCATGGCCCGCGTTTTAGCCGAATACGATAGGACTACGCGCAACGTTTTGGTGAGGCTCTGCTGGCATTATCGTTGCCTATAGACGCCTATAAGACTTAAGACTGGACCAGAACGATGCGGATCGTGTCAGGCAGCGCGGTCGAAGCCAGGACGATCCAGCTCTCGGAAGTTCTCGGCGCCCTGAGCCACGCCCTCGACCTTACGGAGGGTCAGCCCGTCGGCCATTGCGTGCGCGCGACATGGATCGGCTTCCACATCGGCCGAGCGCTAGGCCTGCCGGACCTGCAACTCTGGGAACTCTATCACACGGTGATGTTGAAAGACCTCGGGTGTTCCAGCAACGCCGCGCGCATCTGTGAACTTTATCTCTCCGATGATCTCAGCTTCAAGCGTGACTTCAAGACGGTGAGCGATAGCCTGCCCAAGGTGCTCGGCTTCGTGTTTTCTCACACAGGTTTGAAGGCGGGCCTCGCTGAACGCTTCCGGGCCGTGCTCAACATCCTGCAGAACGGCGGCACGATCGCCGACGACCTCATCCAGACCCGTTGCCAGCGCGGCGCGCAGATCGCCCGTCAGCTTCGCTTCCCGGCCAGCGTCTGCGAAGCCATCCACGCCCTGGACGAACATTGGAACGGCAGCGGGCGGCCAGACCGTCTCGCCGGCTCCGCGATTCCGCTCTACGCACGCGTGGCGCTTCTCGCCCAGGTGGTGGACGTGTTCCACACCGCAGCCGGCCCCGCGGCCGCGATTGCCGAGGTGCGAGCGCGCTCGGGCACATGGTTCGATCCTCAGGTCGTCGCCTGTTTCGAGGCAATCGCTTCCGAGCCCGGATTCTGGAACACCCTGGCCTCGGCTGAGGTCGAGGCGGCGGTGTTAGCGCTTGCGCCGACCAGCCCGATCGTGGTGGACGACGATTACCTCGATGACATCGCCCGTGCTTTTGCACAGATCATCGATGCCAAGAGTCCGTTCACCTCTGGCCACTCCGAGCGCGTCGCGGTCTACGCCGATATGATCGCTGCTGAACTCGGTTACCCGCCGGAACGACGCCGATGGCTCAAGCGGGCTGCGCTGCTTCACGATGTCGGTAAGCTCGGGGTCTCGAACGCGATCCTCGACAAGAACGGCAAGCTGGACGAGGCGGAATGGCGTGATATGCGCAACCACGCGTCTCTCTCCGAGACGATACTGGCGCGCGTCGCGGTCTTCCACGAAATGGCCAGCATCGGGGGTGGTCACCATGAGCGGCTGGACGGTAAGGGCTATCCACGTGGGATAAGCGGCGGTGCGATCGGGCCCGAAACCCGCATCGTTTCGGTCGCCGATGTCTTCGACGCGCTGACCGCAGACCGGCCCTACCGCGCAGCGATGTCGCTTGAGAAGGCGCTTGGCATCATGCGCGCGGACCTTGGAGCGGCGTTCGATCCAGACTGCTTCGGGGCGCTGGAGCGGGCGCTCGCCGCCATCGAGGGTGATCTCGCCCGCGCGGCCTGAACCACGCCCCGGCCGACCTGTCGACTATCGAACTGGGGCCATGTTGCCAGCACCGCCATGGGCAGCCTTGCCGTGGGGTGATGCTTCCCGCGACGCCAGGACGACGACCGTCCGCACCACCCATCCGCAGGCCGGCGAACGCAGGACCCGAAGGCAGAGCGCGGTGAAAAGACGGGAGAACATGCGCTGAGCATCCTGGGCTTCTGTCGGGCGGCAAGCCTGGATCGCTATTGAAGCTCTCACCGGCGCCTTATGGGAGCGTGCACCATTCGCCAATAGATGCTGATAGCAATTCCGATCGCATTTGATGCAACTTGATCTGCACCTTCTAGATGCAAAAACCTGTCTTTGTATGGGTTGGGACACCTCAAAGGTCGGTTTTTTGTAGACCGCCTCAACTGAGGACAGAGGCGAAGTTGGCCCGGGTTAGGACTGGCCGCCGGATTGCCGACGCTCTGGCGATCGTATCCGTCATCGCATGACGACCGAACAACCGGATTGCACATAGTTCGAAGAGACCGAACGGAATACTCGTCCCGACTCAGCGCGCGACTGCTTCGCAGTTCATAGGATCGCGTCCCAAAAGATGGTTCTCAATTTAAAGCAGATGCGACAAACGAAACGGCGGGCCCCGTAGGGATGCCCGCCGCGTTGCGATCCAAAATGCGTGCCTCACACACCCATGGCGGTCTTCAGGTTCTGATCGACCTTGTCGAGGAACCCGGTCGTCGAGAGCCACTTCTGCTCGGGCCCGACGAGCAGCGCCAGATCCTTGGTCATGAAGCCGGCCTCGACCGTGTCAACGCAGACCTTCTCGAGCGTCGCCGAGAACTTCGCCAGATCGTCGTTGCCGTCGAGTTTGGCGCGGTGCGATAGGCCACGGGTCCAGGCGAAGATCGACGCAATCGAGTTGGTTGAGGTCTCGCGGCCCTTCTGGTGCTCGCGGTAGTGGCGGGTGACGGTGCCGTGGGCGGCCTCGGCTTCCACGGTCTGGCCGTCGGGCGTCATCAGCACCGAGGTCATCAAGCCAAGCGAACCAAAGCCCTGCGCGGCCGTGTCGGACTGCACGTCGCCGTCGTAATTCTTGCAGGCCCAGACGTAGCCGCCCGACCACTTCAAGCAGGAGGCGACCATGTCGTCGATCAGGCGGTGCTCGTAGGTGATGCCGAGGGGCTTGAACTTCGCCTCGAATTCCTCCTCGTAGACCTTCTGGAACAGATCCTTGAACCGGCCGTCATAGGCCTTGAGGATGGTGTTCTTGGTCGAGAGATAGACCGGGTACTTGCGCGCCAATCCGTAGTTGAGCGAGGCCCGGGCGAAGTCGATGATCGACTGGTCGAGGTTATACATCGACATGGCGACGCCGGCGTCGGGGAACTTGAAGACCTCCTTCTCGATCACCGTGCCATCATCGCCCTCGAACTTGATCGTCAGGCGGCCCTTGCCGGGCACCTTGAAGTCCGTGGCGCGGTACTGGTCGCCGTAGGCATGGCGGCCGATCACGAAAGGCTGGGTCCAGCCGGGGACGAGGCGCGGCACGTTCTTGCAGATGATCGGCTCGCGGAAAATCACGCCGCCCAGGATGTTGCGGATCGTGCCGTTGGGCGAGCGCCACATCTCCTTCAGGTTGAATTCCTGCACCCGCTGCTCGTCGGGGGTGATGGTGGCGCACTTCACGCCGACGCCGTGGCGCTTGATCGCCTCGGCGGCATCGACGGTCACCTTGTCGCCCGTGGCGTCGCGGTGCTCGACGCCGAGATCGTAATATTCGAGATCGACGTCGAGATAGGGATGGATCAGCTTGTTCTTGATCTCGGCCCAGATGATCCGGGTCATCTCGTCGCCGTCGAGCTCGACAACGGGGTTCGCTACCTTGATCTTCGCCATGGACAGATGCCTTCCGCGTTGTGCCCGCCCACGGCATGCAAAGGCCGTGCGGTCGTGCGCCCGGGCGGCCCGGGCTGGAATTCGCTCCGCGACATAGCGCGGCCCTTCCGGCGACGGAAGGCGCGCGCTGTCATCCGGGCCGCTTCGTCACCCGGGCCTCGACGGGCGAGGGCCGGCTATGTCAGATCGCCCGCATGACGAGCCGAGACGCACAGGGCGACGCCCCAGGAAAGGTCACCGAACTTCCGCCGGGGCTCGCCCCTGCGGTGATCCTGGTCGAGCCGCAACTCGCCGAGAATATCGGCATGACCGCCCGCGCCATGGCAAATTTCGGCCTGTCGGAGCTGCGCCTGGTCAATCCGAAGAACGGCTGGCCCAAGAAGGGCGTGCGCGAGGCGGCCTCGGGCGCGACGCATGTCCTCGACCGCGCGACGCTCTTCGGCAGCGTCGCCGAGGCGATTGCCGATTGCCACTACGTGCTGGCCACCACGGCGCGCGAGCGCGGGCAGATGAAGCGCGTCTTCGCGCCCGAAGAGGCGATGGGCGAGATCGTCGGCCGGGTCGGGCAGCGCACTGCGGTGATGTTCGGCCGCGAGCGGGCCGGGCTCACCAACGACGAGGTGTCGCTCGCCGACGCCATCGTGACCTTCCCGGTCTCGCCGGATTTCCCCTCGCTCAACCTCGCGCAGGCGGTACTGCTCGTCGGCTATGCGTGGCGTCAGGCGAGCGGCCGGGCGCGGCTGCCGTTTTCGGGCGAACTGCTCACCCCGCCGGCGACCCGCGAGGCCTTGCTCGCGCTGTTCGGCAGCCTGGAGGCCGCCCTCGACATGGCCGGCTTCTATCCGCCGGAAAAGCGCGACATCATCGCCCGCAACATGCGCGACATGCTCCACCGCATGGCGCTCACCGAGCAGGACGTGCGCACCTTTCGCGGCGCCCTGCGGGCGCTGACCCGCAAGGGCGCCTGACTACTCGGTGGCCAGCTTCATCTCCGGCGGTTTGCCCCCGCCGAAGCAGCGCCCAACCGCCTCCCAGAAGGCCGCCTGCTCCTCCTGCGTACAGGCGGCCAGGCGCGCCTCGACCTTGGCGCGGCCGGCCACCGCATCGGGTGTCGTGGCGACGTCCGTCTCGCTCGGGTTTCTCGCCTCGGTCATAGGCAATCCTCCGTTTCGGAACGAAAGCTCAGCTGGGCGGTGCGGTTCCGTTACGCGGCGCAATCGGGCATGGAGGGCGGTACGGGACGGGGTGGGGTATCGGGTGCGGCTCAGCGTGGACAATCTGGCCTGCCGCCGCTCCGGCCGCCGCATCTTTGCCAACCTGTCCTTCGCCCTCGGGCCCGGCGATGCGCTCGCGGTGACCGGGCGGAACGGGGCCGGGAAGTCGAGCCTGCTGGCCATCCTGACCGGCCGGCTGCGGCCGGACGCCGGGCAGATCGCGATCGCCGATGTCGGCGAGGCGAGCCTGCCGGAATGCCTGCACGCGGTCGGCCATCGCGATGGGCTGAAGAGTTCGCTGACCGCGGGGGAGAACCTGCTGTTCGCCCAACGTCTTCTCGGGGCACCGCGCCTCTCGGCCGGCGATGCCCTGGAGCGTCTCGGCCTCGGCCATGCGCATGATTTGCCGGTCGCCTATCTGTCGGCGGGCCAGAGGCGGAGGGTGGCGCTCGCGCGGCTTCTCGTCTGCGCCCGCCCGCTCTGGCTGCTCGATGAACCGACGGCGGCCCTCGATACGGCCTCGCAGGCGGTGCTCGCCGCGCTGATGGCGGCACACCGCGCCGAAGGCGGCCTCGTGATCGCGGCGACACACCAAGCGCTCGGGCTCGCGGGCGCCGCCGAACTGCGCATCGAGACCGCCGCTGCGGCCCCTATGGCCGACGTGATGGAGGAATGGGCGTGATCCGCGCGGTCCTCGCCCTCATCGCCCGCGACCTGCGCCTGTCCGGCCGCGTCGGCGGGTCCGGTGCGCTGTCGCTGGTCTTCTTCCTGATGATCGTCGCCCTGGTGCCGTTCGCCCTCGGGCCCGATCTAAACCTGCTGTCGCGGATCGGCCCGGCGATCCTGTGGCTCGCCGCGGTGCTGGCGACGCTGATCGGCCTCGACCGCCTGTTCCAGGCCGACGAGGAGGACGGCTCCCTCGATCTGATGACCGCCGCGCCGGTGCCGCTCGAGCTGGTGGTGCTCGGCAAGGTGATGGCGCACTGGCTGACCACCGGCCTGCCGCTCGCGCTGGCCGCGCCGCTCTTCGGTCTGCTGGTCGCCCTCGACGGCACCGCCATGAGCGCCACCGCCCTGACCCTGCTCGCCGGGACGCCGGCGCTCAGCTTCATCGGCGCGGTCGGCGCGGCGCTGACGGCCTCGATCCGGCGGGGCGGGCTGATCCTGGCCGTGCTGGTGCTGCCGCTGATGATCCCGACGCTGATCTTCGGCGTCTCGGCCGCCCAGGCGGCGAGCGGGGGGACGGTGCCGTTCCTCGTGCCGCTGGCCGTGTTGGCCGCGCTGACACTGATCGCCGCCGTGGTCGGAACGCTGGCCGCGGCGGCGGCTTTGCGGTGGCCGGAGTGAGGCTTAATGCTTGAGCGCTATGCGCTGCCGATGGTGTGCCGAAGACCGCGATGGCGCATGGCCGGGTCTAATCCATCGGGTTCTCGGCCAGTAATTTCAACAGATGGCCGTAATCGCCATCGATGTCTTCCGTCCCTCGGAAGGTCGATACCTCGACATGGTTGTCGTCAAAGCACTCGATTTCGAGGCGCAATCCACAAAGCGTTGCGTCGACCCTGACCGTATCTGGCCGATCCCGCGCGAGCCGGAAGGAAATTTTAGCTTCCTCCAGCATCTTCAGGACATCAAAAATCGTGACGTTTTCCATATCTCAAGCTTATCGCTAAAAATTTTGATTACATATAGCCCAATCGATGTCTCATTCTTGTGTCTCAGAATCACAAAAACCGTCTGGGCAACTTGATCTAGGGCGGTATAGTCGCCGATTCAACCGACTATACCTCAAGCGGTGCGTTCCAGCGGAAACGGCGTTGAACGCCAATAAGGCTCAAGTTTCGTGCCGCTGATGTTGGTGGCCTCCCAGTCGTGCAGCAACCGCGCCAGCGCCGCGCGGTCGCCAGCCATCAGCGGTTCGGTTAACAGACACCACTGGTCGTAGACGTAATCGCCCGAAGCATCTGAAACGGCCGTGCGCGGCACATACTTGTGCATGACGGATTGCCATTCGGCCTGCGCGGCCGGAATTTCGCCGAGGGCGACATGCATCAGGGTCTTCCAGGGCGGATACTCGGCGAAGGAATTGTTTTGATGTGAGCGAAGATGGGTTATCGTTTTCTCCAACGTGTCGAGGGAGGAGAACACAGGCAGGATCCTGGCTTCGACTTGATTGATGAAGTCGCCCGGCATGGTGGGATCATCCCATTCGAACAGCCCGGTTTGCCCCTTGGGCTTGTATTGAAGTGATCGACCTATCAGCGCATACGCTCCGCTCCGACTGATGAATGCATAGTGTCCCGGTTCGAACCGAGTATCTATCCACCAGTCGACTGTGAAATACCCTCTTTTTGGTCTGTTGTGAATGCGAATATAACGGCACCAATGATTGACGGGGAGATAAACCGTAATATTGCCGGTGACCATGATAAGGTTGTCGTGGTTTTGGAGCAGAGGTTTGGCCAGCCTCTTGATTTGTGGAGCTGAGCTCATGTTTGTGGCTTCACTTGGATGATGATGATTCGCTTAAGGTAAGGGTAATTTCTTGTGGCGCTAGCGGCGAGTTGCATTGCCCGCGCCATCGAGATTTCCGCAATCCCGGTTTTATGATCATAGACACAAACAGTCTGCGTCGCCCTCACATTTTCCAAAAGATCCAGCCGGACGTTGCCTGGCTTGTAGGGGTTTGCCTTTCCTCCCATCGGATCGAGCAGAATTTCTGCCTTAAAATCAGGATCTTCCTGAGAATTTACGCGTCTTGCGACTCCAATATGTACCCTGTTGCCAAAATCCGTCGCGTCTCGATAATTCCCTGACGCGCGGACTGACTTCGTAACATCGTTGACGATGGCTAAGACTTCTCCGTTGCGCGGGCATGCACCGTTGAGAGCCTGCTGATTGAGTTTTCCGACCCAGGGTGTCAGGGCCGGTTGTGCGCCAGTGGCGGGATCGAATTCGTGTGCGGTCAGGCCTAAAACCGTTCCAAACCCGTCGTCCTGAGCGGACAGGACCGCCAGCAGCGACAGCGCGAGTTCAAGCGTCCGCACGGCCTCAACAGCGGCGAGCGCACCTTCGCGATCGCCAGCGGAACAGCCGGCAGGAAGGCTGGCTGTACGAGGGGCTCCGAAACGAGGTCTGTCGCGGTGAAGGTACTGCGCGACAGCACATCACCCGTCTGACCGTCCAGGATCGTCTGCGTTGCCTCAGATGTCTCGAAGATCCGGCTCTCGCCATCCGGCGCCGTGACGGTGTGCTGTTCGTCGAAGGGGTGTCGCCCTGCATGGATCCGGACCGACAGGACGCGCGTCCCATCCTGCAGCGTCGTGCTCTCCGTGAGCGGGGGCGGGTCCTGGGGGGACGTCCCCTCGGGCCGATCCTCGTGGAGCGAGGCCCATTTGTCCGCCGCTGGGGCCTTGCACCCATTCGCCGCCGTTCGGTTGTCCCGATGGTGCGCGCGGCTGCGTCTCCCAACCTCGGAATTGGAGCTCCCGCTGGAGGCGGATCAGCTTGGTCTCCAGTGCGAGGCCGGCAAGAATGTTGCGCAGAACGATCGACTCGCTGTGCGCTTGAGACTCTTCACGCATGATCGTCGTGCCCCGCCACACCGCCCTGCCGCGGCGGCATGAGAACAAAACAGCAACATAGGAAAAATGTCAAGATTTAGGGCGTGTCGCCATCGAGCAGTGTCCAACTGTTCCGCGTTGACGCCGGGCGACCCTCTCACTATAGAGACCGCTTCGCCGAGGGGCCGCGCTTTCGCGCGCGCTGCGTCTCGGCTATCGCCAGACAACCTGACGCGACGACCGATTTCCGGCAGGGCCGGCCCGTCGGCATCGCCCGACGAAGAGAACGAGGACTTAGATGGCCAATACCGCTTCGGCCAAGAAGATGACCCGCAAGATCGCCAAGCGCACGGCGATCAACCGCTCGCGCCGCTCGCGCATGCGCACCTTCGTCCGCAAGGTCGAGGAGGCGATCGCCACCGGCAACCAGCAGGACGCGCTCACCGCCCTCCGCGAGGCCGAGCCGGAGATGATGCGCGCTGCCCAGCACGGCATTGTCCATAAGAACAACGCCTCGCGGAAGGTCTCGCGCCTGGCCGCCCGGGTGAAGGCGCTGGCCGCCTGAACCACCCGCATCTTCAGACGGTTTGAAGCCCGGCTCCACGAGCCGGGCTTTTTTCATGCCTGCATCACGGCCGGCGGTCTGAAACCGATGTCGGCTGCTTGGAAAGCATTAACCCTGTTCAAGACTCGGTGACATTGCAGAGTCTCGGCGCCACGTGTAGCTTAACAAAGACTGACACCGATCAAGCAAAACGTCGCCGATTCGGGATTTCGGCGAATCAGTCCAATTTGCCAAGACTCTAGCCGGCTCGTTCCGCGTCGGGCGGAAGACTTCGAAGTGGGAATCTGCGCCATCCCCACAAGTCCCACTGTTAAAGGAACCGTAGGTAATTGTTGATAGGCTCTCTCAATCGGCAAAAGTTCCTCGCAATGGGCTTGACTCCGTTCGAGGGACTCTGTCCCGCCCGTCCTGGCGGGACTCGAAGAGCGTAAATCGTGCGTAGGCGCGGCCCGCGGGAGACCGGGGGCGGCGTCGGGAGAGCCAATGATGCGTGTCGACGGAACAGTGGCGAGCGACGACGAGGGTGGCCGCAACAGCGGCGGTACGATGGATTACGGATCCGCCTGGGCGCGCGTGAAGCGCCGGCTGCGCGCCGAGCTCGGCGAGGATGTCTTCGCGAGCTGGTTCGCTCGTCTCGAACTGGAGGCGGTCGCCGGCGGTACGGCCCGCCTCACGGTGCCGACCCGCTTTCTCAAGAGCTGGATCGAGTCGCACTACCTCGACCGCGTGCTCGGCACCTTCAAGGCCGAGGTCGAGGAGATCGCGCGGATCGAGGTTGGCGTGCGCGGCACCGGCGCGCCGGTCCGGACGGTCACCACGGGGGCGCCCAAGGCGAATCCCGCCAGCGGCCCGCTCGCCCGGCTGCATGCGGCCGGCGCTTCGGTTCCGGTCGCCGCAGTAGCGCCGGAGCCCCGCCAAGCCGCGGAGTCCGGTGGTGACCTGAGCGGCACGCCGCTCGACGCGCGGCTGACCTTCGCGAGCTTCGTGATCGGCCGCTCCAACGCTCTGGCGCATGCCGCTGCCGAGCGGGTTGCCAACCATCAGGGGGAGGGGGCGCTCTACAACCCGCTCTACCTCCATGCCGGCGTGGGCCTCGGCAAGACGCACCTGCTGCACGGGATCGGCCATGCCGCCCGGGAGGCTGGGCGCCGGGTGATCTACCTGACCGCCGACCGGTTCATGTACGGCTTCGTCAACGCCCTGAAGACGCAGTCGGCGCTCGTCTACAAGGAGCGGCTGCGCGGCATCGACCTGCTGATCCTCGACGATGTCCAGTTCATCCAGGGCAAGTCGATCCAGGCCGAGTTCGGCCACACGATCAACGCTCTGATCGATGCCGGCCGGCAGGTCGTGGTGGCTTCCGACCGGCCGCCGACCGAGCTGGAGGCGCTCGACGAGCGGGTCCGCTCGCGCCTCGGCGGCGGCCTCGTGGTCGAGATCACCGCCCTCGACGAAGCCCTGCGGGTCTCGATCCTGTCGGCCCGGCTCGCCGCCGTGCGGGCCTCGCATCCGGGCTTCGATGTCTCGCCGCAGGTGGCGTCCTACGTGGCCCGGGCGATCACCGCCAACGGCCGCGACCTTGAGGGCGCGGTGAACCGCCTGCTGGCGCATGCCACGCTGACCGGCACAGCGGTGACGATGGAGACCGCCGAGAGCGCGATCCGCGATCTCGTGAAGAACCGCGAGCCGAAGCGGATCAAGATCGAGGACATCCAGAAGCTGGTGGCCTCGCGCTACAACGTCTCGCGCTCGGACATCCTGTCGGAGCGCCGTACCGCCGCCGTGGTCAAGCCGCGCCAGATCGCCATGTACCTCTCGAAGGTGCTGACCCTGCGCTCGCTGCCGGAGATCGGCCGGCGCTTCGGCGGACGCGATCACACCACGGTGCTGCACGCCGTCCGCAAGATCGAGAAGCTGATCGGCGAAGACACGGTGCTCGGCGATGAAGTCGAGCTGCTGAAGCGGATGCTGCAGGACTAGCTGCTCTTCGCTCCCCGGCCGGGTCTGTACTGGCCGGGGAGCGCGACAGACGAATCCGTAGGCTCCAAGTGCGCGGCCCGCTATCGTCAAATCGGCGCGGTGCCTCGAAAAGAACCAAAACATTCCCTGCCCTGTCACGCGTCCTCCGCCGGCTCCCAACGATTGGGGCTGGCCGAGGGCGCGCCCGCCGTGGCACACTGGTGCGAACCGAGACGGCCCTGTAAGGCCGCGTCGCCGCGAGGCGAGGACCGACACCCCGGGGAGTGCTGATGACGGACGCCTTCATCTACGACCATGTGCGCACGCCCCGCGGGCGCGGCAAGGCGGATGGCTCCCTGCACGAAGTCACCGCGTTGCGCCTCGCCGAGACGGCCCTGCGTGCCCTCAAGGATCGCACCGGGCTCGATACCCACCTCGTGGACGACGTGATTCTGGGCTGCGTCGATCCGGTGGGCGAGGCGGGCGGCGACATCGCCCGGGCGGCGGCCCTCGTGGCCGATTACGGCGCCCATGTGCCCGGTGTACAGATCAACCGGTTCTGCGCCTCCGGCCTCGACGCCGTGAACTTCGCGGCCGCGCAGGTCATGAGCGGCCAGCACGCGATGGCGGTGGGCGGCGGTGTCGAATCGATGAGCCGCATCGGCATCGGCGCGTCGGGCGGTGCCTGGCCGGTGGATCCGGCGATCGCGATCAAATCCTACTTCATGCCCCAGGGTGTCTCGGCCGACCTGATCGCCACCAAGTACGGCTTCACCCGGGACGATTGCGACGCCTACGCGGTCCGCTCCCAGGAGCGGGCGGCGAAGTCCTGGGGGGAGGGGCTGTTCGACGGCTCCGTGGTCCCGGTGCGCGACGTGAACGGCATCACCCTGCTGGACCGCGACGAGCACATGCGCCCCGGCACCGACATGCAGTCGCTCGCCGCGCTGAAGGCCTCCTTCGTGCAGATGGGCCAGATGGGCGGGTTCGACGCCGTGGCGACCGACGCGCATCCCGATGTCGAGGTGGTCGACCACGTCCACCACGCCGGCAATTCCTCCGGCATCGTGGACGGCGCGGCGGCCGTGCTGGTGGGCTCGAAAGCGGCCGGCGAGGCGGCGGGCCTGCGTCCGCGCGCACGCATCCGGGCGTTTGCCAATATCGGCTCCGACCCCGCCCTGATGCTCACCGGCCCGGTCGACGTCACCCGGAAGGTCCTCTCCAGGGCCGGGATGAGCGTGTCGGACATCGACCTGTTCGAGGTGAACGAGGCTTTCGCGGCGGTGGTCCTGCGCTTCTGCCAGGCCTTCGACCTCGATCCGGAGGCCGTGAACGTCAACGGCGGCGCGATCGCGCTCGGTCATCCGCTCGGCGCGACCGGCGCGATGATCCTCGGCACGGCCCTCGACGAGCTGGAGCGCACCGGCAAGGAGCGGGCGCTGATCACGCTGTGCATCGGCGCCGGCATGGGCACCGCGACGATCATCGAGCGGGTTTGACGGGTCCATGTCCGGACGCGGTGTTGCGCCGCTCCCCAAAGATCGGGAACGCTGCTAGAGGCGCGGGCGACGTTCAGCCCGCATCCGGGCTGGACGATAAGACCATGGGAGACAAGCCCTTGAACCGCCTGATCGCGACGCTGTGCCTTGGCGTCACTCTTAGCCTGCCGCTCGCTGCCCACGCCGATGAGGCAGCGGACCGCGTCGCCACGGCCACGACCCTGGTGAACAAAACCCTGATCAAGAACCTGCAGACCGGCTTCAACGTCGCGCTGGAAAAGACCGTCGCGCCGATGCCGGAGGCTCGGGCGGAATCCGTGCGCAAGGAACTCAACGACGAGTTCGAGAAGCAGCGCAAGATCATGGTTGAGGGACTGTCGAAGGAATACGCGGAGAAGTTCAGCCTCGCCGAGCTGAAGCATCTCGACGAGATCTATTCCGATCCGACCTACCTCAAGTTCCAGACCATGAACGCCGATCCGAATTCCGCTGCGACGGCGATCTCGCAGAATTCGGTCACCAAGCTGTTGAACATGCTGGCGGTGGCCTCGGCCACAGACAACGCACCGAAGGCCGGCGCGCCGCCAATGCCGCCGATGCCGCCCGCTGCGGCGCCCGTCCCGGCTCCGAAGTAAGCGATGCCTGCCGCGCGCCCCCGGCTGGCCCTAGGCCGCGCGCGCGGCAGTCATGGGCGCGAAGCCGGTGACCGGGGGCAAGGCCTCCAGCATCGGCTTGGCGAAGTGGTAGCCCTGCATCAGGTCGATCCCGAGGGCGCGCAGGGCCTCGCGTTCCGCCGCGGTCTCGATGCCTTCTGCAAGAACCGTCACGTCGAGCGCCCGGGCGATCGCGACGACGCCGGACACGATGGCGTGGCGCCCGGCATCGGTGTCGATGCCGCGGACCAGATCCATGTCGATCTTGATCAGGTCGGGCCGAAAATTCGCCAGCAGGCTCAACCCCGCGAAACCGGCGCCGAAATCGTCGAGCGCGGTCAGGAAGCCCTGCTTGCGATAGGCGGCAACGATGCGCTGCAGATGGGCGATATCGCGGAACCGCTCCTGCTCGGTAAACTCGAACATGAGGCGCTGATGCGCGAAGTCGACGCGCCGCGCCGCCTCCAGGGATGCGCGGATGCACGCGACCGGCTCGTAGACGGCGTTCGGCATGAAGTTGATCGAGAGCCGCGTGTCGCTCTCCCGCGGGAAGAGCCGGCCGGCGAGTTCGATCGCCCGGACTCGGGCGGCTTGGTCGAACTGGTAGCGGTTCTCGTCGGTGACGCGGCTGAGGATTGTCGGCGCCGGCTCCCCGTTCGGGCCCCGCACCAGGGCCTCGTAGGCCCAGACCGATCCCGTGCTGATGTCGACGATCGGCTGGAAGGCCATCGTGAAATCGAAATCGAGGGTGGTGCCGGCGCGGCAGGCGCGGCACCCGGTTTCCTTCGTCATGACTGGCTTCCGTCGGTGCCCCCCGACCGGCGGACCGTGCCCGTTCGTACTCTATACAACCTTAACGTAATTGCCTCGGTATCTTTCCGACATTGTCCTGGGAGGACGGCACCATGACGCTGACCGATTTCCGGTTCGAGACCGATGCCGACGGCATCGCCCTGGCGACCTGGGACATGCCTGGCCGGTCGATGAACGTCATCACCGAGGGCGTGATGGATCAGCTTGAGCAGATCATCGAGCAGGTCGTCTCCGATGCCGCCATCAAAGGCTGCGTCATTGCCACCGGCAAGGACAACTTCTCTGGCGGCGCCGACCTGACCATGCTCCAGGGCCTGGGCCTCGCCTATGAGAAGCTCAAAGCCGAGCAGGGCGAGGAGGTGGCGATGCGCCATTTCTTCGAGGCGTCCCGGCGCCTGTCGCTGCTGTTCCGGAGGCTGGAGACCTGCGGCAAGCCCTTCGCGGCCGCGATCCACGGTCTGTGCCTCGGCGGCGCCTTCGAGTTGGCCCTGTCATGCCACCACCGGGTCGCATCGGACGACGCGAAGACGCGGGTCGGCCTGCCGGAGATCAAGGTCGGTCTGTTCCCGGGCGGCGGCGGCACGCAGCGCGTGGCGCGTCTGATGCAGACGGGCGACGCCCTCCAGATGCTGTTCAAGGGTGAGCAGATCCGCGCGCCGATGGCCAAGGGCATGGGGCTGGTCCACGCGGTGGCGCCGCAGGCCGAGATCGTGGAGCGCGCGAAGGCCTGGATCCGCGAGGGTGGATCGGCGGTGGCGCCCTGGGACGTGCCGAAGTTCAAGGCGCCGTCCGGCAAGGTCTACTCGCCCGCCGGCATGATGATCTGGCCGCCGGCCAACGCGATCTACCGGCGCGAGACCCACGACAACTACCCCGCCGCCAAGGCGATCCTGGCCTCGGTGTACGAGGGTCTGCAACTGCCGATGGATCTCGCCCTGCGGGTGGAGAGCCGGTACTTCGCGCATATCCTGCGCAGCAAGGAAGCGGCGGCGATGATCCGCACGCTGTTCATCTCCATGGGCGAGCTGAACAAGGGCGCGCGCCGTCCGAAGGACGTGCCGGCCAGCACCCTGAGCAAGGTCGGCGTGATCGGCGCCGGCTTCATGGGCGCGGGCGTCGCCTATGTCACCGCCCAGGCTGGAATCGACGTGGTTCTGGTCGACCAGTCGGTCGAAGCCGCCGAGAAGGGCAAGGCCTACGCCCACACGCTGATCACCGGCCAGATCAACAAGGGCCGCGCCAAGACCGCCGATCGCGATGCGCTGCTCGGCCGCATCCAGGCCACCTCCGATTATGCCGAACTGGCGGATTGCGACCTCGTGATCGAGGCGGTGTTCGAGGATCCGAAGGTGAAGGCCGAGGTGATCCGGAAGGTCGAGGCGGTGATCCGCCCGGACGCCATCTTCGCCTCCAACACATCGACGCTGCCGATCACCGGGCTCGCCATGAGCGCACAGCGGCCCGACCAGTTCGTGGGCATCCACTTCTTCTCGCCGGTCGAGAAAATGATGCTGGTCGAGATCATCAAGGGCGAGGCGACCGGCGACCGGGCGCTTGCTACGGCCCTCGACTACGTGCGGCTGATCAAGAAGACCCCGATCGTCGTCAACGACGCCCGCGGCTTCTTCGCCAACCGCTGCGTCGGTGCCTACATCCTCGAAGGCCACAAGATGCTGGCCGAGGGCGTACCGCCGGCCATGATCGAGAGCGCCGGCCGCCAGGCGGGCATGCCGGTCGGACCCCTCTCGCTCAACGACGAGGTCGCCCTCGATCTCGTGCTCAAGATCGCCAAGGCCACCGAGGCGCAGGTCGGAGCCGGCGCCGTCGATCCGGCGCAGAAGGCGATTCTGTCGGAGCTGGTGGAGAAGCAGGGCCGCCTTGGCCGGAAAAACAGCAAGGGCTTCTACGATTATCCCGAGGGTGGGCCGAAGCGCCTCTGGCCCGGTCTGAAGAACCTGCAGCCGAACCGGCTTGATCCCGAAGCGGTCGATTTCAACGAGTTGAAGCAGCGGCTTCTCGTGGTCCAGGCCCTGGAGGCTGCCCGCACCGTCGGTGAGGGCGTCGTCACGGACCCGCGCGAGGCGGATGTCGGGTCGATCCTGGGCTTCGGCTTCGCACCGTTCACCGGGGGCGCGCTGTCCTACATCGACTTCATGGGTGCGGCGACCTTTGTCGATCTGGCCCGGTCGCTGGAGGCCGAGCATGGCCCACGCTTTGCCGTGCCCGACACCCTCGCCGCGATGGCCGAGCGCGGCGGCACCTTCTACGGGGAGGCCCAGAAGCGCGCAGCCTGAGATCAGCTAGCCGGACGCCGAGGAACGGCGTCCGGCAGCACGGCGAGTTCCTCCAGCAGGACCGCCCGGGCGCAGGCGCCGAAGGCCCGCATCAAGCGTCCCCGCGCGTGATCGGGCGGGAACAGCAGCGCGAAATGCACCGGCAGCGCGGGGGTGAAGGGCCGGATCGCGATCGGTGAGACCTTCGCCTCCTCGTGGGCGGCCAGCGGATTCATCACGCTGACGCCCAGCCCAGCCGAGACGAGGGTGCAGATCGAGGCGCCGAGACCGGCCTCGGCGGTGATGGTCAGCGGAATGCCCGCCGCGTCGAAGACCGCCTCGGTCCGAACGCGCAGGGCGCTGCCGAGTGAGGTGGCGACGAAGGGCACGCCGCGAAAATCCTCCGGTCCGAGCGCGGCGCGGTCCGCAAGCGGGTGGTCCTGGGGTAGCACCGCCACGCAGGCCCGGGTCTCGACATGATCGAGTCTGCCCTCCGGAACGTCGCCGTAGAGCATCGTGAGTGCGGCGTCGCAGAAGCCGGTGGCGATCCAGTGGTCCACGGTCTCGTCGTCGCCGGAATGGATCGCCACGATCACGTCCGGATGCGCAACCCGGAAGCGCACCACGGCCCGCGCCAGGAGGCCCCCGGCCAGCCGGGGCATCGCGGCGACGCGCAACCGTTCGGCACCGAAGGCGCGGATCCGCGTGGCCGCCGCCTCCAGGCTGGTGAGGCCCACGAAGGCCCGCTCCACCTCGGCGTGGAAGCGCGTGCCGTCCAGGGAGGGTATGACGCGGCTGCCGCTGCGGTCGAACAGCGGCAGACCGGTGATCGCCTCGAGCTGCGCGATCAAGCGGCTCACCTGCGGTTGCGACGTGTGGAGCCGCCGGCTCGCCTCGGTCATGGACCCCGTGACCATCACCGCCCGGAACGCCTCGATGTGCCGGAAGGTCATGCGCCGTGCGGCCATATCAGATCCGTATGCTGGGGCTGGAAATCGACATTGGACGCCGGCGCGCCGCCGCCCCTAGGATCAGCCGGCAAAGTTTGAGACGCAGAGTCTGGCATAATCAGGGGGATTGGATCGTGTCGAGGACGCTTTCGCTCATTGGGGCCGCATTGTGCTGGGCCGGGCTCGCCGCGCCGTCGATTGCGGAGGGGCGCCTCGACAAGCTCCGCGCCACCGGCCAGATCAGCCTCGGCTTCCCGGACGCGTCGCCGCCCTTCGGCTTCCTCGACAAGGATGCCAAGCCGGTCGGCTATTCGCTGGAGATATGCGAGCACGTCGCGCAGAAGCTCAAGGCGGCGCTGGACCTGCCCAAGCTCGACATCCGCCACGTGCCGGTGATGTCGGCGACGCGGATCCCGCTGATCAACAACGGCACGATCGATCTCGAATGCGGCACCGCCAGCAACCTGCCGGAGCGGCACAAGCTGATCGCGTTCGCGCCGACCACCTTCGTGGCGCAGGTGGTGCTGACGGCCAGGAAGGACTCGCCGGTCGACGTGAACGACATCGCCTCGTTCCGTGGCAAGGCGATCTCGGCCCAGGCGGGCGGTGAGACCCAGCGCGTCGCGACGCGGATCAACGTCCGCGACAAGCTCGACATTCAGGTGATGCCCGCCAAGGACACCGCGGAAGTCTTTCTGCTGTTGGAGACCGGCCGCGCCGTGGGGACGATCAACGACGATGCCCTGGCACATGCCACGGTGGCGGGCGCCAAGCGGCCGGGCGATTACAAGATCGGCACCCAGGGGCTGGAATTCGCGCCCTACGGCATTCTGGAGCCGAAGGACGATCCGGCCTTCAAGGCGGCCGTCGACAAGGCCGTGGTCGAGCTGATCCAGGACGGCACCGTGGCGCGTCTCTACAGCCGCTATTTCGAGCAGCCGATCCCGCCGAGGGGCATCAACCTTGAGCTGCCGATGAGCGACGTGCTGAAGCGCGCCCTGGCCAACCCGACCGATTCCGGTGACGAGGCCGCCTATCGATAGGCCGCCCGGAAGGTATTCAGATGCACACCGACATGAACGCGGCAGCCGAAGCGTCCGACACTGTGGACCTGCGCAGCGATACGGTCACCCGGCCGACCGAAGCCATGTACGCGCGTATGCGCTCGGCGCCGCTGGGCGATGACGGGCTCGACGCCGACCCGACCGCGCGGGCGCTGGAGGAGACAGCGGCTGCGATGCTGGGCAAGGCCGCCGGCCTGTTCGTGCCGAGCTGCACGATGGGCAACCTCCTGGCGATCCTGGCGCAGGTTCAGCGCAGCGAGCAGGTGCTGCTCGAAGCGCAGGCCCACATGCTCAACACCGAGCGCGGGGCCGCGACCCTCACGGGGACCTTCCTGCTCGGGATCCAGGGCTCAGATGGCGCCATGGATCTCGACCGTCTGGAGGCGGCGCTGCACCCTTCGGCGAGTCCGCTCCGCACCGCGATGATCGCGGTCGAGACCTCGCACAACGCGGCCGGCGGAACGGTGCTGCCGCCCGCCCACATGGCGGCATTGGCCGACATCGCCCGCAAGCGCGGCATCCCGGTCCATCTCGACGGAGCGCGCCTGTTCAACGCCGCGATCCATCTCGGTGTCCCGCCGGCTGATCTCACCGCGCATGTCGATACGGTCTCGCTCTGCCTGTCGAAGGGTTTGAGCGCGCCGATGGGTGCGGTGCTGGCCGGCGACGCCCCGGTCATCGCGACGGCCCGGCGCCTCCGCAAGATGATCGGCGGAACCCAGCGACAGGTGGGAATCGTGGCGGCGGCGGGTCTTGAGGCGATCACCGCCATGGGTGCGCAGCTGGACGAGGATCACGCGCGGGCCCGGCAGCTCAGCGACGGGCTGAACGCGCTGGGGCCACGCCTGTCTGCGAGTGTGCCGCAAACCAACATCGTACAGGTCGATTTGGCGCGAACCGGCCGCGACAGCGCCCACTGGGTCGAGGCGCTCGATGCGGCGGGAACCCGCACCCGGCCCCTGGGCTCGACGCGGCTGCGCCTCGTCACGCACCGGCACATCACGGTCGCCGATATCGAGCGCGCCGTCGCGGCCTTCCGGGTCTGCCTCGACGCAGCGTGATTCGCCTCAGGCCGCGCCCGCGATTCGCGCCTTCGCGCCGAGCATGCGGGCGAGCAGCACGACATCGGCGGCGTTGTCGGAGAGCAGGTCGGTGATGTCGCCGACCTCGAGCGCCTTCACGTGGCGGCAGCGCACCCCGAAGCGGCCGGCCGAGCAGGTGCAGCGCAGCAGCGGGCCGCCGGGCCGCTCCTCAAGACGCACGTCGTACCGGTTGCCGGTGGATCCCCGCATCGCGAAGCGGAGGGCTGTCGGCGCCTGCGGGAAGGCCGCCATCGCGCGCCCGCTGATCGCCCCAGGGGGCGCCCCGAGGGGCCGTCGGGGCACGGCAGGTCCGCCGACCGCCCGCGCGATCGGCAGGCCGAGCAAAGCGGCCAGCGCGTGAACGTCGGCGGCGTTCCGCTCGCGCATCGCCGCCAGCGCGATCTCCGCGCAGGCATAGGCGTCCTCGCCGGCATCGTGATGCTCGAAACGGATGCCCAGACGCCGCGCCACCTTGCCGAGCCCGCAGCCCTCCGGCCCTGGGAATACGCGGCGCGCCACCTGAACGGTACAGAGATAGGACAGATCCGGCACCGGCAGGCCGGCGCGCACCAGCCCGGCCCGCAGGACGCCGATATCGAAGCTCGCGTTATGCGCCAGGATGAGCCCGCGCCGCAGGTCGTCCAGATACGGTGCCATCGCGGTGGCGAAATCCGGCGCGTCGGCGACGTTGGACGGCAGGATACCGTGAACCCGGATGTTGCCGGGCGAGAAGCGCATCTCGGGCGGGCGGATCAGGTGGCTTTCCCGGCGCACGACCCGGCCGTCCGCGATCCAGGCGAGACCCACCGCGCAGGCGCTGTCGCGCCGCTCGTTGGCCGTCTCGAAGTCGAGGGCCAGGACCGTCATCGGGGGGCAACCATGCCGGGCGGGAGTTCTCGGGCTGTTCCCCAGGAGGTCTAGGCCGCCCGGACTCCGGCATCAACCCTGCGACACCATCCCGAGCCAATCGTCCTCCGAGACGACGCGCACGCCATGCTTCTGCGCGTCCTTCAGCTTGGAGCCCGCCCCGGGGCCGGCCACCACAAGATCGGTCTTCGCCGAGACCGAGCCCGACACCTTTGCGCCGAGGCGCTCGGCCACGGCCTTGGCCTCATTGCGGGTCATCTTCTCCAGCGTGCCGGTGAACACGACGGTCTTGCCCGCGAAGGCCGAAGCCGAGGCCGCCTGCTCCATCGCCTCGACATCCACCTCGTCGAGCAGGGCCGCGACGGCATCGGCGTTGTGAGGCTCGGAGAAGAACAGGAGCAGCGCATCGGTCGCCACCGGCCCGATCTCGCCATCATCGGCGAACAGGCGGTAGGCATCTCCGGGGCGCTGCGCCGCAGCCTTGGTGATCGCTGCGCGCACCGCTTCGGCATCGCCGTAATGGGCGATGAGGTTTTCGCGCTGGACGGTGCTGAGGCGCGCCCGCTCCTGGCCTGGCGTGGCCTCGTCCTTCGGAAGGCCCAGGTCGAGCAGCCGGTCGCGGGTCGTCCCACCGACCCGGGGCACCGCCGTCAGTTCGATCCAGTCGGGCCCGGGCTGCGCCGCAGCGGCCTCGCGGATCGCCGCGATGAGTGTCGGCATGTCGGTAAAGCGTTTGGCCAGCGCCTTGGCGGTCGCCTCGCCGATCTGCGGGATCCCGAGGGCGAAGAGCAGGCGGTTCATCGGCACCTGGCGACGGCCTTCGACGCCGGCGAGCAGGTTCTTGATCGCCTTGTCGTCTTCCTCGCCCTTCTTCTTGGCGGCCTTCTTGGGCGGTTCGGCCGCTCCGGATTCGGCGCGCCGCTCGGCCGACAGCGCCTCGCGCCGCGCCACGACCGCCGCTTTGAGCTTGTCGAAGTCGAGCCGGAACAGATCGGCCGGCTGGCGCACGAGGCCCGCCTCGAACAGAACCTCGATGTAGGTCTCGCCGAATCCTTCGATGTCGAACCCGTTGCGCGAGACGAAGTGCTTCAGCCGCTCCACCCCTTGCGCCGGGCAGATCAAGCCGCCGGTGCAACGGCGGATCGCGTCGGGGCGGCCGGTGCGCGGGTTGACCGCGCGCACGGCCCGGCTGCCGCAGGCCGGGCAGGTTTCCGGAAATTCGAAAGGCCGCGAATCCGCCGGGCGCTTGGTGAGATCGACATCCATCACCTTTGGGATGACGTCGCCGGCCCGGACCACCGTCACCGTGTCGCCGACGCGGATATCGCGACCGTCGCGGATCGGCTCGCCATCGGCGCCGACGCCCTTCACGTAGCCCTCGTTGTGCAGGGTCGCGTTGGACACAACCACACCACCCACCGTCACCGGCTGCAGCTTCGCCAGAGGGTTCAGCGAGCCGGTGCGGCCGACATTAATGACGATGTCGTCCACCACCGTCGTCGCCTCCTGAGCGGCGAACTTGTGGGCGAGCGCCCAGCGCGGGGAGCGCGAGACGAAGCCGAGCCGCTTCTGCAACGCCAGGTCGTCGACCTTGTAAACCACGCCGTCGATATCGTAGCCGAGCCCGGCCCGGTCCGCCTCGATCTGCCGGTAATGGGCGAGCATCGCGTCGCGGTCGGTGAAGGTCCGCGTCAGCGGGTTCACCGGCAGGCCCCAGGCCGCGAAACGCTCGAGGGCGCCGGTCTGCGTCTCGGCGATCGGCGCTGAGAGTTCGCCCCAGGCATAGGCGAAGAATCGAAGCGGCCGGGACGCGGTGATCGCGGGATCGAGCTGCCGCAGGCTCCCGGCGGCGGCGTTGCGCGGGTTGGCGAACAGCGCCTTGCCGGCCGCCTCCTGCCGGGCGTTGATGGCGGCGAAATCGGCGTGCGACAGGTAGACTTCGCCGCGCACCTCGCAGATCTCCGGCCAGTCCGAGCCGGCCAGCGTCTCTGGGATGTCCTGTACGGTCCGCGCATTGGCGGTGACGTTCTCGCCGACCTCGCCGTCGCCGCGCGTGGCCGCGGTGTCGAGGCGCCCCTGCACGTAGCGGAGCGACAGAGACAGCCCGTCGATCTTCGGCTCGGCCGTGAAGGCGAGCGGTGCATCCTCGGGCCAGCCGAGGAAGCGGCGCACCCGGACCACGAACTCGGCCACTTCGGCATCGTCGAAGGCGTTGCCCAGCGAGAGCATCGGCACGGCGTGCCGCACCTTGACGAATTTCTCCGAGGGCTTGGCGCCCACCGACGTGCTGGCGGCGCCCGTGCCGACGAGATCCGGGAAGCGGGTCTCCAGCGTCTCCAGGCGTCGGCGCAGGCGGTCGTAGTCCGCGTCCGAGATCTCGGGCGCGTCCTCCTGGTAGTAGAGCCGGTCGGCGTCGAGGATCGCCTCCGAAACCCGCGCGTGCTCGTCGCGGGCCTCCTCGGCGGTCAGGTCGAGATCGGGCGTGTCGATTTTCGCGGCGGCCATGGTGGGGTTCTAGCGCATCGGCGGCGCGTCGGGAGTCGCCGTTTTCCCTCACCGGTGGGCGACGAGCAGATCGGCACGGCCTGCGACCCGGAATGCTCCAAGAAAGACCACGGCGACGAACACAGCCACCGCAGCCAGCGGCAGAACCGGCGCGAACCACCCGGCCAGCGCGGTTCCGGCGACGGAACCGAGATTCATCGCCGCCATGTAGACCTCGAGTTGCGTCGCCGCTCCCGGGCGTCCCTGGCTGGCCTGGAGCAGGGCCGGCATCAGCGCCACGATCAGCAGGCCGGGCAGCATGTTGGTCAGCGCGAGGATCACCGGCCCGGCCGCGCCGACGAGGTCCGACGTGATCAGGGCGCCGGCCAGCAGGAACGTGCCGGCGCTGGCGAGCAGGAGGATGCGCAGCGGCCGGACCGGGCCGGACCTGTCAGACCAGAAGCCGACCGCCAGCGCGCCGGCTGTTCCGCTCGCCAGCGCCAGACCGGCCTGGAGGCGGGACAGGACGGCTGGATCCCACGCCTGACGCTGGAGCAGGTCCACCGAAAAGGGCAGTTCGAACAGCCCGAGCGCGCCGTCGAGACCGAAGCACAGGGCGAGAAGCCGCAGGGCCCGCGGGCGCTGCAGGCTCACGATCAGGCGACGCAGGAATCGGCGGAACGGCACCCGTCGCGGCGCCAATCCGCGCCGCCCTGGGGTGGCGAGCGCATCCGTGGGCCCCTCGCGGACAAGCAGGATCGGCAGGCTCGCCACGATGGCGGCCACGAGGAGCCAGCGTGCGCTGATGGCCAAACCGTCGGTCGTCAGCATCCACCCGAAGACGGCCGCGCTGAGGCTGCTTCCGGCCACGAAGCCCGCGCGGGTGCAGCCGCTCACCCGGCCGAGTTCGGCGGACGGCACGTGGTCCATGATCATCCGATCACAGGCGGTGTCGAGGAGCGAGGCGCACAGGCTGTGGGCCAGGAAGATCAGGCCGAGTCCGCCGACCCGATCCTCGGCGCCCCACAGCAGCAGCGCGAGGGCGGCGTGGCAGCCAAGGACCGCCGCAACCGCGAAGACCCGGCGCCGGCCCATCCGGGAATCGCCGGTGCGGTCGACCACCGGGCCCCACAGGATGGGTTGAAGGGTCCAGGGCAGGCCCGCGAGGGCGAAGTGGAAGCCGATCTCCGCCGCCGAAACGCCCTTGGCGGTGAGATGATTGGCCAACGCCGTGAGCGAGAACCCCGCGATCAGCCCCTGATAGAGGTAGGTGGCGAAGAATACGCCGTAGCGGGTGCGGCGGCCGCTGAGGTTCAGCGGCTCATGCAGGGACGGGCGGACGGGAAACGCGGCCGGGTCGCTCAAGCGCGCGGCACCTTGCCCACAGCGCGCTGGGGCGCGAAGCTCCTCATGCCGTCGTCACCGGATGCGCCCCCGTGCCCTCACCATCGCGCGACCTTAACTTCTGCGTCCGGCGGCCGCGAGGCGTCGCTTGAGCGCGGTGGATGTGTGGCTGGTCGATCTCGCCGTATCGCCGGACCGGCTCGAACGATGCGCGCAGGTGCTCGACCGCTCAGAGCGCGACCGCGGCGACCGGTTCCTGCGGCCGGAGGATCGCGCGCGTTTCACTGTAAGCCACGCGGCCCTCAGGCTCATCCTGGCGGACGCGCGCGGCTGTGCCCCGTCCGAGATCCGCCTCGCCGCGAAGGCGGCTGGCAAGCCGCACCTCGCGGAGCCGGCCGGAAGCCCGTTGGAGTTCAACCTGTCGCATTCGGGGGCCCGCGCCTTGATCGGTCTCGCGGGCCCGGCCGACATCGGCGTCGATCTCGAACTGATGCGAGCGATTCCGGACGCGGTGCGGATCGCCCGGACGCATTTCGCGCCCGACGAGGCGGCGTCCCTCGCGAGCTTGCCGGCTGAGGCTATCGAGGCGGCCTTCTTCGGCCTGTGGACCCGCAAGGAAGCGGTGGTGAAGGCGCTGGGGACCGGTCTGTCCCTACCCCTCGACCGTTTCAGCGTGACCCTGCCGCCGGCTGCTCCGCGCCTGCTGCGGGACCCGGCAGGGTGGACCCTCGCGGCGATCGATGCCGGTGCCGGCTATGCCGCCACCGTCGCGGTGCGGGCCGTTGACGCGACGATCCAGCCCCGGAGGCTCCCGACAGATTGGCCCGACCGGCTCTGTTGAAACAGCACAAACCCGGCTTGCGGCCCAGCCAAGGCACGGCTATACACCCGCTCGTCGGCCCGGTCAGCGATGCGCGGGACGGCCTTCGGAGTGTAGCGCAGTCTGGTAGCGCACCACGTTCGGGACGTGGGGGTCGCAGGTTCAAATCCTGCCACTCCGACCAAGAATTCCCGAGACTCAGCTTCTTTTCGGCACAGCCGCCTCGCGCACGATATCATAAGTCGTGGCGCTTGACCTTCCGGCCGGTGTTAGAGCGAGAACGCCGGACATGGCATCGCGATTGCCGGAACGGCCCCCTCACGGAGTGTTCGCCGCTGAAGCTTGGTTTGGCTTCGCACGCAGCCTGATCGCCGCCACGGCCTTCATCGGCATCGCAGTCGTGGCATTCGTGGCCCTGATGGATCCCTACGGCCTGCGCGCCGCACCGGGGCATCCGCCGGGTCCGATCATGGACGCCAACCAGCGGCTCTCATACCCGCAGATCGCCCGCGGCGGCCGGTTCGACGCCGCGGTCTTCGGCACCTCGACGGCCCGCCTGCTCGATCCGAACGCCCTCGACGAGGCCTTCGGCGCCCGGTTCGCGAACCTCGCCGTGAACGCCGCGACGCCGGACGAGCAGATCCGCCTCGCCGAACTTTTCATCGCGCATCATGCCGTGCGTGCGGTCCTGTTCGGGCTCGATGGGACGTGGTGTTCGGCCGATCCCCCCGCCCGCACGGCCAACGCCTTCCCGGACTGGCTCTATGCGGACGGCGCGCCGTGGGGCGTGCTGCGACAGGTGAACCTGCGCGCGGTCGCCGTGGCGGCACAGGCCGGGCTCGCGTGGGCCGGTCTGGCCCGACCTCGGATTCGTCGGGACGGCTACGCGGTCTTCACGCCGCCGGAGGACCGCTACGACCCGGAGCGCGCGCGTGCCCATATCCGCGCGGGTGCTGCCGACCCGGCGGCCGCTATCGATCCGGTCGATGCGCCCATACCGGCGCTCGGCCGCCTCGATCATCTCCTGGACCGCGTGCCGTCCGATGCGGTGAAGCTCCTCGTCTTCATGCCGGTCCACGCCGCCGCGCAGGGAGCCCCCGGGACGGCGGCGGGTCGGCGCGAGGCGGCCTGCAAGAGCCGGGTCGCCGCGATCGGCGCCGGCCACGGCGCCACGGTGGTGGATTTCCGTTTTCCGTCGCCGCTCACCAACCGGGACGCGAATTATTGGGACGCGCTGCATTACCGCCTGCCGGTCGCGGAGCGGATCGTCGCGGACCTGAAGGCAGCGGTGGCGACCGGCGCCGACGATCCGGGCGGCACCTACCGGGTGCTGGCCCACCCCTGATCCGGCCTCACGCGGCGGCGCGCTCGGACCGCGCCCAGCCCGCGCGGGTTTCGCTGCAATACTCGGCGTATCGACCGTCCCGGATCGCCGCCCGGGCGCCTGCCATCAAATCCTGATAGTAGGCGAGATTGTTCCAGGTCAGCAGCATCATCCCCAGGATCTCGTTCGACCGGACCAGATGATGCAGATAGGCGCGCGAATAATCCCGCGTCGCCGGGCAGATCGAGGCCTCGTCCAGGGGGGCCGTGTCCTCGGCGTGGCGGGCGTTGCGCAGGTTGACCCGGCCATGGCGCGTATAGGCGAGGCCGTGGCGGCCGGCGCGGGTCGGCATCACGCAGTCGAACATGTCGATGCCGCGGGCCACCGCGCCGAGGATGTCGTCGGGCGTGCCGACACCCATCAGGTAGCGCGGTTTCGCGGCGGGCAGGTGCGGCTCCACGGTCTCGATCATCGCGAACATCACCGCCTGCGGCTCGCCGACCGCGAGGCCGCCGACCGCGTAGCCCTTCAGGTCGAGGTCCGCCAAGGCGCGGGCGCTCTCGATCCGAAGGGCCGGGATGTCGCCCCCCTGCACGATGCCGAACAGGGCCCGCTCGGTCTGCTCGCCGAAGGCGATTCGGCAGCGCTCGGCCCAGCGCAGGGACAGCTGCATCGCCTTCTCGATCGCCGCATGGTCGGCCGGCAGGCGCACGCATTCGTCGAGCTGCATCTGGATGTCGGAGCCGAGCAGTCCCTGGATCTCGATCGAGCGCTCCGGGCTCATGTGGTGCGCCGTGCCGTCGATATGCGAGCGGAAGGTCACGCCCTGCTCGTCGATCTTCCGCAAGGCGGAGAGCGACATCACCTGGAAGCCGCCGGAATCGGTCAGGATCGGCCGGTCCCAGTTCATGAAGCGATGCAGTCCGCCGATCCGCGCCATCCGTTCGGGACCGGGGCGCAGCATCAGGTGATAGGTGTTGCCGAGCACCACGTCCGCGCCGAGGTCGCGGACCTGGCCGGGATACATCGCCTTGACGGTGGCGGCTGTGCCGACCGGCATGAAGGCCGGCGTCCGGATCGCGCCGCGATGCGTCGTGATCGCGCCTGTGCGGGCGGTGCCGTCCTGCGCCTGCAGGCTGAAGCCGAAGGGGAGTGGATCGGTCATCGCTGGCTCATGGCAGGTCCGCGCCCGTGCCCGGGAAGAGCAGGCTGGCGTCGCCGTAGGAATAGAACCGGTAGCTGGCCTCGATCGCGTGCGCGTAGGCGGCGCGCATCGTGTCGAGGCCCGAGAAGGCCGAGACCAGCATGAACAGGGTCGAGCGCGGCAGATGGAAGTTCGTCACGAGCGCGTCCACCGCCCGGAAGCGGTAGCCCGGCGTGATGAAGATATCGGTCGGGCCCGAGAAGGCTGCGAGCGTTCCGTCCGGGCGCGCGGCGCTCTCCAGCAGGCGCAGGGCGGTGGTCCCGATCGCGACGATCCGGCCGCCCGCGGCGCGGGTCGCGTTGAGCGCGGTGGCGGTATCCGCGTCGAGGATGCCGATTTCCGCGTGCATCCGATGGCCTTCCGTATCCTCGGCCTTCACCGGAAGGAACGTGCCCGCTCCGACATGCAGCGTGACGTGGTGGCGCCGCAGCCCGGCCGCGTCGAGATCCGCGAGCAGGCCTTCCGAGAAATGCAGGCCCGCCGTTGGCGCCGCGACGGCGCCGGGGTTCCGGGCGTAGATCGTCTGGTAGTCGGTGGCGTCCCGCGCGTCGGCGGCGCGCTTGCCGGCGATGTAGGGGGGCAGCGGCAGGGCGCCCTCGGCCACGATGGCGGCGTCGAGCTCAGGCCCCGCCCGGTCGAAATCGAGCACGATCTCGCCGGCCTCGCCCTTCTCGGCCACGGTGGCGGTTAATGCGCCGAATCGCAGCGTGTCGCCGGGGGCGACCCGCTTGGCCGGACGGCCGAAGGCGCGCCAGCGCGCGGGTCCCTCGCGCAGATGCAGCATCGCCTCCGTACGCTGACCGGGCGCGCCCGGCCGCGTGCGTACGCCGTGGAGGCGGGCCGGGATCACCCGCGTGTCGTTGAACACCAAAGCATCGCCGGTCCGCAGGGTGCCGGGCAGATCGCGTACGGTCCGGTCGGCCAAAGCCATCCCCGGCTGCACGACAAGCAGCCGCCCGGCATCCCGCGGCTCGGCCGGGCGCAGGGCGATGCTGGTCTCCGGCAGGTCGAAATCGAACAGGTCCACGCGCATTCCGGGCTGCGTGCACCGAACCGCAGGCGGTTTCAACCGCGGAACCCTCGGGGATCGTGCCCGTTTTCCGCGTCACCGAGACGCGAGATGACCATCGATGCCCTGGTACGCCGTTCGCCCCCGTGACGAAGCCGACCCGCGATGGCCGCTGCCGGGAAAGCCCGAGATCGTGCTGAAGGCCCAGAGCCCCGACGAGGCCCGGTCGAAATTCGAGGATGCGTATCCGAGCCAGCCCTTCGGCAGCCCGACGGTGCCCGTCTCGGATTCCGGCCTGGGCAGCTTCCGCGGGGAACCCGATGCGCTGGTCGTAACCGAGACGGGCGAGCCGCCCGCCAAGCGGGAATAGGCGCCGTGGCTCTGCCCGGCCGGAACCGGCGCGTGACCCTGGACGGTCAGCTGCTCGGCTATTGGGAGCGTGAGGCGGCGCGCCTGGAATCCCTGGCCGCTGCCGCACGCTTCGCATGGCAACGCCGCCGGTTGCTGCGGAAGGCGGACACTGCCCGCGCCAAGGCAGCGACGAGCCGCCGGCGCGAGGCCGCACGCGGGAACGCACCTGAACCGATCGAGACTTAGCCAAAGCTAAGACCTTTTCGGAAGCGTCGAACCTTTGCCGTGGCCTGGGACAAGGGTGATGCCGTATAGGCGCGGCCACCCCAACTCGGCGCCGACTCATGGACCGTACCCAGAAAGCTGCCCTCCTCAGCGCGGGCATCGGCCTCGCCGTCACGGCCCTGAAGTTCTACGCCGCTTGGCTCACCGGCAGCCTCGCGCTGTATTCGGACGCCCTCGAGAGCATCATCAACGTGGTCGCCGCCATCGGCGCCTTCGTGGCGCTGCGCGTCGCGGCGCGTCCGGCCGACGAGGATCATCCCTACGGCCACCACAAGGCCGAGTTCTTCTCCGCGGTGATCGAGGGCGCCCTGATCATCGTGGCGGCGCTCATGATCCTGCGCGAATCGTTTTACGGCGTGCTGGCGCCCAAGCCCCTCGATGCCCCTGCCATCGGCGTGGCGATCAATTTCGGGGCCGGCATCATCAACGCGGCCTGGGCCATGGCGCTGATGCGCTGGGGTCAGCGGTGGCGCTCGCCGGCCCTGATCGCCGATGCGCGCCACATCTTTGCTGACGTCGTCACCTCCTGCGGCGTCCTGATCGGTGTCGGAGCTGTTCTAGTGACCGGTTATCCCATCCTCGATCCGATGGTGGCCGGGCTGGTGGCGCTGAACATCCTCTGGTCCGGCTTCCGCATGGTGCGGGAATCGGTCGACGGCCTGATGGATCGCGCGGCCCCGCATGAGATGGTGACTCAGATCCGGACGCTGATCTCGGAGCACGGCGAAGGGGCGCTGGAGGCGCACGACGTTCGCACGCGCGCGGCCGGGCAGGCCACGTTCATCGATTTCCACCTCGTGGTCCCCGGCGCCATGAGCGTCGAGGCTTCGCACGTGATCTGCGACCGGCTGGAGAACGCCTTGGAGACGACCATCCCCGGAGCGGTGGTGACGATCCATGTCGAGCCCGGCGAGCTGGCCAAGGCCCGCGGCGTGCCGGTGCTCTGATCCGGCGCTCAGCTCCAGGCGTGGAGCGGCGGGGCGACGCCGTTCAGCGCGTGGTTGCCGATGATGGCGTACTTCCACCGTACGGGGTCATGGAGCGTGTGGGTCCGCGCGTTCCGCCAGTGTCGGTCGAGATTCTCCGCCGCCAGGGTCGAGCGGGTGCCCGACAACTCGAACAGCTTGTTGGAGGCCGCCAGGGCGACCTCGGTGGTCAGCACCTTCGCCTCGGCGACCGCGAGTTGCGCCGCCGCCACGCGCTGCGCATCCGGCTTGGCCACGGCCTCGTCGAGGATGAGCCCCGCCCGATCGAGCAGCGCCTCCGCGGCGTGTTGGCGGAGGGTCAGGTCGCCGATCGCCTGGATCGTGTAGGGATCGTCACTTGCGCGCTCCAGACCGCTGTCGATCCAAGGCCTGGCCTTCTCGCGGACGAACCGGATCGTGTCGTCCAGCGCCTCCCGGCCTATGCCGGCATCGATTGCCGCCTGGATGATCTGGAATACGGCGCCGTCCGCGGTGGGTGCGTCGTAACCCTTCCAAGCCGGGACCAGATGCGTTTTTGGTACCCGGACATCCTCGATCAGCACGGTGCCGCTCGCGGTGCCGCGCTGGCCGAAGCTCGACCAATCGTCGATGATCGTCAGGCCCGGCGCGTCGCGCTCGGCGATGGCGTACCAAGCCCGGCCCTGCCCATCGAGGGCGACGATCGGAACGAGATGCGCGAGCAGCGCGCCGGTCGCGTAGAACTTCTGGCCGCGCACCACGACGTGGTCGCCGTCGTCGGTGAAGCGCGTGTCGAACTCGGCCGCCCGCTTGGTGCCACGCTCCGAGAAGGCGTTGCCGAACCGAGTACCACGCAGCACCTCCCCGAACAGCAGCCGTTTCTGCGCGTCGTCCGACACGGTCCGGATCGCCGCGATGATGCCGAGATGGTTCTGCGCGATCTGCGCGATGGCGGGGTCCGCCGCCGCGATGATGGCGATGACCTGCGCCAGGGTCCGGTAGGACATTTCAGGCCCGCCATAGGCCCGCGGCACGTTGATCGACCACAGGCCGCTCTGCGAGAAGGCGTCGAGCTCGGCGAGCGGCCGCACGGCGGCGCGATCCCGCTCCGAGGCGCCGACACGGAACGCGGCTGCCAGCCGGTGGGCGATGTCGAGCGCCTCCGGGTCGCCGCCGATGACGTGAGCCTGGGTCGGGGGGCGTTCCGGACCGGGCGCGCCCCGCGCGCCCTGCGGTTCGAGGTTCGTGCATCGACGGCGATGGTCATGGCACGCTCCTGATGGATCGGGGAGGAGGACGCTGGACGGTCAGGCCGCTTCGGCGCGCTGGGCGCGGGCGGCCTCCAGGGCGCGCACCCGCGGGATCACGTGCGTACCGAAATACGCGACCTCCTCCTGGAAATGCAGGAAGGCCAGGAGCGCGAGATCCGCACCGGCATCCTTGAGAGCGAGGATCCGCTCGGCGATCTGATCGGGTGTACCGATCAGGTTGGTCCGAAAACCGTCGTTGTACTGGACCAGATCCTCGAAGCTCGATTTCGCCCAATTGCCCTCGCCCTCCGGTGAGGCCTTGCCGGCATTCTTCGCCTCGTGGCCGAAGGCCTTCACGGCATCGGCGTCGGCGTGGTCGATGATCTCCTGAAGAACGGCGCGGGCCTCTTCCTCGGTCTCGCGGGCGATCACGAAGGCGTTGACGCCGATGCGCGGATCGTTGCCGCTCTGCGCCGCCTTCGCGCGGATATCGTCGACCTGCGCGCGGATGTTGTCGGGCGTGTTGCCGTTGGTGAAGTACCAGTCGGACACCCGGGCCGCCATGTCGCGCGCTGCCCGCGACGAGCCGCCCTGGAAGATCTCCGGCAGCGGCTGACCCGGCTTCGGCTTCAGCGTGTAGTCGCTGTACCGATAGAAATCCCCGCGGAAGGTGAAGTTGTCCTGGGTCCAGATCCCGCGCAGGCTGCGGATGAATTCCTCGGAGCGGCGGTAACGCTCGTCATGGTCCAGCCAAGGCTCGCCGATCGCCCGGAACTCGCCCGAGAACCAGCCCGACACGATGTTCACCGCAACGCGATTGTCGGTGAGTTGTGCGATCGTGGCGATCTGCTTCGCGGCGAGCGTCGGGTTCCAAGGGCCGGGCAGGATCGCGGCGATCACCTTGAGCTTGGTGGTGGCCGCCAGCAGCGCATGGCTGAACGCCACCGACTCGTGCTGGTATTCGGCGCCATAGCCGGCGGTGAACCGGATCTGCGTCAGCGCGTAGTCGAAGCCGGCTTCCTCAGCGATCTGTGCCAGCGTCCGGTTGTAGTCAGCGTCCCAGCTCGTCCGTTGCGGGATCGTGCTGATCACGAGGCCACCCGAGACGTTGGGCACCCAGTAGGCGAAACGGATCGGCGCAGGCTCCGCTTCCGCGATGTGATGGCTGGTCATTCGGCGCTCCCTGGACCGCGCGGCGCCCTGCGCCGTGTCCATTTCGAGGGATCGCCGCAAACTGAATACAAGATCCAGAGAGCGGCCGATCGATCAAGTCGAGCGCAAGTATTCCGGTGAAACGGCCGCAGGTCAAAGGAACGGGTTACCGTTTTGAACGCTTCCTCGATGAGGCTTTTCTTCGAATGAGCCTCAGCGGAGCGGGTTTATGCTAGGCCTCTTGCCGCATGTCCGGTTCGTGAAGGCGGCGCCAAGCGAACACGGAATAGACCGCGATCAGGCAGGCCGCGAGGCTGAACCACGTGAAGGCGTATTGCAGGTGGTTGTTGGGCAGATCCACTCGAAGCTGACCACCGCGGGGCCATGTGGTCTGGCCGGGGGCCGCATCGGCCTCAATCAGATAGGGCGCGACGTCCGAGAGACCGCGTGCGGCCGCGATTCCGCCGATGTCCCGGTTGAACCATTCACCCCGCGCCGGGTCCGGCTCCGGCACGAACAGGCCGCGCGGCTCGCTGGCGCGTAGGATACCGGTCACTGTGGTGGGCCCGTCGATCAGACCGTCCCGCCGATCCGATTGGGCCTTGAGCTCCGTGGGGACGAAGCCGCGATTGATCAGCACCATGCCGCCGCCGTCGCGCACGAACGGCGTCAGCACATAATAGCCTTGCAGAGCCCGGCCCGGCGTCTCGCCGGCGGCGAGCCCGTGCACCAGCGTCTCCTTGTCGTTGAGGAAGCGGCCGGTAACGAGCACGTGGCGGAATTCGTCCCGGGCAGGATCCCACTCCGCGGCCGCCGACGGTGCCACCGGCGCCGCCTGGGTTTGCCGCACGATGCGGGTGATCAGATCCTCTTTCCAGGTCTTGCGCTCGATCTGCCACGTTCCGAGGCCGATGAGGATCGCCAGCGCAATCAAAGCGGCAATGCCGGGCGCGACGAGATCGCGCCAGGCGCCTCTGGCAACAACGGCTTTCACGGTTCGAAGCGCCCCTGCTCGGCCTTGTTGCTGTACTGGAGGGCGATCAGCATGCCCTTGAGCGGCCGGACGAGGATCAGGCTGAGGCCGACCGACATCGTGACGGCGACCAACGCGTGGACCCAGATCGGCGGCTCGTAGGTGATCTCAAGCCACAGGGCGAGGCCGACCACGACCACGCCGACGATCGACATGACGAAGAAGGCCGGGCCGTCGGCCGAGTCGAAATGCGAGTAATCGAGCCCGCAAGACTCGCAGGAGGGCCGCAGGGTCAAGTAACCCTTGAACAGATGACCCTCGCCGCAGCGCGGGCACCGGCCGCGTAAACCCGTGGGAACCGGCGGCAGCGGCGCGTAAATTCGGTGATCCACAGGCAGACTCCAGACTCACCCGTATGCCGGCGACCATGCCGCATCGGAGGTGTCCGCAACGATATGGGGATTCGCGGTGTCCGCACATGAAAAAGGGCGGCCGGAGCCGCCCTTCGCAGGTCCGCCATGCGGTGGCGGGATAGATCTCAGTGAGCGGCGCCGTGGAAGACGCCCGAGCCCCACACGTAGATCGCAGCGAAGAGGAACAGCCACACCACGTCGACGAAGTGCCAGTACCAGGCGGCGAACTCGAAACCGAGATGTTGGCGCGTCGTGAACTGGCCCGCATAGGCGCGGAACAGGCAGACGGCGAGGAAGATCGTGCCGATGATCACGTGGGCGCCGTGGAAGCCCGTCGCCATGAAGAAGGTCGACGAGTAGATGCTGCCCGCGAAGCCGAACTCGGCGTGGCTGTACTCGTACGCCTGGCAGGCGGTGAACAGCACGCCGAGGATGATGGTCAACCACAGGCCGTACTTCAGGCCCTTGCGATCACCCTCGAGGAGCGCGTGGTGCGCCCAGGTCACGGTGGTGCCCGAAGTCAACAGGATCAGGGTGTTGAGCAGCGGCAGGTGCCAGGGGTCGAACGCCTCTATCCCCTTGGGCGGCCAGACGCCGCCGGTGAATTCCACGCGCGACACCTGGATCGGGTCTGCGGTGTAGAGCGCCGCCTCGAAGTAGGCCCAGAACCACGCGACGAAGAACATCACCTCGGAGGCGATGAACATCATCATGCCGTAGCGGTGGTGAAGCTGGACGACCCGGGTGTGGTCACCGGAATTCGCCTCGTGGGCCACGTCCTTCCACCACGAGTACATGGTGTAGAGAACGCCGATCGCGCCGGCACCGAAGATGTAGGGGCCCGGCGTCAGCGTGCCGATCTGCAGGCTCTTCATCCAGAAGACGGCGCCGAACGCCATCAGGAAACCCGAGAAGGCACCGATCAGCGGCCACGGACTCGGGCTCAGGATGTGAAAGTCGTGATTCTTGGCGTGCGCCTCGGCCATTATCCCGTCGCTCCTCACCCGCCGCCCTGCGCCGTTTCCGGCATCCGGCCTGACGCTGCTTGCTGTTTGCTCTTGTCGCGGTCTGCTTTTGGCCGGACACGGCACAAACCACACCCAAGCTTGTCTGCACGTTTAGTCGGTGCGGGCCCGTGTTGTCACGCGTCCGCGATCAGAATTCCCGCTTCGTCCCGGGTGGCGCCGGTATCGCCGCCGCAGCGGTCACCGGTTCACCATTCTTGCTGGCGAAGTAGGTGTAGGACAGCGTCATCTCGCTGAGATGCGCGGTGTTCGAATCGTCGCGCACCGCCGGATCGACGTAGAAGACCACCGGCACGTCGAGGGTCTCGCCCGGCTGCAGCGTCTGGGCATTGAAGCAGAAGCAGGCGATCTTCACGAAGTAGCCGCCCATCAGGCCGGGCTGGACGTTGAAGGTCGCAACCCCGGTCGCGGGTTTCGTCCCGGTGTTCTGCACGCGAAAGAACACCGTTTTGGTTTCGCCGAGCTTGGCCTCGACGCTGTTCGTCTCGGCAGCGAACTTCCAGGGCAGGCCCGGCGCGACGTTGGTGTCGAAATGGACCACCATACTGTCGTCGGCCCGGGCCGCGGTGGCAGCGAGCGCCGGCCCCTGACGAGGCGTGCCGTCATAGCCGGTAGCCTTGCAGAATGCGTCGTAGAGCGGGACCGACGCGAAGGCGAGGCCGACCATGCCGACCGCGAGGCCCGCGCAGGCCAGCGCCGTGCGGTTGGCACCGCGGCTCGGGTTCTGATGAGGTGCGGCCATGGCGGGTCTCCTCAGAGCGGCCGGCTGAGGATCTGCGGACCGAGCTTGACGATCGTCAGGACGAAGAACAGCAGGACCCAGGCTCCCAGCGCCAGGGCGATCGCCACCGAGCGCTTCCGGCGGCGGGCTTCCTCCTCAGGGGTGAGCGGACGGTACTGGCGCTCCGGTTCCGGCATGGCGCTCAGCCCAGGACCGGCCGGAACAGGCCGAAGCTCTGCTCGGCCAGCAACGCGGAGAACAACGCGAAGAGATAGAGGATCGAGAACCCGAACATGCCGAGGGCCGCACGCCGCTCGGCTTCACCCTCGCGATTGCGCAGCACACGGATGCTGAAGGCAACCATGCCGAGACCGCCCACGAGACCGATCACGGCGTAGAGCAGGCCGCCGAACCCGAAGGCGACCGGTGCGAGACTGAGGGGGGCCAGAAGCAGGGAATACCCGACGATTTGGCGGCGGGTGGACGCGGGACCCGCAACGTTCGGCATCATCGGAATGCCGGCCCGGGCGTACTCGTCCGCCTTGATCAGGGCCAGCGCCCAGAAGTGCGGCGGCGTCCAGATGAAGATGATCGCAAACAGGACCAGCGATTCGATCCCGACCGAACCGGATACCACGGCTTGGCCGATGACCGGGGGGAGGGCGCCCGCTGCGCCGCCGATCACGATGTTCTGCGCGGTCGCCCGCTTCAGCCACATCGAATAAACCACCGCGTAGAACACGATCGTAAAGGCAAGCAGGGCCGCCGCCAGAAGGTTGGCGGCGAGGCCCAGCACCAGCACCGAAGCGACGGAGAGAAACAGCCCGAAGCCGAGGGCCTCTTCGGACGAGATCCGACCGGCCGGGATCGGCCGCGTGGCGGTGCGGGTCATCACGGCGTCGATGTCCGCATCCCACCACATGTTGAGACAGCCGGAGGCGCCCGCACCCACCGCAATGGCGAGCAGCGAGATCGCGCCGATCGCCGGCTGCACATGACCCTGCGACACGACCATGCCGACAAGGGCGGTGAAGATCACGAGGACCATCACCCGCGGCTTCAGAAGCGCAAAGTAGTCCGGGACATCTCCGCCAGCCGTCGACAGGGCTGGGGCCGGGCCGTCCCGTCCGATGGTGTTCGTCAAGCTCGTCATCGCGTCTGCCGCTGCTGTGCCGGCGCCCGGCCACGCGCGTCACGGCCGAGTCGAGTTTCGAATTCGACGTATTCCAAGGGGTTACGTGAGCGGGGCCCGGGATTAGTCCCACGGCCCGTGCGGATCGCCCTCGACGCTCGCCCTTGCCGGGAGGCCGGTGAACCGGCCTCCGGGGAAGGGCGAGGGCCGCATACGCGGCCCTCGCGGGTGTCTATCAGTGCACGCCCGGCTCGTCGACGATGCGGGGCAGCGTCTCGAACTGGTGGAAGGGCGGAGGAGAGGTGAGCGTCCACTCCAACGTGGTAGCGCCTTCGCCCCACGGATTGTCCGCGGCGCGCTCCTTCGAGCGGAAGGCCATGACCACGCCGATCACGAACACGAACATGCCGAGGCCGAAGATGTGGCCACCGTAGGTCGAGACCTTGTGCCAGCCCGCGAAGGCCTCCGGATAGTCGGCGTAGCGACGCGGCATGCCGGCGAGGCCGAGGAAGTGCATCGGGAAGAACAGGACGTTCGCACCGATGAAGGCCAGCCAGAAGTGCAGCTTGCCGGCCCATTCCGGGATGATGCGGCCGGTCATCTTCGGGAACCAGTAGTAGACACCAGCGAAGATGACGAACACCGCACCCAGGGACAGCACGTAGTGGAAGTGCGCGACCACGTAGTACGTGTCGTGAAGGTACTTATCGACTGCCGAGTTGGCGAGCACGACGCCGGTGACACCGCCGACCGTGAACAGGAAGATGAAGCCCACCGCCCAGTGCATCGCTGCGGTGAAGCGGATGGAGCCGCCCCACATCGTGGCGATCCACGAGAAGATCTTCACGCCGGTCGGCACCGCGATCACCATCGTGGCGAACACGAAGTAGGACTGCGTCTGGAGCGACAGGCCGACCGTGTACATGTGGTGGGCCCACACGACGAAGCCGACCACGCCGATCGCCACCATGGCGTAGGCCATCGCGAGGTAGCCGAAGACAGGCTTGCGCGAGAAGGTGGCGATGATGTGCGAGACGATGCCGAAGGCCGGCAGGATCATGATGTAGACTTCGGGGTGACCGAAGAACCAGAACAGGTGCTGGTACAGGATCGGGTCGCCGCCGCCGGCCGGATCGAAGAACGTCGTGCCGAAGTTGCGGTCGGTCAGCAGCATCGTGATGGCGCCCGCCAGAACCGGCAGCGAGAGCAGCAGCAGGAAGGCGGTGACCAACTCGGCCCAGGCGAAGAGCGGCATCTTGTGCAGCGTCATGCCCGGCGCGCGCATGTTCAGGATGGTGGTGATGAAGTTGATCGCGCCGAGGATCGAGCCCGCGCCGGAAAGGTGCAGGGCGAAGATGGCGAAGTCAACGGCCGGGCCAGGATGTCCGGCGGTCGAGAGCGGCGGATAGACGGTCCAGCCGGTGCCGGCGCCCGAGGCTCCCGGTGCACCCTCGACGAAGAGTGAGCACAGCAGCGAGCAGAAGCCCGCAACCGTCAACCAGAACGAGATGTTGTTCATGCGCGGGAACGCCATATCGGGCGCACCGATCATGAGGGGCACGAACCAGTTGCCGAAGCCGCCGATCAGCGCCGGCATCACCATGAAGAACACCATGATGAGGCCGTGACCCGTGACGAATACGTTGTAGGTCGCCGGGTTCGAGAAGTACTGCAGGCCAGGCTGCTCCATCTCCATCCGGATGCCGAAGGAGAGGAAGGCGCCGATCATACCGGCGCAGAAGGCGAAGAGCAGGTAGAGGGTGCCGATGTCCTTGTGGTTCGTCGACAGGAACCACCGGGCGAAGAACGAGGGTTTGTGGTCGTGGACCTCGTGGGCCTCGGCATGGGCTGCGGCTGTAGCCATGGATTCGGGTGCCTTGTGAATCGGATGGGTGCGGTTCGGTCAGCCGGGGCTCAGCGCGCCTCGGCGAAGCTCGTGCCGTTGTCGATTTGGGCGTACTTGGTCTTCGCCTCCTTCAGCCAGTCGGCGTAAGCCTGCTCGCTGACCACACGGACGACGATCGGCATGTAGGCGTGCCGCTGGCCGCACAACTCGGAGCATTGGCCGTGGAAGGTGCCTTCCTTGTCGGCCTTGAACCACATCTGGTTCAGGCGGCCGGGCACGGCGTCGATCTTGAAGCCGAAGGACGGCATCGCCCAGGAATGCAGCACGTCCGCGGCGGTGACCTGGATCTTCACGATCTTGCCGACCGGGACCACCATCTCGTTGTCAGTCTGCAGCAGGCGGGGCTGCTTGTCCTCGTCGATGTTGGCATCGAAGGTGAAGCCGCCGCCGGCCTCGGTCTGCGGGTACTCGTAGGACCAGTACCACGCATGGCCGATGACCTTCACGATCATGTCGGCCTTCGGATCGGAGAGCTGCGTGCGCAGCAAGCGGAAAGACGGAATCGCCACCGCGACCAGGATCAGCACCGGAACGATCGTCCAGGCGACCTCGATGGCGGTGTTGTGGGTCGTGCGCGAGGGTGTCGGGTTGCGCTTCTCGCCGAAGCGGAACACGCACCACAGGATCAAGCCCAGAACGAAGACCGAAATGGCCACCGAAAGCCAGTGCAGGCCGATCTCGAAGTTCAGGATGTCCCGGGCGTTCTCGGTGACCGGGATCTGCCGGCTCATCTCCCACGGGATCGGCTGGCCGAAGCCACCAGCCTGAGCATGCGCTGTCGGGAAGAGCAGGGCGCCGAGCGTGGCGAGGCTCCAGAGTGACCGGTTGATCGTCCGCACCGTCCGCATCTGCCTCTCGTGGCTCCCCTGGCTGCCTGGGTCCCGTCGGCCCCACCCAACTGCGAGTGGGATTGTGCCAACGTGACGGAGCGCCGGTTGTGTCACCCGGCATTATCCGACCGGGGCTTCAGACCACAAGGGCCGCCATGGCGCAACCGCACAAGCGTCGCATCGCGCGCTTTCCAGCTGTTTGCGAGGGGCCCGCCGCGATCGCGCGCCGGTTTGCCGCCGCACCATTGCGTCGCGAACGGTGATCGATACGTAGGGGCGACGCCATCGGAGCGCTGCATGTCGACCGAGACCGGGACTCACCCCACTGGCCTGCCGCCCTGCTCGGTGAAGGTTCCGATGCAGGTTGTTGCCTACACGGGCGATGCGACGCAGTCCGGCGACCGGACGTTGCCCGGCAACCGGGCGCTCGCGGTCGAGACACCGATCAACCTGGTGTACGGCAGTGTGCCGCATGCGGTGATGATGGCGACGCCGTCCGATCTTGAGGATTTCGCCTACGGCTTCAGCTTCACCGAAGGGATCGTGGAGGGTGTCGAAGAGATCCGCGGAACGCGGGCCGAGGCCGGGCCGGACGGCGTGCGGCTCCACATCGATCTGGCCCCGGGGCGGCTGCGCGAGCATCTCGCCCGCAAGCGCGCGATCAGCGGACGCACCGGATGTGGCGTCTGTGGCATCGAGGATCTAGCGGAGTTGCCCCGGGCGGAGATGCATGCCGTCCCGTCTCTCCAGATCCGGCTTCCGGCGATCGCCCGGGCACTCGCGGGCCTCGACGCCGCACAGCGTCTCGGGGCCGAGACTCGGGCGGTCCATGCGGCCGCCTGGGCGAGTCTCGACGGTGAGCTTCTGGCCGTGCGGGAGGATGTCGGACGTCACAACGCGCTGGACAAACTGATCGGCGCCCTGATGCGGGCCGGAACCCAGGCGGACCAGGGATTTCTCGTGATCACGAGCCGCTGCTCGTTCGAGATGGTCGAAAAGGCCGCGCGTCTCGGTGCGGCCGTGATCGTGGCGATCTCGGCACCGACGTCCCTGGCGCTCGATCGGGCCCGAGCGCACGGAATCACGCTCTGCGCCATCGCACGCGCCGACACGGTGACGGTCTTCACAGGGGCGGAGCGGCTCGTAACGGCATAAGACGTTATTGAGCCGCCGCCGGCTCCTTCTCGGATGGGCCCGGAACGATGGTGGCGCCGCCGATCACCCGGACGGGCTTCTTCTCGGTCGGCGGATCCTTCCAGTCCTTGACGGCCGGTTTGGTCGCATCCGCCACGGCGGGGGCGGCGGGTTTGGCCGCGTCGTCGGGCCGCGGTACAGGACTGGCGGACGGTGCCTTGTCGATCGCCGCGGCCCTGGTCTCGGGTACCTGTTCGGTCTTCGGTTCGACCTTGGTCGCCTCGGCCGGGGCGATCTTCGGGGCCGGCGCTTCGGGCGAGGTCCGATTCGTTGCACGAAGCTCGGGGTTCCGTGCCGGTGCGGCGCGCGCAAGCCTGCGCGGCGGCGGGCTTCGCCCGGCGCTGTCGCGATTGATGCCGTCGGGGTTGCCCTCAGGCCGCGCGGTCGTGCGTCGATCGAGACGCAGGGTTGGGGCGTCCGCTTCCGGTACGGCGCGAAGCGCGCGCCGGGGTCCGGCATCCTCCTCGGTCCAGCCGAAACCCGGGGCAGGCCGCTCCAGCCGCGCATACGCGTAAGGCGCGCCGAGGCGCTGGCGCCCGACGATCCCGCCCGATCCCGGATCCACGAACAGCCGCATCGGCATGCCCGCCGGGTTCACGGCTTCGACGACGTAGACGCGCCCGTTGAAGCGCGGACGGCTCAGACCGGTGAAACCCTGGTCGGCGAGGCGCCACGCCACCACCCGCGGGGGCACGATCTCCTCCTCGAAGGCGAACTGGGCGCTGGCCCCGCGGCAGAGGCCCAGCAGCGCGCCGCCGCACAGGAGTGAGGCGCAGAGCGCCCGGCTCATCGTGGTCCGAAGGCGCGCGGACGTCCTGCTCGTCATCATCACTCTGGTGCGTTCCCGTGCTGGAGACCCGGCAGAGTATCCGGTTCCGGCATGGTCCGGGCCGGTAGGACCCGGACCTCGACCATGCCGGCAGGGTCGTTGCCCCGCATGCCGCTTGTGCTCGGCACCGCGGGTAGACAACCCGATTCGGGCGAGATTGCGGAAGCGGGACGCGACTCTTCGACAGGCGACCGAATGCCTGTTGGAGGGCTGGGCGGCGGTCACTTGCTGAAAGCATTTCAATCTGGCAATTTCGCGACATAGGACAGCACAACTGTCCCATTGGCCGTGCACCGGCCGTCGCCGTCTCGCGTGCGGGCGAGGCATTTCGGCAGACGGATACGGGCGCGCCAGCGCACCGCTCCCCGAGCGGTCCGGGTCCTCGATGAACGCGAGCCGAAGGACGTGTCCCTGCGGACCGGCCGGACGGCCTGCGGCATGTGGTCGGAATGGCTGGCGCCGACGGCTTGCGGGCACGAAACATGCTCGCAGGTTCATGAGCGGGCGCTCATGAGCGGACGGTGTCGAGGGAAGGACGAATCGAAGCATGTCACAGCGCAGGCCCGTCGACGCGTTTGCCGCTTCCGCGCTCCAGGCTGCCGCCCCGCGCGGTGGCACGATGCCGCTCATCGTGCGCGATCCCGCGCTGCCGAAAGCCCAGGGCGCCTACGATCCGGCCAACGAGCGCGACGCCTGCGGCGTCGGCTTCATCGCCGACATGCACGATCGCCGGACCCACGCGATCGTCCAGCAGGGTCTGAACATCCTCGAGAACCTCGATCACCGGGGTGCTGTCGGTGCCGATCCGAAGATGGGCGACGGTTGCGGCATCCTCACGCAGATCCCGCACGGCTTCTTTTCCGAGGAATGCTCGCGCCTCGGCTTCGAGCTGCCGCCGGCCGGCGCCTACGCGATCGGCCAGTTCTTCATGCCCAAGGCCGAGGAGCCGCGGGCGATCATTCAGGAGATCGTCGAATCGGTCCTCGCGTCCGAAGGCCTGCCGCTGCTCGGCTGGCGCGACGTGCCGGTCGATTCGGAGGATCTCGGCGTCGCCGTGAAGGCCACCGAGCCCCACCACCGTCAGGCCTTCATCGGCCGGCCCGCATCGGTGACCGATCAGGACGCGTTCGAGCGCAGGGTCTACGTCGCGCGTAAGGGGATCTCCAACAGGGTCTACGCCCTCGACGATCCGCGGGTGAAGGAGTTCTACCCGGTCTCGGTCTCGACCCGGACCATCGTCTACAAGGGCATGGTGCTAGTCACGCAGCTCGGCGGCTACTTCCTTGACCTGAAGGACGAGCGCTTCGTCTCGGCGATCGCGCTCGTGCACCAGCGCTTCGCCACCAACACCTTCCCGACCTGGCGGCTGTCGCACCCCTACCGGATGGTTGCCCATAACGGCGAGATCAACACCCTGCGCGGCAACGTCAACTGGATGGCGGCCCGTCAGGCGAGCGTCGATTCCGACCTGTTCGGCAACGACATCTCGAAGCTCTGGCCGATCTCGTACGAGGGTCAGTCCGACACCGCCTGCTTCGACAATGCCCTCGAGTTCCTCGTGCAGGGCGGCTACCCGCTCGCCCACGCGATGATGATGCTGATCCCGGAGGCGTGGGCCGGCAATCCTCTGATGAGCGAGGAGCGGCGCGCCTTCTACGAATACCACGCCGCCCTGATGGAGCCGTGGGACGGCCCGGCCGCCGTGGCGTTCACCGACGGGCGTCAGATCGGCGCGACGCTGGACCGCAACGGCCTGCGCCCGGCTCGCTACATCGTCACCGACGACGGGCTGGTGGTGCTCGCATCCGAAATGGGCACCCTGCCGATACCGGACGAGAGGATCGTGCAGTCCTGGCGCCTTCAGCCGGGCCGGATGCTGCTGATCGACCTCCAGAAGGGCCGCATCGTCTCCGACGAAGAGATCAAGGGCGAGCTCGCCGCCGCACACCCCTATGCCGAATGGGTGAAGAACACCCAGATCGTTCTGGAGGATTTGCGCCCGGTGCAGCCCCGCGAGTCGCGCGGCGACGTGAACCTGCTCGATCGCCAGCAGGCCTTCGGCTACACCCAGGAAGACCTCAAGCTGCTGATGCAGCCCATGGCCGTCACAGGCCAGGAGGCGGTCGGTTCCATGGGCACGGATACGCCGCTCTCGGCGCTCTCCGAGAAGTCCAAGCTGCTCTACACCTATTTCAAGCAGAACTTCGCGCAGGTGACGAACCCGCCGATCGATCCGATCCGCGAGGAGGCCGTGATGAGCCTCGTCTCGTTCATCGGGCCGCGGCCGAACCTGCTCGACATGGAGGGCGCGTCCCGGCGCAAGCGCCTGGAGGTCCGCCAGCCGATCCTGACCAACGGCGACCTGGAGAAGATCCGCTCGATCGGTCATTTCGAGGACCGGTTCGACACCAAGACCCTGGACGTGACCTACCCGGCCGAAATGGGCGCGCAGGCCATGGACGGTGCCCTCGACCGGCTCTGCGACCGGGCCGAGGCGGCGGTACGCGGCGGCTACAACATCATCGTGCTCACCGACCGGGCGGTCGGACCGGACCGGATTCCGATACCGGCGCTGCTGGCTACCGCGTCCGTGCACAACTACCTGATCCGCAAGGGCCTGCGGACCTCGGTCGGCCTCGTGGTCGAATCGGGCGAGCCGCGCGAAGTGCATCACTTCGCGTGCCTGGCGGGCTACGGTGCCGAGGCGATCAACCCGTACCTCGCCTTCGAGACGCTGCTCGACATGAAGGACGAGTTCCCCCCGGATCTCTCCGACGACGAGATCATCTATCGCTACATCAAGGCGATCGATAAGGGCCTTTTGAAAGTGATGTCCAAGATGGGCATCTCGACCTATCAATCCTATTGCGGCGCGCAGATCTTCGACGCGATCGGCCTGAACTCGACTTTCGTGGGCCGGGACTTCTTCGGCACGGCGACGACCATCGAGGGCGTCGGCATGGCCGAGGTGGCCGAGGAAACGGTCCGCCGTCACCGCGATGCCTTCGGTGACGCGCCCGTCTACCGCAACGCTCTGGATGTCGGTGGCGAGTACGCTTACCGCCTGCGCGGCGAGGCCCACACCTGGACGCCCGACACGGTGGCCACGCTGCAGCACGCGGTGCGCCTCAACGTGCCGGAGCGCTACCGGGAATACGCGCAACTGGTGAACCGGCAGGAGAACCAGCTCAAGACTCTGCGTGGGCTGTTCCGCCTCAAGTCGGCCTCCGAGATCGGTCGCGAGCCGGTCCCGCTCGAATCAGTCGAACCGGCCTCCGAGATCGTGAAGCGCTTCGCCACCGGCGCCATGTCGTACGGCTCTATATCCAAGGAGGCGCACGAGACGCTGGCTATCGCGCTGAACTCCTTCGGCGGTCGCTCGAATTCGGGTGAGGGCGGCGAGGAGGTCGAGCGGTTCAAGCCGCTGCCCGACGGGCGCTCGCGCCGGTCGGCGATCAAGCAGGTGGCCTCCGGCCGGTTCGGCGTCACGACGGAATACCTCGTTAATTCCGACATGATGCAGATCAAGGTCGCGCAGGGGGCAAAGCCCGGCGAGGGCGGTCAGCTGCCCGGCCACAAGGTCGACGCCAAGATCGCCAAGGTCCGCTACGCCACCCCGGGCGTCGGCCTGATCTCGCCGCCGCCGCACCACGACATCTACTCGATCGAAGATCTGGCTCAGCTGATCTTCGACCTGAAGAACGTGAATCCGTCGGCGGACGTGTCGGTGAAGCTCGTCTCCGAGGTCGGCGTCGGCACCGTCGCGGCCGGCGTCGCCAAGGCGCGGGCCGACCACATCACGATCTCAGGGTACGACGGCGGCACCGGCGCGGCACCGCTGACCTCGCTCAAGCACGCCGGCGGTCCGTGGGAGACTGGGCTCGCGGAGACCCAGCAGACGCTGGTGCTCAACGGTCTGCGCGGGCGCGTCGCCCTCCAGGCCGATGGCGGTATCCGTACCGGGCGGGATGTGATCATCGCGGCGCTGCTCGGCGCCGACCAGATGGGCTTCTCGACTGCGCCGCTGATCGCGGCCGGCTGCATCATGATGCGCAAGTGCCACCTGAACACCTGCCCGGTCGGCGTCGCGACCCAGGATCCGGTGCTGCGCAAGCGCTTCAAGGGCACGCCCGAGCACGTGGTCAACTACTTCTTCTTCGTGGCGGAGGAGGTGCGGGAGATCCTGGCGTCGCTCGGCTTTACGAAGCTGGAGGAGGCGGTCGGCCGCTCCGACCTGCTCGACAAGGTCGAGGCCATCGCCCACTGGAAAGCGCGCGGGCTGAACTTCACCAAGCTGTTCCACCGGCCGAAGGTCGCCGAGGGCACGGCGATCCGCCACGTCGAGCGGCAGTATCACCCGGTCGACACCGTCCTTGACCGGCGCCTGATCGAAGGGGCCCAGCACGCCATCGAGACCGGCGAGCCGGTGGTCGTCACCGACACGATCCGCAACTCGGACCGGGCCGCGGGGGCGATGCTGTCCGGCATGGTGGCCAAGGCGCACGGCCACGAGGGCCTGCCGGACGACACCATCGTGGTGAAGCTCACCGGCACCGCCGGCCAGAGCTTCGGCGCCTGGGTGGCTGCCGGCGTGACCATCGAGCTGACCGGCCACGGCAACGATTATGTCGGCAAGGGTCTGTCGGGCGGCAAGCTGATCATCCGACCGAGCGACGCGCTTCGCTCGCCTGCTGACCGGACCATCATGGTCGGTAACACCGTGCTGTACGGGGCTGTCGCGGGCGAGTGCTACATCCGTGGCTCGGCGGGCGAGCGCTTCGCAGTGCGCAACTCCGGCGCGATCACGGTGGTCGAGGGCATGGGCGACCATGGCTGCGAATACATGACCGGCGGCGTGGTCGTGTCGATCGGTGAGACCGGGCGCAACTTCGCGGCCGGCATGTCGGGCGGCATCGCCTACGTGCTCGACGAGGACGGCTCGTTCTCGGCGCGCTGCAACCTGTCCATGGTCGATCTGGAACCCGTCGAGGAGGAGGACGACCTGATGCGCCGCTTCCACCAGGACGGCGACCTGGAGACCAAGGGGCGGGTCGATATCCTGGCTGACATGTCGGGCCATGACGAGGAGCGGCTGACGCAGCTCATCAAGAACCACCTTAAATACACGGGCAGCCCGCGCGCCAAGGCGATCCTGGACGACTGGTCGAGCTATCGCACCAGGTTCGTGAAGGTGATGCCTGTGGAGTATCGCCGGGCCCTGCGCGAAATGGAGATGGCGCGGATGCCGGTGGCGGCGGAGTAGGGGGCGCGAACTTTCGGGCTTTCGTGCGCATCACGTACAATACCGAGAAGCGCGCTCGCACACTTCGCGAGCGCGGTCTTGATTTCGAGCGGTGCGCCGAGATCTTCGATGGAACGGAGGTGACCGGCCAAGATACGCGGGGCGACTATGGTGAGACCCGTTGGATAACAGTCGGTTATCTCGATGACCGCCTCGTCGTGACGGTTTGGACGGAGCGGGCCGGCGATCGGCGGATCATCAGCTTGAGGAAAGCCAATGAGTGAGAGCAAGCGCGATACGGCGCACGATTCGGGTCGGCCCAGCTCCCCCGATGAGATCGGCTGGGATCCGGACGACGCTCCCGAGTTGGACGAGCGCTGGTTCTCCGAAGCGGATGTCCGTTCCGGTGGAACGCTCATCCATCGCGGGCGACGGGCGGGTGAAACCGAAACCGTTGTTCTTCCGACTGCACTGGTCGAGTCGTTTCGCGTTCAGGGGGCCGATTGGCAGATCCGGATCGAAGCAGCTCTGCAGCAATGGCTAACCGAACATCCGGAACGGATGTGAGTGGTCTCTAGGCGAGCGGATGTCCCACTCGTCTTGATGGTGACTGGTCCCGTCGCGACAGGGGCATAAAGAGACGAGCACGATGGGCAAGATCACAGGCTTCCTCGAATTCGACCGGCAGGAGCAGAAGTATCAGCTCGCCGCCGACCGGGTCCGGCATTTCCGTGAGTTCACGCTGCCGCTCGACGAGCACGACCTGACCAAGCAGGCCGCGCGCTGCATGGATTGCGGCATCCCGTTCTGCCACGGGCCGACCGGCTGCCCGGTCCACAACCAGATTCCGGACTGGAACGACCTCGTGTTCCAGTCGGATTGGGAGGAGGCCTCGCGCAACCTGCACTCCACCAACAATTTCCCGGAATTCACCGGCCGCGTCTGCCCCGCGCCCTGCGAGGAGGCCTGCACGCTGAACCTCGAGAACCAGCCGGTCGCCATCAAGACGATCGAGCAGGCGATCGCCGACCGGGCCTGGAACATGGGCTGGGTGAAGCCCGAGCCGGCGCAGATCCGCAGCGGCAAGCGCGTGGCGGTGGTGGGCTCGGGCCCGGCCGGCATGGCGGCGGCGCAGCAGCTCGCCCGGGTCGGGCACGACGTCCACGTGTTCGAGCGCGAGCCGAAGGCCGGCGGCTTGCTCCGCTACGGGATCCCGGACTTCAAGATGGAGAAGCGCCACATCGACCGGCGCGTGCGCCAGATGGAGGCCGAAGGCGTCGTCTTCCACTACAACCAGAACATCGGCGTGACGAAGCCGGTGGACGAGTTGAAGGCCGAGTTCGATGCCGTGATGTTCTGCGGTGGTGCCGAGGATCCGCGCAATCCGCAGCTGCCCGGCCAGGAGCTGGAGGGCGTGCACTACGCGATGCCCTTCCTCGTCCAGTCCAATCGGCGGGTGAACAACGAGCCGATGCGCGGCAACGGCGAGCAGCCGATCTTGGCCAGCGGCAAGAACGTGGTGGTGATCGGCGGCGGCGACACGGCCTCCGACTGCGTCGGCACGGCGTTCCGCCAGGGCGCCCTCTCGGTCACCCAGCTCGACATCCGCCCGCGGCCACCCGAGCGCGAGGACAAGCTGACCGTGTGGCCCTACTGGCCGACCAAGATGCGCACCTCCTCCAGCCAGGCCGAGGGCGCGGAGCGCGAGTTCCAGGCGGCGACGCTCCGGCTCGAAGGCAACAAGAAGGGCCGGCTCACGGGCGTCGTGTGCGCACGGGTCGATGCCAAGCGCCAGCCGATCGAAGGCTCGGAATTCGTTCTGCCGGCCGACCTCGTCTTCATGGCGATCGGCTTTGCGGGCTCGGTCCAGAAGGGACTGCTGGAGCAGTCCGGCATCGGTGTCGACAAGCGCGGCAACGTCGAGGCGAACGAGGAGGATTATCGTACCTCCGACGCGAAGATCTGGGCGGCCGGCGACATGCGCCGGGGTCAGTCGCTCGTGGTCTGGGCGATCCGTGAGGGTCGACAGGCGGCCCGCGCCATTGACGAGATGCTGATGGGCTCGAGCGTTCTGCCACGATAGAACCGCGCCGCTCCTCCCCCTTTCCGACAGGGGAGGAGCGCTGTTCGTCGAGGCCGCTGGTGTGAGTGCGAAGTATCTTAGGCCGGTGACGGCTTCAGCCTGGGGGCCAGCGAAAATCGTCGGCCCGACCGGGCTGCGGCATCGGGGCGTTCCCGCGCAGCAGCGTCCGCTCGACGGTCCCGAGATTGTCCGTATCCCGCGGGCGCCCGCTCAGCAGCGAGCCGCCGGGCGACACTTCCGTCCGGCTTAGCGGGATGACGGGCCCGGCCGTGGGCTTCACCGGCAGCGCCGGGACACCGGGGGGTTCCGGTAGGCTCGGCAGCATCGCGGTGATCTGCCGATCGATCGCCGCTGTGTCGGTCGACGGCCCGGTCCCGTCGAGGCTCGGAGCGGCGACCGCCGGTGCGCCGCTCGGGGCCACGGATGCGGACGGTTGATCGGCCGGCGCGGGCGTCGTTCCCATCAGGCGCTTGAGTTCGACATCGGCGAAATGCGCGAGCTTGCGGCCGCCGGCCTTCGTGAAATGAACGCCGTCGGCGGTGCGGAGCTTGGCGATCTGCCCTTCGGGGTCGGGCCCGGAGGCGGCGTAACGGTCCCGGTCGTCCACGAAGCCCGGCCAGATATCGACATAGGTCGCGCCGGCCTTGGTCACGCTGTCGCGCACGATGTCGTTGATCGCGGCCAAATCGCGGCTCAGCGACTCGCTCTGCACGGGCGGCAGCCCGACCCAGACCAGCGGCAGCTTCCGGTCGGTGAACACCTTGATGAGCGCGTCGACCCGCGCCCGATACAGGGTACGCCAGCGGTCGGTCAGGGGATCGACGGTCTCTTCGCCGTCTCGGATCGGCTGCCTGTCGTTGGCGCCCAGCATCACCAGGGCGTAGCGGACCTTCGGGTTCGTCTGAAGGTAGTCCTGGGCCACCTTCGGCCAGTCGACCACGTCCTGGCGCACGAGCCCGCTGTCGCCCTTGGCGCGGTCGATCACCGCGACATCGGCGTTGTCCTCGAAGACGTCGTCGAGGCCTTTCGCGAGATGATCCGCCAGGGAATCACCGAACACGGCGATCTGCACATGAGGCTCGGTCTTGGCGATGGCGGGCTTCGGTGGCGTCGGAGCCCGGGCGGGGCGTACCCGGCGTTTGATCGCGGGCATTGGCCGCTGGGCCTCGGCGGGACTGTAGCTGTTCCGGGGACGCGGGGCCCGGTAGGTCCGCTCGGGCGGGGGCGCGACGGGTTGCGGCCGGTCCTCCCAGGGCCAGTAGAACTGGCGCGGCGCCTCCTGCGGCGGCGCGGCGCGGGGCTGGCGCCCATAGCCTCCGTCATCCCGGTAATAGGCGTCCCGGGGGCGACGGCGTGGGGGCGCCTCATAGTAGGTGTCATTGCCGGGCTGCTGATAGCCATCGCCCCATTGCGCGAAGGCGGCCGCCCCGCCGAGCAGCGGAAGGGCACCGAGCCAGAGCGCTGTAGCCAGACCCAGATGCACCGGCCGTCTTGAGCCGCAGCGACCAGCGACGTTCATGCGCATCCCGCACTCTTCACAACGAACGGAGCCGTCCGAAACAGGCGCACTATAGGGCGAAGTGCTTGCCGGGTCTAAATGTGCTCCGCGAGCGGAGCCGGCGTGTTCATCGACCGGCGACGCGGGCGAGAAGGGCACCGGTCGCGTAGCCGTCCGCGGGCAGGCCCACGCTGATCTGATAGCGCCGCACCGCCTCGCGGAGCTTGGGCCCGGCACGGCCATCGGCCGGACCATCATAGAAGCCCGCTGAGGCGAGGCCGGCCTGAAGCGCGCGCAATCCCGACCCGTCGAGGCCCGGCGCCGCAGGCCAGGACACGGCCAGCGGCGGACCGCCCCCGAGGCGATCAGCGAGATGGCCCACCGCCAGCGCGTAGGAATCAGAGGTGTTGTAGCCCCGGATCACCTCGAAATTGTCGGTGATCAGAAAAACCGGCGCTCCCAGCCCGCCCGGCAGGAACAGGCTGGCACGCCCCCGTGCCGGCAGCGGACTGCCATCCGTGCGTCGGACGCCCCGCTCCGCGAAGACCGAGAGGTCGTCGGTGTAGCGCGTCAGATCGAAGCCCTCCGGCAGGCGCACCTCGTATCCCCAGGACAGGGCCGGATCCCAGCCGAGATCCTTGAGATAGGCCGCGATGGAGGCGAGCGCGTCGGGCGCGCTGGTCCAGATGTCGCGATGGCCGTCGCCATCGAAATCGACCGCGTGCGCCAGATAGGTGGAGGGCAGGAACTGGACCTGACCCATGGCCCCCGCCCAGCTTCCGCTCATCCCCGCCGGGGTGATGTCTCCTCGCTGCAGGATGGTGAGTGCCGCCAGCAGCTCATCGCGGAACAATGTGCCCCGGTGGCCCGCCTGCGCCAGGGTCGCGAGGGCACGGATGGTCGGGACATCCCCCGCACTGGCGCCGAAATCCGATTCAATGCCCCAGATCGACAGCACCGCCGGGCCCGGCACGCCGTACCGCGCTTCGATTCCTCGGAGGGTCGAAGCCAGCGCGGCGGCCCGCGCACGGCCCTGGGCGATCCGTCCGGCCGAGGCCGCACCGACCAGATAGTCCCAGACCGGCCGGACGAACTCGCTTTGGCGACGCGTCCGCGCCAGGATCGCGGCATCCGGAGCCGCGATTCCGCGAAAGGCCGCGTCGAAGGTCTGGGCTGTCACGCCCCTCGCGGCCGCGTCGGGGCGCAGGGCGTCGACGAAGGAATGGAACGCACTGTCGGCGCCCGCCTTGTCCTTCGCCCGCGCTACTCCGGGAACGCACAGGCCGGCCGCGAGTAACGCCCTCCGCGACAGCATCCCGGTCAGATCCGGTTGCGCTTGGCGAGGCGATCCTCCCAGGCGAGCGCCTGACCCACGATGGCGTCGAGATCGTCGTGCTGCGGACGCCAGCCCAGCCGGTCCCGGATCAGCCCCGCCTCGGCCACGATCTGGGCCGGATCGCCGGGCCGCCGGGGACACAGCCGCACCGTGAAGTCGCGACCGGAAATCCGCTTCACCACCTCGATGACGTCGAGCACGGAGTAGCCACGCCCGTAACCGCAATTCAGCGTCAGGCTATCGCCGCCCGAGCGCAGATGATCGAGCGCAACCCGGTGCGCCTCGGCGAGGTCCGAGACCTGGATGTAGTCGCGCAGGCACGAGCCGTCCGGCGTCGGGTAGTCGGTGCCGTAGACGTCGAGCCGCTCGCGCTGACCGAGCGCCGCCTGCGTGGCGACTTTAATCAGATGGGTGGCGTTCGGCGTCGACTGCCCGGACCGGCCCTGGGGGTCGGCGCCCGCGACGTTGAAGTAGCGCAGGATCACGTAGGTGAAGTCGTGGGCCGCCGCCGCGTCAGCGATCATCCACTCGCTCATCAGCTTCGAGCGGCCATAGGGGTTGATCGGCTTCAGCGGCAGATCCTCGGGGACCGGCACGACCTCCGGTTCGCCGTAGACTGCCGCCGTCGAGGAGAAGATCACGTGGCGTACGCCGGCGCGGACCGCGGCCTCGATCAGCGAACGGGTCTTCACGGTGTTGGCGAGGTAGTAGCCGAGCGGGTCCGACACGGATTCCGGGACCACGATCTTGGCCGCGAAATGGGCCAGCGCGTCGATCCGATGCTGCAGGATGGTCTGCGTGACGAGAGCTTGGTCCGCCACGTCGCCCACCACGAGCTTGACGCCTTCCGGCACGGCCCAGTCGAAGCCGGTCGAGAGATCGTCGAGAACCACGACCTCCTCGTGGCCGGCGTCGAGCAGCGCCAAAACCATGTGGCTGCCGATATATCCGGCACCGCCCGTTACTAGGACCGCCATGTCACCCCCTCGATGCCGCCGCCATTAGGGCCGTGCCCGATCGCATTGCAATCACGAGCGGCTCTAAACCTCTATTTTGACGCGCTCTTGCGCCGAACCGGCGTCCTCTTTGGCGGAGAGCCCTTTAAGCCTGCTTACGTGGTTGCAGACGCTATATTTACGGCACACTGCCCCATACTATCCACATTGGGGTCTTGCGACGCGCCGCATTAGCCTGTCTCACTGCGGCGCCCGCCGGAACCGTGGGCCCGCTCCGGCCTGGGGCGCGTCCAGCCAGACGTTCTTTATCGTTGTTCACGTCGTTTCATTCAGTCCTTGGGGTTACCGATCGATGAAACCGATCCGCAAGGCCGTCCTGCCCGTCGCAGGCCTGGGCACGCGCTTCCTGCCAGCGACCAAGGCGGTCCCGAAGGAAATGCTTACGGTCGTCGACCGGCCGGTCGTTCAGCACGTCGTCGATGAGGCCCGGGAAGCCGGCATCGAACATTTCGTCTTCGTGACCGGACGCGGCAAGGCGGTCATCGAAGACCATTTCGATATTGCCTACGAACTCGATCGCACCCTTCAGGAGCGCGGCAAGACGGCCGCCTACGAGGATCTCAAGAAGGATCTGCCGAAGGCGGGGCAAACGAGCTTCACCCGCCAGCAGGCGCCCCTCGGGTTGGGCCACGCGGTGTGGTGCGCCCGCGAGATCATTGGCGACGAACCCTTCGCGGTGCTGCTGCCGGACATGCTGAGCCGGGGCTGCATGCAACAGATGCTGGCGACCTACGAGCGCCACGGCGGCAACGTCATCGCGGTCGAGGAAGTCCCCCCTGAGGAGACGCATCAGTACGGGATCGTCAGCGTCGGCGAGACTTTCGGCCAGTCCTTCCGGATCACCGGCATGGTCGAGAAGCCCAAGCAGGGCACCGCGCCATCGAATTACATCATCTCCGGGCGCTATATCCTGCAGCCTGAGATCTTCGGCATTCTTGAGCACGGCAAGAAGGGCGCGGGCGGCGAGATCCAGCTCACGGATGCCATGATCGACCTGATGGGGACGCAGGATTTCTTCGGCATGCGTTACGAGGGCCGGACCTACGACACCGGATCCAAGCTCGGCTTCTTGGTTGCGAACCTCGCCTATGCCCTGGAGCGTAAGGACTTGGCGGATCCGCTCAAGGCCGAGATCGCCAAGCTCCTCAAGGAACACGGCTGACCGAGCCCGGTACCAGCTCTCCCGCGATCCGGTTCCTGGTCCATCGCGGGAGGCAGGTATGCGCCGGATGCGGCCCACTCCGCGATTTAATCCTTGCGTCTTGTGCGCCGCACTTTATTTTGTGCGTTGCGAGATCGCGATGGCGTCGCGGTCTCGCAGCCCTTCTTGGGCGTTTCCTCCCTAGACTTCGGGCCGCTCCTTCGGGAGTGGCCTTTTTTGTTTACCGCTGGCCGTCGTGCTGATGGATCCTCGCACTGCCGAGGGAGCGCGTTATTCGGCTGCCATCCGGCGGGGCGTCAGATCACCGAGATCGGACGCGACAACCGTGATGATGGCCCGCAGTGAATCCGACAGCCCTTGAAACCCTGCATGCGTCGCGAGGCTGTTCTCGTTCATGTAGAGCGCGCGATTGAGCTCGATCTGCAGTGCATGACGCCCGAGGTTCGGCTCGCCGTAATGCTCGGTGATGAAGCCGCCCGCGTAGGGCTTGTTGCGCACCACGCGAAAGCCCCGGGCGCGGAAGGCAGCTTCGAACCGGTCGATGAGCGCGGGCGCGCAGGCCGTGCCGAAGCGGTCTCCGAGCACGACGTCGGCCTTCATCTCCGCGTCGCGCCCCAGGCTCGATGACGGCATGGAATGGCAGTCGATCAGCACGCAATGACCGTGGTGCTTGGCGGTGCGCTGGAGCAGGCTGCGCAGCAGCCGGTGATACGGCTTGTACAGCCCCTCGATCCGCGCCGTCGCCTCCTCGACCGGGAGCCGCCGGGCGTAGATCTCCTGACCGTCGGCGACGACGCGCGGAACCGTCCCCAGCCCGCCCGCAACGCGCATCGAGCGGGTGTTGGCGAAGGGCGGCAGCCGCCCGTCGAACATCCGCGGGTCGAGCTCGAACGGCTCGCGATTCACATCCAGGAAGGCGCGCGGAAAATTGGCCCGCAGCAGCGGCGCACCGAGTTCGACCACGGGCGCGAACAGGCGCTCGACATGTGCGTCCTCCGACCGGCGCAGGGCCAGGGCGTCGAGGCGCGACGCTGCGATGAAATGCGGGGGGTAGACGGCCCCGGAATGACCGGTATTGAAGACGAAGGGCAGGGTATGCGCCGCGGGTTCGTCCACTGCATAGGGCGGCGCAAATCCGAAGGCGTCTGGCTTGACCGATTCGGAAGCGCTCATCGATGCGTGGACAACCCGGCGGTGGAAGGAGCACGGCAGATCCGCACTGTGGTGCGCGTTCGCTCGCCTGTCCACTCCGCGCCGTCGGTCGCACTTGCAATCGGCGACACGGGCGGCGTGTCGTTCGCCGACAATCCTAACACCTTGTTTACCATCCCGTCCCTTTATGGGATCAACACCACGATACGAAGGCTCGGATCCGGCCGATGAAAATCCTGCTGGCGGAAGACGACAACGACATGCGCCGGTTTCTGGCCAAGGCGTTGCAGAATGCGGGCTACGACGTCCTGTCCTTCGACAACGGGCTCTCGGCCTACAACCGACTGCGCGAGGAGCCGTTCGAGCTGCTGCTGACCGATATCGTGATGCCCGAGATGGACGGCATCGAGCTGGCGCGGCGCGCCACCGAACTCGATCCCGACATCAAGGTCATGTTCATCACCGGCTTCGCGGCCGTGGCGCTGAACCCCGATTCCAAGGCGCCGAAGGATGCGAAGGTCCTGTCGAAGCCATTCCATCTGCGCGACCTCGTCAACGAGGTCGAGAAGCTTCTGGCGGCCTGACGGATACCCGGATCGGCCGGATGTCCGGTCGAGACGGATTAAGCCTGTGACCGAGCGGACATAGGCAATTCGGCCCGCGCTCACCTATATGTCGGGTGGTCACGCGCGGGACTTCGAACGCCATGCAGCCGGTCACCATCTACACCACGGCGTGGTGTCCCTATTGTTCGGCGGCCAAGAGCCTGCTGAAGCAGAAAGGCGTCTCCTTTCAGGAGATCGATGTCGAGCGCATTCAGGGCGCCCGCGCCACCATGGTCGGCAAGGCCGGCGGCCGGACCAGCGTGCCCCAGATCTTCGTGGGCGCCACGCATGTCGGCGGTTGCGATGACCTCTATGCCCTCGACCGGGCCGGCAAGCTCGATCCGCTCCTGAAAGACACCGCCGATGCGTGAGGCCCGATTCACGGTGGCCTGCGTCCAGATGCGCTCGGGCCGCGACCCGGGCACGAACCGCGACGCGGCTGTCGCGGGCGTGCGCGATGCAGCCGCCCGGGGCGCGGCCTACGTGCAGACGCCGGAGATGACGTCCCTGGTGGAGCGGAGCCGCGAGCGCCTGTTCGCGAACGTCACCACCGAGGATCGGGATCCGACGCTGGCAGCCTTGCGTCAGGCCGCGCGGGAGACCGGTACGGTGGTGCAGGTCGGCTCTATCGCGGTGCGGTCCGGCGACAGGATCGCCAACCGCGCCTACCTGATCGACGCGGAGGGCGCGATCGTCGCAGCCTACGACAAGCTGCATCTGTTCGATGTCGATCTGCCCAGCGGTGAGCGCTGGCGCGAATCAGCGACGTATACGGGCGGCGCCTGTGCGGTGGTCGCCGAAACGTCGCTGGCCACGATCGGCCTGACGATCTGCTACGACATCCGCTTCCCTGGCCTGTACCGTGCCCTCGCGGAGGCGGGGGCCGAGGTGCTGACCGCGCCGGCCTGTTTCACCCGTCAGACGGGTGCGGCGCACTGGCACGTCTTGCAGCGGGCGCGGGCGATCGAGACCGGTGCCTTCGTGATCTCGGCGGCGCAGGGCGGCGTCCACGAGGATGGGCGCGAGACCTTCGGCCATTCGCTCATCGTCGATCCCTGGGGACGCATCCTCGCCGACGCGGGCGGGGACGAGCCCGGCCTTATCCTGGCGGAGATCGACCTTGCGCAGGTCTCCGATGCCCGGGCGCGAATCCCGTCGCTGAAGCACGGGCGCGCGTTCACCGTCGAACGGGTCGGCCGGCCGGTCGAAGCGGTACAATAGACACCCAAAGAAAAAGAATGATCCGGTACAGTCTCGTCTGCGAGGCCGGACACGGCTTCGAGAGCTGGTTCCCGTCCTCCGATTCCTTCGACACCCAAGTGGCGCGCGGCCTCGTGGCCTGCCCGGTCTGCGACAGCAGCGCGGTCGGCAAGGCCCTGATGGTGCCGAGTATCGCGCGTACCGACCGGGGACCGGTCGTGCGTCCGGCGCAGGCCGAGGCTCCCGTGGCCCTGATCGCCGAGCCTGAGCGGCAGGTCCGGGCGATGTTGAAGGCCCTGCGCGAACACGTCGTGTCGAATTCCGAGCATGTCGGCCCTCGCTTCCCCGAGGAGGCGCGCAAGATCCATTACGGCGAGGCGGAGGGCCGCTCGATCTACGGTGAGGCCAGTCCCGCCGAGGCGCGTGCCCTGATCGATGAGGGGATCGAAGTCGCCGCGATTCCGATCCTGCCGGACGATCGCAACTAGGACATCGGCCCGACGGACAAGACCCGGATCGACGACCGCGACTTCGATCCGTTCAGCGCCGCACCGCGGCGGTTCCCGCCAGGGAGGCCAGCAGGAACGCCACAAGAGCATTCCAGCCCGCCAGCGAAACCCCGAGCACCCGCAAAGCCGCCACCGAGCAATCCACCACCTTGGTGGTCTGCAGGGCGTTCAGGAAGTCGCCGACCTGGCCCGGGTTGGCACCCGTTCCCCCGCCGCAATCGGTCGGCCCCGGCCAGAAGCCCCATTCGGCGCCCGCGTGGTAGACGCCGATGCCGGCACTGTAGAGCAGGCCGAGGGCGGCGAGCCCGAGGGCGATCCGCGCGAGGCGTTCCGGGGCGAACAGCGCGATGAGACCGAGCGGCAAGGCCGCGTAATACGGCAGGCGCTCGGTCAGGCACAGCTTGCAGGGCGCATAACCGTATCCGTACTGCATCACCAGCACGGCCGCGAGGGTCGCGGCGGATAGGATCGCCAGCCACAGGCCGGCGGTTTTGAGACGAAGCGCGGCCGCCGTATTCATGGCTACAGGATCACCTTGAACAGCAGGAACCCGAGGACGATCAGCGCGACCGAGATCGCCACGACCGCGTTGAGATGCCGATCGAGGACGCCGCGGATCTGGACACCGTAGCGACCGAGCAGCCCGGCCAGGATGAAGAACCGGGCGCCACGGGTGATGACCGACAGGACGAAGAACCAGAACAAAGAGTAATGGGCGAAGCCCGACGTGATCGTGACGAGCTTGTAGGGGATCGGCGTCAGTCCCTTCAGCAGGATCACCCAATGCCCGTACCGGGCGTAGGAATCCTGGAAGGTCGCGGCCGAATTCTGCAGGCCGTAGAGGCGGATCAGCCATTCCCCGACAGAATCGAACAGCAGGGCGCCGATCGCGTAGCCGACGAGGCCGCCCAGGACCGACGCGACGGTCGCGATGGTGGCGTAGAGCCAGACCCGGTCAGGTCGGCTGACCGCCATCGGTACCAGCATCGCGTCCGGCGGCACGGGGAAGAACGAACTTTCGGCGAAAGCCACGGCGCCGAGCGCGTAGGGCGCGGAGGGCCTGACGCTGAGGGCCAGGATCCACGCATAGAGCCGGCGGAGCATTCGATCTCCCGAACTGAGTAAACGGCTGCCCTTTGAGCATAGGTGCCACGCCTTGGCCAGATCGCCGGCGCGCGCGAAAAATACGCTTGGCCGGCACAGGGGACCTGTGCGAAGAGCGCCGTGCACGCGGGTATGGCGGAATTGGTAGACGCGGGCGACTCAAAATCGCCAGCCGCAAGGCGTGGGGGTTCGATTCCCTCTACCCGCACCAGTCGGCCGAGCGTCCGCTCCTCTTCGCGCATTCTGTCGCTGGGACGCCCCAACTGGCAGGTGCGATGGATCGGGTCCGGCCCGGTCAGTCTGTCAGGGACGCCGCGTCGCGCTGTCCCCGATCGGGGCTGCCCTATCTGGATTGAGACGCGGCCAGCCAAGCCGCTCCGCAGACAGGGCAGGGCCGTGAGCGACCGTCGAAGCGTGGCGATCCTGGGGGCCGGCATGGCCGGAGCCGCGGCGGCATGCAGGCTGGCGGAGGCCGGACTGAGCGTGCAAGTGTTCGACAAGGGACGCGCCATCGGCGGACGAATGGCGACCCGTCGGCACGGGTCGTTGCAATTCGACCACGGTGCTCAGTTCATGCGGGCGCACGGGCCCGCCTTCGAAGCACAACTCGAAGATTGGGAGCGACGTGGCATCGCGGCGCCCTGGGCGGGTGGCGGCCGTCACGTGGGCGTGCCCGATATGACCGCGCCGGTGAGGGATCTCCTGGCCGGGATTCCCGTCGCGAGCGAGACGACGGTCGCGCGGATCCGCCGGAGCGGAACGACATGGCAGGTCGAGGCCGCCGCGGACGCGATCCATGGTCCGTTCGACGCTGTGGCGATCACCTTCCCAGCACCGCAGGTGAAAGGCCTGCTGGACGCATCCGGATACGCCCTTCCGGGCGTCGAGCGCGCGGCCTACGCCCCGTGCTGGTCGCTGATGGTCGCCGCAGAGGGTGCGATGATCGAGGCTCTGATCGAACCGCGGGCGGATCCGATCGGGTTGATCGCGGCGGACGGGTCGAAGCCTAACCGCGCCATCGGCGACCGGCTGACGATCCACGCGACGGCGGATTGGTCGCGCGATCATCTCGAGGAGCCGAAGGAGGCGATCATCGCCACGCTGCTCCAGGCGGCCGAGCGTCATCTCGGCACGGCCTTGCGTCCGACTTATGTTGAGGCCCACCGCTGGCGCTACGCCCAGGTCGAGCGCCGGCTGGGAATGCGCAACCTTTACGATCCGGTCCTGCGGCTCGGCGCGGCCGGCGACTGGTGCCTCGGGGCGCGGATCGAGGCGGCCTATGACAGCGGATCGGCGCTGGCCGGGGCCATCCTGGCCGATCTCGGCGCCGGGGCATGATTCCGCCGATTGCCTTCCATCCTGCCTACGAGGCCAGCCTGCCCGCCGGTCACCGCTTCCCGATGCGGAAATACGGATTGCTGGCCGAGACGCTGATCGCCAGGGGGCTCGCGCCGTTGGGCTTCGTGACGCCCGAGCCGGCCAGCGCGGAGATCCTGCTCCGGGCCCACGATCCGGCTTACGTGGAGGCGGTCCTTACCTGCTCCGTGTCCCGGAACATCGAGAAGGCGATCGGGCTTCCGGTTGATGCCGCAATCGTCCGGCGCTCGCGCAGCTCCGTGGGCGGGACCTTGCTGGCCGCACGGCTGGCGCTTGCGGAGGGGCTCGCGGGCAGCGCCGCGGGCGGTAGCCACCACGCCCGCCGGCAGCAGGGGGCCGGCTTCTGCGTGCTCAACGACGTGGCGGTGGCGGCCCGGACGCTTCAGGCCGAGGGGCAGGTGCGGCGCGCCCTGGTGGTCGACCTCGACGTCCATCAGGGGGACGGCACGGCCGATTGCCTAGCCCTGTGCCCCGACCTGTTCACGCTCTCCATTCACTGTGAGAACAACTACCCGTCCCAGAAGATCGCCGGCGACCTGGATATCGGCCTGCCGGACCGGCTCGGTGACGAAGCGTACCTCGCCGTGCTGAGCGCCCGCCTGCCGCAATTGCTCGATGCGTTCCAGCCGGATCTCGTCTTCTACAATGCCGGCGTCGACCCGCATGAGGATGACCGGCTGGGCCGGCTCTGCCTGACCGACGATGGCCTGCTGGCCCGGGACCGGTTTGTCGTGGCTCAGGCCCGAGCCCGGAGAATTCCCATCGTCGCGGTGATCGGTGGCGGCTACGCGACGGATGTCGAGGCCCTGGCCAAGCGCCACGCCCTCGTCTTCGAAGCCCTGGCCGCCGAGGCCTCAGGCGCGTCGCACGGCCGATGATGCACTGCCGCATCAGTGTTGGACGAAGCGCGCTGATCCGGTGACGTGGTAAGGTTTGCGCAAGCCTCGCAGCACAAGTTGCCAGAACTGCGGATGGGCTGCGCCACACATCCGCACTCCGCAATCGGTCGCCGTTGAGGTTGGGTCCATGCTCGCGCGGGTCTGGGACGTGCTGAAGGCGACGCTGGCGGTGGCAGCCCTGATCGCTGCCGCCCTCGTATCGGCCGACAAGCTCGACCGGCAACGGGCGCAACCGGCGATCGCCGTCGTGGCCGGCGAACCGGTGATTACCGGCGCCATCGCCCCCGGCGCGCGTCCCTGAACAAGAGTCGTCGCGCGGATTTGCGGGTCGTTCAGCCCTACCAGCCGTTGATCCGCGGCCAAATCGCGCCGGTGAGACGGCCACCCGCCATGGCGTGATAGCGGTCATGCTGCGCCCCCGTGGCGCAGGCGTGATTGGGCAGGATGCGCAGGCGCGCACCGACCGGAAGATCGGGCAGGACGGCCGTCGAGCCTTTCCGCAGGGCCACGATTCCGTGCTCCTGATTGGCGTCGGCGACGATCAGGTCTGGATAGGGCTGGCCGGTGCGATCGCATGCAAGGCCATAGCCCTGGTCGACCGCCTGCCGGGCCGTACCCCGATCGCGTGACAACGCCATCCAGCCGGCATCGGTGATGATCCAGCCCTTCTCCCGCTGGTGGCCGATCACCGTAGCCAGGACGGTGAGCGCGATGTCCGACACCGTGCAGGAGCCGACGCCGGCCTGGAACAAGTCTCCGATCATGAAGACGCCGGCGCGAACCTCGGTGATGCCCTCCAGGGTCTCGGCGTACCGCGCTGTCGGGGTGGAGCCGACGCTGACCACCGGGCAGGGCAGGCCTGCGTCCCGGAGCGATGCCGCCGCCATCACCGCGGCTACGCGCTCGGCCTCGGCGGCGGCCCGGAGCGCGTCCGGCTCGCTCAGCCCATAGCTGTCGCCGGCGTGCAGCAGAACGCCGCGCAGGCTGGCCTCCCCGGCGAGGACGCGACCGATCGCGACGAGCGTTTCCGAATCCTGCGGTTTCACACCGGAGCGGTGACCATCCGCGTCGACCTCGATCAGCACCGGGAGGCGGTCGCCGGTGCGACGGCTCCAGGCCGCCACGGCCTCCGCCTGATCGCGCGAGTCGAGGATGATCGCGAGATCGGTCTGCCAATGCCGCCGGATCCAGCCGACACGTTCGAGCTTCTGCGGCGCGATCCCGACCGCGTAGATCATGTCCCGGACGCCGCCCTCGGCGAAGTACTCGGCCTCGCGAAGTGTGGAGACGGTCGCAGGACCGGCCTCACTCGCCATGGCGATCCGGGCGACGTCGCGGGACTTGGTGGTCTTGAGATGCGGGCGCAGGGCCACGCCGAGCCCATCGAGCCGCGCACGCAGGGTGGCGACGTTGGCTTTCAGCCGATCGGCGTCGAGGAGGAGGCAGGGCGTCTCGATGAGGTCGAGCCCGTCATCCTCGACCGATACCGCGATCTCATCCGCCATCACGCCGCTCCCAATTGCCCAGGGACGGCTGTCTGATAGGCGTTTGCCGGCGCGGGTCCAAGATGGACTGGCCGCGGACCTCGCTCCGGGCAGAACGCGTCAGGCGGATGTCCGCACCGCCGCCACGAAGGCCGCCGCATCGCGCGCGACATCGGCCGCCGCCTTGCCGGGACGGTAGAGGTACGAGCCAAGGCCGAAGCCATCGGCGCTCGCCGCGCGCCATGCGGCGATGCCCTCGGGCGTCACGCCGCCGACGGCGAGGACACGTGTCCCCGGGGGAAGCACGGCCCGGTGGGCCCGCAAAGCCGCCGACGAGGCGACATCCGCCGGAAACAGCTTCAGCGCGGTCGCGCCGGCCGCGAGCGCCGTGAAGGCTTCGCTCGGCGTCAGGTATCCGGGCAGGGAGACGAGGCCGAGAGCACGAGTCGCGCGGATCACCGCCGCATCCACGTTGGGCGAGACGATCAGGCTGCCGCCCGCCGCCCGGACCGCCTCGACCTGCGCGGGTTCGAGGACGGTGCCGGCGCCGACAAGGGCGCGCCCGGCCAAGCGCTCCGCCAGAATCGCGATGCTGCGCAGCGGATCGGGCGAGTTGAGCGGCACCTCGATCAGCGTGAAGCCCGCATCCACGAGGGCATCGCCCACCGCGGGCGCCTCCTCCGGCGTCAAACCTCGCAGGATCGCGACCAGCGGGCAGGCGGCGAAGGCCGCTTCGAATCGTTCGGGGACCGTCATGCGTTCAGGCTCCAGAGGGCGTGGATACCGGCCGTGGTCGATCCGTCCGGCACGATGACGGACGTCCCGCCGAACTCCGCGATGGCGACACGATAGAGTTCGGTCAGGGCTCCACCGCCCAGCAGATGGACCGGTCGGCGGCTCAGGTCGTCCCGGGTCGCGACATCTGCGCCGATCAGCACGCCGCTGGCATAGGCCGCCGCCTCGGACGGCTCGAGCCGGTCGAGTAGCAGCCCAGCCCGGACCTCGAACAGGGTCGCAGCGAGATTGCCGGACGCGATCCCCCGGCGAAGGCCGCGCCGGAACGGGGCCCCGTCCGAGACGACCCCATCGAGCATGCCGGCGAGGATCCCGTGGGTTCGCAGCAGGGCGAAGAGTTCGCCGGTCATCACCGTGGTGAAATTCGTGATGGCGCCGTCGATCGTCTCGATCCATTTGTTGTGTGTGCCGGGCTGGCAGAACAGGGCGGTCGCCGGTGCGGCGCCTGCGTGGATCGCGCCCAGCACCTGGATCTCTTCGCCCCGCATCACGTCGGGTCGCCGGCCGTCGCGCAGGGCGACGCCGGGAACGATGCGCACGCCCGGCGCGGCCTCCCGACAGGATTCGGCCAGCCGGTCCAGCGTGGCGGGCGCATCGACGTAAGACGCCTCGCACCAACCGCGGCTGGATCCCACCATGCCGACCGCGATGACCGGTTCCGCGCCCAGGCGCGCGCGCAACGCCGCGATCTCGGCCGGGTACGCGTCCCGCGCGAGGCTCAGCACGCCGCGATCGTCCCGGAGGGAATCGAGCACCGTACCATCCGGCGCCACCGCGTAGGCGCGCCGGTTGGTGGTGCCCCAATCGACCGCGATGTAGGCCGCGTGACGGGCCATGCGTTCTCCTCACGCTGCAGCAGCAGATTTGTCTGAGTTATTAGCGCTCTTCGGCTTGGTCAAGCTTCGGCCGGTCCGGCCGCCGACACGAGACACCGATATACCAGCCGGGGATTGTCGCGTTGCGCCGCGCGTTTGCGATGGACGGACCCGCTGCGCTTCGGCGATATGGCGGCAAGATTCAAAACAAGAATCAAAACTTGGGAGGAACGTGCTTGGCACGGGACGTGATCCTGGCGACCGACGGCCTGACGATGGAATTCCGCGGCTTCCGCGCCGTGAACGGCGTGGCGCTGCAGGTGGAGCGCGGGACGATCCACGCGCTCATCGGGCCGAACGGGGCCGGCAAGACCACCTGCTTCAACCTGCTGACCAAGTTCCTGATCCCAACCGCCGGCACGATCCGCTACAAGGATCGCGACATCACCGGCCTGAAGGCCGCCGACGTGGCCCGGCTGGGCCTCGTGCGCTCGTTTCAGATCTCGGCCGTCTTTCCCCACCTGACCGTGATGGAAAACGTCCGCATCGCCCTGCAACGGCGGCGGCGCGGCGATTCCTTCGATTTCTGGCGGGCCGAGCGGGTGTTGCGCGCGCTGAACGGTGAGGCGCTCGCTCTGGTCGAGGCCGTGGGCCTGTCGGACTTCGCGGATGTGCAGGCCGTCGAGCTGTCCTACGGCCGCAAACGCGCGCTGGAGATCGCCACCACGCTCGCCCTCGATCCCGAGATGCTGCTCCTCGACGAGCCGATGGCCGGCATGGGCCATGAGGACGTGGAGCGCACGGCGCAGCTCATCCGTCGGGTCTCGAAGGACCGGACCATTCTGATGGTGGAGCACAACCTGTCGGTGGTCGCGTCCCTGTCGGATCGCATCACCGTGCTGGCCCGCGGGCAGGTTCTTGCCGAGGGCGATTACGCCACCGTCTCCGAGGATTCCCGCGTGATCGAGGCTTATATCGGGGCCGGACATGCTTGAGGCGACCGCGAAGGCATACACGCCCGCCGCGGCAGCCGGCGCACTCCTCACCGTCCGCGGCCTGGAGGGCTGGTACGGCGAGAGTCACGTGCTCCACGGCATCGACATCGACGTGCGGACCGGAGAGGTGATCACGCTGCTCGGCCGCAACGGCGCCGGCAAGACCACGACGCTCCGGGCGATCATAGGCATCCTCGGCAAGCGCGCCGGCTCGATCGTCTACGACGGTGTCGAGACGGTCCGGATGGCGTCGCGCAACATCGCCCGCCTCGGCATCGGCTACGTGCCTGAGGAGCGCGGCATCTTCGCGAGCCTGACCGTCCACGAGAACCTGATGCTGCCGCCGCGGGTGAAGCCCGGCGGCATGACGGTCGCCGAGATCCATACGCTGTTCCCGAACCTGAAGGAGCGGGCCGGCAGCCAGGGCACCAAGCTCTCGGGCGGCGAGCAGCAGATGCTGGCGATCGGCCGGATCCTGCGCACCGGCGCCAAGCTGATCCTGCTCGACGAGCCGACCGAAGGTCTCGCGCCGGTCATCGTCCAGCAGATCGGCCGAACCATCCAGCAGTTGAAGGGGCAGGGATACACTATCATCCTGGTCGAACAGAACTTCCGCTTCGCACAGACCTTGGCGGACCGACATTTCGTGATCGAGCAGGGGCGGGTGGTCGACATGATCCCCAATGCTGAGCTAGACGCCAATATCGACAAGCTTCACGCCTATCTGGGCGTCTAAGCCTGTCCAAGAATACTGTCGAAGCGCCAGAACCGGTGCCCCGAGTTCCGGCCGGCGGAATAGAGCCGCGCCGAAAGAGGATGGAAACGCGTATGTTCGGACGTATCGCCCGGCCCGTCACCCTCGCCGCCCTCGCGGGCGCCCTGATGATGGGCACCGCAACGGCGCAGACCAACGTGAAGATCGGCATCCTCGGTGACCGCTCGGGCGCCTATTCGGACATCAGCGGCGAGGGCTCGGTCGTGGCCGCCAAGCTCGCGGTCGAGGATTTCAAGCCGGATCAGCACGGGCTGAAGGTCGAGATCGTCTCGGCCGACCACCAGAACAAGCCGGATGTCGGCGCCGCCATCGCCCGGCAATGGTACGACCGTGACAGTGTCGACATGATCACCGACGGGGTGACCTCCTCGGTGGCGCTCGCTATCAGCCAGGTCACCAGGGAGAAGAACAAGGTCTTCATCGACACCGGCGCCGGCACTGCCGACCTCACCGGCCCGCAATGCACGCCGAACACGATCCACTGGGTCTACGACACCGTAGCGCTCGCCAACGGCACCGGCGGCGCCATGGTGAAGCGCGGCGGCACCACGTGGTACTTCCTCACCGCCGATTACGTATTCGGCCAGACGCTCCAGCGCGACACCAGCGCGGTGATCACCAAGAGCGGCGGCAAGGTCCTGGGCTCGGTGAAGACGCCGTTCCCGACCTCGGACTTCTCATCCTTCCTGCTGCAGGCGCAAGGGTCGGGCGCCAAGGTGATCGGGCTGGCCAATGCCGGCACCGACACGATCAATTCGATCAAGCAGGCGGGCGAGTTCGGCATCACCGAGGGCGGGCAGGCTTTGGCCGGCTTGCTGGTCTTCTCATCGGACGTGCACTCGCTCGGCACCAAGGTCGCCCAGGGATTGGTGCTGACCGAGCCGTTCTACTGGGACCTGAACGACAAGACCCGCGCCTTCTCGGACCGCTTCGCCAAGCAGATGAAGGGCGGCTCGAAGCCCACCGCCAATCATGCCGGCGTCTACTCAGACGTGCTGCACTACCTGAAGGCGGTGGCGGAGACGAAATCGACTGCCGACGGTGCGGCCACGGTCGCCAAGATGAAGGCGATGCCGACAGACGATCCGCTGTTCGGCAAGGGCGTGATCCGCGCCGACGGGCGCAAGATCCACGACATGTACCTGTTCGAGGTCAAGAAGCCCGCCGAGTCGAAAGGCGAGTGGGACCTCTACAAGACGCTCGAGACCATCCCGGGCGATCAGGTTTTCCGCCCGCTGAACGAGGGCAATTGCCCCCTCGTGAAGGGCTGAGCATGGTAGCGGGGCGCGGAGACCGGCCATGACCACGATCTTCGGTGTGCCGATGCAGGCCCTGTTCGGGCAATTGCTGCTCGGCCTGATCAACGGCTCGTTCTACGCGATCCTGTCGCTCGGGCTCGCGATCATCTTCGGGCTCCTCAACATCATCAACTTCGCCCACGGCGCGCTCTACATGATGGGCGCGTTCGTGGCCTGGATGCTGCTCACCTATGTCGGGCTCGGCTATTGGTGGGCGCTGGGGTTGGCGCCGCTCGTGGTTGGTGCCTTCGGGATCGTGCTGGAACGGCTGCTGATCGCCCGGCTGTACAAGCTCGACCACCTCTACGGCCTGCTCCTGACCTTCGGGCTGGCGCTGATCATCCAGGGCCTGTTCCGCAACCAGTACGGCGTCTCGGGCCTGCCCTACGCGATCCCGCCCGAACTGTCGGGCGGCCAGCGCCTGCCGTTCATGTTCCTGCCGAACTACCGGGCCTGGGTGGTGGTGGCGTCGCTCACCGTCTGCATCGCCACGTGGCTCGTGATCGAGAAGACAAAGCTCGGCGCCTATCTGCGAGCCGCCACCGAGAACCCGACGCTGGTCCAGGCCTTCGGAGTCAACGTGCCGCTGTTCCTGACGCTGACCTATGGATTCGGCGTCGCGCTCGCGGGCTTCGCGGGCGTACTCGCCGCGCCGATCTACTCGGTGAATCCGAATATGGGCGCCGACATCATCATCGTGGTCTTCGCCGTGGTGGTGATCGGCGGCATGGGCTCGATCATCGGCTCGGTGATTACAGGCTTCGCCCTCGGCCTCGTCGAGGGGCTCACCAAGGTGTTCTACCCGGAAGCGTCGGCGACCGTGATCTTCGTGATCATGGTGCTGGTGCTGCTCGTCAAACCCGCCGGCCTGTTCGGGCGCACGGCCTGACCCGCGAAGAGGCTCGACACCCATGGCCGACACCGCCGCCATCGACGCCGTCCCGATCGCCGCCGCGCCGGCGACCGGCCGCGACGACAAGGCGCTCCACCGCCTGATCTTCGTCGGCATCGCCGTGCTGCTGATCCTGGCGCCGCTGGTGCTCTACCCCGTCTACCTGATGAAGGTGCTGTGCTTCGCGCTGTTCGCGCTCGCCTTCAACCTGCTGCTCGGCTACGGCGGCCTGCTCTCCTTCGGACACGCCACCTATTTCGGCATGGCGAGCTACCTCTGCGCCTACACGGCCAAGCAGCTCGGCTTCACGCCCGAACTCGCGATCCTCAGCGGGACCGCCACGGCGGCTCTGTTCGGGCTCGTCTTCGGCGCGCTGGCGATCCGCCGGCAGGGCATCTACTTCTCGATGATAACCCTGGCGCTCGCCCAGATGGCGTTCTTCTTCTCGCTGCAGGCGAAGTTCACCGGCGGCGAGGACGGCATCCAGGCGGTGCCCCGCGGCAATCTGTTCGGCGTGATCAGCCTCGCGGACGACCGGGCGATGTACGGCCTCGTCTGCGTGATCTTCATGGCCGGGATGCTGCTGATCTACCGCATCATCCATTCGCCGTTCGGGCAGGTGCTGAAGGCGATCCGCGACAACGAGCCGAGGGCGATCTCGCTGGGCTACCGGGCGAGCCAGTACAAGCTCGCGGTGTTCGTGCTCTCAGCCACGCTCGCTGGTTTGGCCGGCTCCACCAAGGCGATCGTGTTTCAGCTCGCCTCGCTCACAGACGTGCACTGGTCGATGTCGGGCGAGGTGGTGCTGATGACGCTGGTCGGTGGCATGGGCACCGTGTTCGGGCCGATCGTGGGCGCTTTGGTGATCGTCACCATGGAGACCTACCTCGCCCAGTTCGGCGCCTGGGTGACGATCATCCAGGGCTGCGTCTTCGTGCTGTGCGTGCTGCTGTTCCGGGAGGGGATCGTAGGTCTGATCGCCCGTGTGGTGCGCCGGCCGTTGTAAATTGGCCCGGCGCGCGCCGGTCGGTTTCTGGTTCTGGTCAGTCTTCGTTAACCAAGACCGGTGAACCTGACGCATCAAAGCAGTCAGGTCCGCCATGACGAAGGTCCGTCCCCTCAGCATCGACGATCCTGCGCACGACTGCCCGGTCCCACCGGAGACCGTCGGACGCCTGATCAAAGCCGACCACGAAGACACCGCCTTCCTGCTTGACGGGATCCCGGAGGCGACCCGCGCCCGGCTCGCCGTATGGCTCTACGGCCGCAGCCACACGCATGAGGTCGGTGTCCGGGTGGCGGCGACGTGCGAGGGCGCGACCCTGCGCCGGGCGGCCGGGGTCGTCGGCAATGCCCTGTACGACCTGTCCCGGCGCCCCTACGCGGCGCCGAGCCACGGCACGCGCGCCGGCGCCAGCCGGATCTCCCTCGGCGGGACGCGGCACCGCGCCTGAGCGACGCCGACGATTGGATCGAAGCCGGCGAGGGTCTATCGTCGGCGGCGATGTCCACCCAAGTCCACTCCGTCCGCCGCCTCGACCCCGTGCTCGTCGACCGCATCGCCGCGGGTGAGGTGGTGGAGCGCCCGGCCTCGGCCGTGAAGGAGCTGGTCGAGAACGCCATCGATGCCGGCGCCCGGTCCATCGAGGTAACCGTCGAAGCGGGTGGCCGCCGGCTGATCCGCGTGGTCGACGACGGGCGCGGCATGAATCCGGACGACCTCGATCTCGCGGTCGAACGCCACGCCACATCGAAGCTCCCCGGGGGCGATCTGACGGCGATCGACACGCTGGGCTTCCGCGGCGAGGCGCTGCCCTCGATCGGGGCAGTCTCGCGGCTCGCCATCGTCAGCCGAACGCCGGAGGCCGAAGCGGGGGCGAGCCTGATTGTCGAAGCGGGCCTGAAGGGTCCGGTCCGCCCGGCGCCGGCGCAGCGCGGCACCCGGATCGAGGTGACCGAGCTGTTCGCCGCAACCCCCGCCCGGCTGAAGTTCCTCAAATCCGACCGGGCCGAGAACGCCGCGATCGCCGAGACCCTGCGGCGGCTCGCCGTCACGCAGCCCGGGATCCGCTTCAGCCTGCGGGCCGATGCCGCCCAGCCCCTGGTCCTGCCGGCCGAGACCGGCCCCGAGGCGGATCTGCGCCGGCTCTCCGCGGTGCTGGGACCGGACTTCGCCGCCAACGCCCTGCCGGTCTCGCTGGCCCGCGAGGGCTTCGCGGTCACCGGCCAGATCGGCCTGCCGACCTACCACCGGGGCGCTGGGACCCACATCCATCTCGCGGTCAACGGCCGGCCGGTGCGCGACCGGCTGCTCCTCGGGGCGGTGCGGGGCGCTTATGCCGACACCCTGGCCTCGGACCGTCACCCGGTGCTCGGTCTCGTGATCACGTGCGATCCCGAACGGGTCGATGTGAACGTCCATCCGGCCAAGACCGAGGTGCGCTTCCGCGAACCGGGACTGGTACGGGCGCTGATCGTCAGCGCCATCCACGACGCCCTGCGCCGCGGCGGCGCCCGCTCGGCCACCACGGGTGCGGCGCGGACCCTCGACGCCCTGCGTCCCGCCGGGCCAGCGCTCGCGATCCATACCGGACTCGCCGCGCCGAGCCTGTTCCAGCCCACGCGGCCCGGCCCGTTCGCAGCCGGAGCGCCCTCGGTGGCAGCGCCCGCGGGCTACCGCGGCTCACAGGCGTGGCGACCGGCGCCGGCCCCAAGCTCCGCGGAGCCGGCCTACACCCTGTCCGAGGCGGGTGGTTTCGCGGAAGCGCCCCAAGCCGCCTTCGCTGGGCCGGATTTGGCGGCCCCGCCCCAGGCGGATGTCCGGACGCTCGAAGAGGCGCCGGAGGCGATCGACCATCCCCTCGGGGCGGCGCGGGCGCAGATTCACGAGACCTACATCCTCGCCCAGACCCGCGATGGGCTCGTCATCGTCGATCAGCACGCGGCACACGAGCGCCTCGTCTACGAGCGGATGAAGGCCGAGCGGGCAGCGGGCGGCATCGCCCGGCAGGGGCTGCTGATCCCCGATGTTGTGGAGATGAGCCCCGAAGAAGCCGACCGTCTGGTCGCCGCTGCGCCGGACCTCGATCGGCTCGGGCTGACCATTGAGGCGTTCGGGCCCGGGGCCGTTCTGGTCCGGGAGGTGCCGGCCGCACTGATCCGGGCGTCGGTGCGCGATCTCGTCACCGACATTCTGGACGCCCTCGAAGCGAGCGGGGACGAGGAGGGCGGCGCAGCGGCCGTGGAGGGCGGTGCGCTGGGCCGGCGGCTCGACGCGGTGCTCTCGCGCATGAGCTGCCACGGCTCGGTCCGCGCCGGCCGCCGCCTGAGGCCGGAGGAGATGAACGCGCTCCTACGCGAAATGGAGGCGACGCCGAATTCCGGCCAGTGCAACCACGGCCGCCCGACCTCGATCGCCCTGAAGCTGTCGGACATCGAGCGGCTGTTCGGCCGGCGGTGACGCCGAACGTTCGCGCGGAGCGAGCTTGAATCTTCTATGCCAATGGCATACCAAAAACTATGGTCGCGCTCGGACGTCACCTTTGCGTTTCGGGAGGACGGTCTTTCCGGCGGCGACGTCATCACGGTGACGGTCACCACCCCGGTCGGATTGCTGCACCTGATGGCCGAGGTTGCCGTCAAGGATGTGGGACGGACGTTGAGAAAGTTCGGCGTTCACATGCACGCGGAGGGTGGCGCTCAGGCTTGCGGACCTGCAAATCTGAGGCGCTTGGCGCGCTGGGCAACCGAGGAGACCGGCTTTGATAAACTCGTCCTTGAAGGAGCGATTCGAACGTCTGGATCCCGTCCAGGACGTATCCCGGGTCAGCTCCGGTTCGCCCGCAGTGATCTCCCTGACAACAGCCTCACGTCATGAGCCGGTCCAGGTCGTCACTGCGGCGCTGGTCCTCGCCGCCCGGGGCCTGAGCCTTCTTAAGGCCAAGCGGGTCTTGGAGGAGATGCTTGCGAAGGGCCGGGCTGTCGTGGAACTCCCCACGGTCGAAGATCCCGGCCAACTCGCCGTTGACCTCGCCGAGGCAGGATGCGCGGCAGCAAGCGTGACCCGGGACGCTGTTGATGTCCGCGCCGTTCGGGAGCGCCTGGGCCTTACACAGGAGCAGTTCGCCTGGCGCTATGGGCTTGATGTTGCGGCGATTCGAAATTGGGAAACCGGCCGACGTAAACCGGATCCCGCGGCGTCAGGGTATCTGCGCGTGATCGATCATCTGCCCGATCAGGTAAGCCGAGTTCTTGAGAAGCCGCTTGGGGCTTCATGAACCGCCGAAGACGGGCACGATAATGTTTCATCGCGCCGCTTTCGCGACGATGACCCCAGCAATAATGCTGGTCAGTGTTATCAAACTGACGTCCCGCGCTCAGCACAGGCATTCGCAAGAGGCCGCGACCCATGGATTTCACCATCTCGCCCCGCGTCGAGGAATACCGCGCGCGGATCGCGGCCTTCGTGGATTCCCATATCGTGCCGCTCGAATCCGAGCCGTCCGCCTATGACGGCCACGGCAACATCGCGCTGCCCGAACTCGCCCGGCTGCGCGGTCTGGCGCGGGAGCAGGGGCTGTGGTGCCTCCAGCTGAAGCCGGAGATCGGGGGCGCCGGCCTCGACAAGGTCGGCATGGCGGTCTGCTACGAGGCGATGAACCGCTCGATCTTCGGTCCGGTCGTGTTCAATTCGGCGGCGCCGGACGACGGCAACATGATGGTGCTGGAGAAGGTCGCCACCCCGGAGCAGAAAGCGCGCTGGCTCGCACCGATCGTGGCGGGCGACGTGCGGTCTGCCTTCGCCATGACCGAGCCCCATCCCGGCGGTGGCTCCGATCCCGGCATGATCCAGACCCGAGCCGAGCGGCGCGGCGACACCTACGTGGTCACCGGTCGCAAATGGTACATCACCGGTGCCGAGGAGGCCGCCCACTTCATCCTGATGGCCCGTACCTCGGACGACGCGCGAAAAGGGCTGACCGCGTTCCTGTTCCATAGGGACCAGCCCGGCTGGGAGATCCTGCGGCGCATCCCGATCATGGGGCCGGAGGAGCATGGCGGCCATTGCGAGCTCCTGTTCGACGGGCTCGAGATCCCGGCCGAGAACGTCCTGATGAACGAGGGCGACGGCCTGAAGCTGACGCAGATCCGCCTTGGCCCCGCGCGCCTGACCCATTGCATGCGCTGGCTCGGCCTGTCGAAGCGCTGCGTCGAGATCGCCCGGGCCTACGCGGGCGAGCGCCACGGCTTCGGCATCCGTCTGGCCGATCGGGAGAGCATCCAGCTCATGCTGGGCGATCTCGCCATGCGGATCGAGATCGGCCGCCTGCTGGTGATGAAGGCCGCCTGGGCGCTCGACCAGGGGAGCTTCGCCCGCAAGGAAGTCTCGATGGCCAAGGTGCACGTGGCCAATCTGATCCACGCGGCCGCCGACGTCGCGATCCAGATCAACGGCGCCCGGGGCTATTCCACCGACACGCCGCTCGAATGGATTTACCGCTACGCTCGGCAGGCGCGGCTGGTGGACGGAGCCGACGAGGTCCACAAAATGGTGCTCAACCGCAACCTCGAAGCCGAGGGCGATGCCTTCTGGTCGTGGCCGGTGGGCGCGTGAGGTAGAGCGTATGACGATGACCGAGGTCGTGATCACAGGCGCGGTGCGGACCGCGATCGGCACCTTCGGCGGCGCGCTTGCGGGCACGCCGCCTTCCGCGCTTGGGGCGCTGTGCGTGGCGGAGGCGCTCAAGCGGTCCGGCACGGCGCCCGAGCGGGTCGGCCACGTGGTGTTCGGCCACGTGATCCCGACCGAGCCGCGGGATGCCTACATCGCCCGTGTCGCCGCCCTCGAAGGCGGTGTCCCGCAGGAGGTGCCGGCGCTCACCGTCAACCGGCTCTGTGGCAGCGGCCTGCAGGCGATCGTGTCGGCGGCGCAATCGATCCTGCTCGGCGATGCCGAGATCGCGGTGGCGGGCGGCGCCGAGAGTATGAGCCGTTCGCCGCACATCCTGACGAGCGGCCGCACCGGCCAGCGCATGGGCGATGCGACCCTGGTCGACTACATGATCGGCGTGCTGACCGACCCCTTCGGCGCCGGCCATATGGGCGTGACCGCGGAGAACATCGCCGAACGCTACGGCATCGCCCGTGACCAGCAGGATGCCTTCGCGGCCGAGAGTCAGGCCCGCGCCGCCCGGGCGATCGAAGAGGGGCGGTTCCGCGATCAGATCCTGCCCGTCGCGGTCCAGCGCAAGCGCGAGACGGTGGCGTTCGACACGGACGAGCATCCCAAACCGACCAGCGTCGCGGACCTCGCCAAGCTGCGCCCCGCATTCTCCAAGACCGGCAGCGTCACCGCCGGCAATGCCTCGGGTCTGAACGACGGCGCAGCCGCCCTCGTCCTGTCGAGTGCGGCGGAGGCCGAGCGCTCGGGCGCGAGGCCCCTGGCCCGGATCGTCGGCTACGCCCATGCGGGCGTCGATCCGTCCGAGATGGGCATGGGGCCGGTCCCCGCAGTGCGCCGGCTGCTCGACCGGACAGGTCTGCGGCCCGCAGATTTCGACGTGATCGAATCGAACGAGGCCTTTGCGGCCCAGGCCTGCGCGGTCTCCCGGGCCCTCGACCTCGACCCCGCCCGGGTGAATCCGAATGGCGGCGCCATTGCGCTCGGCCACCCGATCGGCGCCTCCGGTGCGATCATCGCCGTGAAGACCCTCTACGAGCTGGCGCGCACCGGCGGACGCTACGGGCTGGCGACCATGTGCATCGGCGGCGGGCAGGGCATCGCGGTGGCCTTCGAGCGGCTGCACTGACATGGCGGATCTGTTGGACCTGACCGGCCAGCACGTGCTGGTGACCGGGGCCTCCAGCGGGCTCGGCCGTCACTTCGCCGGGACGTTGGCCGGCGCCGGAGCGCGGCTGACGCTGTGCGCGCGCCGGGCCGATGCCCTTGCGGACACGGTCGCCGCCGTGACGGCGGCGGGCGGGGACGCCCATGCCGTCGTCATGGACGTGACCGATCGCGCCAGCGTCGAGCAGGCGCTGGACGAGGCCGAGGATCGGTTCGGGCCGATCCGGGTGCTGATCAACAATGCCGGCGTCACTGCGACCAAGCCCGCCCTCGACCTCGACGAGGCGGAGTGGGACGCGGTGCTCGACACGAACCTGAAGGGCGTCTGGCTGGTGGCTCAAGCCACGGGAAAGCGCATGGTCCGGCACGGCGGCGGCAGCATCGTCAATATCGCGTCGATCTTGGGCCTGCGCGTGACCGGCGGCCTCGCGCCCTATGCCGCCTCGAAAGCCGGTGTCGTCCAGCTCACCAAGAGCCTCGCCCTCGAATGGGCGCGCTATGGGATCCGGGTCAACGCCCTGGCGCCCGGCTACATCAAGACCGAACTCAACGATGCCTTCTTCGACTCCGAGCCCGGAAAGGCGCTGATCAAGCGCGTGCCGCAGCGCCGGCTCGGCGAACCGGCCGAGCTCGATGGGCCGCTCCTGCTGCTGGCCTCCGCGGCCGGCGCCTACATGACCGGCAGCGTCCTCGCGGTCGACGGCGGCCATCTCGTCTCGGGCCTGTAGCGGATGGATCAGGAGCGACTGCGCGCCTGGATCGCCGGGCATCTCGGATGCCCGGATCTCGTCATCGAGGAGACACGGCCGCTCGGCGGCGGTTCGATCCAGGAGAATCGCCTCGTCCGCTGCCAACTCTCCGGGGAGACGCGGGCCTTCGTGCTGCGCATGGATGCGCCCGCCACGATCGCGTCGAGCCGATCCCGCGCCGAGGAGTTCCGTGTTCTGGAGACGGTTTGGGCTGCCGGCGTGCGCGTGCCCGAGCCTGTCGGCTTCTGCGACGACCCGGCGGTGATCGGTGGGCCGTTCGCGCTGATGGGGCTCGTCGAGGGCGTCGGGCTCGGGCCGCGTATCGCCAAGGACCTGACCCTCGGTGGCGACCGTGAGCATCTGACGGAAGCCCTGGGCCGTGAACTCGCGCGGATCCACGCAGCCGTCGATCCCGGGGCGCTGCCCGCATCGCTGGCCTTTCTGGGTGCGCCGGACCCGGACCCGGCGCGGGCCGAGATCGCCCGGCTGCGCGCCAGCCTCGACGGGATCGGTGCCCGCCGCCCGGCGATCGAGTGGGGTCTGCGCTGGGGCGAGCTTCGCGCGCCCCCATGCCCGGCGCCGACCCTCGTGCATCGGGATTTCCGAACCGGCAACTACATGGTCGACGCCGACGGTCTCACGGCCGTGCTGGATTGGGAATTTGCCGGTTGGGGCGATCCGGCACAGGATCTCGGCTGGTTCTGCGCCGGCTGCTGGCGCTTTGGCCGACCCGAATTGGAGGCCGGCGGCATCGGCTCGCGCGCAGCGTTCTATCGGGGTTACGCGGAGGCGGGCGGACGGGCGATCGACCCCGCGAGCGTGGCCTATTGGGAGGTGCTGGCGCATCTGCGCTGGGCGGTGATCGCCCTGGAGCAGGGCGCCCGCCACGTCTCCGGCCGCGAGTTCTCCCTCGAACTGGCCCTGACCGGCCGGATGGTGCCCGAGCTCGAACGGGCGATCCTGCGGGCGACGGCCCCGGCGGCGTGGCAATGAGCATGCGGGATGATCCCTCCGGCGCTGCCCTCCTGGACGCCGCGCGTCGGGCCCTGACCGAGGAGGTGGTGCCCGGCCTCACCGGCCGCCCCCGTTACGTCGCCCTGATGGTGGCCAACGCGATCGGCATCGCGTCCCGCGAGATTGCCGAGGCCGACCGCCTGTCGGCGACCGGCGCGGATCTCCTGGCCGGCGAGCCGGTCGAGACGCTGGTCGCCGCGATCCGGGCTGGCGCGCGCGATGCCGATCCGGACCTGCATGCGGCTCTTGAGGCAGTTGCGGCGGTGTCAGCGCAGGTCTGGAAGCCCGGCGCGTCGGGCGGGTGAGCCTCACCTGGAGGGGCGGCTCTTTCGCGGGTTCCTACAATTCACGCGCGCGGTCCCGTAGCACGAACTTCTGGATCTTCCCCGTGGAGGTCTTCGGCAGCGGGCCGAACAGCACGGTCTTCGGCACCTTGAAGCGCGCCATCCGCTCCCGGCAGAAAGCAATCAGCTCCTGATCCGATGGCGGCTCCGCGCCGGGCTTCACCTCCAGGAACGCGCAAGGGCTCTCGCCCCAGGTCGGATCGGGCCGCGCCACCACGGCGGCCAGCATCACCGCGGGATGGCGCATCAGCACCTCCTCTATTTCAAGGCTGGAAATGTTCTCGCCGCCCGAGATGATGATGTCCTTGGCTCGGTCCTTGATCTCGACCGACCCGTCCGGATGCCAGACCGCAAGGTCGCCGGTCCGGTACCAGCCTCCGGCCAGCGCCTGCGCGGTGGCAGCGGCATTGCCGAGATAGCCCTTCATCACGGTGTTTCCGCGGAGCCGGATCTCGCCGACGGTCGTACCGTCTTGCGGCACCAGCCGGTCGGTCGCGGGATCCACCACCGCGGCGGCATCGAGGGTCGCGAGTGGCACGCCCTGCCGCGCCATGCGGCCGTAGCGTTCGGCATCGGTCAGGTCCGCCCAGTCGGGCTGCGCGAGGCAGACGGTGGCGGGGCCGTAGCTTTCGGTCGCGCCATACAGGTGCAGCACCTGGAAGCCCAGTTCCTCCATGGTGCGGATGATCGTCGAGGACGGGGCCGCACCGCCCACCGCGCACCGTACCCGCTGCGGGAAGGCGATGCGCTCCGAGGCTGGCGCATGGGCGATCATGGAGAGCACGATCGGCGCGCCGCAGAGATGCGTGACGCCATGCGCCGCGATCAGCTGGAAGATCGCCGCCGGCTCGACCTTGCGCAGGCAGATCTGGGTCGCGCAGGCGGCGACGCTCGCCCAGGGGTAAGACCAGCCGCTGCAATGGAACATCGGCAGCGTCCAGAGATACACACTCTCGGCGGTGAGCCCGAAGGTGACGGCGTTGCCGAGCGCCTGAAGATAAGCGCCGCGATGGCTGTAGACCGCGCCCTTCGGATCCCCGGTCGTACCGGAGGTGTAGAGCAGGCAGAGCGACTGCCACTCGTCGGCGGGGCCCGCCCAGGCGTAATCCGGATCGCCTTCATCGAGCAGCGCTTCGTAGGGAAGGGCGCCGACGATATCGGCCTTGCCGATCGTCACCACCAGCACGGGCCGCCCAAGTTCCGCAAGGGCGCGCCCGGCCAGGGCTGCAAATTCGGCTTCGACGATCAGCGCGCGGGCGCCGCCATGCGCCAGGGAGAACGCGATGGTCGCGGGGTCGAGGCGCGTGTTCAACGGATTGAGGACGGCACCGAGCATCGGGACGGCGAAATGGGCCTCGATCATCTCCGGGACGTTCGGGGCCAGGATCGCCACGGTGTCGAGGCGCGCGACGCCATGGGCCGCGAGACCGGAGGCGAGGCGGCGGCAGCGTGTATAGAGATCGCTGTAGGTGAGGTGCCGGTCGCCATCGATCACCGCGATCCGGGCCCCGGCGGCCGAGGCTGCGCGCGCCAGGAGGCTCACCGGCGTCAGCGGCACGTGATTGGCCGGATTCCGGTCGAGATCGATCTCGAACGGATGGCGGCCGGAACCGCCGGACGGCGCAGGGTGCGGATCGATCTCCGTCATGATTTTGCCTTCTGACCGGGCGGCGGGCGTGGCGTTCGCTCCGCGATGGGATGATTTCCCGCCGGTTCCTGCTGTCAATCGCTGATCCGCACTGGGCCGGTGCCGCAGCCGGCTTCTGTCACGACGCATGGTTGACGGCGCGTCGGCCGTGGCGGATGCCCATATTCTGGACTCGGCCGATCCGGGCCGGCGGAGGGACGGTGACCGTGGGGAACGACAACCTGCCGATGGTGCCCGTTCAGGCGGGACGGGCTATGGCCGAGGGCAGCGTGGCGCGGGCGCGCGAGGCCTATGAGCGCTTTGCCGAAGCCGGCGAGATGGCGCTCAACGCCTTCGAGACGTCGATGTCCGAAACCTTCCAGGGCTGGCGCTCCGTGATGGGGTCCAGCCGCGAGACCGCCCACCAGTTGAGCGAGAGCAACGTGGCCGGAGCCCGCAGGATGCGCGAGCAATGGGAGGCCGCGGGGGCGCGGCTCTACAATGCGTTCGAGGACAACGCCGCCCATACGCTGGCGGCGATGCGCGAGATCGGGCACCGTGTCTTGGTCGCCTCGGACACGAACATCTGCGCCAACCTGGATTTCGCCGAGCGCATCGCACAGGCCGCCGATGCCCGGGAGGTCGCTTCCCTCAACGTCACCTTCCTGCAGGAACAGGCGCGCCGGCTCACCGACCAGATAGTCGATCTGCATCAGACCACGAGCCGGCTCGCCCGCGAGGCGGCCGTGCGCACCGAAACGCCGTGACCGTCGACATGGCCGCCCTGACGGCCTCGATGCCGCGGCTCGACGATCTCTGCCGCGCCGACGTCCCGTTCCGGACCGGCGACTTCCTCGCCTACGCGCCGCACGACTTCCACCGCATCGCCTACGTCGAGTGGGGCGATCCGGACTCTCCGCACGTGGTCGTCTGCGTGCACGGCCTGAGCCGCCAGGGCCGGGATTTCGATCCGCTGGGCTATCTCCTGGCCAAGATGGGCTACCGCGTGATCTGCCCGGACCTCCCGGGGCGCGGCCTGAGCGGATGGCTCAAGGACCCGGAACTCTACGGCCTGCCGCAATACGCCGCCGACATGGCGTCGCTCATCGCGCATCTGCGGATCCCGGGTAAGATCGATTGGGTCGGCACGTCGCTGGGTGGGCTGACCGGCATGGTCCTGGCCGCCGCGGCCAACACGCCGATCCGCCGGATGGTGATCAACGACATCGGCCCATTCCTGCCCTGGGCACCGATCCGCCATATCGGCTCACGCCTGCGCGATGCGCCGCGCCTGCACCACAACCTCGCTTCGGGGGAGTCGCGCTTGCGCACCGTGCTCGCGGCATTCGGGCCGCTGACCGACGAGCAATGGCGGCACATCGCCAAGCACAGCTTCTTCCCAGAACCGAACGGCGGCTGGCGACCGCATTACGACCCCGGCATCGGCGACGCCTTCCGGCCGGGGCGTGTCTACAGCGTCAGCATGTGGCGCGACTGGGACGCGATCCGGTGCCCGGTCCTGCTGCTGCGCGGCGAGCACTCGGAACTACTCCTCGCCTCCACGGCTGACGAGATGACGCGGCGCGGACCGCTGACGGAGCGCGTCGAGATACCGGATTGCGGCCATGCCCCCGCGCTCCTGGACGACCAACAACTCTCGATTGTAATACGCTGGCTGGGGCCACCGCCGCGCGGGGAGAGGCCGCGCAGCTAAGTTGCCGCGGATGCCGCCGAGTCGCGCGATTCGATAGTCGCTGTTCTACACGTGCCGATTAAGAGCGCCCGTATCCCGCATCCGCGCAAATATTTCATACGCAGGTTCCACGTAGTTTCATCGGTGTTCAATAAGTCGAACTGCTCATGTCTGCAGGATCGCGCGCGGTCGGCGCTGAGGTCGGGCGATCATTTTTGGTATCTTAGATGTCGCGAGCGTGACCTTTCGTTGCACACCGGACTTGGCTATGGCATCTACTGCGCGCAGGCTAGAATCTGTGGTCTGCGATCACGCAGCACTGAGTTGTAGTCGGCGGCTCGGGTTGCGGTTGCGCACACCCGCCAACTAGAGACGACGTTCGGACACCCAAGATGCCCAAGCCCAGCCCCAAGCCGAAGCAGACAACGGCGATCGATCATGGTGTCGGCAGCCGCATCGCGTTCCTGCGTGCGGCGAACGGCCTGAGCCAATCGGCGCTGGCCAGCGCCCTTGGGGTGAGCTTCCAGCAGGTCCAGAAGTACGAGACCGGCAAGAATCGCGTCGGGGCGGGCCGTCTACAAGCGATCGCCGAGCGGCTCGGCGTCCCGGTTTCGAGCTTCTTCGAGCCTGAGCCAGAGAGCGCAACTGGGAATGGACCGTCGCTGCTGCGTGTCAGCGGGGCCGTCGAACTTCTCCGCGCCTACAACCAGATCGCCGACGATCAGATGCGCCGCGATGTTCTCAGCCTCGTGAAGTCGGCTGCGCGTATCGGCCAGGGCCGCACGGCTCCCGCGGCGGAGCAGGTGGCGGTTTGCGACGCGCTGCCGAGCGCCTGAAACCGGTCGCCATCTGTTGACGGCGCGACTGCAACGGGCAATGCCCGAGGCAGGAACCGCAACGGGGCGATCTCGCGTGCTGCCGGCAGACATCGTCCATCTGCTCGCCGACCTGCCGTCCAGCGGGACGGACGAAGACGTGTCCGTGCTGCTGACGGCCCCTGGATTGCGGGTGGAGCGCATCGTATCGACCGGGCAGGCGAATCCGCCTGGCTTTCACTACGATCAGCCCCACGCCGAATGGGTTGTCGTGCTGGCCGGTTCGGCCGACCTGCGGCTTGCCGACGAGGCCGCATCCAGGCGGCTTGATGCTGGCGATGCGGTACTGATCGCGCCGCGCCGGCGCCATCGGATCGATCGGACGGATTCGCCGACCGTGTGGCTGGCGATCCATTTCGGCCCCCAGCTCACAGTTTAAGGCGTCAGGGTTCGTACTGCGCGAGCGTGACCGCCGTGTCGCCGTAGACGCGCCGCTCGTGCTCGGTGAATCCGTCCGGCCAGGCGAGCCGCACGGTCTCGGCTTCCTCCACCACCACGAGTGCGCCTGGCGCCAGCCAGCTGCCGGTCGCCGCGCTCACCAGGGCCCGGGGCGCGAGATCGCGGCCATAGGGCGGGTCGCAGAAGACGAGCGAGAACAGTCCTGCTGTCCCGGCGGGGCCGAGCTTGGTCGCGTCGCGTCGGAAGAGACGCGTCACGCCCTCGGCGTTGAGGGCCTCGATGTTCGATCGGATCACGCCACGCGCCTCCGTCCCGTCATCGACGAGGAGCGCGTAGGCCGCGCCGCGTGACAACGCCTCGAAGGCGAGCGCGCCGGTTCCGGCGAACAGATCGAGCACCCGGGCACCCGTGACAGCCTCGTCGTAGGCATGCGTCAGGACATTGAAGAGCGCCTCCCGCAGGCGATCCGAGGTCGGCCGGATGGCCTCGGTGCTCGGAGCTGCGAGACGTCGGCCGCGCCAGGCGCCGCCGACGATCCTCATCGCGTGCCGCGGGGTGGGCGCCCGCCTCCGGGCTTGCCCCCGCCCGGTGCGCCGCCGGGGCGGCCACCCGGCCGCCCGCCAGGACGTCCACCGGGTCGGCCACCGCCTCCTCCGGCGCCGCCACCGCCGCCACCAAAGCCCTTGCCCGAAAAGCCGCCGGCCTTGCCGCCCGGCCGGGCACCGCCGGCTTTCGCGCCGCCGAAGGCTGGCTTTCCACCACCAAAGGCTGGCTTTCCATCGCCGAAGGCAGGCTTGCCGCCACCCGGCCTGCGGTCCTGGCTCCCGAAGCCGGCTTTCCCGCGCGGCGCACCCGGAGCCGCATCCCGGTCGAAGGGCCGGTCCTGCCGCCCGCCCGCCTTGTTTGGCGGACGCGCATCCGACCGTCCCTCGCCCCAACCCGACTCGGCACCGCGCGCGGGCGGCCGGCGCGGCCGTTCGCCCTGTGCGTCAGCGCCCCGCGATGCCCCATTCCGTTCGCCGCGCGGTGCGGCGGACCCGCGTTCCTGCCCGAAGCCGCCACTCCGGCTGGGCGCGCGCGCGCCCGCCCCGCGCTGCGCACCGGGCGGACCGTCATCGGCATAGCGACGGCGAGCCTTTGCCGGCTGCTCGGCCTCGGCCGGGCTGGCTGCGAGACGCTCCACCACGACCCGGCGGTCCCCCGTCCGGATCGAGCCGACCCTCTCGCGCCCGCGCTCGGCCGCGGCGGCCTGTGAGGCGCGCGGATCGGCGCCGCGGCGGGGGATGCGCGTGCCCCGCGGCTTGGACTCGTCCTCGTCCCGCCACGCGGCCTTGCGCGGAGCCGATCCGGATCCGCCCGTCGCGACGCGCGGTGCGGGCGCAGGACGGGCGGCATTGCGCCGGGGCGCGCCGTCGCCGCCTCCCTGCCCCTGTGCCGATTTCGCGCCGCGATCGGCGGCCTTCGACTCACCGAACGGCGTGATCGGTTCCCGCACCGGACTGTCGAAATCCACGCCCGCCTGTTCGGCCAACGACTTGCCCAGTTGGTCCTTCAGCACGCGGGTCCGGATCTCTTCCACGAGGCCGACCTCGAGATCACCGAGCTGGAACGGCCCGAACGACAGGCGAATCAATCGGTTCACCGACAGACCGAGATACTCGAGGATACGCTTGACCTCGCGGTTCTTGCCTTCCCGCAAACCCAGCGTCAGCCACACGTTGTCGCCCTGGACCCGGTCCAGCGTGGCCTCGACGGGGCCGTATTCCATCTCGTCGATGGTGACGCCTTTCGAGAGCCGGTCGAGCTGCGCCTGATCGATCTCGCCATGGGCGCGGACGCGGTAGCGGCGGAGCCAGCCGGTCTCGGGATGGGCGATGACCTTGGCGAGGCCGCCATCGTTGGTGAGGAGCAGCAACCCCTCGGTGTTGATGTCCAGGCGTCCAATCGAGACGACCCGGGGCAGCTCCTCGGGCAGGATTTCGAAGACCGTCTGCCGCCCTTCGGGATCGCGGGCCGTGGTCACGACGCCGCGCGGCTTGTGGAAGATCCACAGGCGGCTGCGTTCGCGCAACGGCATGGGCTCGCCGTCGATCAAGATCGTATCGTCGTCGGTGACGTTGCGCGCCGGCGAGGTCAGCGTCTCGCCGTTGACGCTGACCCGACCCGCCAGGATGATCGTCTCGGCCTCGCGCCGGGACGCGATCCCGGCGCGCGCCATGGCCTTCGCGATGCGCTCCCCGGGGGGAGTCTGCTCGGCAGCCTCAGGGGCGGCTGGCTCTTCGGCGGATGGTTCTTCGGCCGCCGGTGCAGGGACGGACTTATCAGCGCGTGGCTTCGCCGGACTCGGCTTCGGGACCACGCCAGCCGGATCGGCGTCGCGATTGGCATCCGTTGTCGCGCTCCAAGCCTCGGCTCGTGCGCGCTCGGGGTCCGGGCGGTCGGAACCCCCGGCTGTGTCGTCGTTCGGCAAGTCGCTCATGCCCGGGCCTTACCAGAGCCCGTACCGGCAGGCGAGACAGTCTTTCAAACCGCTTGGCCGGATGGCCAACGCGAAAGGGCGTCCCCGAAGGAACGCCCTTTCCGTATGGTGATGGATGCCGGGCGCGAAAGCGGCGTACGCCGCTGGACGATCGCGGATCAAAGTCGGGGTGAACGACCGCGCATCACGCCGAATACGGCGGAGATCAGAAACAGGGCGATCGCGACGAAGAACACGATCTTTGCGGCCTCTATGGCCGTGCCGGCGATCCCGCCGAAACCGAGCAAAGCCGCAACGAGCGCGACGACGAGAAACGTGACAGCCCAACCGATCATGGCATCCTCGCGTTGTTCAGGCCGATCCAGAGTGGGAACCCGCCCGCGGCGGGTGCCGTTCCGATCAGCGCATGACGATCAGAGCTTGTCGGTCGCCGACTTCACGGTGTCCTTGGCGTCGCCGACCGTGCTCTGGGTCTTGCCCTTCAGCTCCTGAGCCGCACCCTCGGCCTTCAGCTTGTCGCTTCCGGTGACGTCGCCGATGCCCTGCTTGGCCTTGCCGAGAGCCTCGTTGGCGGCGCCCTTGATCTTGTCCGTGGTGCTGCTCATGGGAGTGTCCTTCACAAAGGCCGGCGGCGGCGCCGCACGAGACGCTAAGAACGGCCAGGGTCGGGCGAATGTTCCAAGGCTTAACATTGCTCTGGATCAAGACATCCGGCGCATTCGTTCGGGGCGCGGCGGGGCGGTGTCATGACGGCTGACACGACGGTCCCTGGGGGCATCGCCACGGCGTTCGATCAGGCTTTCGCGGCGGCCCGGCAGGCTGCGGCGGACGGGGAAGTGCCGGTGGGCGCCGTCGTTGTCCGGGACGGGACCGTGCTCGCCGTCGCCCACAATCGCCCCCGCGCCCTGCGGGATCCCACCGCCCATGCGGAGATCCTGGCGATCCGGGCGGCCTGCGCGGCGATCGGCGATGAGCGGCTGATTGGCTGCGACCTCTACGTGACCCTGGAACCATGCCCGATGTGCGCTGGTGCGATCTCGTTCGCGCGGATCCGGCGGCTCTACTACGGGGCGTCGGACCCCAAGGGCGGCGGCGTCGAGCACGGCCCGCGTGTCTTCAACCAGCCGACCTGCCACCACGCGCCGGAAGTCTATAGTGGTTTTCGCGAGCGCGAGGCCGGAATGCTCCTGCGGGACTTCTTCGTGTCGAAACGGGTATGATCGGCGAAATAACCGCCCAAGGCCGCATTCCGAGCCGGAGGACACCGTCATGGTTCCAGCCTATTCCCGTGCCCTGATCGTCGGCGCCGGCCCCGGCCTCAGCGCGTCCCTGGCCCGGCTCCTCGCGGCGGATGGGCTGCGGATCGGCCTCGCCGCGCGCAACGTCGAGACGCTCGCCGGTCTGGCCGCGGAGACAGGCGCCGCATTCCACGCCTGCGACGCGAGCCGGCCGGAGCAGGTCGAAGCACTGTTCGCGCAGATGGAGGCCGCCCTCGGGGGCGCGCCCGACGTCGTGGTCTACAACGCGAGTAGCCGACTGCGCGGCCCGGTGGCGGAGCTGGATCCGGCCGCGGTGGCCGAGGCGCTGATGGTCAGCGCGTATGGCGGGTTCCTCGTGGCGCAGGCTGCCGCGCGACGCATGCTGCCCCATCGCCACGGGGCGATCCTCCTGACTGGCGCCTCGGCGAGCGTGAAGGGCTTCGCCGGTTCGGCGCCTTTCGCCATGGGTAAGTTCGCCCTGCGCGGCCTCGGTCAGAGCCTCGCCCGCGAGTTGCAACCGCAGGGCATCCATGTGGCGCACATCGTCATCGACGGTGCCATCCGCAATCCGGCCCGCGGCGGCGAGCCGGCGGACGCGCCCGACAGCCATCTCGATCCCGATGCCATCGCGCGCGCCTATCGGGATCTGCTGCGTCAGGATCGGAGCGCGTGGACGACGGAGCTGGAACTTCGCCCCTGGACGGAGCGGTTTTGAACAGGTTTACGGGTTCACCCGCAGGCCGAGCAGGAAGGTGTTGTCGCTGAAGCTCGCCCCCGCCGCCGTGCTGTTGATCTGCTGGTAGATGTACGTGCCGCGCAGGGTGAGCCAGCGGGTCAGGTGGTAATCGAGCCGCGCGGTTGCCGAGACGCCATTCTCGCGGATCGTGCTGCCCTGGTAGGTGTTCTTCAGGAACGAGCCACCGACAACGATCGACAGGTTGCGGAACAGGTCGTGCTGGACTTCGAGCGTCGCCACATCCGTGAGGATGCCGCTCGAGCCCGGAATCGTCGTCTCGGTAATGCCGGTGGCGGCGGTGAGGCGGACCGTGGTCAGCGGGCTCATCGACCAGACGAGGGCGGCGTTGACCAGCGGTGCATCGATGGTGCGCAGGGTCGGATCGACGTATTCACGATGCTGGATGCCCGCCGAGATCTCGCCGGTCAGCGAGCGCAACAGGCCGAAGCTGGCGCCGACCAGGAACGAGATGCCATTCGAGTCGCGCCGGATCCCGTTCTGGTCCCGCTGTAGATCGTAGACGCGCGTATCGCCCAGAATATCCACGAACGGGCTGAAATCCGGATTGACCTCGTACGCCGTGCGTAACTGCAGGCTGTACTGGTTGAGATTGCGATCGGCCTGATTGATGATCGTCCCGTCCGACAGGCGGGCATTGTCGAACTCCGAGCGGTCGATCGAGCCGCGCAGGGTGAAGGACAGACGGTTGAACGTCTCGGTGGCACCGAGGGACGCGCCGTAGACCGCCAGCAGCGGACGCGTGGTGGCCGACGCGGCTTGAAGATTGGCGGTACCCAGCTGCAGGTTCGGGTTTCCGGTCCGTTGCGTGTCGACCAGGAAGCGGCCCTCCGCGTCGATGTGCAGATCGCGATTCGCGTCGAGGCGCCAGCGCACGACGCCGTCCGCGGCCGGCCGGCTGGCGGCCTCGTTCTGGGGCGTTTCGAGATAGGCGCCGCGCAGGGAGCCCTGCAACGAACTGGAGGCCCAGTTGCTCTGGAAATCGACGGCGGCGTCGGTGCGCAGCGCCACCGATCCCCGCGCGAATTGCCGGGAGGTCTGGTCGGGATTCGAATCGTAGCCGAGGCTCTGGGCGAAGCTCGGCAGCACCGTGAAGGTGCCGACTTGGTAGCCAATCGGTGCGTAGGCGGGATCCGTGGGGATCGGCCGCGCGAGGTCGGTTCCCAGGATGAAGCCCGGCGTCAGCAGGCCCAGGGCGGACGTGTTGGCGAGCAGCGGGAGGATGGGTCGAAGCTGGGTCGGCGCCGGCGGCAGCGGCACGCCGACCACCGGCTGCTGGATGATCGGTGTGAGCTTGATCGCCGGGCTCGGCACCTGGGTAATGTCCTGGGTGATCCTCCGGGTCGCGGAACCGAGCCGGCGCGGCGGTGCGGCCCGCGATCGGAGCAGGGCCGAGGGTGCCAGGTTGCTCGGTGCCGTCGAGGAGCCCCCCGTACGCCGGCCGCCACTCGTGACGCGGGTATCGAGCTGCGATGCGCCCGGCTGGGTCTGCCCCTGCGCCGGAACCGGGGGCGAGAGGGGAGAGCGCAGGCTGTCGCCGCCGGTCTGATCGCCGCCCAGTGCGTCTCCAGTCGGCGAGCCGCGGCCATCGTCCCGCGACAGCCCGTTCGACAAGCGTTGTTGCAAGGCCGGCAGCCCGTTCGGTCCCGCTTCGAGACCAACACCTGGATTGTCGGGCTGCCCGGTCACGGGGCTCGCCGCATCGAAGCGTTGGGCCGCCGTCGGCGACGCGGCAAGCGCCAGCGTCAGGGCCGCGTAAGCGAGCCGTTTCTCGTGCCGTTCCCGTCGATCAGGCCGCGTCGTCCGCACTTGATCCCGGTCTCCACAAATATCTCGGCTATTCAGCGCCGAAATTTATCGTCCAGATGGCAGCCGAATGGGCCATCGACATGGTTAATTCAGGCTAGCGGAGCGTGGTTAATGTGCCGTCAACGGCGGCCCCGGCCAGCATTCGAACGCCGCCGTGGTCTGTGACACGCGTAACGACAGTCCGATTGAGATTTGCATTTCAATCCGCTAGGATCTGACAGACTTCGATCGTGTCTAGTTCGGTTCGGACGATCTGGATATTCGGCAGAACAGGGGTCGATCATGATTGGCAATGTAGAAAGCGAACATTCGGGGCACATCGAGCTCGCGGTCGATATCGTCGCGGCTTATGTGTCGAACAATTCGGTGCCTTCCACCGAACTTCCCGGGTTGATCGACGTCGTCCACACGGCCCTGAGCCATCTTGTCACCACTGGGCAGGGCTCGAATGGACCGGCCGAGAAGCTGACGCCGGCGCAGATCCGCAAATCGATTACCCGAGATCACATCGTCAGCTTCGAAGATGGGAAGCGCTACAAGACGCTCCGCCGGCATCTCACGCTTCGCGGGCTGTCGCCCGAGGCCTACCGCGCGAAGTGGGGATTGCCGCGGGACTATCCGATGACGGCGGCCAGCTATTCCGAGCAACGGTCCGAACTGGCGCGTGCACTCGGGCTGGGACAGCAGCGCCGCAAGTACAACGGTGCGGGTGGAGCCGCGGTGAAGGAGTTGGCGCAAGTGGCGGCGAAGGAAGCGCCGGCTGTGCACACAGCGAAGGCGCGGGGTCGCAAGAAGACTCCGGCGTGAGCGGGTTCGACCGGCGGGTGCGCGTTCAAGAGCCGCTCAGGCGCTTCGCGCTCCCGGAACTCCGTACCCGAAAGCACGCGGCCTCCGCGGACGCGCTTCTATGTCCAAGTCCGGTTGCGCAGCGCGCAACCGTGCGCCGCGTCATCGCGGCTAGGCAGGCGGCGCGATGCTGCCATCCTGCGCATGTTGCTTCGCACAATCGCGATCACCCTGCGCCGGAGAGAGTTGCCGTGCCGCCGTTGCCGATCCTCGCCCTTGCCGTCGCGTCCTTCGGGATCGGCACCACGGAATTCGTGATCATGGGCCTGCTGCCGGAGGTGGCGCAGAGCTTCGGCGTCACCATTCCCCAGGCGGGGTATCTCGTGTCCGGCTACGCGATGGGTGTGGTCGTGGGCGCTCCGGTCGTGGCGATCGCGACGGCGCGTCTCCCGCGCAAGACTGCGCTGCTCGCCCTGATCGGTGTGTTCCTGGCCGGAAACCTCGGCTGCGCGGTGGCGCCGACTTACGGCCTGCTCATGGCGGCGCGGATCCTCACGGCGTTCGCGCACGGAGCGTTCTTCGGCATCGGCGCCGTGGTGGCACGGGATCTCGTGCCGCGCGAAAAGCGCACGCAGGCGGTCGCGCTGATGTTCACCGGGCTCACGCTCGCCAACGTCCTCGGCGTTCCCCTCGGCACGGCCCTCGGGCAGGAAGCGGGATGGCGTTCGACCTTCTGGGCGGTTGTCGGGATCGGGCTCGCGGCGGCCCTCGCGATCCAGCTCTGCGTGCCCGCCGGGCTGCCCGGCACACGTGGGCGCCTGATCAGCGAGTTCCGGGCCCTCGGCCGCTGGCCGGTCCTGCGGCCGATGCTGATCTCGACCCTGTCGTCGGTCAGCTTCTTCACGGTGTTCACCTACATCACGCCGTTCCTCACCAACGTCAGCGGATTCACGCCCCACGGGGTGACCCTCGTGCTGTTCGCCGCCGGGATCGGCCTGACCATCGGCAACCTCGCGGGCGGCCATTTCGCCGACCGGGGCCAAATGGCGACGATCATCGGTAGCTTCCTGGGCATCGTCACGGTGCTGCTGGTTCTGACGGTCGTCGCGCATCATGCGATCGCGACCATCGCGGTGCTGGTTCTGTGGTCCGGGCTGGTCTTCGCCCTAGTCTCGCCGTTGCAAATCTGGGTCGTCGAGGCCGCCAGTGACGCGCCCAATCTCGCTTCTACGTTGAATCAGGGGGCCTTCAACCTGGGCAACGCCACCGGCGCCTGGATCGGCGGCACGGCGTTGACGCTCGGGATCGATTACGGCGAGCTGCCGCTGATCGCGGCCGCGGTCTCGCTGATCGGCCTCGGCCTCACGGTCTCGGCCGTGAGCCGCTCCGGCCGGCGGATTTTTTTATCCTCCGCGAAGGGTGTTTGAGCCCGCGGGGGGGCGGCCCGCGCATAGCGAACGGTCTCCTCTCCCCGCGCATCTCCGCACCGGGCGCCCTTTCTGTCCATCTGCCGACCTTCCAGGCTCTGCGCCGTTCAATCCGCCCGGACGAGATCGCCGAGCAGACTTGCCGCCACCGTGGCCTTGGAGACCGTCAGGCCGGAGGTGCGGATCGCGTCCACCGCGTCGCGGATCCGCGCGAGCGACGCGCCCCGGGCCTTCGCCCAGGCCTCGACCGCGTTGGGTCCCGCGCCCAGATCGGCCACGACTTCGGCGGTCAGCTTGCGATGGGCGGCGGCGATGCCGGCCACGGCGCGCTCCAGGGCGACGCGGTCGAACGTGTCGGCCACCGGGACCGTGCGCGCCGCCGCGGCGAGGTCGTCGAGGCGGAAGGCATGTTCCAGGGCAAAATGCGTGGCCGCCACCTCGTCGACCGGCCGGCCGCTCGTCTCGGCGACCCGTACGATGTCCGGCGCCGCGATGAGCGCCGTGAGGGAGGCGAGCCGCCGGGCTTGGGCTGGCGCCATGCCGAGACCGCCGAGTTCCGTGGCCCGCGCGTCGATCGCCGCCCGCGCGGTCGCGTCGAGGGCCTTCGGTAACGCCGCCTCGACCGCCGCGATGCCGTCCCGGTAGCGCGCCACCACCGGGGCGAGGCCGCCGGCGAGATCGAGGTTGCGGATGAACCAGACGATCCGGTTCATCAGCAGTTCCTGCACCTCTGCGTAGAGGCCGAGCTGGCCCTGGCCGGAGATCCGGCCCGCCACGCCGTCGATCGCGAGGTTCAGCTCCATCAGGCCGAACGCATCCCGCGTCACCGCATAGGCCTTGGCGATGGTGGCGGCGTCGGCGCCGGTGCCGTCGACGAGCCGGGTCACCAGGGATGGGCCGCCCCGGTTGACGATGATGTTGGCGAGCGCCGTGGCGATGATCTCGCGGCGCAGCCGATGCCCCTTCACGGCGTCCGGAAACTGCTCGCGCAGCGCCTTCGGGAAGTAGCGCTGCAATTCCCGCTCGAAATACGGGTCGTTCGGCACGGCGCTGTCGAGGATCGCGTCGTGCAGCGACAGCTTGGCGTAGGCGAGCAGCACCGCGTATTCCGGCCGGGTCAGCCCCTCGTTCCGGCGCAGGCGCTCGGTCAGCGCCGCGTCGTCCGGCAGGAACTCCACGCCCCGGTCGAGGCGCCCCTCCGCCTCCAGCGCCTGCATGGTCCGCATGGCGAAGCCCGTCTCGCCGAGGCCGCCGCGTTGGGCGAGCGAGAGCGCCAGCGTCTGCAACTCGTTGTTGCGCAGAACCAGGTGGCCGACCTCCTCGGTCATGGTGGCCAGCAGGGTGTTGCGGGCCTCGTAGCTGAGGCGCCCGTCACGCTCGGGCGTCATCAGGGCGATCTTGATGTTCACCTCGACATCCGAGGTGTTCACGCCGGCGGAGTTGTCGATCGCATCGGTGTTGAGCCGGACGCCCGCGCGGCCCGCCTCGATGCGCCCGCGCTGGGTCAGGCCGAGATTGGCACCCTCGCCGACGACCTTGGCGCGCAGCTCCGGCCCGGTGATGCGCACGGCGTCGTTGGCCCGGTCGCCGGCATCCTCGTCGGTCTCGGTGGTCGCGCGGACATAGGTGCCGATGCCGCCGAACCACAGCAGGTCGGCCGGCGCCTTCAGGATCGCCTGCATCAACTCGGCGGGCGTCGCCTCGGGACGGTCGAAGCCCAGGGCCGTCCGGATTTCCCCCGAGAGCGGGATGGTCTTCAGGCTGCGCGGGAACACGCCGCCGCCCTGCGAGATCAGTGCCCGGTCGTAATCCGCCCAGGAGGAGCGGCCGAGATCGAACAGACGCCGCCGCTCGGCAAAACTCGCCGCGGCGTCCGGGTTTGGATCGAGGAAGATGTCCCGGTGGTCGAAGGCCGCGATCAGCCGGAGGCTCTGCGACAGCAGCATGCCGTTGCCGAACACGTCCCCCGACATGTCGCCGACGCCGACCACTTTGATCGGGTCGGTCTGCACGTCCACGTCGATCTCGCGGAAATGGCGGCGCACCGCCTCCCAGGCGCCCCGGGCCGTGATGCCCATGCCCTTGTGGTCGTAGCCCTGGCTGCCGCCGGACGCGAAGGCGTCGCCGAGCCAATGGCCCTTCTCCAGCGAGAGGGCGTTGGCGATGTCCGAGAAGGTGGCGGTGCCCTTGTCGGCGGCGACCACGAGATAGGCATCGTCCGGGTCGTGCCGCACCGTGTCGGGCGGCGGCACGATCGCGTTGTCGACGATGTTGTCGGTGAGTTCGAGCAGGGTGCGGATGAAGATCCGGTAGCTCTCGGTGCCCTCCTGCATCCAGGCGGCGCGGTCCGTGGGCGGCGGCAGGCGCTTCGGGAAGAAGCCCCCCTTCGCGCCGACCGGCACGATCACGGCGTTCTTCACCTGCTGGGCCTTCACGAGGCCCAGAATCTCGGTGCGGAAATCCTCCGGCCGGTCGGACCAGCGCAGGCCGCCCCGCGCCACGTAACCGAAGCGCAGATGCACGCCCTCGACCCGCGGTGAATACACGAAGATCTCGAACAGCGGTCGCGGCAGCGGCATCGCCGCCACCTTCGCGCAGGAGAACTTGAAGCTGATCGTCTCCCGCGGCTTCCCGTCCGCGCCTTTCTGGAAGAAGTTGGTCCGCAACGCCGCCTCGACGAGGTTGACGAAGCGGCGCAGGATCCGGTCGTCGTCGAGGCTGGTGACATCGGCCAGGGCACCTTCGATCTCAGCACGGATCTCCGCGGTCCGCGCCGTCCGGTCGCCGTCGGTGGCGGGGTCGAACCGGACACGGAACAGGTTCACGACGGACCGGGCGATGCCGGGATGCCGGCTCAGGGTGCCGGCGAGGTAATCCTGACCGTAGCGGATGCGCAGCTGACGGAGGTAGCGGCCGAACGCGCGCAGCAGAGCCGCTTCCCGCCAGTCCAGGCCGGCCTCCAGGATCAGCCGGTTGTAGCCGTCGGATTCGGCCGCTCCGTCCGCGATGGCGAGCAGCGCGGCTTCGAGGGGGTGTTCGAGATCGGCCAGCGCGATCGGCGCGCCGCTGGCGCGCTCGAGCAGCATGTCGTGCAGCCAGACCCGATCCGTTTCGCCAGCGCCCGTCGGCACGACCCGGTAGGTACGCTCGTTGATGACGCGAAAGCCGAGATTCTCCAGCACCGGCACGCGGTCAGACAGCGCGATCGCGGTCCCGCGCGAAAAAACCTTCAGGCGCACCTGTGCGTCCGCGTCCGAGCTACGACGGCCCAGATGCACCGCCCGCGGCTGGGCCTCGCCCAGGTTCTCCAGGATCGCGACGTCGTCGACGGCGACATCCGGCTGGAAATTGTCCCGATAGGCCGCCGAGAACGCATCCGCGTACCGCGCGGCGAGCAGGCGTGCCCGGTCGCCGCCCTGGCGTTCTGCGAGGGCGGCCCGCAGGGCGTCGCCCCAGGTCCGGACCAGGGCGCCGATACCGGCTTCGAGGCTCGCCGGGTCGATTTCGGGCGCACCCTGATCGGGCAGTCCGACGATGTAATGCGTGCGGGCGAGGGGACCTTCGGGGAAATCCGGGTAGGCGGCGCTGAGCCGTCCGCCATAGGCCTCGGCGAGGTAAGCGCCGATCCGCGCGCGCACCGTGGAATCGTAACGGTCCTTCGGGACGTAGACGAGGAGCGACACGAAGCGGCCGAAGCGATCCGGTCGCGACAGCACGCGGATCCGCGGCCGGTCGGCGAGGTTGGCGATGGCCAGGGTGAATCGATACAGCCGCTCGATATCGATCTGAAACAGCTCGTCGCGCGGATAGCTCTCCAGCACCGCCAGCAGGCTGCGGCCGGCATGGCTGGTCGGGTCGAGCCCGGCGCGGGCGACGACGGCTTCGACCTTCCGGCGCAGCACCGGCACCTCGCGGGTGGGGCTCGTGTAGGCGGTGGCGGTGAACAGGCCGACGATCCGCACCTCGCCCGAGAGCTTGCCCGCACCGGAGAACAGCTTGATGCCGAGATAGTCGAGATAGGCCGAGCGGTGGACGCGGGACTTCACGCTCGCCTTGGTGATGATGAGCGGTTGCGGCTCGTCCAGGAAGGCGAGGATCTCCGGGGTGTAGTCGACCGGCGTCCGGCCCCGGCGCAGCGGGGTGGCGCCGGGATCGCGCAGCACGCCGAGGCTGGATCCCGGAACCAGGGGATGGGCCTCGCCGTCGATCCCGTGCTGCTGCATCCCGAGCAGCAGGAACTGGCCGTCGATCAGCCATTCCAGGAATGCGCGCGCCTCCTCGGTCTCGCGCTCGGGCATCGGTGAGGGCGAACGGCCGAGCTGCCCGGCGAGGTCGGTGAGACGGGCCAGCATGGCGTCGTGGTCGTCGCTCGCCAGCGCCACGTCGCGGTAGACGGCCACCAGGGCCTCCTGAAGCCGCGCGCCGGCCTCGGCCTCGATCCGGTCGAGGTGGATATGGATGAAGCTCTCGCGCGCGAGGCTGCCCTGGTCATCCGCGGTGGTCTCGCCGACGACGCGGACGAGGGCGCCCCCGGCATCGCGCTCGACACCCAGGATCGGGTGCGCGACGAGGTCGGGCGACAGGCCGCGCTCGGCGAGTTCGGCCAGGGTCGAATCGAGCAGGAACGGGCGGTTGTCGTTGATGACTTCGAGGATGGTCGCCTCGCGCCGTCTGCCGTCCCTCACGAGCTCGACATCGCTCAGGCGTATCCGGGCGGGGTCGCCCGACCGACGGGGATCGGCGAGGAATGCCCGGGCCCTGGCGGCGAGGTCGGCAAGCGTACCGGCCGGATAAGGCGCCAGATCCTCCGGCGTCACGCGGCCGAGCAGGTCGCGCACGAAGCCACCGGGCCCGCCCTGCTGCCCGACGATCTCGGCGGCCGCCTCGATCAACCCCGTGCGGGCGGATTTCTGCTCCGAGGAGGACAGTGCCGTCGCGGTTTCGAGTGTCATCGCGCTTCTCCAGAACCGGGTCTGCCGGCCCCAGGCCCCCCGATCGCGTTGGACGCGGGAGCGGCGCACGGCCGTGGATCTGATTCGCACACCAGCGGGACCGATGTCCCGAGCGGCGCGCCCTAGCGATAGCAGGGTGACCCGCCGTGTCGATGACAGGCCGCGCAGGTATGGGGGCACCGGGTGTCGATCGGCCCGAACCGTCAGGGTTGGCTTGAACCCGGGCAAAAACGTGTATATGCACGCATTATGACCGAGGCCGCTCCGCTCGAGCCCTGCACCTGCTCCGCCCTGCGGCGTGCGACCCGCGCCGTCACGACGGCGTACGACAGCGCGCTGAAACCGGTCGGGCTGCGGGTGACGCAGTTCGCGATCCTGCGCCTCCTACAGCGCCTGGGGCCGACTTCGGTGACACGCCTCGCCGCAGAAGCCGCGCTCGAACGGACTACGATGGGCCGCAACCTCGATCCGCTGGAACGGCGCGGCCTCGTGCGAATCACGGCCGGCGAAGCGGATGGCCGCGAGCGCGTGGTCGCGCTCACCGAGGCGGGCGAAGGTGCCATCGCGGATGCGATCCCCCATTGGCGCGCCGCGCAGGCCCGTATCAACGCCCGGGTCGAGCCCGGGGCCGTCGCCGCCCTGGCCGAGGCCCTGGCCTCCGCTTCCTGATCGACCCGTTTTCGCCCCCGGAGCCCGACCATGTCAGCCCTTGCCGCGAAGAATCCTGCGCCACGTCTGCACTATGCCTGGGTCGTCGCCGCGGTGACATTCCTGGTCCTGCTCATCGGTGCCGGTGTGCGCGCCACGCCGAGCGTGCTGATCGTGCCCTGGGAGCGTGAGTTCGGCTGGACCGCGGCGACGATCGGGGTCGGGATCGCGCTCAACATCTTTTTGTACGGCATGATCGGCCCGTTCGCGGTGGCCATCATCGAGCGGTTCGGCCTGCGGCGCGCCGTCTGTACGGCGCTGCTGATCCTGGCGATCGGCACGGCGGCCACCAGCCTGATGACCGCGCCCTGGCAGATGGTTCTGCTCTGGGGCATCGTGGTCGGCTCAGGCTCAGGCATGGTCGCCAACGTGCTCGGCGCGACGGTCGCCGGACGCTGGTTCGCCAAGCGGCGCGGGCTGGTCATCGGAATGCTCACGGCGAGCAGCGCCACGGGGCAGCTGGTCTTCCTGCCGGTGCTCGCCTCCCTCGCGGTGGGGCAGGGCTGGCGCTCGGTCTCCCTGGTGGTCGCGGCCGTGACGCTGGCGCTGATCCCGCTGGCGGCGTTCTTCCTGCGCGATCGGCCGGCCGATCTCGGCCTGCCCCGCTACGGCGAGACCGTCGTGACGCCGACACCGGTGCTGACTGAGAATCCGGCTGTGCGGGCGCTCCGCGGCCTGCGGATCGGTCTGCGCTCGAAGGATTTCTGGCTGCTCGCCGGCACCTTCTTCATCTGCGGCGCCTCCACGAACGGACTCGTCGGCACCCACCTGATCCCCGCCTGCATCGACCACGGTATCGCCGAGGTCACGGCCGCAGGCCTGCTGGCTCTGATGGGCATCTGCGACCTGATCGGCACGACGGCTTCGGGCTGGCTCACCGACAGGTTCGATTCCCGCAAACTGCTGGCGTGGTATTACGGGCTGCGCGGGCTTTCGCTGATCTTCCTGCCGTACTCATTCGATCTCAGCTTCTACGGCCTGTCGCTGTTTGCGGTGTTCTACGGGCTCGACTGGATCGCCACCGTACCGCCGACTGTGCAGCTTGCCGGGAAGTCGTTCGGTGAGGAGAACGCCGCGCTGATGTTCGGCTGGATCGCGGCCGCGCACCAGATCGGCGCCGCCTCGGCGGCCTGGCTCGCCGGCATGGTTCGGACCGATACCGGCACCTATTTCGGCGCCTTCGTCTCGGCCGGCCTGCTGTGCCTTGTGGCGGCGCTGATGGCGACCTTCGTGGGACGCAGGCCGCAGGAGCCGGCCCTGCGCCCGCTGCCGGCCTGAACTGCGCCGGGCGGGCTCGGTTGCCATGAGCGTGCCGCGATGGGGGCGCCCTGAACGAGCCGTTCCCGCGCAGCCCGAGGCCCGCCTTGACCATCGCAGTCCGGCCCGTGCCGTCACCAGCCCCGGAGGTGCGCCCGTCGCGCCCCTGGTCAGGTCCGGGCTTCGCCGAGTTCGTCGCCATCATCGCCTTGATGATGGCGGTCACGGCGATCTCGATCGATAACCTGCTGCCGGCCTTCCCGGCGATCGAGGCGCGCTTCGCGGTCGCAGATCCGAACCGGCTGCAGCTGCTCGTCTACGTCTACATGATCGGATTCGGCGTCGCGCAGATCGTGTACGGGCCGATCTCGGATGCGGTCGGGCGCCGGCCGGTGCTGCTGGTGAGCCTCGCCATCTACGTAATCGGCTGCGGGCTCGTCATGGTCGCGCCGAGCTACGGCTGGCTGCTCGCAGCCCGGATCATCCAGGGGATCGGCGCGGCCGGCGGCCGGGTGCTGTCGGTGGCGATCGTGCGCGACCGCTTCGCCGGCCGCGAGATGGCGAGCGTGATGTCGTTCACCATGATGGTATTCCTCATCGTGCCAATGATCGCCCCGGCGATCGGCGGCATGATGCTGGCGCTCGGATCCTGGGTCTACGTCTTCGTGTCGATGCTGGTCCTGGCCTTCTGGCTGACCGTCTGGTTCTCCTGGCGCATGCCGGAGACCCTGCATCCGGAATACCGGCGCCCGCTCTCGCCGGCCGCGACCTGGGCGGCGATCCGCCTGACGCTGAGGAACCGGGTCGCGATCGGCTACACCACCGCGCTCGGACTGCTGACCGGCTGCATCATGGGCTATGTCGGCTCGGCCCAGCAGGTCTTCGATACCGGCCTGTACCATCTCGGTCCGCTCTTCCCCCTGGCCTTCGGGCTGGTGGCCGGCGCGATGGGCACGGCGACGCTGATCAACGCCCGGGCCGTGCGGCGGCTCGGCATGCGGACCCTGTCGCATGCCGGCGTGATCGCCTTCACGCTGGTCGGTCTGATGCAGGTCGGCGTCGGGCTCGCCTATGACGGGCATCCGCCGCTGGGTCTGTTCCTGGCGATCCTGGCGCTCAACCAGTTCCTGATCAGCTTCGCGATGCCGAACTTCAACGCGCTGGCGCTGGAGCCGCTGGGCGCGATCGCCGGCACGGCCTCCTCGTTCCTCGGGTTCTACACGACCATCCTCGGCGCCCTGTGCGGCTTCCTGATCGGCCAGGCGTTCGACGGAACTGTGCTGCCGGTGGGAATCGGCTATGCCGCGCTTGGCGGGCTGGCGCTCCTCGTCGTCGTCTGGACCGAGCGCGGTCGATTGTTCCGGGGCGGCGTGTCTGGCTGAGCGTCTGGCTTAACCGGGTCTTCAGCGGCTCGGGCCAAGCTTCCGGGGTCTCCCAACCGACCGGATCCCCGATGCTCGACCGCGCCCAGAACGGAACGCTTCTCGCCGCGCGGCTGCTGCTCGCCGCCGCGCTCCTGCCCACGGGGATCGCGCGGGCGCTCAACGTCTCGGGCTTCGCGCTGACGCTCGCGGGCGGCGGGGTGCCGTTCCCCAACGCCGTCGCGACGGGCGCGGTGGTGGTGCAGGTCTTCGGGCCGCTGGCCCTGATCCTCGGCGTGCTGCCCCGGCTCACCGGGCTGGCACTGGCCATCTTCGCGGCGCTGACCGCCTTCGTGCTCCATGCCTTCTGGCACTATGTCGGCCCGGCGGCGGTCGCCGAACGCACGTTGCTGCTGGCCGATCTCGGCCTCGCGGGCGGATTCCTCATGTATGCCCTTGCGGGCCCCGGTGGCTGGAGCTGGCAGGGTTGGCGTGCCGGGGTGGGGGCGGAAGCGCCGAAAGCCAAGCCCGCCGCCGGAAAGGCCGCCCCCAAGGCGTCGGCGGCGCGGAGCGGTGGGAAGCGCCCCGCCGGCAGGACACCCGCCCGCGCGGCGGCCTGATCGCCGGAACGCGCCTCAACCGTGCCGCGGCTGCATCTCGGTCGCGGCCGGCGGCGTCTGGGCGACCATCCGGCGTCCGGAGATTTCGGCTCCCGCATCGGGCGACAGGTTGCGGAAGGCCAAGACGGAGGCCGCCGAGATCACCGCCACCGCGAAGAAGGCGGGCCCGAAATCGACCGCCTCGATCTGGGTCCGGCCATGCAGGCCGGCAGTCCCCTCAAGGGCCAGGGCGCCCAGCGTTACGCCGAGGCTCAAGGAGAGCTGCTGGCAGACGCTCGCAAAACTCGTCGCCGCGCTCATCTCTCGCGATTCGAGATCGGCATACGCGATGGCGTTGACGCAGGTGAACTGGATCGAGCGCGAGCAGCCGCCGACGAACAGCAGGGCCACCATGATCCAGTGCGACGTCTGCGCCGTGTAGAATCCGTTCACCGCCAGGAAGGCCGACGCCACCAGCGCGTTCCATGTCATCAAAGTCCGAAAACCCGTGCGGCGCAGGATCTTCGGCGCCAGCGTCTTCACGAACATCGCGCCGGCCGCCGCCGCGAAGGTGATCAGCCCCGAATGCAGGGCGTCGAGCCCGAACCCGACCTGCAACATCAGCGGGAGCAGAAACGGGATCGCCCCGGTCCCGATCCGGAACAGGCTGCCGCCGAGTATGGCGACCCGGAAGGTCGGCCGCTCCATCAGGTCGAGCCGCACGATCGGGTGGGCGACCCGCCTTGCATGGGCCCAGTAGAGCGGCAGCAGGATCGCGCCGCCCGCGAGGCAGCCCCACGAGACCGTGGCCGGCAGCAGGTGACGCCCCATCGCGGCGAGGCCGAGCATCAGCGCGGCGAGCCCCGAGCCGAGCAGCAGGAAGCCCAGGATGTCGAGGGGCGGCCGCTCAGCCTCGCGGACATCCTCGAAGTAAAGGGTCGCCAGCACGATGCCGGCGCAGCCGATCGGCAGGTTGATGAAGAAAATCCAGCGCCAGTCGAACCACGTGGTGATCAGGCCCCCGACCGGCGGCCCGAGCACGGGGCCCACGAGGGCGGGGAAGGTCAGGTAGGCCAGCGCCGTCACGAGCTGCGATTTCGGCACGCTGCGTAACACGACGAGGCGCCCGACAGGCACCATCATGGCGCCGCCCATGCCCTGAAGAAACCGCGCGGCGACGAACCACGCCAGCCCGTTGGCGGCTGCACAGGCGAGGGAGCCGGCCATGAACACGACCAGAGCCGCGCGAAAGACGGTGCGTGCGCCGTAGCGGTCGGCCATCCAGCCGCTCACCGGGATGAAGATCGCGAGACTGACCAGATAGGACGTCAGGGCGAGCTTGAGGGCGATCGGATCCTCGTTCAGGCTCGCCGCGATACTGGGCAGCGCTGTGGCGATCACCGTCGAATCGGTGTTCTCCATGAACAGGGCGGTGGCGACCGTCAGGGGGACGATCCAGAACGGTCTTTGAGCGGGGGAGGACATTGGAGGGCAGACGCGCATCGCGCCGTGCCGGTTGCACGACGGCGCCGCCGAACTCGCATCCGCGTGTTTCGCGAATGTATCTATCTTGCCACAGAAGTTGTGTCGGTGAGCAACGGCACCTTTTGCAAGCGAGGCCCAATGGCTACGTTTGTTTCACGCGGCCGTGAGATCGGTCTGTGAAGAGGTTTCGTCCCCGGGACGGGCCGCGAGGAGTTCGATGTCGTCCAGCCCCAGCAAGGTCCGCTTCCTGCCGCGGATCACCGTTGCCGTCGCCCTGTTCTCGATGGTGGCGGCCTGCGGCACCGTTCTGCTGAACGATCGCGGCTCGCTGACGCGCTACGACCGTCTGAAGGCAAGCGATCAGGTCGCCTCCGCGTCGCGAATCTACGTGGACCAGCCAGCGCTCACCCGGGTGCGCACGGTACGCATCATCCCGACAGCGTTCCACGCCGACGTGGCCGGTGCAGGCCCGCTCACGCCAGCCGAGCGGCGCCTGATCGCCAACGCGGCCGATCGTGCGCTCTGCTACGACCTGTCCTTGAAGTACGACATCGTGTCGGGCCGCGACGCGGACCTCACCGTCCGGGCGCAGGTGACGCGGGTCGATCCGACGGACCTCCTCGGGGCCGGCGCGACCATTGCGGGCTCGGCCGGCGTCACGGTCGCTTCGCAGTTCGGCTTAAGCGTCGCCGAGGGTATCGGGCGCATCCCGATCCCGCGGATCCCGATCGGGCTCGGCAGCCTCACCGTGGAGGCCGAGGCGCTCGACCGGCGCCGCGAGCAGCGAGCCGCCATGGTGTGGGGCGGGGCCGCGAATTCCTTCACCAGCCAGCCGCGCTTCTCCCGTGCGAGCGACGCCTACGATCTGGCGGGCGAGTTCGGGCAGGATTTCGGCTACATGCTGGCGACCGGCGATGATCCGTTCACGGCGCCCAACACCTTGCCGACCTGGGACCGCATCCGCATCACGACGCTCGGCGAGGCTCCCCTCGATCCGGACTGCGAGGCCTTCGGCCGGGCGCCCGGGATCGACGGCATCCTCGGCGATTACATCGGCCTGCCGCCCGAATACACCGACAAGGGAGCCCGCGCGCCCGCGGTACGCTGAGCCGGCGGCGCATCCTCCGGTGGCCCGAAAATACCCGTGAGCCATGCGTGTTTTCGCGTTGCGCCGCGGCATGCGCGCATTGGCGCCATCGGGGAGCCCGTGATACTGGCACTTGCCAACCCGATCCCGCAGCGCAACCCGTAGCGCCGCCGTCCGAGGAAAGTTGGCATGGCCCGTATTGATACCGCATCGATCATCGAGGGTCTGACCTTCGACGACGTGCTCCTGCGGCCTGCCGCCTCCTCGGTGATGCCAACCGAGGTCAACGTCGCCTCCCGGCTCACCCGCACGATCCCGCTCAACCTGCCGATCCTCGCCTCCGCGATGGACACGGTGACCGAGGCGCCCATGGCCATCGCCATGGCGGCCAATGGCGGCATGGGCGTCATCCACCGCAACCTCGAGCCGGCGGAGCAGGCCGAGCAGGTCCGGCTCGTGAAGAAGTACGAATCCGGCATGGTGATGAACCCGATCACCATCCACCCGGACGAGACCCTGGCCGACGCCTTCGAGGTGATGAAGCGCAACCGCATCTCCGGCATCCCGGTGGTCGAGCGGGGGCCGAACGGCTCGCGGGGCAAGCTCGTCGGCATCCTGACCAACCGGGACGTGCGCTTCGCCACCAACTCCGCCCAGCCGGTCGCCGAGCTGATGACCCGGGACCGCCTGATCACCGTCCGCGAGGGCGTGACCCAGGACGAGGCGAAGCGCCTGCTGCACCAGTTCCGGATCGAGAAGCTCCTGGTCGTCGACGATCACTACCGCTGCATCGGCCTGATCACCGTCAAGGACATCGAGAAGCGCGTCACCTACCCGTTCGCCGTCAAGGACGAGCAGGGCCGCCTCCGGGTCGCCGCCGCCACGACCACGGGTGACAGCGGTTTCGAGCGGGCCGAACGCCTGATCGATGCCGGCTGCGACGTGATCGTGGTCGATACGGCCCACGGCCATTCGATCAAGGTGCTCGACGCCGTCGCCCGGGTGAAGCAACTCTCCAACGCCGTGCAGGTCGTGGCCGGCAACGTCGCCACCCGCGAGGGCGCGCAGGCGCTGATCGATGCCGGGGCGGACGCCATCAAGGTCGGTATCGGCCCGGGCTCGATCTGCACGACCCGGATCGTGGCGGGCGTCGGCGTTCCCCAGCTTACGGCCCTGATCGAGGCCGTCGAAGCCGCGGGCGAGGCCGACATCCCGGTGATCGCCGATGGCGGCATCAAGTATTCCGGCGACCTCGCCAAGGCGATCGCGGCGGGCGCCTCCGTGGCGATGCTCGGGTCGCTGCTCGCCGGCACCGACGAGGCCCCCGGCGAGGTCTTTTTGTATCAAGGCCGCTCGTACAAGTCGTACCGGGGTATGGGCTCGGTCGGCGCCATGGCGCGTGGCTCGGCCGACCGCTACTTCCAGGCCGAGGTCAACGACACCCACAAGCTCGTGCCGGAGGGCATCGAGGGTCAGGTGCCCTACAAGGGGCCGGTGGGGAACGTCCTGCACCAGCTGGCCGGCGGCCTGCGCGCCGCCATGGGCTATGTCGGCGGCGCGACCATTCCGGACTTCCAGGAGCGGGCGCGCTTCATCCGCATCACCAATGCCGGCCTGCGCGAGAGCCACGTCCACGACGTGACGATCACGCGGGAGAGCCCGAACTATCCGTCGCGGACTTGAGGCTTTGATGCGTACGCTGATCGTCGGAGCCGGCGCGACCGGCGGCTATTACGGCGCGCGGCTCGCCGAATCCGGTGCCGAAGTGACGTTCCTCGTGAGGCCCGGCCGGGCGGAAAAGCTCGCCGCGGACGGGCTGAACCTTCGCTCACCGCTCGGCGACCTGCACATCCCGAGCCCGCCGACCGTCACGGCCGACCGGCTGGCCGAGGCCGGTGGGTTCGACCTGATCCTTCTGTCGTGCAAGGCCTACGACCTCGACAGCGCCATCGCTGACCTTGCGCCCGCGGTCGGCGCGGAGACGGCGATCCTGCCCCTGCTGAATGGCCTCGCCCATCTGGACGCGCTCGATGCCCGGTTCGGGGCCGAGCGTGTGCTTGGCGGATCCTGTGCCATCGCGGCGACGCTGACGCCCGACGGCACGATCCGCCATATGAGCGAGTTGTGCAGCATCACCTATGGCGAGCGGGACGGGTCGCGCTCGGCCCGGATCGAGTTGGTCGACGCCCTCTTGCGCGGGCTGAAGTTCCAGCCGCGCCTCAGCGATTCGATCCTGCTGGAGATGTGGGAGAAGTGGGTCTTCCTGGCGACACTTGCGGGGGCCACAACCCTGATGCGCGCCGCGGTCGGCGACATCGTGGCGGCGCCGGGCGGCGCGGATCTGATGGCGGCGCTCCACACCGAATGCACGGCCGTCGCCACCGCGAGCGATTACGCACCACGGGCCACGGTGGCCGAGCGGGCGCGGGCGCAGCTCACGGCGGCGGGATCGACCTTCACGGCCTCGATGCTGCGCGACATCGAGAATGGCGGGCGGATCGAGGCCGATCACGTGATCGGCGACCTGATCGCCCGCGGTCAACGGCTTTCGCCGGAGACGGCCTTTCCCCTGCTTACGCTGGTCTATACCGGCCTCAAGGCCTACGAAGCGCGGCGGGGGCGGGAGGCGGCCTGAGCCGCCACCTTTCAGTACCGGCCCGGCGGCGGCGCGGGCGGGTTGCCGTATTCGAGCTGCGTCTTGGCATCGACGGGCCGGCGCGGCGGCGGCGAGAAATCGGGCTGGGCGGCGGGGGCGCTGGCGCAGGCGGCGAGCGACGCTGCGACCAAGGCCGCGAGGGCGAGACGAACGGCGGACGAGACGGACGACGACATGGGCTGGGGGCCTTCCGGAACGCAACCGGCGTCGAACCACCCTGGTCCGCCGCCGATGGATGCCATAGGACACGCTGCGGTCCACTGGCGGACCGCAGGTCGCGTGGTCTGAACCGGGATCGCGCCTGAAGCTCGGCCGTAAGATGGCGGCATCGCGGGGCAAGCGTGGCCGTTTCGCGACGCCGTCGACTCATTCCAAAGGACCAGACCGCTGACACCCGCCGCCCGCTGCTCCGCCGCCATCGAGGTACTCACCGACATCGCCGAGCGCCGCAGGCCGGCTGCCGATGCCCTGAAGGATTGGGGCCTCGCCCATCGGTTCGCCGGCTCGGGGGACCGGGCCGGGATCGCCAGTCTCGTCTACGACGCCCTGCGGCGGCGTGCCTCGGCGGCTTGGATCATGGGCTCCGATTCGCCGCGCGCGGTGCTGATCGGGGCGTTGCGGCTTCAGCAGGGCCTCGCCGCTGCCTCGGTCGCGGCGCTCTTCTCGGGCGAGCGCTTCGCACCGGAGCCTCTGACCGACGATGAGCGCGCGCGGCTCGACACCGCGACGCTTCAGGACGCGCCGCCCGAGGTCGCCGGCGATGCCCCTGCCTTCGTGCTGCCGGACCTCGCGGTCACGCTCGGCGACGACCTGATCCCGGAGCTCAAGGCGCTCGCCCGCCGCGCGCCGCTCGACATTCGCGTCAACACCCTGCGCGGCTCCAGGGACGAGATCCTGCCGGCCCTCGCGGCCTTCGGTGCGGAGCCGACGCCGCACGCACCCCAGGGCCTTCGGATCCCGATCGGTGCGGACGGGCGCGGTCCGGCGCTCCATGTCGAGGCCGAGTTCCTGGAGGGCTGGTACGAGATCCAGGACGAGGGCTCGCAGCTCGCGGCTTTGCTCGCCGCGCCGCGGGCCGGCGAGACCATCGTCGATCTCTGCGCGGGCGGCGGCGGCAAGACCCTGGCGCTCGCGGCCGAGATCGGGAACGGCGCTCACCTGATCGCCACCGACGGCGATCCGCGCCGCCTCGCGCCGATCCACGAACGCCTGCGCCGGTCGGGCGCCGGCGCCGAGGTGCGGTCGCCGCGGGGCGGACGGGCGCGCACCGACGTGCTGGAAGATCTCGACGGCACCGTCGACCGGGTGCTGGTCGATGCGCCCTGTACCGGCTCGGGAACATGGCGGCGGAATCCCGATGCCAAGTGGCGCCTGCGTCCGGGCAGCCTCGCGCTTCGCACGGCCGAACAGACCCAGGTTCTCGATCGGGCGGCCCGGCTGGTCAGGCCGGGCGGACACATCGTCTACGTCACCTGCTCGCTCCTCTCCGCCGAGAACGATGCGGCCGTTACCGGCCTGCTGTCGCGCTGGCGCGGGCGGTTCACCGTGATCGCGGCGACCGAGGTCCTCGCCGCGGGCCCGGCCTCGTTGCGAGAGGCGGTCCGGTTTACGGCCCACGGGATTCAGATGAGCCCGCACCGGACCGGAACGGACGGCTTCTACGTCGCAGTCATCGCCCGGAACGCCTGAGTCGCGCGGGTCGCGGGACCCCATTGCGCCGAGCCGCGTTGGAACCGCGGCCCGAACGATCCCACCGCCAGGAGTCGCCCTTGCACCTGGACCGCCGTCTCCTGCTCGCCGGCCTCGGGAGCCTCGTCGGCCTCAACCGAGCAACGGCCGCGACGGACGGGCCGCCGCAACCCGCGCCGCACGAGGCGGTCAAGGCTCTGCCGCGCTCTCTGCCCGGCGCGGATCTTGAGGTGATCGAGCTTTGGCCGGGAGATCTCCCGGGCGGCGGCCCGGGACCGGATGCCGACGGATACCGCTACGTCGAGGGCTCTGTCGGCGACATCACGCGGGTGGCACGGCCCTGTCTGCTGGTCATGCGACCGGCCAACGCCAACGGAGCCGCGATGATCGTCGCGGCCGGAGGCGGCTACGAATACATCGCGATCGGCAACGAGGGCGTCCCGGTGGGGCGCGTGCTCAATGCGGCCGGCATCACGGTCTTCCTGCTGATCTACCGCCTACCCGCCGAGGGCTGGGGGGCCGGTCCCGACGCGCCTCGGCAGGACGCCCAGCGCGCGCTTCGGCTGATCCGATCGCGGGGCACGGAGTTCGGGATCGATCCGGACCGCGTCGGCGTGCTGGGCTTCTCGGCCGGCGGCCACCTGATGGGCGAGACCGCGGTCGGCAGCGCGCAGAACCTCTACCCGGCCGAGGATGCCATCGACGCCCAGCCTGTGCGGCCGACGCTCGCCGGGCTGATCTATCCGGTCATCACCATGCGCAAGCCGTTCGACCGGACCCATACCCGGCGCATCCTCGTCGGCGACGATGTGACGGCGCTTGAGATGAAGACCTACTCGGTCGATCTCCAGGTCGGCCCCGAGACGCCCCCGACCTTCCTGGCGCAGGCGATCGACGATCCGATCGCGGTCGCCGACCATCCGCTGCTGATGTTCGCGGCCCTCAGGAAGGCGCGCGTTCCGGCCGAGCTGCATCTGTTCGAGCGCGGCGGACACGGATTCGGACTTGGGCTGCCCGGTACGCCCGCGGCGGCGTGGCCCGGGTTGTTCCTGGCCTGGATCCGCCTGCACGGATTCATACGGGGCTGATCGCTCAGCCGCCGCTGGCGATCACGCGGTGCAGCTTGGCGACCTTGGGCCGGCTGGTGCGGAACTGGCCTCGCTCCACCGCCACGAACACCACGGTCGCGATGGCGAGGGTCGTCAGCCACCAGATGGAGGTCAGCCCGACGCTGAGGCACGCCACCGTGAAGGCTGCCGCGAAGCAGCCCATGGCGCCGGGGACCAGGGCAGGTCCGTCGCGCCCGGCCCGGCGGATCGACGCGTAGAGCGCGAAGGCGGCGGCCAGTGCGCCCACGATCCCGAGTTCGTACCAGAACTCGAACAGCGCGGTCGTCGGGGCGTTCAGCGGGAGAAGACCGACGAGGCGTCCGCGCAGCGCGGTCTCGAAGCCGTGGCCGGTGATCAGGCGCACAGGGTCGGTCGTCACCACCTTCTGCCAGCTCTTCAGCGACAGCACCGTTGGCGCCAGCGGCCCCAGCACGGCGGACCCGATCGGCCGCGCCAGGAATGGCAGCAGCGGCGCCACCGCGAGCAGGACGGCCGACACGATCGCTGTCAGCTGCACGCCGAGCTTCTGGCGATAGCTCGTCACTGCGAATGCGACGGCGCCGACCGCCAGGGCCGCGATCTGCGTCGCGTCGGGCTGGACGGTGAGCGCGAGGGCCACGAGGAGGGCCAGGGCCAGTGCTTCCCGGTCGCGGCGCCGGGACCGCAGCCAGGCCAGGGCGGGCCAGACCAGAAGGATCAGCAGCACGAGGCCGCGATCCAGGGCGCCGTCATCTTCTGCACCGGGGGGGCCCATATGGGCGCCGAACAGGCCGAGGACGATCGCCACGATCGCGCCCGCCACCAAGCCCAACGGCAGCAGGTACAGATTGGCCGAGCGCATCCGGTCGGGCAGGGCGAGGTAACCCAGAAATGCGAGCCCAACGGTGGCCGCGAGGTTCACCAGCCGCTCCAGGGCCGGTCCGAGAAACGGCGTCCATGTGAGCGACAAGGCGGACCAGAACACCACGAGCATCGCGGCCAGGAAGGCCGGGGCGGTCAGAAGCCTTAGGGCGGCTGGGCGCACCGGCCGCTGCCGCCGGTCGATGACGCTGGCGATGATCAGCAGGATGACGGCGATCGGCGCGAGGATCACCGAGGCGCGCCGGGCGACCTGCGCCAGGACGGGGAGCACCACGAACAGCCCGAAGAAGCCGAGGCGTCGCAGCAGTGCCGCGGCGTCGAGCGCTGGATCGGCATGGGTCGAGTTCGACGCGCGCGGCATCCTGCGCCTTCTGCCGGACCGGGACGGCCGGTTCTCTGCTGGATACGCAAGGCGCGCGCAAGTCGCTGTAGACGCCGGGCCACACCCAGCGCCGCGCGCGCGCTCAAGCCACGGTGGCGGTCTCACGCGGACGCCGCCGCAGCGTCCGCCGGCCGACATCCGAAACGATACGCCAGCCGCCCCAGGCGGCGAAGAACCCGATCAGACCGGCCGCCAGCCCGTCGGCATTGGTCGGGATCGCCGGGCTGAAGTCCCGATAGGCCGCTTCGGCGACCGGCATGTCGGGGTCGCGCAGCATCGCCACGACACGGCCCAGCGGGCTCGTCGCGGACGCCATGGCTTGTTGCTGCGCGCTTAAGCGGGCGAGCCGGACGATGTCGGCCTGCGCCGCCGCGCCGCGGCGGGCCACGAGCTGATCGGGATTGCTGCGCAGGCGGTCGACGGCGCCGTCGCGGGTCGTGCCGGAGGCCTGCGCGTCGGATTCGAGCACCGCCACCTGACGGCGAAGTTCGTCGGCGGCGCCACCCAGCCTCTGGGCATATTGCTGTGCGAATTCCGGCGCCTGCGCGGCGACAGCGCCGCCGAGGAGTCCGAGGGCGAGCCCGAGGGTGCGGAATACGCGGAACACGTCAGATCTCCGGCCCGTGGAATCGACCATCGACTAAGAGCACGCCGTCGTGGGCGGTTCCAGCCGCCCTCATGCGGGAAGCGTCAGCAGACCCGCCTGTCCGTCGCCGCAGCCGAACAGCAACCGGCCGCCGCGCCCGTCCCAGGCCAGCGCGGTGATCCCGCTCCCGGGAACCGCCGGGCGCACCAGCAACTCCGCGGCATCGGTGAACCGGACGAGGAGGATGCACCCGTCCTCGTAGCCGATGGCCAGGACCGGTGCCTTCGGGTGGAACGCGACGCGGGACACCCGGGCGGGGCGGACTCCGCATTCCCGCGGGGGCTTACCGGTCGGTCCCTCCTTCGAGTCGAACGGCCAGACGATCGCTGCCTCGGCGCCGCCGGTGGCGAGCCAGTGCCCGTCCGACGACCACGCCACCGAGCGCACCTTGCCGGGATAGCCCGACATCCGCATGTGGCCGCGATCCGGCTGGAGCCGCCAGCCGTGCAGGGCATTCTCCTGCATGGTGGTGACGACGAACCGGCCGTCCGGCGACCACGTCACGTCGATATGCGAACCCTTCCACTCGATCACCTCGGCGGGCGTCTCGAGATTCGGAAACCAGAGGCTGACGCCGTTGTAGTGCGCGATTCCGAGCCGGTAGCCCTTGGGCGCGAAGACGAGCCCGCGCGCTGTCGAGGGCGCCTGGAAGGTGCGCTCGCGGCCCCTGGCATCCCGCGCCACGACATGGCGCCCGGCCGACCACGCCACGGCTCCGTCCGGGTGGACCGCCAGGGCATCGATCCAGGCTCCGCCCCTGGCAGAGCCGAGCTGCTCTAGGGTGCCATCGGCCCGGACCTCGACGATGCGGCCGTCATCGCCGCCGGTGAGGAGGCGCGCGCCGCTTCCGGCCGCCACCAGGATGCCGGCCTCGGGATGCGCGACGAGTCGCGCCAAGCCTCCGTCCCGCGCCAGCGCGACTGCGCCGTCGCTGAGTGCCAGGGCCGGTATATCCTTCAGGAAATGGGCCGCGATCACGTGGGCGCCGGGATCGAGCGCGGCGACGTGCTGGGTCAGGGAGGGATTGCTCAAGGTGCTGCTCATGCCGCGGGGACCTTCGCGGCATGCGGGCCCGCGCGCAAGACCACGATCGCGGTCACAAGCGCCAGACCGCCGGAAAGCGCCGCCGGCGCGATCAGGGCGTAGAGGGCGAACAGGCCGTAGGCGTGCGCCCCGAGATAGGCGCCCAGCAACAGGGACAGCCAGACCAGCCCGTCGCCGACCCAGCCGAGCGGATCCCCGGTTCGAGTGAGCGCCTGGGCGATCTTATGGCCGAGGCTGAACAGGGCGCCGGTGACGAAGGTCGTGCCGGCGCGGAACCCCTTCACCTGCGCGAGCACCGCGTTCTGCGAGCCCATCGCCACGGCGACGAAGAAGGCGGCGAGGCCGAGTTCTGGCGATTCGAGTCCGAGACCGAGGCCGCCGAGGATCAGAAGTGACTCGTAGGCGAGCACCGCGGGTGTCGTCCAGCGGTGCGGCACGAGGATCGCCAGCCCGCTGCCGAGCACCGAGCCCGTGAGGAAGGCGAAGATCAGGATCGCCGGCAACACCATCCGGTGGGGATCGGCCGCCGCGCCGAAGACCGCGAGCTGCGTGGTGTTGCCGCTCATGAACGAGGTGTAGAGGCCGCCGAGCCGCACGAAACCGAGGGCGTCCACGTATCCGGCGAGCCCCGTCAGCAGCAGACCGAGCCCGAGCTGATGGATCCGGTTCACGATCCTGCTTCCTGGTCGGGTATCGGTAACCACCTGTTAACCAAGTCACCGCCCTCGTTCATCGGTATCGAAGGGCAGTTAACGCGCCACTCACCAAACCCGTGCAATTCGATCGAAACAGGGTGAACGCCGTGTCGAGAGGGGCCGTTGCCCCTGCGATCCGGTCGGGGAACAGCGTTCCCCCGCCGGGTGAGTGGGAGTTGCGTCATGGTTCCGTTCGCCGCCGCGCTTGTCTGTCCGTCCCTGCTTGTTCCGGACTCGGCCGCCGCCACCATCCTGATCGTCGAGGATGAGCCGACCGTCTGTGAACTGGCTGCCGAAACGCTCCTCGACGCCGGTTATCGGGTGCTTACCGCCGCGGATGCTTGGCAGGCCGAGGCGATCCTGGCCCGCGAGAGCGTCGACATGCTCTTCACCGATATCGATCTGGCCCGCAACACGAACGGTCTTGCCCTCGCCCGCCGCGCCCGTGATCTCTGCCCGGACCTTCCGGTGGTCTACACCTCCGGGGGGCGCGACGGACTTGCGACCCGCGACGCCGTCCCCGGCTCCGTCTTCGTGCCGAAACCCTATCGCCCGAGCCAGCTCGTGGTGCTCACCCGCGACGTGCTGAACGCCGCGCTCCTTCACGCCTGATCTGGATCTCCGAGGACCTCCGCCATGTGGCGCTTCCTTCCCGCACTCGGTCTTGTCACAGCGCTCTCGGTGGGGCCCGCTGGAGCGGCCTGCGACGTGAAAGGCGCGCAGATCGAGGAGGCCATCGCGGCCAAGAGCGAGCTGCGCTCCGACGCCAACACCCAACTCGTGCGCGACCTGCGCACCCTGCGCGATGCCGCGATCGTGCTGGATACCTATAAATTCCCCGGCGAATGCGAGGTGTTGCTCGGGGTTGCCAAGTCGCTTCTCGCGGATCCCGCCAAGACCATCGAGCAGGGCGGTGATACCGACGAGGACAAGGCCGAAAGCCTGACCGAGGCGCGCAAGCCGAAGGACGCAGGCACCTCGAAGGCGAAGTAGTCGCCCCCGCGCATTCCGTTGCCGTTCGCGGGTCGTTTCCGAAGCATTTAGTGCTCCTCGCCGGCACTCGCGCCGATTTTCGCCCGGGCGAGGGCCTTCCCGAGCTTCGCGGCGATCTGGTCGCGCAGCATGTCGGCCATCTCGATATCGACCAAGCGCCACGCCAGCCCACGCAGCCGCAATCGGATGCGTGTGCGCTGCCCGCGGGGTGCCTCGGGCGGGATCGGTACAACCACGGCGCGGAAGCCGCGCATTTCCATCGCCGTGTAGAACGGCAGCAGGCGCCCGAAGCTGTGGATCGCGAGCCCTTCCGGACGCGAGCCGGTCGGCCGTTCGAGATCGAGCTTGTCGGGCCAGCCGTTGGCGAGCAGGTCGATCACCGTCTCGGGGGTGATCATCGACTCGGACAGGGCCAGCGCCAGCCCGTAGGCAGCATCGCCGAGGCGTTGACGGTCGCGCGGCTCGATGTCCGGATCGCTCTCCGACGCGGTGCGCATCGCCGCCGTGATCTGCCGCACCAGAGACAGGCGGAGCGTCCGAAAGTTGACGTGGTTCTCGATGTAGGCGGTGTCGTGCCGGCGCACCGCCTGCGCCAGATCGTACAGCGACCAGAGCGGGCTCATGGTGAAGGCGAGCCACGCGAGGGCGAGCCCGAGCAGGACCGCGAGCCAGCGCATACCTCAGGACCCCGGCCGCCGCGTCACCGCGCGTCCGCCCAGCGCTCGAGGCCGGAGAAGGCCGCCACCACCCGCTCGTAGACCGGGCGCTTGAACGGGATGATCAACTCCCGAAGTTCGTCGAACCGCGCCCAGCGCCATGCGTCGAACTCCGCCTTATGGGCACCCCCGCCCGGCTGGAGCACGTCGATCAGCTCCTCCCGCCCCTCGAAGCCGAAGGCGAACCATTTCTGGGTCTGCCCGCGGTAGCGACCCTTCCAGGCCTGCTTCATGACGTCGGGCGGGAGATCGTACGGAAGCCAGTCCGGGATCTCCGCGAGCTTGCGGATCGCCTCCGGCGGGACATTGGTCTCCTCGTAAAGTTCCCGGCGCGCCGCCGCCTCCGGATCCTCGCCCGGGTCCACCCCGCCCTGCGGCATCTGCCACATATGCGGACCGGCGACGTGCTCTGGGCCGGCATCCTTGGTTCGGCGCCCGACGAACACGCCGCCCGATCGTGCGATCAGCGCGATGCCCACGCAGGGGCGGTAGGGCAGGCTGCCCGGATCCAGATCCGTTGTCATTGTCCGGACCATAGGTCAGCGGCGCGGGCCGCGGCAACGCCACCCAGGTTCGGAGGGCGCCATCCCGGCGCGAAATCCATTTTGGCGGGAGTCGAGCGCGCCTGCACTCAATCAGCCGTAGAGACGCGCTTGTCGCGGGCGCCGCGTAACGCCACGCTGGCCGGGACGATGCGCAACCCGCGGGTATCGAGGTCGCGCGCCCAGCGCGCGATTCGATCGACCGTCAGCGCAGCGCCGCTGGCCGAGACGAGGGTGAACCCGTTGGAACGGGCACGCGCCTCGGCCTGCGCCAGGGCGGCATCGATGGCGTCAGCCCGCGGGGTCGCGTCGAGGACGATCTCGGCACGGGCGACTGGCGTGCGGGTCTTGTTGACGGGGGCGGTCGCGGGCTTGGGGCCGGTGCCGTCGTCGAGGAAGCCAAGGCCCCGGGCGCCGATCTCGCGCAGGATCGGCTCGAAGGCGGCATCCGCCATCAGCTTCGATCCCATGAAGTTCACGGTGCCGACATAGCCGGGAAAGCGCGCCAGCGCCCAGGCGAGGCGATCGGCATTCTCGGGTCCCTTGAGGGAGGTGAGCAGCCCCTGCGGCCCGGGGTCGCTGTCCGGATAATCGAACGGCTCCATCGGCAGTTGAAGGAAAACCTCATGCCCGGCGTCGCGGGCTCGTGCCGCGGCGCGCTCGGCCTCGCTGCCGTAGGGCAGGAAGGCGAGGCTGACGGCAGCCGGCAAGCGTGCGGTGGCGCCGGCCGTGGCGGCCTGCCCGACACCGAGACCGGTTACCACGATGGCGATGCGGGGGCCGGTTCCTGGGTCCTCGGACCGGGCGTAGACATCGAGCGCGCGCACCCGGCCTTCGCCGAGCTTCGGCATGATCCCGTGCCGGCCCGTCTCGCTGATCCGGGGATCCGGGGCGGCGGCCAGACGTGGTGCGGTCGGGGACGGGACACGGATCACCACCGCGTCGGTCGGGGCGGAGCCCAGCGGGCGCACCACCGTGACGCCTGAAGCCGACTCGATCTCTTCCGCGCTGCGCTGAAGCTGCCCCTGCCCGGGCGCCGTGGTGGCGACCTGCGGCTCGACGGCAGCGACCGGAGCCGCGGGGCGCGCCACGGCCTCGCGGATCGCGATCACGGCCTCCGCGTGGGGTTCGCCGCCCTGGGGATCGCCAAGCGCCACGACGAGGCCGAGGGACGCCATGAAGGCCGCCGCGATCGCCCCAGCCGCAGCCTTCGGCCGGCGCAGGGCCGCGACGATCCGGCCGAACCGCCCGCTGGGCTGGTCCGGCGCCTGGGCCTCCGCCACCCCGAGGGGGCGCGTGAGGATATCGTCGTTGGATTCGGTCAAGCGGCGCTCGATGCGGAATCGCGATTCCAACCGCGCCGGAGCGGCGCGGATCTCCGACTCCATTGCGGACCGGTATGGTTAACGATCCTCTAAGCTCCGGTCCCGAACAGAAAAATCCCGCCCGGCTTCGAGCCGGACGGGATGGCAAAACGTCGCTTCAGGCTTCGAAGATCAGTTCGGCAGGCTTGGCTTCTGCTGCTGCGCGCTCGGCGTCCCGTTGGCGGCGCCCTTCTGGATGCCGTGCAGGAAGTCGACGGCCGAGATGAGCTGCTTGTCCTTGGCCGGATCCGGCGGGACGTAGGCGGAGGAGCCGCCCCGCTCGTCGGTATCCTTCTGCTTCAGGTGGCCCTTCAGGCCGGCCTCGCCCTTGGTCTCGTCCTTGCCCTTCAGCTCGTCCGGCACCTCCTGCAGCACCTCGACGTCGGGCTCGATGCCCTTCGCCTGGATCGAGCGGCCGGACGGCGTGTAGTAGCGCGCCGTGGTCAGCCGGAGGGCGCCGGAGCCGCCGAGCGGGATGATCGACTGCACCGAACCCTTGCCGAAGGAGCGCGTGCCCATGATGGTCGCGCGCTTGTGATCCTGCAGGGCGCCGGCCACGATCTCGGAGGCCGAGGCCGAGCCACCGTTCACCAGCACCACCACGGGCTTGCCCTTGGTCAGGTCGCCGGACTTGGCCGAGAAGCGCTGCGTCTCGTCCGGGTTGCGGCCGCGGGTCGAGACGATCTCGCCGCGATCCAGGAACGCATCCGACACCATCACGGCCTGATCGAGCAGGCCGCCTGGGTTGTTGCGCAGGTCGATGACGTAGCCCTTGATCTTGTCGGCACCGATCTCGCTCGTGAGCTTGTCGATGGCGGCGCGCATGCCGTCGAAGGTCTGCTCGTTGAACTGGGTCAGGCGGATATAGGCGACGTCGCCGCCCTCGACCTTGGAGCGCACCGGCTTGATCTTGATCACATCGCGGGTGAGCGTGACGTCGATCGGCTCCTTCGACTCCTTACGGCTGATCTTGAGCTTCACCGCGGAGTTCACCGGGCCGCGCATCTTGTCGACCGCTTGGTTCAGGGTCAGCCCCTGGACCTGATCGTCGTCGATCTGGGTGATGACGTCGTTGGCGAGCAGGCCCGCTTTGGCGGCGGGGGTGTCGTCGATCGGCGTGACGACCTTGATCAGGCCGTCTTCCATCGTGACCTCGATGCCGAGGCCGCCGAACTCGCCGCGGGTGGTGGTCTGCATGTCGCGGAACGCCTTGGCGTCCATGTAGCTCGAATGCGGATCGAGCGACGTCAGCATGCCGTTGACGGCCGCCTCGATCATCTTCGACTCGTCCGGCTTCTCGACGTAGTCGGTTCGGACCTTCTCGAAGACGTCGCCGAACAGGCTGAGCTGGCGATAGGTTTCGGCCGAGGCGGCGACGGCTCGCGGACCCGACAGGAAGTCGGTCTGGGTGGCCACCATGGAGGTGCCGGCACCCAGGAAGGCGCCGAGCATGATCAGGGAAGTCTTGCGCATCAGCCGCGAACCTTCTCGCCAAGTACCGTATTATTCGGGCTCTTTGCCCACCACGGCTCCGGATCGATGGAGCCGCCGTCCTTCTTGAATTCGACGTACAGGGTGGGATCGCCCTCGGACCCGTTGAGGCCCGCGCCCTTCTCGCCCATGCTGCCAACCGGCTCGCCCGCGAGCACGAACTGGCCGACCTCGACGCTGATCTGTTCCATCCCCGCGAGCAGGAGATAGTAGCCGTCGCCCGCGTTGATGATCAAGAGTTGGCCATAAGACCGGAACGGACCCGCAAACTGCACCCAACCGTCGGCCGGTGAGGAGACCGTCGCCTTCGGACGGGTCGAAAACGACACGCCGCGGGTGGTTCCGCCATTGCCGTCGGGCTGATTGAAGGCCCGCGCCAGCCTCCCGCTCACCGGCCGCGGCACTTCGCCCCGCGCCTCGGCGAAATGCACCTTCGGTGCCAGCCGGGCAGGGTCGCGGAAGCCGGCCGCGGCAAATCGCTCCTGCGTCGCCTTCACCTCGCGTTCAGCCGCCGCTTTGGCCTCCTCGGCCGAGCGCTTCGCCGCAACGGCCTCCGCCTCGGTCCGGTCCATCAGGTCCTTCAGGCTTTTGGCCTGGGTGCCCAGTTCGGCGGCGCGGCGACGCTCGGCATTGAGGCCGCTCTCGACCTCGGCCTGACGGGCGCGCCGGGCCGCCACCAGGGCTTCGAGCCGCTGCCGCTCCCGCGCCCAGCCGGCGAGATCGTTGCTCAGGCCTTCCTTGTCCTGGGCGATCAGCCCCCGCAGGCGGATCATTTCTGCGAGATCGGCGGCGAGCGTATCGACCTCGCCGCGCAGCTCCGGCACCACCGCGCCGAGCAGCATCGAGGTTCGGATCGCCGCGAGCATGTCCTCCGGGCTCACCAGCACCGCGGGCGGCGGGCGCCGGCCCATGCGCTGCAGCGCGGCCAGGATCTCGGCGACGACGCCCCGGCGGGCCTGGAGCGAGCGCCGAATCGCCGACTCGCTCTCGGTCATGGCCTTCAGGCGCTCCTCCAGGCGGCTCAGCCGCTCCTCGGTCGCCTGCGCCTGACGGCCCGCGTCGAGGAGGGCGCTATCCAGCTTGGACCGGTCGGACCCGATCGCAGCGATCTCGGTCTCGAACTGCGCGCGCTGGCTGGTGCTCGCGGCCAGCGCGTCCTGCACGCGCTTCAGGTTCTCGGCGCGCCGGTCGCGTTCCTCGTTGGCCCGCTGCGTGGCCTCGGCGTCCGCGGGGGAGGGCGGCTCGGCGTGCACGGGCGCAGCGAGGCAAGCGGTTGCCAGAAGAAGAAGGATGGGTAGGGCTCGGCTCAGGTCGCTCCCATTCAACCCCCTCATCCTGAGGTGCCGAAGCGCAGCAGAGGCCTCGAAGGAGGGCTCCAGGGGACGTCGCGACTTCTGGAGTCCTCCTTCGAGGCGCGCTGATGCGGGCACCTCAGGATGAGGGGGTTGGGTGGGAGTGGCGGTGCATAGCCGGCGCGCAGCCTCCACCGCCCGCCGTGCCCAATCGGTCTCTATGTCCATCCACGCCACGCCGGTCAGCCCGCCTCGCCCCGGTGATAGGGGTGGCCGGCCAGGATGGTCAGGCTGCGATAGATCTGTTCGAGGGCGAGCACGCGCACGAGTCCGTGGGGCAAGGTCGCCGCCCCGAACGACAGAATCAGCTCGGCCTTCGTCCGAATTGAGGCATCGAGGCCGTCTGGGCCGCCGATCGCCACCATCAGCGCCGGCCGGGACGCATCGCGCCAGCCGGCGAATCGCTCGGCGAGGGTCTCGCTGGAGAGATCGGCGCGGCCGCGCTCGTCATAGGCGACCAGGACCCCACCGGGTGGAAGCAGAGCGCCGAGCGCCGTCGCCTCCTCCGCGCATCGGTCGACGGCGCGCCGCGCGCGGGATTCCGGGATCTCGACGCTATCACAGGCGGGGAAGCCGAGCCCGCGGCCCAACTGACCAGCGCGCTCGCGATATCGTGACGCCAACTCGCGCTCGGGCCCTGCCTTGAGCCGCCCGACCGCAGCCAGCAGGAGGCGCAACCGACGGCCTAACCGACCGCGAGGCCGACCGGCCGATCCGCGCCCCACATCTTCTCGAGATTGTAGAAGCCGCGCACTTCCGGCCGGAAGACGTGCACCAGCACGTCGCCCGCATCGATCAGCACCCAGTCGCATGCGGGCATGCCTTCGACCCGGGCATTGCCGTATCCCCGGTTCTTCATCTCCTGGATGAATCTATCGGCGATCGAGCCCACGTGCCGCTGCGAACGGCCCGACGTGATGATCATCGTGTCGGCGAGCGACGTCTTCCCGACGAGATCAATGGCGATCGTCTCCTCAGCCTTCATCTCATCGAGGCATTCGAGGGCGAGGGCCTTGAGGTCGTCCGCGCGCGCCTGACCGGGCTCACCCGGGGCAGGAACGGGAGTGCGGATCGTCTCCGTGGGGTTCGTTTCGGGCAGCGTCCTGATTCCTCGTGGTGCCGCGCGGCGATGTCACGCTCCGCGGTCGTTCCTGAAATTGGCGGCATCGGGCGGCGATTGCAACTGCGCCGGTGCCGCGTCCCGGTCGCGTCCCCGCATACCGTTACGGATCTCTGTCGAGGACAGGCTCGAACGCGGCCCGTGCAGGAAGGTCCAGGCGGGCGGGCGGCGGAGCGCGAGCGTCGAGGCGGCCTCCTCGGGGATACGCGCTTTTGCAAGCCGCTGTGAAGCCCGGGCACTCAGCGGAGTCATAGTCCAGCCGGGCCGGTCGATCACCGCGATCGGCATAAGCCGCGCAATCTCCGAAAAGCCCTTCCAGCGGTGGAAATTGCCGAGCGAATCGGCGCCCATGATCCAGACGAAGTGAATGCCCGGGCAGCGCCGCGTGAGGAAGCGCAGCGTCTGGACGGTGAAGCGGACGCCCAGCGCCGCCTCGAACCCGGTCACCGCGATGCGCGGATGCCGGGCGATCCGGCGGGCGAGGGCACACCGGTCCGCGACGGCCGGAAGGGCGTTGCGGCTCTTCAGCGGATTACCCGGGCTCACGAGCCACCACACGCGGTCGAGCCCGAGACGGCGCATCGCCATCAGGGTCACGTGACGGTGACCGAGATGGGCGGGGTTGAAGGATCCGCCGTACAGGCCGATCCGCATGCCGGGGGCGTTCGGCGGCAGGTTCAGCCGCACGCCGGACCTTCAACCGCTGTCACGGACGGATCTGGCCGCTGCCGTGCACCCGATACTTGAAGGTCGTGAGTTGCTCGACGCCGACCGGGCCGCGGGCGTGCATCCGCCCGGTTGCGATCCCGATCTCGGCGCCGAACCCGAACTCGCCGCCGTCGGCAAACTGCGTCGAGGCGTTGTGGGTCACGATCGCGGAATCGACCTCGGCCAGGAAACGCGTCGCCTCGGCATCGTCTTGGGTGATGATCGCGTCGGTGTGATGCGAGCCGTAGGTCTCGATATGCTCGATCGCCGCGCCGATCCCGTCGACCACCCGGACCGCGATGACGGCGTCGAGGTATTCGGTGTGCCAGTCCTCCTCGGAGGCGGCGGTGACCCGGGGGTCGACGGCGCGGGTGGCGGCGTCGCCGCGGACCGCGCAGCCCGCATCCAGCAGGGCGGATACGAGCGGCGCGAGATGCGTGCCGGCGCAGGCTCGATCGACCAGCAGGGTTTCGGCGGCCCCGCAGACGCTGATGCGGCGCATCTTGCTGTTCAGCAACACGGTCCGCGCCATGTCCAGGTCGGCGTCGGCGGCGACGTAGACGTGGTTGATCCCATCGAGATGGGCGAAGACCGGGACCCGCGCTTCCTGCTGGACGCGGGCCACGAGGCCGCGACCGCCCCGGGGCACGATCACGTCGACGCATCCGTCGAGGCCGGACAGCATCAGGCCAACTGCCGTCCGGTCGCGGGTTGGCACGAGCTGGATCGCCTCGGCGGGCAGGCCGGCATCGGCCAGCCCCAGACTCATCGCCCGGGCGATCGCCATGGCGCTTCGGTGGCTGTCGGAACCGGCGCGCAGGATCGCGGCATTGCCGGCTTTCAGGCAGAGCGCGCCGGCATCCGCCGTGACGTTGGGCCGGCTCTCGAAGATCACGCCGATCACACCGAGCGGGACGGTGATGCGCTCGATCAGCAGGCCGTTCGGCCGCTCGATGGCGGCGAGCTGGCGGCCGACCGGATCGGCCAGCGACCCGATCTTCTCCACCGCGTCCGCCATGGCGGCCAGACGGCCGGGATCCAGCGTCAGCCGATCGAGCAGGGCTGCGGTCTGCCCGGCCTTCTGCGCGGCCGCGACGTCGCGGGCGTTCTCCGCCAGGATCTCGTCCCCGCTGGCCCGGAGGCGTGAGGCGATCGCCTTCAGGGCGATGTCCTTGGTCTGGGCCGAGGCCAGCGCCATCTGCCGGGCGGCGGCCCGGGCGCGCCGGCCGATCGCCGCCATCTGCTCCGGCAGGGCCTCAGCCTCGGCGAAGTCCGATCTCAGGTTCAGGACGGGCACGCTGGCGTCCTCGTTTGGCGACGGCCGCTCAACGGCGCGACAGGGCAAGGGAGCCGTATTTGCACATCGTGCCGCGCGCCGACAAGTGTGCCGCGGCACGCAGGACAACTATACTTGATCGGGGTCATGCGGGCTGAATGCAGATCGATCACAACAGTCTTAGAATAATGCCAAGTCATCGCGATGCACCATCCAGGCGCGGCCGGGATAGTTCAGCAAGTCCGGGATGCGCGCGCTCGGATGACCGATGATCAGGGCCGCTTCGGCACTGTCATAGGCGACAAGACCGCGCCCGAGGACACGGCCCTCGGGGTCGCGGATCACCACGGCATCCCCGCGGGAGAAACTGCCTTCGATCGCCCGGACGCCGACGGGAAGCAGGCTGGCGCCGCCCTGCAGGGCCTTCAGGGCGCCGGAATCGATCGTGAGCGTTCCGCGCGGTTCGAGGGAGCCGGCGATCCAGGTCTTGCGCGCCGCCGTCGGCGTCGAACCGGACAGGAACCACGTGCAGCGTGCGCCCTCCCGGAGGGCCTTCAGCGGGTTCTTCCCGCGCCCATCCGCGATCACCAGATGGGTGCCGCCGGACACGGCGATCTTGGCGGCCTCGACCTTGGTGCGCATGCCGCCCCGCGACAGCTCGGAGGCCGGCCCGCCCGCCATCGCCTCGATTTCCGGGGTGATGCGTTCGACCACAGCCAGATGGCGCGCATCCGGATCGCTCTTCGGCGGTGCGGTGTAGAGGCCGTCGATATCGGAGAACAGGACCAGCACGTCGGCATCGATCATCGTGGCGACGCGGGCGGCGAGGCGGTCGTTGTCGCCGTAGCGGATCTCGGAGGTCGCCACAGTGTCGTTCTCGTTGACCACCGGCACGGCGCGCATTTCCAGCAGCTTCAGCACGGTCGCCCGGGCGTTGAGGTAGCGGCGGCGCTCCTCCGTGTCCTGCGGCGTCACCAGGATCTGGCCGGCCACGATGCCGTGATGGCCGAGCGCCTCGGCCCAGTGCCTGGCCAGGGTGATCTGCCCCACCGAGGCCGCGCCTTGGCTCTCCTCCAGCCGCAGGGGTCCGGGCGGCAGGCCCAGCACCGTGCGTCCCAGCGCGATGCTGCCGGAGGACACGACCAGCACGTCGACGCCGCGCGCGTGCAACTCGGCAATGTCCTCGGCCAGCGCCGCGAGCCAGGCGTGCCGGAGACGCCCGGCGGTCCGGTCGACCAGGAGTGCCGACCCGACTTTGATGACGACACGGCGGAAATCTTCGAGGGTCGGGATCATGATTCGGGCGAACACGGATGCATGGGCGCGGTTTGAACGAAGCGGCATCCCTTGACCAGCCGCAGGCGGGCGCCTGTGGCGCGGGTCTTGAGAGCGTTCAGAGCTGGAACGCCGGCAATTCCGAGGCGATCGACCTCGATGCCTGGATCAGGGCCGGCCCGAATTGCCGCGTGGCGAACGGAGACGATCGCCCCGTTGAGGCGAAGCTGAGCGGCTTTGCAGGACCGCCTGAATCTGCGGGATGCTCATTGCGCGAATTCCGCCTCCGATCATCGGACATGTGTCTGCGGTCGCATCGTTTTCAGTATTGGGCCATAGCCGCCCGAAGGTCGGTGTGGATGAAATCATTGCCCTTATGGAGAAGCGGAAGAGATCGGCATTTCGCTGCCGCGTAAGCCGGACAATCACCGATGTATCGCGTGCGATCATGACAGCCGTTCAGAGGGGGAGTCCGCTGTCGTCGTACATGTCGCTGTGATCGGATCCCGGGCCCGGCTTTCGGAACGGCGCCAAGTCTTGGGCGAGTTCGAGGTCCTGGGCGAGTTCGAGAAGGCAGTCGTCGCGCTTCTGCTGCTCCGGGGCGAGCGGTATGGACGGCGCAGTTTCCAGCACCGACTTATCCGTGGCTAGAGCAGCCCGCGCGAGGCGCAGCGACTCGACGACGGCCGCGTCGACCGTGACACCGCGCCGTTCTGCGCGTTCACGAGCGAGGCGGATCGCCTCACCGCTCTCGAGGACCAAGACTTCGGTCTTCATTCACGCCTCACGCCGAGGGCGAGCCTAAGTCCCGTCCGCTGTGCGCGTCACTCACGGCTGCCACGCGGCAACCGGCGCCCGATCAGCCTCGACGCTCGCATCGATCTGGGCCTGGAGCGCCCGCAGCGCTTCGGGCACGCCCTTGCGGCTCGCCGAGGACAGGACCAGGGGCGCGCGACCGGCGGCGCGCTTCAGCTTGGCCACCTGGCTCTTCAGCGTCTCGGCATCGAGCGCATCGGCCTTGGAGAGGGCGACGATCTCGGGCTTCTCGGCCAGCCCGTTGCCGTAGGCCTCGATCTCGCCGCGGACCAGCTTGTAGGTCTTGCCGGCATGCTCGGTCGTGCCATCCACGAGGTGCAGCAGCACCCGGCAGCGCTCGACATGGGCGAGGAAGCGGTCGCCGAGCCCGACGCCCTCGTGCGCCCCCTCGATCAGCCCGGGAATGTCGGCGAGCACGAATTCGCGCCCGTCCGAGCGCACCACGCCGAGCCCCGGATGCAGGGTCGTGAACGGATAATCGGCGATTTTCGGCTTGGCGGCCGTGACGCTCGCCAGGAAGGTCGACTTGCCGGCATTGGGCAGGCCGACGAGGCCGGCATCGGCGATCAGCTTCAGCCGCAGCCAGATCCACATCTCCTGGCCTTCCAGGCCGGGATTGGCGTGCTTCGGGGCGCGGTTCGTCGAGGTGGTGAAATAGGCGTTGCCGAATCCCCCGTTGCCGCCCTTGGCCAACTGGATCCTCTGCCCGACCTCGGTCAGGTCGGCCAACAGGGTCTCGCCATCCTCGGAGAAGATCTGCGTGCCGGCCGGGACCTTCAGCACCGTGTCGGCGCCGTTGGCGCCGTGGCAGTTCGAGCCCATGCCGTGCTCGCCCTTCCTGGCCTTGAAGTGCTGCTGGTAGCGGTAGTCGATGAGCGTATTGAGCCCCTCGACACACTCCACCCAGACGTCGCCGCCGCGCCCGCCATCGCCGCCGTTCGGGCCACCGAACTCGATGAATTTTTCCCGGCGGAACGAGACGCAGCCGGGACCGCCGTCGCCGGAGCGGACATACACCTTGGCTTCGTCGAGGAATTTCACGGTTCGTCTCTCATGCTACGGGTCGCCCGGAAGCGGCCCCGCGCGACATATGGATATGCGGGGCCGCCCTATGACGATCCGGATCGTCAGGAGGCCAGGGCCAGGTCCGAGGCCGGACGCGGCTCGGCCATGGCCCGGTGGCGGACCCATTCGGCGCGCTCCATGGCAAACCAGTCCAGCTGCCGCGGGCCACCCCGCGCCGGGCTCGGTGTCGCGCGCCGTTCGGTCCAGCGGAAGCCGACCTTCTCGATCACCCGCCGCGCGCCTTGGTCCTCCGGCAGGGCACCGACCGTCAGCCGCTCCCCACAAGCATACGCGAAGAAGGCGTGGACCAGGCTTGTCGCCGCCTCGCTCATCAGACCGTGCCCCCACCAGGGCCGGCCGAGCCAGTAGCCGAGATGCGGCGTGCCGTCGGCCTCGGTGATCGCGATCAGTCCGATCAGGCTGCCGGGGCTCTCGCGGCGCGCGAGGGCCAGGGTCAGGCCCGTTCCGGCGCTGTTGGCGCCGCGGACCTTGATGAGGAACTCATCGACCGCGCGGCGGTCGAGCGGGTGTGGGATGTGGGCCGTCATCTCGGCCACGGCCCGCTCGCCCGCGAGCGTCACGATGGCCGGCGCATCCTTCGCGGTCGGCCAGCGCAGCCACAGCCGCTGCGTTTCGATCCGGAAGACATCGTCACGGGTCAGATCGGGGAACATCGTGCCCTCGCAGGGCGATGCGCCCGGCTCCGGGGCACCGCCTCAAGACGACGAAGGGGAGGATGGCGTCCCATCCTCCCCGGTGTTCCGTCCGATCCGGCCCGTCAGGGGCTGGGCTACGACGTCGCCGGTCCGGTGTGGGACACCGGGCGGGACGCCAGCTTCGCCACTCTGGGCGCCCGCCTGTTATTCCGCGGCCTCGGCCAGCGGTGCTACGGTCACGAAGTCGCGCCCGCGGCGCGTCTCGAAATGGACATGGCCCGGTACCAGCGCGAACAGCGTGTGGTCCTTGCCCATGCCGACATTGGCGCCGGGATGCCATTTGGTGCCGCGCTGGCGCACGATGATGTTGCCCGGAATGACGGCTTCCGAGCCGAACTTCTTGACGCCGAGACGACGGCCGGCCGAGTCGCGGCCGTTGCGGGACGAGCCGCCTGCTTTCTTGTGTGCCATGGGATGCGCTCCGAATTCTGATCTGCTGCGATGCGGTCGCGGATCGGGTCCCCGGGGACCGTGACGCGCCCAGCGTTGAGCCGGCCTTAGGCCGAGATGCCGGTGATGCGGACCACCGTGTGGTCCTGCCGGTGGCCGCGCTTGCGGCGCGAGTTCTGCCGGCGGCGCTTCTTGAAGGCGATCACCTTCTTGTCGCGGCCATGGCGCACGATCTCGCCCGTGACGCTGATGCCCGACAGGGTCGGCGCGCCGACCTGGGTGGCGCCCGCGCCGTCCGCGAACAGGAGGACCTCGCCGAAGGTCACGGCCTCGCCGGCCTCGCCGGCCAGGGTGGCGATGGTGATGGTGTCGTTGGCGGCGACGCGGTACTGCTTACCGCCCGTCTTGATGACTGCGAACATCGTTCTCTCGTGTTCTCGAACGGCCTCCGGGGCGGCTGCCCCTGGACCGGCTTCTTGTTTGAAGTCATTGCCGGGCTTGAGCCCGGACAACGCGAAACGCGCAGACCCCGAAGAGAGGCCGCGCGCCATGTTTGGTCACTAGGGGCCGTGCGGCCGCGTGTCAATCCTTTGCCGTCTGCCTGCGCGGTCTGCGTCAGCGGAACCGCGCGCCGGTTACCAGGATGCCCTTCGCCACGGAGCCGTCCGGCCCGAAGGCCTGGAGCGCATTCGCGCACCACGCGTCCCGGCCCACGGTGGCCAGTTGCTGGCGGACCTGGCTCGCGCGGGTCCGCAGCTTCTCCTGAAGCACCGGTTCCTGGCCGGTATTGACCCGCGCGGCGAGGCGCAGGTTCGTCAGCTGGCCGGCCTTCACCTGCACGCCCGGACAGGCCTGCTCGGCGATGATCGTAGTGGTCGCGGCGTCCGCATAATTGTCGAGGGGCGAGGCCGGAACGGGCGCAGCGGGTACCTGCGCGACGGCCGGGCCACCCAGGACCAGTGGCAGAAGAATCAAGGCCATCCGCATCGTACAGGTCTCCGGAAGTCGGTTTTGCGATGCTGGTCCGGTCGACAGAGCCAACGGTCCCAATCTGCCGAGCGTTGCCGCTCCCCACCGTGCGGGGGGAAGGAGATGCGCGGAACCGTTCATCTCCCCTTCGCGGAGAAACATGAACCCGGTGGCATTACGGGGCCGCCTTGAACTCGCCCTCGATCCGCAGCGTCACCTCGTCTCCGAGTTGTGGCAGGTAGGCGTTGATGCCGAACTCCGAGCGCTTGATCACCGCCCGCCCATCGAATCCGACCGTGTAGCGCTGGTCCACCGGGTGAATGCCGGCCTGATTGAAGGTCGCGTCGATCGCCAGCGGGCGCACGGTGCCGCGCAGGGTCAGGTTGCCGCTGATGCGCGCCGTCGTCGGGCTCGTCGGCTCCACCTTGGTGGCGGTGAAGCTCGCCGTCGGGAACTTGGTCGTGTCGAAGAAGTCCGGCGCCGCGAGATGCTCGTTCAGGCGGGTGCTGCCGGTGATCACGCCGCCGAGCGGCACGCTGACCGAGAGCTGGCTCGTCTCCGGGCTCTTCGGGTCGAGGGTCAGGTTTCCGGTCAGGCCGGCGAACTGGCCGTAATAGGTCGAATAGCCGAGATGCGAGACAGACCACGTGATCTTGCCGTGGTCGGGATCGAGCACATAGGCCCCCGGACGCACCTGGGTGGGGTCCGCGCTCGGCACGATTGGAACGGGCGCGGCGGGATCGTCGGCCGCCCGGGCCGGCGCGAGGGCGAGCAGGCCCAGCAGGGCGAGAAGTGGCGCGCGCATGGTCGTCCCCCAGACTTGTCACCCCGCGGCCGGCCAAGCTCGGCCGGCGGGGCGACCCTGATTTCACGAAGTCCCGGCCCGCTCAAGCGCGTCTGGCGGACGCGCCCGCGCTTCTGTAGGCCATCCGAAGCAGCGGGCAGGCGTGAAATGATCGGTAAACTCAAGGGCATCGTGGATTCGTTCGGCGAGGATTTCGTGATCCTCGACGTTTCGGGGGTCGGATACATCGCGCATTGCTCGGCACGGACCCTCCAGCGCATGCCGAAGGTCGGAGAGCCGGCCGAACTCTCCATCGAGACCCATGTGCGCGAGGATATGATCCGCCTGTACGGCTTCCGGTCCGACGCCGAGCGGGAATGGTTCCGCCTGCTCCAGACCGTACAGGGCGTCGGCGCCCGCGTGGCTCTTGGGGTGCTCTCGGTCATGGAACCCGATGCCCTGGCCGGCGCCATCGCGACGGGGGACAAGAGCGCGATCAGCCGCGCGCCCGGCGTCGGCCCACGGCTCGCGGCCCGGCTTACGGCCGAGCTGAAGGACAAGGCGCCCGCCTTCTCGCCCCTCGATCCGGCCCTCGTCGCCCTGGCCGGCGCCGTCGAGGCGGGTGCCCCCGCCGGCCCCGTCGCCGACGCGGTGTCGGCGCTCGTCAATCTCGGCTACCCGCAGGTCCAGGCCGCGACCGCGATCGCCGCCGCCTTGAAGGAAGCCGGACCGGAGGCCGAGGCCAAGGTGCTGATCCGGTTGGGCCTGCGGGAACTGGCCCGCTGACGGCACGCCGCGGGGCCGGGCGCCCGCAGGGTGATTCGCATACGCCAGATCCATTCCCTTGACCGATCGGCCGCTGAGTGCCATGTCCGGGCAAGACCGGTAAGATATTGAAAAGTCGCCACTTTTCAACTTTTCTAATCTGGCGGACAGGAGTGGCGCGGCCCGGACATGCGGGTCACGCCGGAAAAGGCGGGATCTGCGGGGCGCATGATCGTCTGTTCTTGCAATGTCATCTCCGACGGCGCCGTTCGGTCCTGTCTGGCACCGGGTCCGGGCTGTCCGCGGACCCCCGCGCAGGTCTATGCCTGCCTCGGATGCAGCCCGAAATGCGGGCGCTGCGCCCGGACCATCCGGGATATCATGCGCACGGCCCTGGGTCAGGACGGCGCACCGGACAGCAGCCATGCCTGCTCCGCGTCTTGCGCTCAAGCATGCAGTTTGGTTTTATTCCAAACTGCGGATGAGGGAGTCGCCGCCTGACGTGACTGCCCCCGCCTGTGTTAATCTAAGGAGTTCGGGGGCTATGAAGGGCGACACCAAGGTCATCGAGTATCTGAATCGTGGCCTGCGCAGCGAGCTGACCGCGGTCAGCCAGTACTGGCTCCACTTCCGTATGCTCAACAACTGGGGTTACATCGACCTTGCCAAGTTCTGGCGCAAGGAGTCGATCGAGGAGATGAACCACGCCGACCGGTTCATCGATCGGATCCTGTTCCTCGAGGGCTTCCCGAACCTGCAGGAACTCGAGCCCCTGCGTATCGGGCAGAACGTCACGGAGGTTATCGAGTGCGACCTCGCGGCTGAGCACGGCGCGCGCAATCTCTATCTCGAGGCGGCTCAGTACTGCGATTCGATCAACGATCGCGTGTCCATGCGCCTGTTCGAGGAACTGGCCGAGGACGAGGAAGGCCATATCGACTTCCTCGAGACGCAGCTCGACCTGATCAAGCAGATCGGCCTGCCGCTCTACGCGCAGCGCCACATCGGCGGGCTTGAGCCGATCGCCCCCGAGAAAGATTGATTTGAAACGGGCTCCGGCACCGCTGGAGCCCGGCTCCGATATGTCTACTTCGTGAGCCGAGGCACTCTCTCCTCCCCGGCGATCCCGGGCCGGCCCTGGATCGCTCGAGCTTGTGGGGAGGAGTTGGAGGTGGGGGTCGTGCAGGATGCGTCGTTACGATGCCTTCTGCACCACCCCCACCCTTGCCCCTCCCCACAAGAGGGAGGGGAAAAGCGCCTTTTTCTCAGGATGTTGGTGTTAGACCGGCACGTCGGAATCCGTTAGGCAGCGGGGAGGGGGCCCCAAGGCCGGCTCCCCTTCTGTCGGGATATGAGGGCACAGATCAGGATGCGGCTCGTCGTGGTGGGCGCCGATGGGCGCATGGGACGGATTCTGGTGCGCGCCGTTGCGGAGGCGGAGGGGTGCATGCTCTCGGCTGCGATCGAGCGCCCCGGCTCGTCCGCCCTCGGGCAGGATGCGGGGATCCTGGCCGGCCTCGCGCCGCTGGGCGTCGCCGTCACCGACGATCCGCTTGCCGCTTTCGCGGCCGCCGACGGGGTGCTCGACTTCACGACGCCCGCGGCCACCATCCAGTTTGCCGAACTGGCCGCCCAGGCCCGCATCGTCCACGTGGTCGGAACCACGGGCCTGTCGGATGACGACCGCGAGGCGCTGAAGGCGGCCTCGTATCACGCGCGGATCGTGCAGTCGGGGAACATGTCGCTCGGCATCAACCTGATGGCGGAGCTCGTCCGGCGCGTGGCGAAATCGCTGGGCGACGAATTCGATATCGAGATCAGCGAGATGCATCACCGCATGAAGGTGGATGCCCCATCGGGCACCGCGCTAATGCTGGGCGAGGCCGCCGCCGACGGCCGCGGCGTTGCGTTGAAGGCGGTCCGCGTCTCCACGCGGGACGGCCAGACCGGCGCGCGCAGGCCCGGCGATATCGGCTTCGCGACCCTGCGGGGCGGGACGGTCGTGGGGGATCACAGCGTGATCTTCGCCGGCGCGGGCGAGAGCCTGACGATCAGCCACCATGCCGCCGACCGCGGGCTCTTCGCCACGGGGGCGGTCAAGGCGGCGCTGTGGGCCCACCCGAGGCCGCCGGGCCTCTACAGCATGGCCGATGTCCTCGGCCTCTGACGGGGAGCCCCATGGAACGCCTTTTGGTGCTCACCCGGCACGGCCAGAGCGAATACAACCGCCAGAACCTGTTCACGGGCTGGCGCGACCCCGAACTGACCGAGCGCGGCGTCGCGGAGGCGGAGGCTGCCGGCTGGCGGTTGCAGCGGGAAGGGTTTTCGTTCGACGTCGCGTTCACCTCCGGTCTCGTGCGGGCCCAACGCACCTGCGCGCTCATGCTCGACGCCATGGGCCTCGCCGGCATCCCGGTGGTGCGGGACGGCGCGCTGAACGAGCGCGATTACGGCGACCTCGCCGGCCTCGACAAGGACGAGGCCCGCAAGCGGTGGGGTGACGAACAGGTCCACCTCTGGCGCCGCGCCTACGACGTGCGCCCGCCCGGCGGCGAGAGCCTGAAGGACACGGCCGCGCGGGTGCTGCCCGTCTACATCGCGGCGATCCTGCCCCGGGTGATGCGCGGCGAGCGGGTCTTGGTGGCGGCCCACGGCAACTCCCTACGGGCCCTGGTGATGGTGCTCGACGGGCTCGCCAGCGACGCGGTCGCCGCCCTGGAGATCAGGACCGGCGAGCCGCTGATCTATCGGCTCGCCGCCGACACGACAGTCGCGGAGAAGCGCGTGCTCCCCCGGGACGAAGGCGGCGCCTGAGTGGCGACGGAACTGGCGCCGGGCCTGATCCACCACCCGGGCTACCTCGATCCGGCAGACCGCCTCCGCCTCGCCGACGAAGTCGCAGCGGTGCTCGAGGCAGCGCCGCCCTACGTCCCGCGGATGCCGCGTACCGAAAAACCGTTCTCGGTGCGGATGTCGAATGCCGGACCGCTCGGCTGGATCTCGGACCGGGACGGCTATCGCTATCAGCCGACGCATCCCGAGACGGGCCGGCCCTGGCCCGCGATCCCGTCGACCGCGCTGGCGGCCTGGGATGAGCTGGCGCGGTATCCCGCGCCGCCGGAGGCCTGCCTGATCAACCTCTATGATCCGGCCGCCCGCATGGGCTTGCACCAGGACAAGGACGAGGCGGATTTCGCGGCCCCAGTCGTCTCCCTGTCGCTCGGGGCGCCCGCTTTGTTCCGCTACGGCGGGCTGCGGCGCGGCGATCCGACCCGCTCGATCCGGCTGCTCGCCGGGGATGCCGTCGTGATTGGGGGCGCGGCGCGGCTGATCTTCCACGGGATCGACCGGCTCTATCCATCCGCCGATCTGCTGGCCGAGGATCCGCTGCCGGGGTTTTTGCCGGCCGGCGGCCGCTGCAACCTGACGCTGCGCCGGGTGCGTGCGACGATCGGCCGAGCGGGCGAACCGGGGCTCCCAATGTCCTGATTGCTCAAGCGCTTGACAGAGGCGACGCGGCGTCCGACGCATCGCGGGAGGCGCAGCCCGATCGGCCGCCCTGGTGACACGAAGGCTGATGCTGGTGCGGAACCTGTCGTTGCGTCTCGGGTGGACCCTCGTCCTCGGGAATCTGATTTTCGGCACCGCGGCCTGGGCCGGGGAGCCGGTCTTCCCGCCGGGCTCCCGCTTTGGCTTCGAGCCGCCCGCCGACATGTCGCTGTCGCGCCGCTTCACGGGCTTCGAGCGCAAGGAGGGCGGCGCCACCGTATCGGTGGTCGAACTGCCGCCGAACGCCTTCGCCGAGATGGTCAGCGGCTTCACCGACGCGAACCTCCTGAGCCAAGGCTTCGCGGTCGAGAAGCGCGAGGAGATCAAGATCGGCGACAACGAGGGCATGCTCTACACCGGCGAGCAGCCCGCGGATCCGAACGCCTCCGCGCCGCCGATCCGGAAGTGGATCCTCGTGATCGGCGCCCCCGGCGTGACCGGCCTCGTCATCGCCCAGGCGCTGCCCGATGCCGAGACCGAGGAGACCATGCGCCGGATGGTGACCGGGGTCTCCCTGCGCCCCGCGCTTACGCTGACCGAGCAGGTGGACGCGCTGCCGTTCCGGATCGGCGATATGGCGGGCTTCCGCCCCGTCCGGGTGCTGGCCGGAAATTCGGTCCTGCTGACCCTGGGCCCCAAGGACCAGATGCAGAATCTGGCGCAGCCGATCCTGGTCCTGGCTCAGGCGGTGCAGCAGCCGCCGACCGCCGAGCAGCGCGACGGCTTCGCCCGCGCCGCCCTGGCGTCCAACCAGACGCTCAAGGATTTCGTGATCGAGCGGGCGCAGAGCTACCGGTCGAACGGCGTCGACTGGCACGAGATCGTGGCCCGCGCGGTCGACCAGCCCACCAACCTGCCGGTGGTGGTCTCGCAGACGATCCGCTTCAACCCGGATGGCTATCTGCGCGCGCTGGGCGTGGTCCGCGAGGACCAGCGGACCGGGGTGCTGGCGAAGTTCCGCGAGCTGATCGACAGCGTGCAGCTGAAGTAGACCCTCACCACACCGCCGCCTGCCCGTCGCGGCGCGGATCGCTCGCCGCCACGTAGCCTTCGGTCGCCGGATCGCCCATCCGCCAGATGAACTGGCCGGCGCCGAAATCCTGGTAGCTGTCCTCGATCACCTCGATCCGGTGGCCCAGCGCCTTCAGCCGGTCGACGGTCGCGGATGGCATCGCGGATTCGACGTTGATGTCGAGGCCCTCGCTCACGCGCCAGCGCGGCGCGTCGCAGGCGGCCTGCGGATTCTGGCCATGGTCGAGCATCCGCACCAGGGTCTGGACATGGCCCTGCGGCTGCATGTTGCCGCCCATTACGCCGAAGCTCATCACCGGCGCCCTGTCCCGCGTGAGGAAGCCCGGGATGATGGTATGGAACGGCCGCTTGCCCGGCGCCACGACGTTGGGGCTGTCCGGATCGAGCACGAAGCCGTAGCCGCGATTCTGCAACGAGATGCCCCAGCCGGGCACCACCACGCCGGAGCCGAAGCCCATGAAGTTCGACTGGATGAAGCTCACCATCATGCCGGATTCGTCGGCCGCGGTGAGGTAGATCGTGCCACCGGCGGGCGGCTTGCCGGGGCCGAACACCTGGGCGCGGCCGAGGTCGATCAGCTTGGCGCGGCTCGCCAGATAGGCGGGATCGAGCATCGCCTCGGACGTCAGCTCCATCCCGCGCGGATCGGCGACGTACCGGTAGGTGTCGCTGAAGGCGAGCTTCATCGCCTCGATCTGGAGGTGCTGCGCCTCGGGCCCGTCGACGGGCAGGCCCGCGAGGTCGAAATGCTCCAGGATGCCGAGGGCGATCTGCGCCGCGATGCCCTGGCCGTTCGGCGGGATCTCGTGGAGCGTGGAGCCGCGATAGCCTTGCGCCGTCGGCGTGACCCATTCGGGTTTGTAGGCGGCGAGGTCGGCGGCCGTCATGGCGCCGCCGTTGGCCTGCGCATGTGCGGCGATCGCCGCGGCGATCTCGCCCCGGTAGAAGGCCTCACCCTTGGTCTCGCCGATCAGCCGCAGGGTCTTCTCGGCGCCGGGGAAGGTCACCAGCTCGCCGACCTCCGGTGCCCGACCCTTCGGCAGGAAGAAATCCGAGAACCCCGGCTGACGGGTGATCGCCTCGATCCGGGCTGCGGCTGCCCATTTCTGCTGCACGACGACGGGGGCGAGGTAGCCGCGCTCGGCGATGCGGATCGCCGGCTGCATCAGGTCGGCGAAGGGGAGGCGGCCGAAGCGCTCGCTCAGCGCGACCCAGGCGGCGACCGCGCCCGGAACGGTGACCGAATCCCATCCGCGCATCGGCGGCCGCTCGGCCGGTCCGTACCTGTTCAGGAAGTAGTCCCGGGTCCAGGCCGCCGGTGCCCCGCCTGAGGCGTTGAGGCCGTGCAGCTGCTTCCCGTCCCACAGGATGCAGAAGGCGTCCGAACCCAGTCCGTTGCTGCACGGCTCGGTCAGGGTTTTGGCGGCGGCCGTCGCGATGGCGGCGTCCACGGCGTTGCCGCCCGCCTGGAGCATCTGGATCCCGGCCTGTGCGGCCAGGGCGTGCGAGGTCGCCACGCAATTGCGCCCGAACATCGGCATGCGCAGCGACGGATACCCGGTCGCCCAATCGAACGGCTTCATGGCTCGGATCCCGCCTCGGCAACCTGTCGGCTTCTGCACCGCTTGGCATACAGGATTACCGGTATCGGTGAAGGCCCGAAGCCGCGAGGTGGCAAACGAAAAGCGCGGACCCGAAGGCCCGCGCTTGAAAGAACGTGATGTTGCGACGGGTCGCCTTAGTACGGGCGGCCGTAGAGCGGCGAGGTCGGGTCCAGCCGGTCGACGAAGGACAGGTCGACGTTGCGGATGGCCGACGAGCGGGCGCCGATGAACGGCCCGTTGGTGATCGGATCCGGCAGGATCCCGCGGCCGAAGCGATCGGTCGGGCCGTAGGGCGGGGTCAGCTGGTTCGACGCCGCGATCAGGTAGGGGTTCAGGGCCGGGTTGCGCGAACCGCCGGCGCCCGGAACGTTCGAGGTCAGCGGCACGTTGCCGGCATCGAGCCAGCTGCGCGGGCGAACCCGGATCGGAAGGGGACGGCTGACGCGATAGATCGGGCCGGGGACGAAGCCGTCCTGCGCTTGAGCCGGCGCAGAGGCGCCAAAGCCGGCAGCGGCGATGACGCCGAGAAGTGCGATCCTGAGCGAGCGCATGGCTAACCTTGCGTGTGAGTGCCACCAGTATGGCGACCGAAGCTTAACAGTTCGACGCCTTTCACGATAAGACGCTTGGGCGAAGCTGTTGTTCCACCTTTATGGCTGAGCTTGTGCGATTTGCCACATTGAGGCCTTATTTTTTGTTGCGCGCCCGTTTCCCGGTCGGTGTGATCGGAACGGAGACCTCCGCAACCTTCGTCACGGGGCAGGATCGGGACGCGGGCGCTGTCGCCGAGAAGGCGGCCGTCGTCTCGGGATCGGCGAGGTCGACGAAGCTCAGCGCATCGATCGTACAGGCCAACGCCTGAGCCTCGGGCAGCTGCCCCAGCGGTGCACAGGACCAGCCGTCGAGCCGGAACCCGGCCTCCAGGGTGACGAATCCCAGGCAGGTCCGCGGCGCAGGATTGGCGAACGTGACCTCCAGTGTATCGACCGCACCGAACTTGGTCTGGATCCGGCCGCGTGATCCGGTCCGGACCACCGCGAGCGCCGGCCGGTCGAGGGACGGGCCGGATGCGGCGCGTCGGGCCATCAGGATGAACAGGGTCGGGGCGGCGCCGGCATTCATGCCGCGCGTGAGCGTCAGCCGCAGCGCCGGGGCCTCGACGGCAGCCACATCCCCACGGCTCAGCACATCCTCGCGCAAACCCGTGCGCGGTTCGATCCCGGCGGTGACGTGCACCGGATCGATCCCGGGCTGCGCAAGATCGAACAGGGCGACGGGAATCGGCGGCGCTGCCGGCGCGGCCGGCATCCTGGGCTTGAACCCGATTTTGGCTTCGATCGCCACAGCAGGTGCGCCCCCGGGCGAACCCGATCCGCGACCCGGACGCCATGCGGCGACGCACAGCAGGGCGATCACGGCCGAGGCCAGCACCAGACGCCAGCCAAGGGCGCCCGGCGACAGCGTCACCCAACCCGTGAGACCCGACATCAGACCGGCGGGCGCGCGCCCGTCCAGTGCCTCCCCCGATCCAGCCACAATGACACCCTGCGAACAGAGAACCGCGTGTTCCGTCCTTGATCGTCAGGGCAAAGGATTGAATTCCCCTGGCGATCCCACGATCGTCACCGGTTTCCCCGCGTCAGGGTGAATCGATCGTTGCATCGGGCCCGGCCTTGACAGCGCTGTTCCGGGCGCGCCTTGCTCGGGCAGGCCGTCGATCCCACCTCCGTCGAGGATGCGATCCGCGGCCGCGTCCGTTCGGCGGGCGCTGTCCGGCCGGAACGATCCTTCGGCCGATGTGTCTGGCTTGAGCGTGGCACCCGGATCGGTCGGGGTTTTCCGCGCGGAGACGAGAGATGGGTTACAAGGTCGCCGTCGTCGGCGCCACGGGCAACGTGGGCCGCGAAATCCTCGATATCCTGGCCGAGCGGGCTTTCCCCGCCGACGAGGTCGTGGCGCTGGCCTCGCGCCGCAGCCAAGGCCAGGAGGTCTCCTTCGGCGACAAGACGCTCAAGGTCAAAACACTCGATTCCTACGACTTCTCCGACACGGACATCTGCCTGATGTCGGCCGGCGGCGAGACGTCGAAGGAGTGGTCGCCGCGGATCGGCCAGCAGGGCTGCGTCGTGATCGATAACTCCTCGGCGTTCCGCTACGACGCCGACGTGCCGTTGATCGTGCCCGAGGTGAACGCCGACGCGGTGGTGGGCTTCACCAAGCGCAACATCATCGCCAACCCGAACTGCTCGACTGCGCAGCTGGTCGTCGCCTTGAAGCCGCTCCACGAGGCGGCCACGATCAAGCGCGTCGTGGTCTCGACCTACCAGTCGGTCTCCGGTGCCGGCAAGGAGGCGATGGACGAGCTGTTCAATCAGACCCGCGCGGTGTTCACCGCGGGCGAGATCAAGGAGGGTGGCAAGTTCACCAAGCGCATCGCCTTCAACGTCATCCCCCACATCGATGTGTTCATGGAGGATGGCTACACGAAGGAAGAGTGGAAGATGGTCGCCGAGACCAAGAAGATGCTCGACCCGAAGATCAAGCTGACGGCCACTGCCGTCCGCGTCCCGGTCTTCATCGGCCACGCCGAGGCTGTGAACGTCGAGTTCGAGCGTCCGCTCTCGCCCGAGAAGGCCACCGAGATCCTGCGCGCCGCCCCCGGCGTGCTGGTGATCGATAAGCGCGAGAACGGCGGCTACATGACCCCCCACGAGGCGGCCGGCGAGGACGCGACCTACGTCTCGCGCATCCGCGAGGACGCGACGATCGAGAACGGTCTGAACTTCTGGTGCGTCTCGGACAACCTGCGCAAGGGCGCAGCGCTCAACGCGGTGCAGATCGCCGAGGTGCTGGTCAACCGGAAGCTGCTCAACCGGTCCAAGCGCGCCGCCTGAAGCGGCTCGTTTTTCCAAAGAGAAGCGCGACGCCACCCCTCTCCCCGCTTGCGGGGAGGGGCCCGCACGGACCTCGCGGTCCCCGCGGGAAGCGCAGGCGAAGCCGGAGCGAAGGTGAGGGGGCGGCTCCGGAAAAGTCTCGTCCTGAATCACCCCCTCACCCTCGGCTGCCGCCTCGCTTCGGCGACGACAGGCTCGCCGAAGCCCTCTCCCGGCAAGCGGGGTAAGGGGCTCAACCGCAATCGTCGGCGCAGCGGACGATCTGCGAACCCGCTCGCCCCCAAGCCACCCTGTCACGCGCCTGTCACAGCCTCCGATCACGCCCCTCGGCAGAACCATCGGAGATTCGTCGTGCAGCGCGCACTCACTTCCTGCCTGATCGGATTGGGGCTCCTGGCTGCGTCAAACGCACAGGCCGAGCCCCGCAACGTCGTGCTCTTCGTCGCCGACGGCCTGCGCTACGGCATGGTCACCGCCGCCAATGCCCCGACCATGGACCGGCTGATGAAGGCCGGCGTACGCTTCACCAACACCCACTCCCTGTTCCCGACCTTCACGATGCCGAATGCCACCGCGATGGCGACCGGGCACATGCTCGGCGATACCGGCCAGTACGGGAACACGATCTACACGGCCTTCCCGGTGCCGGGGGCGGGCGAGAGCCTCACGCCGTTCCTGGAAAGCGACCCGGTGCTCGGCGATGTCGATGAGCATTTCGCCGGCAATTACCTGAACGAGGAGACGATCCTGCGGGCGGCACACGCCAAGGGTCTGTCGACCGCGAGCATCGGCAAGCTCGGGCCGTCCCTGGTTTTCGATCACACGGCCCGATCCGGCCAGGAGACGATCCTGATCGACGACAGCACCGGCCGCCCGGCCGGGATCCCGCTGAGCGAGGAGCTCAAGGCCCGCCTCGGCACCGCCGGCCTGCCGGTCCAGGCGCCGAACCGCGGCGCCAACGGTGCGGCCGGCAATGCCGACGCGCCGGGGACGCTCGCCGCCAACGTCGATCAGCAGGCCTATTTCGCCGAGGTTGCCGCCAAGGCGGTGCTGCCGCTGTTCAAGACGCGCAAGACGCCGTTCGTGCTGGTGTTCTGGTCACGCGATCCGGACGGGACCCAGCACAACCAAGGCGACAGTCTCGGCCGGCTGGTACCAGGCATCAACGGACCGACCAGCCTCGCCGCCATCCGCAACGCCGACACCAACCTCGCCACGCTGCTGGCCGCATTGAAGGACCAGGGCCTCGCGGAGTCGACCGACGTGATCCTAACCTCGGACCACGGCTTCTCGACCATCTCCAAGGAGAGCGCGACGAGTTTTTCCGCGAGCCAGAGCTACAAGGGCGTCCCGAGCCGTCAGCTGCCGCCGGGCTTTGTCGCCATCGACATCGCGCACGCGCTCGACCTCGGTCTGTTCGATCCGGACGCCAAGGGCGCCAAGCTCGGTGCCGGGAACTACCCAAGCCGCGCGAACGGCCTGATCGGCACGGATCCGGCCAGGCCCGACGTGGTCGTGGCGGCCAATGGCGGCTCGGACCTTGTCTACATTCCGAACGGCGACCATGCCCTGGCCCAGCGGGTCGTCGAAGCCCTGTCCCGGCAGGACTACGTCAGCGGCCTGTTCGTCAGCGCCGCCCTGGGCCCGATCCCGGGCACGCTGCCCCTTTCGGCGATCGCGCTGGACGGCTCGGCCCTGACGCCGATGCCGGCCATCGTGGTCAACTTCCGGAGCTTCTCCACCGGCTGCGCCGATCCGACCACCTGTGGTGTCGAAGTCTCCGATACCGGGCTGCAGCAGGGCCAGGGCATGCACGGGAGCTTCTCGCGGGCCGATACGCGCAACGTGATGGGCGCGGCCGGCCCGAGCTTCCGCGCCGGTCTCGAAAGCCCGGTCCCGGCGAGCAATGCCGATCTCGGCAAGACCATCGCCTCGATCCTCGATCTGAGGATCCTCGACAAGGGCACGCTGGTCGGGCGGGTGCTCACGGAGGCGTTGGCGAACGGTGCCACGCCGAACGCCGAGACGCATGTCCTGCGCTCGGAGCCGGACACGACCGGCCTCACCACGATCCTGCGCTATCAGACGGTCGGACAGACCCGCTATTTCGACGCTGCCGGGTATCCGGGGCGGACGCTGGGTCTGATCGACGAAGGCCATCCGGGGTCAGCCGAAGCCCATTGACGATTCCGGCGACGCCCGTTGCCGTGCCGGATCCAAGATCCGGCGCGGTGTCGGCGGCCTACGCCATGCCGAGCGCCTGCATGTAGAGCTCCAGAATGGCTTCCTGCTCCTGGCGCTCGCTGTGATCCTGCTTGCGGATCCGCAGGATGGTGCGGACCGCCTTGGAGTCGAAACCCCGGCCCTTCAGCTCGGCGAACACCTCCTTGATGTCGCCCATGATGCCGGCCTTCTCCTCCTCCAGCCGTTCGAGCCGCTCGATGAACTGCTTCAGCTCGTCGGCGGCCACACCTTCGGCCGACGAGACGTCGCCGCCGGGCCGCTGCGCGGCGCTGGGCATCGAATGGGCGTTCATGGGGCTCTCCGGACTACACGGCGCAGTTGCGCCCTGACCCGTGGTTAATGGGGCGAACTTACCGGAAGCTGAACCGATTCGCGGCTGCTCAATGCCCCTTCGCCTGATTCGCCGCGAAGCCCGCCTGCTGCGAGGCGCTGGCCTCGGTTTGATGCTTCGCCTTCCATTCCTCATACGGCATGCCGTAGACCGCCTCCCGACTTGCGTCCTTGGTGAGCGCCACGCCCGTCTCGTCGGCGGCGTCCTTCAACCAGTTGGACAGGCAGTTCCGGCAGAAGCCCGCCAGATTCATCAAATCGATGTTCTGCACGTCCGTGCGCGTCCGCAGATGCGCCACCAGCCGGCGAAACACCGCTGCTTCGAGTTCAATCTGCGTGCGTGCTTCGAGATCATTCATCAATCGCGTGCCTTCTTCGCGTACGAACTCGAATTTCGGAATCGGAAGCGCCGGGATCAAGCCGCCATCAGCGGACGCAGGATGCGGGCGAAGCGCGCGGCCCATTCCGCCTGACCGGCCTCGTCGGTGATCAGATCCTGACGGATCTCCACCAGGGCGTTCGGAAGCCCGCGCGCCGTGGCGTGGCGGTCGATCGTGTCGCCCGGCAGGCCCCCGCCGTAGGGCTGGTTGTCGCCGACCGTCAGCCCGGCCGGATCGGCTGCCAGCGCGTCGATCAGCGGGCGGGCGAAGCGCGCGTCGTGATCGTACAGGATGCCGACCTGCCAGGGCCTCGGGATGCCGCGCCAGTAGGGCGTAAAACTGTGCATGGTCAGGATCTTAGCCGGCCGCCCCGCTGTTTCGGCGGCGCTGATCGCGGCGTCGATGGCCGCGTCGAACGGCGCATAGAATCGGGCAATCCGGGCCCGCTTGCCGGCTGCGTCGATCCGGGCATTGCCGGGAACCACCGCGCCGTCGGAGAGGCGCATCACCAGCGTCGGGTCGGCCCGGCCGCGGTTCGGATCGATGATCAGCCGCGAAAAATTCGTCAGGATCGCCGGCGCGCCGAGTTGCGCCGCCAGGCTCCGGGTCACCGCCGCGGCACCGATGTCATAGGCGATATGCCGGGCGAATTCGGAGGGCGGCAGGCCGAGCTCGATGTCCGGTGGGACGAAATTCGAGGCATGATCGCAAACGATGACGAGGCCGCAGGCGGGATCGCCCGGTATGATCTCGCAGGGATGCGGCACCTGGGCGGCGGCTTCATTCTCCGGACGGGTCACGGGGCTCCGAGGTCTTCCAATCTGTGCGGGGGCGCCGAAGGCGCTTGCCGTGGCGCGAAGGCTCGGGCAGATCACCTATCAAGGATCGTGCGCTCACGGCAAGAAACGGGCCCGCCGCCCCGGCAACAAACGGGTGGGGATCGTGCGATCGGGTCGAGAGAGGAGCCCGTCCGACGCCATGACCGAGACCGTCCCGCCCGCCGCCGATCTTGCCATTCAGGCGCAGCGCGCGCTCCTCGACAGCCTCCTCACGGCGGCAATCCGGGCCGCCCATCCCGATCTCGCCCTGCCGCCGCACCTGCCCGAGCCGAGCCCGGGCCGGCTGATCATCCTGGCCGCCGGCAAGGCCGCGGGCAGCATGAGCGCCGTGGCGAGCCGCTTCTACCGGCAGAAGCACGGACTCGGCGACGACCGGATCGTGGGGCTCGCGGTGGCGCGCCATGGCTACGGACAGGACGCGCCCGGGATCCATATGGTCGAGGCGGGTCACCCCGTCCCCGATGAGGCCGGCATCGCGGCGACCAAGGAGGCCCTGCGGCTCGCCACGGAGGCCGGGCCGGACGACGAGGTTCTGGTGCTGCTCTCCGGTGGCGGCTCGGCCAACTGGATCGCCCCGGCCGGTGACCTGACCCTGATCGAGAAGCAGGCGATCACCCGCGCGATGCTGCGCTCCGGCGCGCCCATCGGCGAGATCAATACGGTGCGCAAGCACATCTCCCGGATCAAGGGTGGGCGCCTCGCGCTCGCGGCCCGCAACGCACGGCGGATCCTGACGCTGGCGATCTCGGATGTGCCGTTCGACGATCCGGCTGTGATCGCGTCCGGACCGACTGTGCCGGACCCGTCCACCCTGGCCGACGCCCGCGCCATCTGCGAACGTCGCCACATCCCGCTGCCGGAAGAGGCGACGCGCCTGCTCAACGACCCGAACAACGAGACGCCGAAGGCGGGCGATTCGGCTTTCGCCCCGGCGGAATACCGCATCATAGCCCGCCCGATCGATGCCCTGAACGCAGCGGCCGAGGCGGCCCGGGCGGCCGGCTACGAGCCCGTGATGCTGGGCGCCGATCTGGAGGGTGAAGCCCGCGAAGTCGCCGCCGAGCATGCGGTCACAGCCAAACGCTACAAGGCGGCCGGCCAGCGGGTCGCGTTGATCTCAGGGGGCGAACTGACCGTCACCATCCGGGGTGAGGGCAATGGCGGTCCAAACCAGGAATACGCGATGGCCCTCGCCGTCGCCCTGGCAGGCGAGCCGGGCATCTCCGGTATCAGTGCCGATACCGATGGCACCGATGGAGGCCGAGGCCACGCCACCGACCCGGCGGGCGGTATCGTCGATCCCACGACCCTCGATCGCGCCCGCGCCGCCGGCCTCGACCCGGCCGCGATGCTGGAGCAGAACGACTCGACCGCGTTCTTCGCGGCTCTCGGCGACCTCGTGAATCCCGGTCCGACCTGTACCAATGTCAACGATTGCCGCATCATCCTCGTCAACTAGAGCGTTCTCCGCCGACGTGGACGCCGGTTCGGTGCTGAAGTGCGCGTCAAGTCAAAGGCTTAGAGCCGTGGACGGTTGCAGCGCGATCGGGCATGGCTTGAACGTCCGCGTCCGGGCGTCTCGGCTCCTGCCCGCACTCACGGTCCTCGGGTTCGCGCTCCTCGGTGCGGGCCCGGCCAAGGCCGATCTGCGCCTGTGCAACCAGACCGGCAGCAAAGTCGGTATCTCGCTGGGCTACCGCGATCCGCAGGGCTGGGTCACGGAGGGCTGGTGGGACCTCGCACCGAAGGCCTGCGAGACCCTGCTGAAGGGTGCGCTGGCGGCCCGGTTCTACTATGTGTTCGCGGTGGACTACACGCGCGGCGGCGAGTGGAGTGGACGCTCGCTGATGTGTACCCGCGATTCGGAGTTCACCATCCGCGGACTCGAAGATTGTCTCGCCAGGGGCTACGACCGCAACGGCTTCTTCGAAGTCGATACCGGCGAGCAGAAAAGCTGGACTGTTCAGCTCACCGATCCGAACCGCGCGGACACCCCCGCCAAACCGTAGGGCGACGGCGCTATCGCTGCATGATTCGCTGCGGATTTCGCTCCCGCATCCATCCCAATAACCCGACGACGCCTGAAGGCTCGCGGTGAAATGCCCGGAGGATCCCGCTTGAAACGTTCCCGCCGCACGAAGATCGTCGCCACCCTCGGGCCGGCCTCCGATTCACCCGAGATGATCGAACGGCTGTTCCGCGCGGGTGTGGACGTGTTTCGCCTTAACATGAGCCATCTCTCCCGGGAGAAGCTGCCAGAGAAGGTCGAGGCGATCCGCATCATCGAGCGCGAGGCCAAGCGTCCGATTGGGATTCTCGTCGATCTGCAGGGGCCGAAGCTGCGGCTCGGCACGTTCTCGGACGGTGCCGTCATGATCGAGGCCGGTGCGAGCTTCGTGCTCGACGGCGACCCGACGCCCGGCGATTCCGCGCGATGCCACCTGCCGCATCCGGAGATCCTCCAGGCCTTGGAGCCCGGTCACGCGATCCTGCTCGACGATGGCAAGCTGCGGCTGTCGGTGGTCGAGACATCGGAGAACCGGGCGGTGACCCGGGTCGAGGTCGGCGGCCGCATCTCCAACCGTAAAGGCGTGTCGTTGCCCCACACGGTGATCCCGGTGCCGGCCATGACCGACAAGGACCGGGCGGATCTCGACGCGGGTCTCAATGCGGGTGCCGATTGGATCGCGGTGTCCTTCGTTCAGCGTCCGGAGGACGTGGCGGAGGTCAAGAAAGTTTGTGCCGGCCGCGCTTTGGTGATGGCCAAGATCGAGAAGCCGCAGGCGCTGACCCGGCTGGACGAGATCATCGAGATCTCTGACGGGTTGATGGTCGCCCGCGGCGATCTCGGCGTGGAGATGCCGCTGGAGCAGGTGCCCGGCGTGCAGAAGCGCATCGTCCGGGGGGCCCGGCGTTTCGGCAAGCCGGTCGTCGTTGCCACTCAGATGCTAGAATCGATGATCACGGCGCCGGTCCCGACCCGCGCCGAAGTCTCGGATGTGGCCACCGCGGTCTACGAGGGCGCCGATGCCGTGATGCTCTCGGCCGAGAGCGCTTCGGGCGCGCATCCGCTCGGCGCGGTGGAAACCATGAGCCGCATTGCCGAGCAGGTTGAGCGGGACGCGCTCTACTGGTCGATCATCCGCGCCCAGAGCGCCACGCCGGACCACACCGCAAACGACGCGATCGCGGCGGCCGCGCATCAAATGGTCGACGCCCTCGACCTCGACGCCATCATGGCCTGGACCAGTTCCGGCTCGACCGCCCTGCGCCTGTCGCGCGAGCGCCCGAACGCCACGGTAATCGCCCTGACGCCCCGGCGCGAGACTGCGCGCCGCCTCGCGCTCGCCTGGGGCACCCATCCGATCGTCACCAAGGACGCCAGCGACGTGGACGACATGTCGTTCCGCGCCGCCAAGTTCGCGGTGCGCGAGCGGTTCGCGGCGGTGGGCGATCGGGTGATCGTGGTGGCGGGACTTCCGTTCGGCACGCCCGGAGCCACGAATCTCGTGCGGCTCACCTTCATAACCCGCGAGCACGCCGAGAAGGCGTGAGCGCTCCTGATTCCCGGTGCGCGGGGGAAGCGACATCGGAGCGACGTGAAGAGAGCGCCTCAATGTCCGGCGGGTGCAGCCGTCGCCGCATGGGCCAATTCGTCAGACAGCGTGGCGATCTCCTCCGTCACGCGGTCTGACGCCACGTATTGGAGCATGTGGCCGATCCCCGGCAGCAGGACCAGCCGCGCATCCGCGATCGTCCGGGCCAGCGGCACCGCCTGCTCCGCGCTGCGCACGATCGGATCCGCCTCGCCGGCGATGACCAAGGTCGGGATCCGGATCTCGCCATAACGTGGGGCCTGAGCCGCTAGCGCCTTCGTCAGGCCGAGAAGGTCCTGCACATTCGCGAGTAACGTACCGGGCCGCAGGACGAGGGTGGCGCGGGCGGCTTTCGGGTAATCGGGGTTTTCCGGTTGGGGCGTGAACACCCGGCGTGCCGCCTCCGGCAGGAATTGCTGTGCGAGCGGTGGCCCGATCGTGCGGCTGAGCAGCCACGCCACGGAAGGCTGCACGGCGAGCCGCCAGTACCAGGGCAGATCGGCGACCCGGTCCGGCATCGGCATCGCAACGGGCGCCGCCAGCACGAGTGCCGAAACCCGCTCTCGATGATCCAGGGCGAGCGCGAGAGCCAGCGACCCGGCCCAGGAATGGCCGAATACGATTGCTGGGCCGATACCCATATTGGCCAGGGCTTCTGCGATCAGGCGCGCCTGCACGGCGGGCGCAGCGGCCTCGGCGCCCGCGATCCGGTCGCTCCAGCCGAAGCCCGGTCGGTCGAAGGCGATGACGTGGAACCCCCGGGCGGCGAGGCGTCGACCGATCCCTTCCATCGGGTCCGATGCGTTGGCCGAGGCGCCATGTAGCAGGACGATCGGTGGCCCGTCCGCCGGCCCGTCCTGAATCGTGGCGAGGCGGCCGCCGGTCACCGCGACGAAGGGGCCGGCTGGCGGATAGGTGGCGTTCACCCGCAGCGTGATCGCGAAGCTTACGAGGGCGCCGATCGCGAGGACGAGGCTCAGTACCGCGAAGGGCAGGGCCAGGAGCGTGACGAGAAGACCGAGCATCCGCGTCACAGGTCGCGGCCGTCGACCTCCGGTGCGAGGCGGTCGATCGCCTCACCGATTTTGTCCATCTGCGGATAGAGCGCTTTCGCCCGGCGGAAGGCCGACAGGGCACGGGCCTTGTCGTCCTGCGATTCGTAGATCCGGCCGAGGGCGGCCCAGGCTTCGAAATGGCGCGGTTCGAGGACCAAGGCACGCTTCAAATCGCCGATGGCGTCGTCCTTGTCGGTCAGGAGCCAGAACACCGTGGCGCGCCGGTTCCAGCCCTCGGACCAGTTGGGCTCAAGGGCCGTGACCCGGTCCATCAGCTCCGCGGCGAGGGGAAACTCGTGGGCGGTGACGGCCTGGCGGGCGCGATCCGTGAGGAGGTCGGCGGTGGGACTTCCCGAGCCGGCGAGGCGCCGCTCAATCAGCTTCGCGATGCCCTTGGCCTCGACCGGATCCTCGCTGGCGCGCAAGCGGGCGAACAGGTCGTCGAGGCTCAGTGGCTTGGGCGCGGGCTTCGCTTCCGGCGCCGTCCGCCCCGTGCGATTCGGCTCCGGTGCGGCCCGTGCGGCGGGCGACACGACGATCAGCGCCGAGAGGCAGACCAGAGCGGCGAGGAGGCGGGTCGGCATCATGGGGCCAGAGTGTTCGTCGTCGACAGGCCCGTCAACGTGCCGCGGTGCCGCGCATGCGAAAACAGCCGCGCCCGGGTGGGTGCGGCTGCTGAATTCCGGCTCGGATCGGGCTATCCGATCGGCTTCAGCCCTGGCGGGCCTTGAAGCGCTTCTGGGTCTTGTTGATCACGTAGACCCGGCCCTTGCGACGCACGAGCTGGTTGTCGCGGTGGCGGCCACGCAGGGACTTGAGGGAGTTGCGGATCTTCATCGGTCTCTCGAGCCCGGAGGGCCGTCCATGGAAGGGGTGTCGGGAACGTCGTCGCGGGGCTGGACGCGCGAACACGCCCGGCGATCACGGCACACGCATCGCGGAATGGCGTCGCCATATCAGGGTTTCCCCCGGTAAGGCAAGGCGCCGCCAGGGCACGACGCTCAATGAATGCTCTCCAGATGCGGGATCGGCGGCGGCTCCGCCAGCTGGCGTCCGATCTCATGCAGCAACACGTCGAGCACCGGCTTGAGGCGATCGAACTGCTGCTGGCCCAGGTTCGCAGCCGACTCGAACAGCATCAGCGCCAACTCGGCCACACGGTCGATCCCGCCGGTCTCCACGTCCGTCGCGCGGAAGGTAGCCTCGTCGAGAACGCCGGCACGGCTGCTTGCGGTGACGTCGATGACGATCCCGCGCGCCTCGCGCACGAAATCCCCGGCGTCCCGATTGAAGCGCCCGCGCGCCAAGACCCATCGGACATCGTCCGCTTCGGGAACGGTCCGGAATTGCGCCGCGAACAGGCCGCCCTGACGGCGAAGATCGTCGATCAGCGCCTCGATCCGCGGCTGATCCTCGGGATGAACACGCTTGAGGAGCGACCCGAAGCTCCCGCCTCGTGCCCTGGGTACCCCGAGCATTTCAGCCGCGACTGCGTCGCATCGCAGGATCTCGTCGTCCAGATGCCATTCCCAGGTGCCGACGTCAGACGCCGCGAGTGCGCGTGCCACGCGCTCGTTGCCCCGTCGCTTCGGCCGCGCGTCGACCCCCATAGGCCCGCTCCCCAATCACGCTTCGACGGTGCTGGCCGAATTCAGGAATGCTCAGAGTAATATTAGAAGCTCGTTAAACATGGCACAACGTGTTGTTCGCGGTCATTGCCGCAATTGTTCGACACCCGTCAACATTCATGCGCGGGTGTAAGTCCCGATCAGTACACCTTTGGCCAGGACGAGGCCTTTCATTGCGTCGAGCAGAGCGCCGCGGCCAGGATTCTCATCTAGGTCAAGGGTCTGCGCCAGAGCAAAAATCTGAAACAGATAGGCGTGCCGGCCGTGGCCGCTGGGCGGGTCCGGTGGGAGCCAGGCCGTCTGCAGGAAACTGTTCCGACCGAGCGGGATGTCCGGACTGGAGCTGGGCTTCGAGACATCGCCTTCGTCCAAACTGGAGCGTCCGGAGGGAAGATTCCAAACGATCAGATGGACCAGCGGCTGCGGCGTCGGGCTGCCGGCATCTTCGACCAGCACCACCACGGATGCGGTGCCGGGCGGCAGGCCGCTCCAGGCGAGGGGCGGCGAGAGGCCTTCGCCATCCGCTGTGAATCGGGCCGGTATCGCAGCCCCGTCTGAGAAGGCCGCACTGCTCAGGGTGAGCGATGCCGGAACGTCCGGAAAGGATGCGTGGAAGGCGGTCTTCTCGGTGCCGGCCTTGAGGCCCGACAGGGCTTCGCCCAAAGCGCTGGGTATCTTTTCGAGCATCGTCACCGTCTCCGCCGCGGTGCCAACGGCGGAGGGCGCGTCCGGTTCAGTCCCGCCGCTCGGCTGCGACCATGTAGTTCACCGCCGTGTCCCGGCCGGTGCGCCAACCGTCGGTCAGGGGGTTGTAGACGACCCCGACCATGTCGCTGACCGAGAGGCCGCCCGTCCGGATCGCCCGGCCGAGCTCGTGCGGCGTCACGAACTTCCCCCAATCATGCGTGCCCCGCGGAAGCCAGCCGAGCACGTACTCGGCGCCCACGATCGCCAGCGCGAAGGAGCGCATCGTCCGGTTGAGGGTTGCGGCGAACAGCATCCCGCCCGGCTTCACGGCCGCGCAGGCCGTGCGCACGAAGGCCGGCATGTCGGAGACGTGCTCCACCACCTCCATGATCAGAACGGCGTCGAACCGTTCCCCGGCGGCCACGACCGCCTCGATCGTCGCGCCGCGATAATCCACCGGCACGCCGGCCGCTTCGGCATGGGACCGGGCGACCGCGATGTTCTGCTCGGCTGGATCGAGCCCCGTCACGGTCGCACCGAGCCGGGCCAACGGCTCGGACAGGACGCCGCCGCCGCAGCCGACATCGCAGATCGTCAGGCCGTCGAGCGGGAAGGGGGCTCGCGGGTCGCGCCCAAAATGGCGGCATAGGGCGTCGCGGATATAGGCGAGTCGCACCGGATTGAACCGGTGAAGCACACGCATCGGACCGGACTCATCCCACCACGTCGCGGCAAGCGCGTCGAACCGGGCGACCTCGCCGTGATCGACGAAGCCCCCGCTGCCGCGATCCGTGGCTGCCCTGTCCATGTGCGTCCCGTCCTCGAAGGTCCGGCCGGGCCTTAGCACGACGGCGTCATCCAAGTCGCTGCGGCGCGCGGGCGTCATGCTTGGCCGGTTGTTGACACCTCACCGAGCCGCTTGTACCCGCCCAGCACCCTTCGGACCGGCCGCGTCGGTCCGGCCCCGTCGCCATCGGGAACCCGCGACCGAGAGACCATGCCCCGTCTGGTGATGAAATTCGGCGGCACCTCCGTCGCCAACGTCGACCGCATCCGCAACGTCGCGCGCCACGTCGCCCGCGAGGTGGCGGCCGGTTACGACGTCGCCGTGATCGTCTCGGCCATGTCGGGCAAGACCAACGAGCTGGTCGACTGGGTCAAGGACGCGAACCCGCTCTACGATCCCCGGGAATACGACGCGGTGGTCGCCTCGGGCGAACTCGTGACCGCCGGCCTCCTGGCGATCGCCCTCCAGAAGGACGGGCTGAAGGCTCGCTCCTGGCAGGGCTGGCAGATCCCGGTGGTGACCTCCGAGGCGCACGGCTCGGCCCGCATCGCCGAGATCGATCCGAAGAATCTGGAGGCAGGCTTTGCCAAGGGCGAGGTCGCGGTGATCGCGGGCTTCCAGGGCATCCACGCCGAGACCGGCCGGATCACCACCCTGGGCCGTGGTGGGTCCGACACCTCGGCGGTGGCGGTGGCGGCCGCGATCGGTGCCGAGCGCTGTGACATCTATACGGATGTGGACGGGGTCTACACCACGGATCCGCGCATCGTACCGAAGGCCCGTCGGATGGAGCGGGTGACCTTCGAGGAGATGCTGGAGATGGCCTCGCTGGGGGCCAAAGTGCTGCAGGTCCGCTCGGTGGAACTCGCCATGGTCCACCGGGTGCCGACCACGGTCCGCTCCTCCTTCGATCCGCCGGACGCCGCCCGTCCGGGCACCCTCATCTGCGACGAGGACGACACCGTGGAACAGCAGATCATCACCGGGATCGCGTTCTCCCGGGACGAGGCGCAGATCACCCTGCGTCAGGTCAAGGACAGCCCCGGCGTCGCCGCCGCGATCTTCGGGCCCCTGGCCGATGCCAACATCAACGTCGACATGATCATCCAGACCGTGTCGGGCGATCAGTCGACCACCGACATGACCTTCACGGTGCCGGCCGCGGATTACGAGCGCTCCAGGAAGATCCTCGACGAGGCGCGGACGCAGATCGGCTACGCGCAGATCGAGGGCGCCACCGACGTGGTGAAGGTCTCGGCGATCGGCGTCGGCATGCGCAGCCATGCGGGTGTCGCCGCCAAAGCGTTTCGGGCGCTCGCCGAGAAGGGAATCAACATCCGCGCGATCACCACGTCGGAGATCAAGTTCTCTGTGTTGATCGACGCTGCCTACACGGAGCTTGCCGTGCGCACGCTCCACTCGCTATACGGCCTGGATCAGGCCTGAGCCTGGGACGAGGCGGTTTCGATCGGGGCGCATGGTGCGACCTGAACAGTCGCGGGCCGTTTCGCCGATCCCAGAGCACGTCTGGCGAGAGCGCGACGGTTCATCCGGCGCCGGCCGTCCCGAGCTTGGCGCCAAGGTTGCAGGGTGGTCGACGCCAGGACCGCTCATCGACACTGGAACGACGAACAGATGCCCGCTGCGCCCGGAGGCCCGCGCCTGCTGCTGCGCCGCCTCCGCGAAGCGATGGCGGAGCCGGTCAGCCCCCAGGCACGCCTCGACCGCATCGTCGTCCTGATCGCTGCCAACGTCGTGGCCGAGGTCTGCTCGGTCTACGTGCTGCGGGATGACAACACCTTAGAGTTGTTCGCCACCGAGGGCTTGAACCGCGAGGCGGTCCACGAGACCCGCATGCGCGCCGACGAGGGCCTCGTCGGCCTGATCGCCCGCACCGCCGAACCGCTCTCCCTGTCCGACGCGCAGAACCACCCGGCCTTCTCGTACCGGCCCGAGACCGGTGAAGAGGCTTACCACGCCTTCCTGGGCGTGCCGCTGCTCCGCGCCGGCAACACGCTCGGCGTGCTGACCGTTCAGAACAAGACCTACCGCGTCTACTCCGAGGAGGAGATCGAGGCGCTCCAGACCACCGCCATGGTGCTCTCGGAGATGATCGCCTCCGGCGAGCTGGAGAGCTTGGCCCCCGACGCCGGCACGGCCGCCCGCCGCCCGGTCCTGGCCCGGGGCATCGCCCTCGCCGACGGGATCGGCCTCGGCTACGTGGTGCTGCACGAGCCCCGCGTGGTCGTAAAGACGCTGATTGCCGAGAACGTCGATCGCGAGGTTGCCCGGCTCGACGCCGCGATCGAGGAGGTCCGCTCGGCAATCGATGCCCTGGTGGAGCGCGGCGACCGGATCGGCACGGCGGAATCCCGCGAGGTGCTGGAGACCGTCCGGATGTTCGCCCACGACAAGGGCTGGCTCCGGCGGATGCGCGAAGCGGTGGCTTCCGGCCTGACCGCAGAGGCCGCGGTCGAGCGGGTCCAGTCGGACAACCGCGCCAAAATGATGCGCCAGTCCGACCCGTACCTGCGTGAGCGGCTGCACGATCTCGACGACCTCGCGAACCGATTGCTGCGGGCGCTGATCGGCCCCGGCGCGGCGGGGGTCCTTGTCCTGCCTGAAAACGCCATCCTGGTGGCGCGGACGATGGGGCCGGCGGCGCTCCTCGATTACGAGGCCTCGACGCTGCGCGGCATCGTGTTGGAGGAGGGCGGTCCCACCAGCCACGTCGCCATCGTCGCCCGGGCGTTGGGCATCCCGGCGGTGGGCGAGGTGGAGAACGCGACCGCGCTCTGCGACGCGGGCGATGCCATCATCGTCGACGGCGTGGCCGGCGAAATCCATGTCCGGCCCGGCCCAGAGGTCGAGGCAGCCTATGCCGAGATGGTGCGCCTGCGCGCCCGCCGGCAGGAGCAATACAGGGCTCTGCGCGACGTGCCGGCCCAGACCCGTGACGGGGTGCGGGTCGGGTTGCATCTGAATGCCGGGCTCCTGGTCGACTTCAGCCACCTCGAAGAAACCGGCGCCGAGGGCGTCGGCCTGTTCCGCACCGAGCTGCAATTCATGGTGGCGCAGCGGATGCCCTCGGCGGTCGAGCAGCAGGAGCTCTACCGTAAGGTGTTCGCCGCCTCGAAGGGCAAGCCGGTGACGGTGCGCACCCTCGACATCGGCGGCGACAAGATCCTGCCCTACATGGCCAAGCTCGAGGAGGAGAACCCCGCGCTCGGCTGGCGGGCGATCCGCATCGGCCTCGACCGGCCGGCTTTGCTGCGGATGCAGCTTCGCGCACTTCTAAAGGCGGCCAACGGCGATCCGCTCAAGATCATGTTTCCGATGGTGGCCACGGTGGACGAGTTCGTCCGCGCCCGCGGCATCGTCGAGCGCGAGAAGGCCTACCTCAAGCGCCACGGATACGAACTCCCGGCCGAGTGCCGCCTCGGCGCGATGATCGAGGTGCCGTCGCTCTTGTTCCAGATCGACGAGATCGCCAAGGAGGCGGATTTCCTGTCGGTGGGCTCGAACGACCTGATGCAGTTCCTGTTCGCGGTGGATCGCGAGAACCGCCGCGTCGCCAACCGCTTCGATCCGCTCAGCGTCGCTGCGCTAAGGGCGTTCCGGCTGATCGCCGAGCGGTCGAACGCAGCCGGCTGTCCGGTAACGGTCTGCGGCGAGATCGGCGGCCGCCCTCTGGACGCGATGGCGCTGATCGGCCTTGGCTATCGCGACCTGTCGATGTCGCCGGCTGCCATCGGTCCGGTCAAGGCGATGGTGCTGAGCCTCGATGCCCGCGCAGTGGCCGAGCTTATCGACAGCGAAATGGTGCGGATGCACGACGGCGACTCCCTGCGCCCGGCTCTCACAGCCTTCGCGCACGCCCACGGCGTACCTATCTAGGGTCTCGACTCTTGCCGACCGTTCGGCCGGAGTTGTACGGCAACGCCACGACGTTCCCGGGCGGCACGCCGCCGTGTCGGCTCCCACACGGGGGAGGCGGGGGGAAGGACAGGGCGCCGGGTCTCAAGCCCTGCGGACCGTGCTTCCCCGCGTCCGAGACGCGATCCGCGTCCCGGCCGGGACGCCTTGCGAAGAGCTCTAGAAACACGGGCGATGATCCCCTTTCCAACCGAGCGCCTCGACGCCATCCTGGCGCGGCACGATATCGTCACCGCGCAGCTCGCCTCCGGCGAGGGCAACCCGGACATTGTGGTCCAGCTCTCGCGGGAGCTGTCCGACCTCGATCCCGTGGTGGAGGCGATCCGCCACTACCGTGCGGCCCTGGAGAATCTGTCCGGCGTCGAGGCGCTGATCGATGAGCCCGGCACGGATTCCGAGATGCGGGCGCTCGCCGCCGAGGAGAAACCGGAGGCGCAGGCCGCCCTCGAATCGGCGCATCGCGACCTGCAGCTCCTGCTGCTGCCCAAGGACGCCGCCGATGAGAAAAGTGCCATCTTGGAAGTCCGGGCTGGCACCGGCGGCGATGAAGCCGCCCTGTTCGCCGGTGACCTGTTCCGGATGTACGCGAAGTATGCCGAGTCGAAGGGCTGGCGCGTCGAGGTGATCTCGGAGAGCGAGGGCACGGCCGGCGGTTTCCGCGAAGTCGTCGCCGAGGTTAAGGGGCGGGGCGTGTTCGCGCGCCTTAAATTCGAGAGCGGCGCCCACCGGGTGCAGCGCGTCCCCGATACCGAGACGCAGGGGCGGATCCACACCTCCGCCGCCACCGTGGCGGTGCTGCCCGAGGCCGAGGAGGTCGACATCCACGTCAACGACGCGGATCTGAAGATCGACACGATGCGCGCTCAGGGCGCGGGCGGCCAGCACGTGAACAAGACCGAGTCGGCGATCCGCATCACGCATCTGCCGACCGGCATCGTGGTGTTCGTTCAGGAGGAGCGTTCGCAGCACAAGAACCGCGCCCGCGCCATGGCGGTGCTCCGTGCCCGGCTCTACGAGGCGGAGCGCAGCGCCAAGGATTCCGTCCGGGCGGCCGATCGCAAGGCTCAGGTCGGCTCGGGCGATCGCAGCGAGCGGATTCGCACCTACAACTTCCCGCAAGGCCGGGTGACCGACCATCGGATCAACCTGACTCTCTACAAGCTGGAGGAGGTGATGGCCGGCACCGCCCTCGACGAGGTGGTGGACGCCCTGATCACCGAGCATCAGGCGGAGCTCCTCGCCGCCGAGGGCATGGCCTGAGCGGCGCATGACATCCGGATCGAGCCACGGCCTGTCCCGCCGCGCGGCCCTTCGGCACAGCACGGCCGTGCTCCATGCGGGCGGCCTGGGAGAAGCAGCGGGCGATGCCCGATTCTTGCTGATGGGCCTCCTCGGGATCGAGGCGTGCGACCTTCTCGTCGCAGGAGATCAGTGCCTGGACGATCACGAGGCGGCCGCCCTGGATGCTGCGCTGACGCGACGTCTGTCCGGCGAGCCCGTGGCCCGTATCCTTGGCGCGTGGGAGTTCTGGGGCCTACCCATCCGCCTCGGACCCGAGACCCTTGTCCCGCGGCCGGACACCGAGATCCTGATCGAAGCCGCGCTTGCCGCGCTTTCGGACCGGAGCGCAGCGCTGCGCTGCCTCGATCTCGGCACGGGGTCCGGCTGCATCCTAGCAGCGCTCCTGAGCGAGCTTCCCGCCGCCTTCGGCGTCGGTATCGACCGATCGGAGCCCGCCCTCAGAATAGCCCGTCACAATATCGTGGCGAACGGTTTCGGCAGTCGGTCGGCCTTCGCGGTGTCGGATTGGTGCGACGCCATCCGGGGGGGCTTCGATCTCGTGGTCTCGAACCCGCCCTACATCGCGCGCGACGTCATCCAGACCCTGCACCGGGAGGTGCGCACGCATGATCCCCTGGCTGCCCTCGACGGCGGCGCGGACGGCCTCGACGCCTATCGACGAATTCTCGATGGTGTCCGCACCCGAAACCTGCTCGCGCCGGGGGGAGCGCTCGCCCTGGAGATCGGCTACGATCAGGCCGAGACTGTCCGCGACCTCGCCGTCGCGACCGGCTTCGCGGATCGTGGCCTGACCCGCGATCTCGCGGGTCATGATCGTGTGCTGTGTTTCGGTCTTCCCAAAGACCCGGGGGATCCCCACGTGTCGTCCGACTGCGGATAGGTCCACGCCCGATTGCGCCGCACTTGGCCACGCCGCAGCGGTTTTATCGACCCGCGCTCTTAGGCAAATGTGGACCTCACCGCGACGGAGCGGGGATGCATCGAAAAAATGCTTGTTGCCCGAGCCGGGGAACGCTAGTGTTGACTTGAAGATCGCGAACGGTTCGTTAAGTCGGACAACGTTAGGGTTGGTGGCGCCTATTAGTCGCCGACGGGTTCGCTGATCCCCAAGCCGTTGAACCAGAGCGCGCGTGACGGCGCGGCGGTTTAACAGCGCTTGAACCTGACAATCAGCTGGTCTCCGGTGCCTTGCCCGGGAACGCGGTGCGAGGGATGGTCAGATAGACGCGAAGGTCGCACAGCGATCATACGCGCGGCGCCGCCGGGTGCGCTTGACCGGCACGCGTCACGAAGTCCCGATTGGCGCCTCCGAAGACAGTCGTTTGCGTGAACGAGGGTCATTACAGACCGATGAGACCAAACCAGAATCGACGGATGCGCGGCCGGAATCGGCCGAAAGGTCCGAATCCACTGACGCGCTCGTACGAATCCAACGGTCCCGACGTTAAAATTCGCGGCACCCCGCAGCACATCGCCGACAAGTACGCACAGCTCGCGCGTGACGCTCTGGCGGCGGGCGATCCGGTCGCTGCCGAAAACTATTTCCAGCACGGTGAGCACTACTTCCGGATCGTGTCCGGTGCTCAAGAGCAGACCCGTCCCTCGAATACGGGCGGTTACGCCAGCCGGTCCGATGACGACGAGATGGACGAGGGCGATGAGGACGGCCAGGGCAACGGCACGTCCCAGAACGGTCACGCCTACAACGGCTACGACGACGGCGATCCGGGACAGCAGCCCCAGCCCTACGACACCCGCAGCGACACGAACCAGGACGGGCGCCAGAATCGCGACCGGTTCCAGAACCGCGACCAGCGCCGCTTCGACAACAACGGCCGGCAGGATTACCGCCGGCAGGATCAGCCGCGCCAGGACCAGCAACGCAACGATCAGCAACGTCACGATCAGCCGCGCCAGGACCAGCAACGTCAGGACTACCAGCGGCAGGATTATCAGCGCCCTGACTACCGACAGGATCGACAGAACAATCGGCAGGACCGCCAGGAGTATAGCCGGCCGGACTACCGGCAGGACCGCCCGGACAATCGGCAAGCCGACAGCCGGCAAGAGGGGTTCCAAGAGAACCGTCCAGAAAACCGCCAGCAGGATCCCCGCGTCGATCAGGGGCGCTACGACAACGGACGCAGCGAGGCGGTGCGTGCCGAGCAGCGCACGGAGACGCGTCAGGAACCCCGCTCGGACGCACGTCCGGAACGGGCTCCGCGTAGCGAGGCCGCTCCGCGGCGCGAGCGCCGGCGCGAGGTTGCACCTGTCGTTGCCGAGGATCCCGCAGGCCTGCCGGCATTCCTGATGGCACCGGCTCGCCCCGTCGCTGCGGCCGAGCCGCCGACTGCGCCGGAGCCGGAAGTTTCCACCGAGGAGGCTCCGGCCGCCAAGCCGCGTCGCCGCCGCCGTCCGCGCTTCGAGGGCGTGGCGGAGGAGGGCGGACCGCAGACGTCGTCCGACGACACGACAACCGAGTAGAAGAATAGCCGACCGCGATCGGCGATCTGGAAGAGCCGTCCCGGACAATCGGGGCGGCTTTTTTCGTATTCGCTGGTCACGCCCGGGCAGCACACCGGTCTCGATCGGCGTCAATCCGATGGACCAGCCGATCTCACCAAAGGGCGCGATCTTCCCGTCCCACGCCGCGTCCGGCGATTGCAGGTCGACCTCGTATATCAGCTTGGCGCTGCCGGTGACCCGACCGGCCCAATCCTCCACGCACTGGACTGTGTCGGTAATCAGGTAGATCCCGCCGGCTGTGCTCTCAGTCCTCGTCGGCGGCGCGGGTACCGTCCGGCGTCCCGCGATAGCCGGTCGCCAGGACGTAGAGTTCGCTCGAATCAGCCCGGCTCGCCGCTGGCTTCACATGGCGGACGGTGGCGAAGTCACGCTTCAGGTCGCTGAGCAGCGCGCTTTCGGTGCCGCCCTGCAGCACCTTCGCGAGATAGGCGCCGCCCGGCCCCAGCACCTCGCGGGCGAATTCGGCCGCGGTCTCGGCGAGGCCGATGATGCGGAGGTGATCGGTCTTCTTGTGGCCGGTGGCGTTGGCCGCCATGTCGGACATCACGAGGTCGGCCGGGCCGCCCAGCAGTGCGGTCAGCGTGGCCGGCGCTTCGGGATCGAGAAAGTCGAGGGTGATGAAGTCGACGCCGGCCATCGGCTCGATCTCGAGGAGATCGATGCCGACGATCTTGCCGGAAGCCCCCACGATACGGGCAGCCACCTGCGACCAGCCCCCCGGGGCGGCGCCGAGGTCGACGATCCTCTGACCGGGCCGCAGCAACTTGTAGCGCTCGTCGATCTCCAGCAGCTTGTAGGCCGCCCGGGAGCGATAGCCCTCGCGCTTGGCCCGGGCCACGTAGGGATCGTTGAGCTGTCGCTCCAGCCAGCGCTTCTGCGAGAGGGTCCGTCCGCGGCCGGTCTTGACCCGCTGCTTCAGCTCCCCGCGCACGCCGCCGCCGGAACTCGCGCCGCCGCGCCGGTCGCTCATCGTGATCCCCTGTTCGGCAAGGCCTTCATCTCACGGACTTCCGGTTCCAGACCCCGTCCTCCCGCATCATGTTCATCAACAGGCCCTCGCGCAGGCCTCGGTCGGCGATGCGCAGTCGCTCGGACGGAAAGGCCCGGCGGATCGCCTCCAGGATCGCGCAGCCGGCCAGCACGAGGTCGGCCCGGTCGCGACCGATGCAGGGATTGTCGGCCCGCTGCTCCAGCCGCGTGTCGAGCAGATCGTCGATCGCGGTGGTGACGGCGGCGTCGTTCATCCACAGACCATCGACGCGCCGCCGCTCGTAACGCACCAGCCTCAGATGCATCGCGGCGATCGTCGTGACTGTGCCGGACGTGCCGAGCAGGTGGAAATTCGGCGCCGTTGCGGCGGCGGCCGCACGGATCGCGAAGGGCGAGAGCTTCTCGGCCACTTCCTCGACCATACCCTCGAACATGCGCCGCGTGACCTCGGCGCCGCCATGGCGTTCGGCCAGGGTCACGACGCCGACGGGCAACGAATCCCAGGCCCGGATCCGCAGCGTCGGGTCGGTGGAGGGGTTGGCGGCCGCGCCGTCGAGCCACGCGATCTCGGTGGAGCCCCCGCCGATATCGAAGATCACGACCGATTCGGCGAGCGGATCGGCCAGCGCCGCGCAGCCGGTCACCGCGAGATAGGCCTCGGTCTGGCGGTCGACGATCTCGAGGTCGAGGCCCACACCACGCCGGACGCGCTCGACGAAGGCCGCACCGTTGATCGCGAGGCGGCACGCTTCCGTGGCGATCACTTTGGCGCGCTGCACGCCGCGGGCCTGCATCTTGGTCCGGCAGATGCGCAGGGCCTCCACGGTACGCTCGATCGCCGCCTCGTTCAGCCGATCCGATGTCCCGAGACCCTCGCCGAGCCGGACGATCCGCGAGAACGCGTCGATCACGCGGAAGCCGCTGAAGGTCGGCTCCGCCACGAGCAGACGGCAATTGTTGGTCCCGAGGTCCAGCGCGGCGTAGGCCGGGCGACGGCGCTCGCGGCCCGGGAGAGGGGTGGAGGTCTGATGCGGCCCTGCGCCGATCTGAATTCGGGACGGCGCGGCCGCGGCGGTCTCGTCCCTCATCGGCGCGGCCGTCGATCCTTCGGGTCGGCCAGGAGCGCTGTGCTCGGCCTGAGCTGATCTACGACCCTACAGGCTCGGCGGGGAACTGCAACGTCCGATCGCGGCCGTGATCAGGCGACGACCTTCATCATGCCGACCCGGCGCGGGATCGGTCGCAATAGGCTCTTCACCTGCGAGTAGGGGCGGGGTCGGTTGATCACCTCATCGAGACGCGACCAGAGCGTCTTGGGTGAGAAGGGCTTGGCGATGATCTCGTTCACGCCGAGTGCGACCGCGCGGTCCACGACGTTCCGGCGGGGCTGGGCCAGCATCAGGATGATCGGGATGGTGGGGCAGGGCGAGGTCGTCGGTGTGCGGGCCAGCCGGATGAACTCCTCGCCGGACAGAATCGACAGGTCCCAGTCGATGATGCTGAGATCGGGCTTGCTTTCCGCGAGGACGCCGAGCGCCTCCGCGCCGTCCGGCGCCTCCAGAACGCGTTTGATGCCCACGCGCATCAGCATGTCGCGCACGATTCGACGGATGTAGAGGCTCTCGTCGACGACGAGGGCCGAGAGATCGGGGAAGGTCGGGGTCGCGATCATGGCCTGTCGCAGTGCGGAACAGGATGTTGACGCTACCTGGACACCGTTTGCGTTTCGCTAACGCATTCTCTCACATGTGAAAGGTCACGCAGGCCGCTTGCGGCATCTGCGTTGTTTACCGCAAGAAAGTAACGGAACGGGCGCGTTTGAGACAACAAGGTCCTTGCAGTCAAGGCCCGATTGCGTCAGGACTGGGGCGTTATTCTTGGTTACCGCGACCTGGGGTAATGATAGTGCGGGGCGTGGGCTGTCTGGGATGGCGCGCACGCGGTATTCGAGACAAGGGCGGCGGACGGTTTTTGCGAGCTTTCGATGGGACGTGGTCGTGATTTCAGGGGGCCGCAGAAGCGTGGCTTCGACGAGAGTGGCGAGCCGAGATGGCCTGACCAGGCTCCCCCCAGCGGCGGATACGGCGGCGGCTACGGTGGCGGCGGCGGCGGTGGTGGCGGCTTCGGTGGCGGCGGCGGTGGTTTCGACCGTGGTCCGGCCCGTGGCGCGGCGCCGGTTGCGTCCGGCCCGGAGCGTGATGCGACGGTAAAATGGTTTAACAAGGAGAAGGGCTTCGGCTTCGTCGAGCTGGGCGACGGCTCGGGCGATGCCTTCCTCCACATCCGCGCCGTCGAAGCGGCTGGCCACGCCGATCTCATGCCGGGCACCCGTCTCACGGTGACCACGGCGCAGGGTCAGAAGGGCCCGCAGGTGACCAGCGTCACCAGCGTCGACACGTCCACAGCTGAAGCAGCACCCGCCCCCCGGCGCGAGCTGCGTCCGCGGACCGGTGGCTTCGGCGGTGCCCCCGGCGGTGGCTACGGTGCCCCCGGCGGTGGCGGCGGCTACGGTGGCGCCGGCGGCGGTTACGGCGGTGGCGGTGGCGGCTACGGCGGCGGTGGTGGCGGCCGTGTCGCCAGCGGCCCGTCGGTCGAGATGAACGGCACCGTGAAGTGGTACGATCCGGCCAAGGGCTTCGGCTTCGTTTCGGTCAATGACGGCGGCAAGGACGTGTTCGTCCACCGTTCGGCTCTGTCCCGCGCCGGGCTCGAGTCGCTGGCCGAAGGGCAGCAGGTCACCTTGGCTGTGGTCGATGGGCAAAAGGGCCGCGAGGCCCAGAGCATCAACGTCGAAGATTGAGGCTTCGCGGCCGCATCGCCGCCGCGATCCGCACGAAGATGATTGGGCGGTGGTTCCGAGAGGAGCCGCCGCCCGCTTCGTTTCTGGGTTCGCCAGCGATTTTGCCATGCGTCGCATCCTGCTCTCGGCTCTCCTACTCGTCGTTGCCGGTAGCGCGCGGGCTGAGGATTTCACGGGGTTCTACGCCGGGATCAACGCTGGCTACGCCCAGGGTCATGAGCGCGACCGGGCCGGGGGCGAATCGCCGTCGCCGTTGGCAAGGCCGGGCGCGGATCTGCCGCCGAGCGCGCGGGACGCCGCGCTGGCATTGCGCTCGTCCGGGTCGAGCCATGCTGCTCCGCCGTCTGGACGCTGAGACGGACCGGCAGTTCGGGGTAATCTGATTTCTATCAGACGCCGACATGATTTGTTGGAGGCCGCCCTCAACGATCGGCGTCCTAATTATAACTGCACCAAGTCGTTCATTCCTCACTGGAATCGTTCCGGAACATAGGCGTTGCGTCCCTCCGCCGGCCGCGGTTAGGTCGGGACATGGGATCACGGAATCGCGAGATGGCGCTATGAGCACCAGTCCGGTGGGCGCCCATTCAGGGAGGGCGCGCGCGTATCGGTTTGCGGTGGCGGCGCGGGTACTCCTGGCAAGTGCAGGTGGTTACGGAATTGCTGCTTCGGCGAGCGCGTTGCTTGCGGTGGTCCTGCCCGGCACCAGGGCCGAGGCCGTGTCGGCCGCGTTGATCGCGAGCTTCGCCATCATGGCGGCCGTGGTGATCTGGGTTTTTGCCGCGCGGACGGTCGGACGCGCCGCGCTGGTTCTGGGGATCGTGGCCGCGCTGCTGACCGTCACCCTGTGGCTCGCGGGTGCGTTCCAGACCGGGAGTTTCACATGAGCCGGCCGAGGAGTGTCCGCCAGTCGATGGCGTGGCTGCACACATGGTCCGGACTCGTGGTCGGATGGGTGCTGTTCGCAATCTTCGTCACCGGCACCGCCAGCTATTATCGGCCGGAGATCTCGCACTGGATGCGGCCGGAACTGTCGGCGGCGAAACCTGATCCCGCAGCTGCGGCGACCCGCGCCGGCGCGTTCCTCCAAAGGACGATGCCGGATGCTGCTGGGTGGTCGATCAAGCTGCCGAACGCCGAGAACCCGGCCGTCGAGGTCTACTGGTGGCAGAGTTTCAACGGCCCGTTCCATCACGCGCTGCTCGATTCCGCATCCGGCGAACGTGCAGCGGTCCGGGATACGCAGGGTGGCGACTTCCTCTACCGTTTCCACTACGAGCTGAGCCTCCCGCCGCTCGTGGGGCGCTGGATCGTCTCGGCCTGTGCGATGATTCTGCTGATCGCGCTCATCTCCGGGATCGTGACCCATCGGCGGATCTTCGCCGATTTCTTCACCTTCCGACGGGACCGCTCGGCGCAGCGCGGCTGGCTCGATGCCCACAACGTGATGGGGGTCCTTGCGCTGCCGTTCCACCTGATGATCGTCTACACGGGCCTCGTCACACTGTCGGCGATGTTGATGCCCTGGGCGGTGCAGACGGCCTATCGCGGGGATATCCTGCGCTACTACGCCGATGCCGGCATCATGATCGCCGGTCGCCCGCCGGCCGGGCGTCCGGGCGCGGCGCTGCCCCTCGGCGAAATCGTGTCACGGGCCATGGCGGCGGCCGGCGAGACACCCGAACTCGTGATGATTGCGCATCCGGGCGACGCCGCCGCGACGGTCACCGCTTATTTCGAGGAGCCGCCCGGCCTCGCCCATCTCCACCCCCAGATCGCCTATGATGCGTCCACCGGCGTGGAACTCGGGCGGGTCGGCGAAGCCGGCGCAGCCACGCGGACCGGCGCCGTGATGGTCGGGCTGCACGAGGCGCATTTCGCGGCCGCGCCCCTGCGCCTCATGTTCTTCGTCTGCGGCCTCATGGGGGCCGCCACGGTGGCGACGGGGCTCGTGCTCTGGACCGTCGCCCGCGCGCCGAAGAATGCCGCGCCGGAGGGTCTTGGCCTGCGTCTCGTCCGCATCCTCAACCTCGGCACCATCGCGGGGTTGCCCGCTGGTCTTGCGGCCTATTTCCTCGTCAACCGGCTGCTGCCCGTCTCTCTGGACGCGCGGGCGGACTGGGAGGTCGGCGCTTTCTTCGGGGTCTGGGTGCTGGCGGCCGCGGCATCCGCGCTCTACCCACCGAAACGGGCTTGGACGATGGCCCTGACCGTGCCGGCCCTGATCTTCTTGGCGATTCCGATCAGCGATTCATTGACGGTCGGTGAGCTTCGGTTCCTCGGCTTCGATTTCGCGATGGCGCTCCTCGGCCTGCTGTTCCTTCTCGCGGCGCGGCTCGCTGGCCGGCGGGCAGCCATGCGGCAACCGTCCCGGGCGAACCTCCACAGGGCGGCCGAAGCGTGACCGTATCGGCCTTGATCTTGAGCCTTTTGCTGTCGTTCTCGGGTTTCTCCGCCCTGGCCTTGAGCCTGGATCGTCACCATCGGGCAGTCTTCCGCACGCCGGTGTCCCGGCGGCGGCTCAGGGGACTGCGCGCGGCGGGCTGGTTGGGCCTCGGGCTGTCCTGCGCAGCCGCGATCGCATCGGCCGGGTGGAGTTTCGGCCCGGTCCAATGGATCGGCTCGCTCACCGGCTCGGCGCTCGCCGTGGTCGCCCTGATCGCCTATCAGCCCGCAGCGCTGCGCACCGCCGCCGTAGCGGCCCTTCCGCTCGCGACCCTGATGCTTCCATTCGCTCTGATGCGATGATCGGTGGAACGACACGCGCGCTGATCCGCCGTTCGGTCCGCGGGCGTATGGATGCTGCAATGTTCGCATGGCAATCGTCGGTGCAGCTTCGCAAATTTCCGGATTTCACCGTCGCTGATCCCGAAGAACATTGGCCCCTCGCGATTGCGATCGGAAAGGCGTAGGATCCTTGCGTTCGCGCACTGGCCAAAAGTCCACCTTGATTCGACGCGCCAAAAGACATTGGCTGTGATCATCGCGGAATCGGATGCGGCCCAACCAAGCGGCCGCCCGGCGCACTGCGAACGCCCAAGAGCCGCGGTTCGCGAGGCCGGGGCCAATGGAGGAAACAGAGCGATGAACAAGCCGGAATTTCTCGGTGACTCTAAGGTGAAGTCGCCGTTCTCGGCCCGCTACGAGAACTTCATCGGTGGCCAGTGGGTCGCCCCCGCGGCCGGCCGCTATTTCGAGAACACGTCACCGATCACCGGCAAGGTGATCTGCGAGGTCGCCCGCTCGGACTCGCAGGACGTCGAGAAAGCGCTCGACGCCGCCCACGCGGCTAAGGAGACCTGGGGCCGCACTGCCCCGGCCGAGCGCGCCCGCATCCTGCTCAAGATGGCCGACCGGATGGAGGAGAACCTCGATCTGATCGCCCTGGCCGAGACTTGGGACAACGGCAAGCCGATCCGCGAGACGATGAACGCCGACATCCCGCTGGCGATCGACCATTTCCGCTACTTCGCCGGCTGCGTGCGGGCGCAGGAGGGGTCCCTCTCCGAGATCGACCACGACACGGTGGCCTACCACTTCCACGAGCCGCTCGGCGTCGTCGGCCAGATCATCCCGTGGAACTTCCCGATTCTGATGGCCGTGTGGAAGCTGGCGCCCGCGCTCGCCGCCGGCAATTGCGTGGTCCTGAAGCCGGCCGAGCAGACCCCGGCCTCCGTGCTGGTGCTGATGGAGATCGTCGGCGACCTGCTGCCGCCGGGCGTCCTCAACGTGATCAACGGCTTCGGCCTGGAGGCCGGCAAGCCGCTGGCGTCCTCGCCCCGCATCGCCAAGATCGCCTTCACGGGTGAGACGACCACCGGCCGCCTCATCATGCAGTACGCGTCGCAGAACCTGATTCCGGTGACGCTGGAGCTCGGCGGCAAGTCGCCGAACATCTTCTTCGCCGATGTCGCCAACGAGGATGACGACTTCTTCGACAAGGCGCTCGAAGGCTTCACGATGTTCGCCCTGAACCAGGGCGAGGTCTGCACCTGCCCGAGCCGCGCGCTCGTGCACGAATCGATCTACGACCGCTTCATGGAGCGGGCGGTGAAGCGCGTCGAGGCGATCACCCAGGGCTCGCCGCTGGATCCGGCCACGATGATCGGTGCCCAGGCCTCGGGTGAGCAGATGGAGAAGATCCTCTCCTACATCGATATCGGCCGGCAGGAGGGCGCGCAGCTGCTCACCGGCGGCGAGCGCAACGTCAAGGACGGTGAATTCGCCGAGGGCTTCTACGTGCAGCCGACCGTGTTCCGCGGCCACAACAAAATGCGCATCTTCCAGGAAGAGATCTTCGGCCCAGTCCTGTCGGTCACGACCTTCAAGGACGATGCCGAGGCGCTCTCGATTGCCAACGACACGCTCTACGGCCTCGGCGCCGGCGTCTGGACCCGCGATGGAACCCGCGCCTACCGCTTCGGCCGGGCGATCCAGGCCGGCCGCGTCTGGACGAACTGTTACCACGCCTACCCGGCCCACGCGGCCTTCGGCGGCTACAAGCAGTCCGGCATCGGCCGCGAGACGCACAAGATGATGCTCGACCACTATCAGCAGACCAAGAACATGCTGGTCAGCTACTCGGCCAAGAAGCTCGGCTTCTTCTGAGCTTCAGCCCGGGTTAACCCCCGCGACGACTTCAGCCCCGGCCTCGCGGCCGGGGCTTTTTCCTATCGGGGTTCAGCGCTTCAGGCAGGACGCGGCGATGGCAGCCGATGTCCGGTCGTGCAGGCTGATGGTGCGATCGGCCACTGGACGGCGAACCTCCTCGCCCTGATTGGCCTCGGCCTTCTCGAGTTCCCAGAGCCGCGCCTTCACCGCCCCATCGGCGTAGCAGGCGCAGAACGCGGCCTTGTCGGCAATCACGGTATCGGGCGGAGCGATCCAGTCGGGATGGTTCAGACAGGTGCCCAGCTCGGCCTCCCGTGCCGGCGCGTTGACGTCTTCACGTGCGCGGGCGGGGCCGCTCGCCAGCGCGGCGAGCAGCAGGGCGACGAACGGGCGGTTCAATAGACGCCGTACCCGAAGCCCTCGAAGGGCGCGTTGACGATGGAGCCGGGCGGCATCGGGCCGGCATCGGCGCTGACGCTGGGTACGTCGTCGGGCGGCCCGTCCCAGCCGACGACACCCATCGGATTGTCGGGCGTGACGTTCGGATTTCCCGCCACGCGCCAGGCATGCTGGAGGAAGAGCGGCTGCGCGCGGGGCTCAACACGGAGCGCGAGCGGATCGGCACTGGCCGACCCGGCCATCAGCGTGGCGAGGATGAGGGCAAGACAGGGTGCGGTGGTTCGAGGAGTCATGGTGCGATCAGCCCGTGGGGCTCTCCGTGTCGCCCGTTCGGGGCGCGTTCCCAATGGGAAACGCCGATACGGCCGGTCCGGCACCAGCTTGGCTGTTCTGATGACGCAAATGTGGAAATCGCGCACCGCACGCGCATATCAACAATCACACCGGGGAGGACAGTATGAGCCTGGATGCGAAAATTGAGGCCACGACCGCCGAGCAGGTCGGCGCCGATGGTACGCCGCTGCGGGTCACCGCGACGCCGAAGGCGCTGCAACTGATCGAAGAGCTTCGCTCCGAGTACGGCCCGGTCATGTTCCACCAGTCCGGCGGCTGCTGCGATGGCTCTTCGCCGATGTGCTACCCGGTGGGCGATTTCATCGTCGGCGATGGGGATGTGCATCTCGGCAAGGTTGGGGGCGCCGATTTCTTCATCAGCCGCTCGCAGTTCGGTGTCTGGAAGCACACGCACCTGATTCTGGACGTGGTACCCGGGCGCGGCGGCATGTTCTCGCTGGAGAACGGCCGCGAGAAGCGCTTCCACATCCGCTCGCGGTTATTCTCGGACGCCGAGAATCGCGCCTTGGATGGCGCCTGCAAGCTCTGAAGGACATCCCGCCATGGCGACCGTGACGCTCAGGAGCGATGCCGAAGCCGAGGCTGACCCACGGGTCCAGGCGGTTTTCTCGGATATCCGGACGACCCGCGGCTCGGATGTCATCAACAACTTCTGGCGCGGGCTCGCCCACGACCCTGCCCTGCTGGAGCGAACCTGGACCAGTCGTAAGGCCGTCATGGGCCCCGGAACGCTCGATCCGCTGACCAAGGAATTGATCTACATCGCGGTCTCGATCGCCAATGGCTGCCCCTACTGCATCCACTCGCACACGGCCGCGGCCCGCGCGCTAGGCTTGACCCCGGCGCAACATGGCGAGTTCCTGGCTGTGGTCGGCATGGCGAACCAGACCAACGCGCTGGTCAATGGTATGCAGATCCCGGTCGATGCTGCATTCAAGGTCGGAGAAGGTCCATGAGCTCCGGTTCCGAAACGCCGAAAGCAGGTCTGCGCGTTGTGCGTGAGAGCGCGCCGTTCCGCGGTAGGCAGGGGCATCTCTACCGCCCCGCCATCTCCGCCGAAGCGGTGGGCTCCGCCGCTTTGCACATGCAACTTCTGGAGATCCCACCCGGCGAACGTGCCCACGCGCACAAGCACGAATCGCATGAGACCGCCATCTACGTCCTGTCGGGCGTATCGGGCTGCTTCTGGGGCGAGCACCTCGAGCATCACGCGATCGCGGGCGCCGGCGAGTTCGTCTACATCGCCGCGGACGTGCCGCACCTGCCCTACAACCGCAGCCGGACCGAGCCGGTCACGGCCGTGATTGCCCGGACCGATCCGAACGAACAGGAGAGCGTGGTGCTGCTGCCGGATCTGGAACACGGCGTCGATTGGTCGAAGGCCGACGAATAGCGCCTCAGCGCTGCTCAACCCGCTCGTTGGCGAGCCGTTCGGCGCGTGCCCGCTCGTCCGTCGAGAGGCCCGACAGGGTCTGGTCCAGCCACGCGTCGGACAGGCCCTGGCCGGCCGCGGCGAGGTTCCAGGCCGCCGCTTCGACGGGGTTCTTCGTCACCCCGCGCCCGACGGCGTAGAGCCGCGCGAGCCGGTTCTGCGCGATCGCATTCCCCCGTGAGGCGGCGTGCAGGAAGTAGCGGGCCGCCGAACGCTCGTCCTTGGTCACACCGTGGCCGTTGAAAAGCAGGATCGCGTACTCGATCTCGCTGGCCAGATCGCCGTTGTCGGCGCCGCGCCGGAACAGGGACGCCGCCTTGCTGGCATCCTTCGGCACGCCACGGCCCTGAAGGTAGAGGACGCCCAGGTCGTGCTGCGCCGGGCCGATCTCGGCATCCGCCGCCTTGCGGAACTGCGCGGCGGCCGCAGCCTCGTCCGAAGGGCTGCCCGTCCCGATCAGGATCAATCCGAGATTGTAGGCCGCGGTGGGTGAGCCGTTCGCGGTGGCCTGTTCCAACCAGCGGCGGCCGACCTTCGGATCCTTCGCCATGCCGCGGCCGTCGAGGGCCATCAGACCGAGGGACGACATCGCGGCGGCATCGTTCTGCGCCGCGGCGAGGCGATACCAATCGGCAGCCTTGACCGGGTCCTGCTTCACCCCAAGACCCTGATTGTACAACTCGCCCAGGAGCGTCATCGCGGCGGCGTCTTTGGGGTTGGCCGCGATGCGCTTGGTCGCCTCCCGGAAGGCCGTGACGTATTGCCCGCGCTGGTACGCCCCGTAGGCAAGATCCGCCGGCTGGCCGCTGGCCGGGGGGACGGCGCCACGGGTGTAGTTCGGGGTGTAGGGGGTCGGCAGCTCCGGCATGGGCTTCTGGCCGGGCACCGCGCTCGCCGATCGCGGGGGGGATGCCGCGCTCATGGACGGATCACTCGGACCGGCGGCCCAAGCCGGCGGCGCCAGCAGTACGCCGACGAGGGCCAGCACGGGACGGAGATCCGGCCTCATCGCGCCGGCACCTGCGCGAGCGCCTGTTGCGCCTGCCCGACGGCGGCCGGATCGGCCAGCCAGAGACCGCTTTCGAGCCCGACGAACTCCGCGCCCGTCTCCGACAGGGGGCCGATCGCATCGGCGCTCGCGGCGACGGCGATGCAGGGCGTCTCGAAAATCTCCGCCCACCAGGAGACACGCGCGAGTACGGTCTCGGCATCGGGCGCCGCACCATCCGGGTACAGCCCCCCGAACATCACGTAGTCGACCCCCGCCTCACCGGCCTCCATGGCGGTATGCTTGGTCTCCGTTCCACCGACACCCAGGATGCGACCGTCCCGCAGGCGACCGCGAAGATCCTGCAAGTCGCGGGGCTTGTCGACGTGGATACCGTCGGCCCCGCCCCGGATCGCAACCGTAGCGAGATCGCCGGTGAAGCCGGGGCAAGCGACGACCAGGGCCGCTCCGTAATCCTGCGCCACCGGCGCCACCTGCTTGACCTGCGCGGTGAGCCCGCGCTCGTCGGTCGCGGCGAGACGCAGGATCACGGCTGCGACATCACCGGCGGCGCAGGCGGCCCGGAGGGCCGACACGAACGCCTCCGTGCCGGCCGCATCCAAGCCGTGGGGCCCGAGCAGGGCGAGACGCGTGCTGTTGCTCATCGCGACGGCCAAATCACTCTCAGCGTGCGCCGATCTTCGGGTCCAGTGCGCCGCTGGCGTAGCGCTTGGCCATCTCGGCGACCGAGATCGGCCGGAGCTTCGAGCCCTTGCCGGCCGTGCCGAACTCCTCGAAGCGTTGCTTGCACAGCTTCGTCATCGCCTCCATGGCCGGCTTCAGGTACTTGCGCGGGTCGAACTCCGAGGGGTTCTCGGTAAGAATCTTCCGGATCTGACCGGTCATCGCCATCCGGTTGTCGGTGTCGATGTTGATCTTGCGCACGCCGTGCTTGATGCCGCGCTGGATCTCCTCCACCGGCACGCCCCAGGTCGGCTTCATCTGGCCGCCATACTGGTTGATGATGTCCTGCAGGTCCTGCGGCACCGAGGAGGAGCCGTGCATGACGAGGTGGGTCGTCGGCAGGCGACGATGGATCTCCTCGATCACGTTCATCGCAAGCACATCACCATCGGGCTGACGCGTGAACTTGTAGGCGCCGTGGCTGGTGCCCATCGCCACCGCCAGCGCATCGACCTTGGTGGCTTCGACGAACTTCACCGCCTCGTCCGGGTCGGTCAGGAGCTGATCGTGGCTCAGGGTGCCCTCGGCGCCGTGGCCGTCCTCGGCCTCGCCCTGGCCGCTCTCCAGCGAGCCGAGCACGCCAAGCTCACCCTCGACCGAGACGCCGGCCCAATGGGCCATCTTGGTGACGTTGCGGGTGATCTCGACATTGTAGTTGTAGTCGGCCGGGGTCTTGCCGTCTGCCTTAAGCGAGCCGTCCATCATCACCGAGGTGAAGCCGTACTGGATCGCGGTGGCGCAGGTCGCTTCGTTGTTGCCGTGGTCGAGATGCATGCAGACCGGGATGTGCGGGTAAATCTCGACGAGGCCGTCGATCAGCTTGGCCAGCACGACATCGTTGGCATAAGCGCGGGCGCCGCGGCTCGCCTGGAGGATCACCGGGGAATCCGTGGCGTCGGCGGCCGCCATGATGGCGAGCCCCTGTTCCATGTTGTTCAGGTTGAAGGCGGGCACGCCGTATTCATGTTCGGCGGCGTGATCCAGGAGCTGTCGGAGGGTGATGCGTGCCATCGTGACTGTCTTCCTGTTTGCCGAGTGGTCGTCTGGCCGATTGCCGGTCGCGTCGCGCGCGCTCAGCTGAGCCTTATCGTGCCGGTCTGCCGAGAGCGTCGCTTTGGGTCAATCTCCGAGGCAGAACTGAGCATTTCACACCGGATAAATTTCGGCTGGCCGAGCTTTCCAAAGCCGCGACACTTTCTTCGACCTCGCCGACCGGCGTGCCGAAATTCCTGGCCGATCCTTGCGCATCTCAAGACCGAGCCAACCACGCCTGTCGAAGCGCAAAACCGTCTCGTCCGGCAGGCTTGCGTGACGTACCTGGAAACGCGTCCGGATCGCGAAGTTCGTGTTCTCCACGATGTCACTCGTCGACTCGGCCCCCCGGCTGTTGACGGCCGGGAGTATAAATGGGGTCGCGGCGCCCGGGGAGGAGAACGGAGCGCTGCGCTCACCCCTTCCCGCGAAGGGCCTCCACGCCCGGCAGGACCTTGCCTTCGAGCCATTCGAGGAAAGCCCCGCCAGCGGTTGATACGTAGGTGAAATCCTGTGCCACGCCAGCGTGGTTGAGGGCCGCGACCGTGTCGCCGCCGCCCGCTACCGAGACCAGCTGGCCTGCCTTGGTGCGCGACGCCGCGTGCTTGGCGGCGGCCACCGTGGCGGCGTCGAAGGGGGCCAGCTCGAAGGCGCCCAGCGGACCGTTCCAGACCAGCGTCTTCGCGCCGTCGATGGCGGCGTTGATCTCGGCGACGGAACGGGGCCCGGCATCGAGGATCATGCTGGTGTCCGGCACGCCATCCACCGGCACCGTCTCGTGCGGTGCTTGTGCCTTGAACTCCGTGGCTGCCACCGCGTCCACCGGCAGGATGATCCGGCAGCCGGCCTTCTCGGCCGCCGCCAGGATGCGGGTGGCGGTCCCGGCGAGATCCTTCTCGCAGAGCGACTTGCCGACCGCCATGCCCTGCGCGTGCAGGAAGGTGTTGGCCATGCCGCCGCCGATCACCAGCATGTCGACCTTGGCGACGAGATTCTCGAGGAGATCGATCTTGGACGACACCTTGGCGCCGCCGACCAGCGCGATCACCGGGCGCTGCGGCGCCTCCAGACCCTTGGTCAGGGCCTCGAGTTCAGCCTGCATCTCGCGGCCGGCATAGGCCGGCAGACGGTGCGCCAGCCCCTCCGTGGAGGCGTGGGCCCGGTGGGCCGCTGAAAACGCTTCATTGACGTAGACATCACCGTTGGCCGCCAACGCATCCGCGAAGGCCGCCTCATTCTTCTCCTCACCGGCGTGAAAGCGGGTGTTCTCAAGGAGCAGTACGTCGCCGTCCTTGAGCGCCGCCACCGCCTTCGCGGCCTCCTCGCCGACGCAGTCGGGTGCGAAGGCCACCGTACGCCCGAGCGCTTCACCCAACGCCGGCACCACCGGCTCCAGGGAATCCTTGGGCTCGCGCTTGCCATTCGGTCGGCCGAAATGCGCCAGCAGGATCACCTTCGCGCCTTGGTCAGCGACTTCCCGGATCGTCGGCGCCACGCGCGCGATGCGGGTCGCGTCGGTGACGCGCCCGCTCTCCATGGGCACGTTGAGATCGACGCGCATCAGAACCCGCTTGCCCTTGAGGGAGCCGGCATCGTCGAGGGTGCGGAAGGCGCTCATGCGGTCCTGTATCGGTCGGTGAGTTACTGGACGGTCGTCCCGATCGTCGCCCGCTGTGGCAGCAGCCGGTCGAGATTCAGCCGCTGGACCGCGATCATCAGAACGACGGTCAGGATGGCGGTGATCACGGCCGTGAGGACGAGGGCGCCGGTCCCGGGCAGGCGGCGTGTCCGCTCCGCGATCCCGCGCATCTCCGCGCGCAGGGCCGCCAGGTCGGTCTGCCGCGCGGATTCATTCATCCGGCTGGTGGCAGTCTCGACCTTGTCTTCGACGCGCGACAGCAGCGCTTCAGACCGGGCGTACTTGTCTTCAATCCGAGAACATTTGTCTTCGATCCGCGCGAGCTGATCGAAGAGCTGATTGGTCGGAAGGGCGTGCAATGGTGCCCCAGCGGCCGGCGGGGCCGGAAGCGGCGCGGGCGGCACCGTATTCGGCGCGGTCGTGATCGGTGAGGTCGCGGTCGCTGCGGTCGACTTGGCCTGCGGAGCGTCGGTCATCCCTGGCGAATTCCCGGTTCGTGGTGAGACCGCCCAATCGGGCGAATGGCCGCCGTCCTGTCACGGGACGGCGGCCATTCGCAAGCCGACTCAGATAAGTTTGGCCATTGCCACGGCGGTGTCGGCCATGCGGTTCGAGAAGCCCCACTCGTTGTCGTACCAGGACAGGATGCGCACGAACGTGCCGTCCATGACCTTGGTCTGGTCGAGATGAAAGGTCGACGAGTGCGGATCGTGGTTGAAGTCGATCGAGACGTTCGGCCGGTCGGTCACGCCGAGCACGCCCTTGAGCGGGCCCGCGGCCGCGGCTTTGATGGCCTCGTTGATCTCCTCGACCGAAGTGGCACGCTTGGCCGTGAAGACGAGATCCACCGCCGAAACGTTCGGGGTCGGCACGCGGATCGCGGTCCCGTCGAGCTTGCCCTTTAGCTCCGGCAGCACGAGGCCCACGGCCTTGGCGGCGCCGGTCGAGGTCGGGATCATCGAGAGCGCGGCGGCGCGGCCCCGATAAAGATCCTTGTGCATCTGGTCCAGCGACGGCTGGTCGTTGGTGTAGGAGTGGATCGTGGTCATGAAGCCGCGCTCGATGCCGACTGCCGCGTCCAGCACCTGGGCGACCGGCGCCAGGCAGTTGGTGGTGCAGGAGGCGTTCGAGACGACGAGGTGCTCGCGCGTGAGCTTGTCGTGGTTCACGCCGTAGACCACCGTCAGGTCGGCGCCGTCAGCTGGCGCCGAGACGAGGACGCGCTTGGCGCCGGCGTCGAGATGGGCCTTGGCCTTGTCCTTCGCGGTGAAGATACCGGTGCATTCGAGCGCGATGTCGACGCCGAGGTCACGATGGGGCAGCTCGGCCGGGTTGCGCACGGCCGTGACCTTGATCCGCTTGCCGTTCACCACCAGGAATTCACCGTCGACCTCGACTTCGCCGGGGAAGCGGCCGTGCACGGAGTCGAAACGGAGCAGGTGGGCGTTGGTCTCCACCGGGCCGAGATCGTTGATCGCCACGACCTCGATGTCGCTGCGGCCGGCTTCCGCGATCGCGCGCAGGACGTTGCGGCCGATGCGTCCGAACCCGTTGATGGCAACCTTCGTCACGGCGTCATTCCTTCCTGATGCGGCCCTCGACCGCGCGTCACCGCACGGGGCGGGTTTTGCGGCGGATCCCGAGGTTCCGCCCCGAAGCCGCGCAGAGCTTGGTCGCGCGGATCTGGGCGGGCGGGCTTGAACCGGTGATGAACCGGACCGGGAGAGTCCGGGCTCCACAGCCGGCAACCAGCGAAGCGCCCTGTTCCGGCCACGGCCTCGGGACTGTCACGGGCCGGCTTTCCCGGCGTCGTGCGCGGTCCCTTTCGGGAGCGCGCGGCTGTCTAGCATGGCGCTTGGACCTGTCAAACGCGTGGCGGTGACAAAGACCTTCGATTCTCCAACCAATAAACAGGGATTTCGACGCTTGATCTACCGGGTGGTGCCTTCCGGGTGAGATCCGCAATTTTGCGCTGGAATTCCGACGGCATTCGATCAAAAACTTCCGCGTCCGACAAACGGAAGACCATGGCCGACGAGTCCGAACCCAGCATGATCGACGAGGCGCTTGCCCGCCTCGAGGCAGCGGTGAACCGTATGGATGCCGTCGTCCAGTACCGCCTGGAGAAAGCCGCTCAGCCGGACGACCGCGACGCCGAGCTGGCGCTGATGGACGAGGATCGTGCGCGGCTCGCCGCCGCCCTCGACGCGGCCAGCGCCCGGCTCGCGGAGGTCACCGCCACGACCGGCGAGGTCGGGCAGCGCCTCGACCGGGCGATCGAGACCGTCCAGGATGTCCTCGGACGCGCCTGACCCGGATATCGCGCCTCCCGGAGCCGCTCTTGCCGCAGATCAATGTGACCATCGACGGCCGCAGCTACCGCATGGCCTGCGGGGAGGGCGAGGAGGCGCATCTCACCGCACTCGCCGAGAGCCTCGACGGGCGCATCGGCGAGATGCGCAAGAGTTTCGGCGAGATCGGCGACATGCGCCTGCAGGTGATGGCGGCGCTGACGATCGCGGACGAGCTGGCGGAACTGCGCGGGCGGCTTGCCGGGCTCGAGGCGGAGGTCTCGGACTTGCGCGCCGCGACCGAGGCTGCGGAGCGCGGCCGGGCGGAGGATGCCGAGCGGGCCGCGGCGGGGATCGGCCGGGCGGCCGAACGCGTGGGCCGCATGGCGGATGCACTTGGGACGCCCTCCGCAGCAGGGCTCGGAGGTCGTGACGTGATCGCGGGCAAACCGCCCTTCGAGCTGTGAGGCTGTCGATCCTGCCAGTCCGGCTCCGCACGGTAAGGGTACCGGAGCGGCGTGCCGTTCCCGGACGTCAGCCGTGTTCCGCGATGTACCGCCCCAGCGCCACGGCCGCGCGCAGCATGTGCGCGCGCATCCGCCGGGCCGCCGTCTCGCCGTCGCCCTCCGCGATCGCCGTCAGGATCTCCCCGTGCTCCTCATAGGAGCGGCCGATCCGGTCGGCGTGTCGCAACTGCGTCCGGCGAAAGGCGGCCAGGCGCTCGCGGATCGCCAGCGCCTGTTCGGCCATGTAGCCGTTGTGGGTCGCGGTGTAGAGCGCCTCGTGGAAGGCGCGGTTGAAGCGGTCGTAGGCGTCGATGTCCCCATCCCGGACCGCGATCGCCGAATCCGCGTGTAGCTCCATCAGTTGGCCCCGTTCGAGCGGGGTCATCCGGTAGGTGGCGAGCCGGGCGCACATCGCCTCGATCTCGGCGGTGGTCTCGAACATGTCGGCGATGCGCTGCGGCGTCAGCCGCGCGACCACGACGCCTCTCCGCGGCCGGATCTCCACGAGCCCCGAGGCCGCGAGCTGCCGCAGGGCTTCCCGCACCGGCGTGCGCGATGCACCATAGCGCTGCGCGAGGTTCTGCTCGTCGAGGGCCGTGCCGGCCGCAATCTCGCCAGACGCGATGGCATCGGTGAGCGCGTCACGGATCCGGTCCGAGAGCAATCCCGTATCGATCTTCTGAAAATCGCCGTGCATTCGTCAACCTTAGACCAATCCGCTCGACGCGGCTTCAAGTCCACAAAGCAAACGGCACAGTCCTCCGTCATCATCCACCGAATCTTGCCGAGGCGACGCGGTGGTGAAGTGTGTCACCCTACCAGGGCGCGCACGGCCAGGAACAGGATCGAGGGCCCGACCAGACAGCCGATACCGGTGTGGAAGGTGGCGGTCAGCGCCCCGTACGGCACCAGCTTGGGATCGGTCGCCGCGAGGCCTCCCGCCACGCCGCTCACGGTCCCCATCAGGCCGCCGTAGGCCATCGCCGAGCGCGGATTGTCGAGGCCGATCAGCCGCGCGACCAGGGGCGTGCCGACCATCACCATGACGGCCTTGGTCACTCCGGTGGCGATCGAAAGGGCCATGACGGTCGAGTCCGCGCCGATGGCCGCGCCGGTGACGGGTCCGACGATGTAGGTGATCGCCCCCGCGCCGATCGTCGTGATGGAGACCGCATCGTGGTATCCGAACGCGACAGCCGTCAGAGAGCCGACGATGAACGGCAGGATCGTTCCAAGGGCCAGGGCGAGCACGCCGAGCAGGCCGGCGCGGCGAGCCTCGACGACATCGACTTCGAAGGCCGTGGCCACGATCGCGAAGTCCCGCAACATCGCCCCGCCCATGAGGCCGATGCCGGCGAGCGCAGGGATGTCGGCGAGACCCTTCTTCCCGCCGGTGTAGAGTCCACCGACATAGGCCAGCACCAAGCCCAGCACGATGGCGATGGCCGAACCGTGGACCCGCCCGTTGGTGAGAGACTTGGCGGCGACGTTGGAGACGAGGATCAGCGCGCCGACCACTGCGAAGGCGGCGACCAAGCTCTGCTCCACGAAGACATGTTCGATGCCATGCCAGATCGTGTGATCCATGGTGCTCACTCCTTCCCGGCCAGGGAGGCGGTGCGACCGACAGGGATCGGCTCCGCGTCACCCTCGATCACCGATCCGCCGTGCTCGACCGCGGCGTCGCCCGAGTCTCGGCGGCCGATCCGACTGAGCAGCGCCACCGCGCCGAAGCACAGGACCAGCGATCCCGTCGCGGCGATCAGCACGATCGGGCCGCCGCTCATTGCCGCGACCACATTCTGCTGGGCCGCCATGGCGACCACGATCGGGATGTACATGCCGGCCCAGAACTCGACGCCGAACTGCACGCCCTTGGTCAGGCGGCCCCGCCGCGACAGCCAGAGGCGCGCCGCGATGAGCAGGATCATCGCGATGCCGACACCGCCGACATTGGCCTTCACGCCGAGCGCAAGTCCCAGAAGGTCGCCGAGATACACGCCGATCAGCGTGCAGCCGGCAAGCAGGGCGACACCGAGCACGATCATCGGCGTTGGTCCTTCGGCTCAGCCGTGCGGAGGGCGAGTCGCGGCACGTGTCTCGACGCGCTTGGCATGGAGCGTCTCCTTCCGTCTCGGCTCGTCGCCCTTTCCAGAAGTATGCAAGATATTGACAGAATGACAATCCCGTATACGAAACTGTGATGGCGATGGGTTTGAAAATACCGAACGCCGTACTATCTTCGGTTCGGCATACCGAGTGGGAGCGCGCGGATGACCGAATGGCGCGGTGAGAGGCGGGCGCGCGACGCGCGCATCGCGGCGGGGCGCGCCCATGCTACGGGAAAGGTCGTGCCGGCAGTAGCCGTCGTCGATCTGCTCGAAGCGATCCTGCGGCCCGGGGATCGTGTCTGCCTCGAGGGCGACAACCAGAAGCAAGCTGATTGCCTGGCCCGGGGCCTCAGCGCCTGCGATCCCGGCAAGATCCACGATCTGCACATGGTCCAGTCGGGGATCGTGCTGCCGGAGCACCTCGACGTGTTCGAGACCGGCATCGCCAAGCGCCTCGACTATTCCTATTCCGGCCCGCAGGGCGCCCGCATCGCCAAGATGCTCTACGGCGGCCAGATCGAACTCGGGGCGGTGCACACCTACCTCGAACTGTTCGCCCGGTACTTCGTCGACCTCACGCCCAACGTGGCGCTGATCGCGGGCGTTTCGGCCGACCGGGAGGGCAACCTCTACACGGGGCCCAACACCGAGGACACGCCGACCGTCGTGGAGGCCACTGCCTTCAAGAACGGCGTCGTGGTCGCGCAGGTGAACGAGATCGTCGATAGGGTTCCGCGGGTCGATATCCCGGGCGATCGCGTGGATTTCGTGGTCGAAGCCGACAGGCCGTTCTACGTCGAGCCGCTGTTCACCCGCGATCCGGCGGCGATGACCGAGACCCAGATCCTGATCGCCATGATGGCGATCAAAGGGATCTACGCCGAGTACGGCATCCGCCGCCTCAACCATGGGATCGGTTTCGGGACGGCGGCGATCGAGTTGCTCCTGCCGACCTACGGGGAGAAGCTCGGCCTGAAGGGCAAGATCGCCACCCACTGGGCGCTCAACCCGCACCCGACCCTGATCCCGGCGATCGAATCCGGCTGGGTCAAGCAGGTCCACTGCTTCGGCTCAGAGGTCGGGATGGACCGTTACATCCGCGAGCGACCCGACATCTTCTTCACCGGCGCGGACGGAAGCCTGCGCTCGAATCGCGCCTTCTGCCAGACCGCCGGTCTGTACGCCTGCGACATGTTTATCGGCGCGACGCTCCAGATCGACCTGTCGGGTCATTCCTCGACGATCACGCAGTCGCGCGTAGCCGGGTTCGGAGGCGCCCCCAACATGGGCTCGGATCCGCACGGCCGCCGTCACCCGTCGGATGCCTGGATGAAGGCGGGGCGCGAGGGGCAGATCGTCGGCGACCCCGCCCTGATGCGCGGGCGCAAACTCGTCGTGCAGCTGGTCGAGACCTTCGGCGACAAGCTGGTCCCGACCTTCGTGGAGCAGCTCGACGCCCTGGAACTGGCTCGGAAGATCGGCCTCGAACTGGCGCCGGTCATGATCTACGCCGATGACGTGACCCACATCGTCACCGAGGAGGGCATCGCCAACCTCCTGCTCTGTCGGGATGTCGACGAGCGCGAGCAAGCGATCCGGGGCGTGGCGGGCTACACCGCGGTGGGTCGCGGCCGCGACCGAGCGAAGGTCGAGGAACTGCGCGCCCGCGGCATCATCCGCCGGCCGGAAGATCTCGGCATCGAGCCCCTCGACGCCGATCGGGCATTGCTGGCTGCGAAATCGATCAAGGATTTGGTGCACTGGTCGGGTGGCCTCTACGAGCCGCCGGCCAAGTTCCGGAACTGGTAATCGGTGAGACCGACGCACATCGATCCAATCACGGTCCTCATCCTGAGGTGCACGCACCAGCGGGCCTCGAAGGAGGGCTCCAGGGATCGCGGTGGTATCTGCAGGGCTCCTTCGAGGCCTCAACTTCGCTCCGGCACCTCACGATGAGGTGTTCCATCGGGATCAAGGATCCTTTTCAACGGAACCGGCCATGGAATCCCTGACCTTCCGCCACACCACCCGGAAGCCGCTGCCCGGCTCGGTGCCGAACGCGATCACCGGCGTGGTCGCCTCCGGTAATCTGGAGATCCTGCTGGAGCGGGTCCTTGCGCCGGATGCCTGCGAGGTCGCGATCGAGACGCCGATTGCCGGCTACGGCGACGTCTGGGAGGCGGTGGTGGCCGATTTCGTCGCCCGGGCGCAGCCCGGCGGCCTCCGGATCAGCATCAACGACGGCGGCGCCCGCCCCGATACCGTGTCGCTGCGCCTGCTTCAGGGTGCCCGGCTGATGGAGGCCTGACCATGGCTGGCGATCGCTCCGCGCGCCCAGATCCCGGCAGCCTGAGTTGGTACGAAGCGACTGCCCGCCAGCGGGTGGCAGCCCTCGCCGATCCGGGCAGCGTCCGCGAGTTTCTGCCGCCCACCGAGCGGCGGATGAGCCCGCACCTGCCGCTGTTCGACCTGCCCCGCGCCTTCGACGACGGCATCATGGTCGGCGAAGCGACCCTCGACGGCGCGCCCGTCCTGATCGCCGCCCAGGAAGGCCGCTTCATGGGCGGCGCGTTCGGCGAGATCCATGGGGCCAAGCTTGTCGGCCTGCTCCGGGTGGCCCTGGAACTGAAGCCGAAAGTGGTGCTGATCCTGTTCGATACCGGTGGCGTCCGCCTCCAGGAAGCCAATGCCGGAGAGACCGCCGTCGCCGAGACCATGCGGGCGATCGTGGATGTCCGCGCGGCCGGTATCCCGGTGATTGGCCTGATCGGCGGGCGGGCCGGCTGCTACGGCGGCGGCGGCCTCGTCGCCGGCACCTGCTCGCGGCTCGCCGTCTCCGAGGGGGGGCGCATCTCAGTCTCCGGGCCGGAGGTGATCGAGACCAACAAGGGCGCGGAGGAATTCGATTCCCGCGACCGGGCGCTCGTCTGGCGGACGATGGGCGGCAAGCATCGCCGGCTCACCGGCGGCGCGGACGCGTTCTGCGCCGACACGGTTTCGGCCTTCCGGCGGGCGGCCCTGGATCTGATCGGCCGGGCCCCGGCCTTCGATCTCGACACCCTGGAGGCCGAGCAGGCGCGGCTCGAAGACCGGATCGCGCGCTTCGGTGATTGCCGCGACGCCACAGACATCTGGCGACGGCTCGGCGTCAACGATCCGGAGGCGGTGCCGGCGATGGATACGGATGCGTTCGACGCGACCGTGGCCCGAGCCCGGGAGATCGACCATGACGCTCGCTGAGATCCTGACCGCCCTGTTCCCGCACGGGCACGACGTCACGGTCCAGGACGGGCTGGTGAGCGGCACCGGGCCGTTCGCCGACGGGCGCATCACCGTTGTCGGCATCGACGGCGATACGCCGCTCGGGGTTGATGGGGCGCTGCGGCTGTCACGGGCGGTGCTCGATGCGATCCGGGCGGGCGACCGGGCGCCGATCCTTGTGGCGGTCGATTCCGACAGCCAGCGCATGAGCCGGCGGGACGAACTTCTCGGGCTCAACGAGTGCCTCGCCCACCTCGCCAAGGCGCTGTTGCTGGCGGATCGCACGGGCCACCCGACGATCGGGCTCATCTATGGTCACTCGGCGGCCGGAGCCTTCATCGCGACAGCGCTCGCCACGCGGGTCCTGGCAGCTCTGCCGGGCGCCAATCCGAGCGTGATGGATCTGCCCTCGGTCGCGCGGGTGACCAAGCTGCCCCTGGACAAGCTCAACGACATGGCGAAGACGACGCCCGTCTTCGCGCCGGGCCTCGACAACATGGTGGCGACCGGCGCCGTTCACGTCGTCCTCGATCCGGGGAAACCTCTCCCCAATCAGATTCGCGATCTCATCGCCGGACTGGAGCCGGGCGATGTGCGTGATCGGCTCGGTGCGGAGCGCGGCGGCCGCCCGGTCGCGCACGATGTCGCTCGCGCGGTCATCGATCAGGCCCGACGACGCTGAGAACCGCTGTGTCTGAGACGTATCGGCGCCACGATCTCGTTCAGGTCGATGTTTCGGCCTGGGGCGCATGGCTCGGCACCCGGCACGATCTCGACGGTTTTCGGCACCTCGACCGTTGGGCTCAAGAAGGCCGCCCGCTGATCGTGCGGCGTCGCATGCCGGGGGAAACCGGAGAGACCGTGCCCCTCGGCTTGCCGATGCCGCCGTCTGACGGCAAGCGGCGGATCGGTCTCGCCCTACCGGCCGCTGCATTGACGCCGATGGCGGCCTTAAACCTCGCGGAGGCCAGCGATTACGCCCCGACGGCCTGGCGGCCGGCGATTGCGGCGCTTCTCTCGCTCGGGTGCGATCACGGCATCGTGCCGCGGCCGTTCGGCAGCCTGCTGTGGCAGGCCGTCACCGGCCTCACCTATCTCAATGCGACTTCGGATCTCGATCTGCTCTGGCCCTGTCCGGATCCGGTTCCAATCAATCTGCTGACCGGGCTCGAAGCGATCGCGGAGAACGCCGCGATGCGCATCGACGGGGAAATTCTCCTTCCGGACGGCACCGGCCTACATTGGCGTGAGCTGCGTGACGCTCCCGAGGATGGGTCGGTCCTGGCCAAGGGCCTCGAGGGTGTGACCCTGAGATCCGTTGCCGGCTTGCGCGATCCGGTGATCGCATGACGCTGGCGCTGCTCCTCTCCGGCCAGGGCGGCCAGAACCCGGCCATGTTCGACCTGACGGCCGATCATCCGGACGCACAGGCCATCTTCGCCGCCGCCAAGCCGCTCCTCGGCGGTGTCGACCCCCGTGATCTCGCGCGCAGCGGCAGCGACGCCCTGCACCAGAACCGGACCGGTCAGATCCTGTGCTGCGTGGCAGCCCTGGCCACCTGGCGGGCGTTGGGCGCCGCCGGGACAATCCGCACGATCGTGGCGGGCTACAGCATCGGCGATCTCGCGGCCTGGGGGATCGCCGGTCGGTTCGAGCCGCAGGACGTGCTGGCGCTCGCAGCGCGGCGGGCCGAGGCCATGGACGCTGCCTCGGGCGTCGGGTTCGGGCTCGCGGGCATCCGCGGCCTCGGGCTCGACGTGCTCGATCACCTCTCGCTCGAGCACGGATGCCATCTTGCGATTCGCAACGCCGCGGATAGCGGCGTGGTTGGCGGCGCGCGGGACGCGCTGGAGCCGCTGTGTGACGCGGCGCGCGCGCGCGGAGCGCAGCGGGCGGTGGTCCTGCCGATCCACACCCCGTCGCACACGCCCTTGCTGGCGGCCGCTTCGGAAGCGTTCCGCGAGGCCCTGCGCCAGACGACATTGTGCCGCCCGCCACCGGGCGCGCCACGCCTTGTAAGCGGGCTCGACGGCGCGGTCGTCTTCCGCAGCGAGGACGGATTGGCCAAGCTGGCGACGCAGATCTCAGACAGCATCGACTGGGCCGCCTGCCTGGAGGCCTGCCGCGAGTACGGCGCCGACCGCGTGCTGGAACTCGGCCCGGGACACGCCCTCGCCACCATGGCCCGGTCCGCAGTGCCGGGAGCTCGGGTTCACGCGCTGGAAGAGTTCCGGACGATCGAGGGCGTCCGTGACTGGCTGAGCCGGCCTTAGGGCTGTTGCGCGGGCAAGCCCTCGCCTTGACGTCCGGGCCGCACGAGTCGTAGCAGCCGGGCATATGTTGCGACGGGACGGGGATATGACGGGCAAGCGCGCGCTGATCACAGGGGTGACGGGCCAGGACGGGGCGTATCTGGCGCAGCTCCTCCTTGAGAAGGGCTACGCGGTCACCGGCATCGTGCGCCGCTCGAGCCATGCCGGCGTGTTCGATCACCGTCTGAAATGGCTGGGCATCCTCGACGATGTCGAATTGGTCGACGGCAACCTGCTCGACCAATCCGCCCTGCTGCGGATCGTTCAGACCGCCAAGCCCGACGAGATCTACAACCTCGCCGCCCAGTCCTTCGTCACCTCCTCCTGGCAGCAGCCGCTGCTGACCGGGCAGGTCACGGGGCTCGGCGCCGTGCACATGCTCGAATGCCTGCGCTCGGTCGCCCCGCAGGCGCGCTACTATCAGGCCTCCACCTCCGAGATGTTCGGGCTGATCCAAGAGGAGCGCCAGAGCGAGACGACGCCGTTCTACCCGCGCTCACCCTATGGCGTGGCCAAGCTCTACGCGCACTGGATGACGATCAACTATCGCGAGAGCTTCGGGCTGCACGCCTCGAACGGCATCCTGTTCAACCACGAGAGCCCGCTGCGGGGCGTCGAGTTCGTGACCCGCAAGGTCACGGATGCGGTCGCGCGGATCAAGCTCGGCAAGCAGAAGGAACTGCGGCTCGGCAACATCGACGCCAAGCGCGACTGGGGCCACGCCCGGGACTACGTGCAGGCGATGTGGCACATGCTGCAGCAGGATAAGCCGGACGACTACGTGATCGCCACGGGCCGGACCACGACGGTGCGGGACATGTGCGCGATCGCGTTCAAGCATGTCGGCCTGAACATCGACGACCACCTCATCATCGATCCGGCGCTGTTCCGGCCTGCGGAGGTCGAGGTTCTGCTCGGCAATCCGACCAAGGCGAAGGCAACGTTCGGCTGGGAGGCGCAGACCAGCCTGGAGGCGCTGATCACCGAGATGGTGGACGCCGACATCAAGCGTCACAGCGCTAACGCCTGAGCGGCTGTCGCCGCGTCCCATGGGCCGCCATGACAGCCTCAGGGGCTGCGCGGCAAGGCAAGGTCCTGCAGCGGATCGGCGACCTCGTGGAGCGCGAGGCGAAGGCGCTCACTTCGAAACGATGAGCGCTGCCGTCGCCTATTGGGCGAAATGCACGGTCGACATCCGTTCAGTGACCAGTTCGAACGGCGCCCAATCGTATTGCTGCACGGGCTCGCTCCGAATTAGCGCCAGGGCATCGTCCACCGCCTTGCCGCCCTGGATCGCGGCATCCTGATGGACGGTCACGGCCAAGCGCTTCTTCTGCATGGCCGCGATGGCGTCCGGGATGGCGTCGACGCCACCGATCAGGATGCGACCAGCGGGAATGCCCGCCGCCTCGACGGCTTCGGCGGCTCCGAGCGCCATCTCATCATTGTTGGCGGCGATCGCATTGATGGACAGGCCTTGCGCCAGCCATCCGGCGACGACGGCGCGGGCCTTGGCGCGGTCCCAGTCCGCTGCAGACTCGGCGACGAGACGGAGGTTCGGGAACTCGCGCATCACCGCCTTGACGCCCTGCGTGCGCAGCACCGATCCGGAATGGGTCGGATGCCCCGCCAGGATCGCAACGGATCCGGACCCGTCCAGCATCTGGGCGAGCTTGCGCATCTGCAGCCGACCGGCAACCAGATCGTTGGGCAGAACGAAGGCGACGCGCCCGGAAAACCAATCCTCCCGCGGCCCGTTGTTGAAGTACACCAGCGGAATATCGGCTTCCTGCGCCAGACGCGTGATGGTGGCGTTGGCCATCGCGTCGACCGGCATGACCAGAAGCGCATCGACCTTCGCGGCGATGAAGGACCGGACCTGTGCGATCTGCTGTTCGCCCGCGCCCTCGGGCGAAAAAGCGAACTGCACGGCTACGCTGCGGGACTTGGCGTGTTCCGCGATCCGATCGTGCAGGAGCTGCGTGAATGCGACCGGGGGGATCATCGTTACGCCCAGGGTCGTCGCGGCTGCCGGCTCGAGCCCGGATGCGAGGGCGACGAGGAGCGCTACAAGCCACCACCGGGCGCGGTCGCATGCGCCGGAGTGAGTGACTCGGATTCCCATGATGGTCCGGGCCGTGCCTGATCGGTTCATGATGTCGGGTCCGGCGTGTTGGTCCGACGCGGCCTCAGGCGGCGCGGATCGTCTGAAGAAAGCGTGCGACCTCGGCACCAAGTCGCTCGGCGTCGCGCGACAGAGCGCTCGCCGCGCTGAGCACCGTTTCGGCCGTATCGCCCGCTTTCTCGGCGGTGCCGGCCACGTCGGCGATGTGCGTGCTGACCTCGCCGGTGCCCTGCGCTGCCTGGGAGATGTTGTGGACGATCTCCTGCGTGGCAGCGCCCTGCTCTTCTACAGCCGCCGCGATCGAGGCGGCGGCCCGGCTCATGTCCTCGATTCGGATGGTGATGCCGGTGATCGCCGCGACGGCCGAGGCGGTGGACCCCTGGATGATGCTCACATGCCGCGTGATGTCGTCGGTCGCCTGCTTGGTCTGCCCGGCGAGGGCTTTCACCTCGGCGGCCACCACCGCGAATCCCCGGCCCGCCTCGCCGGCCCGCGCCGCCTCGATGGCGGCGTTGAGCGCCAGGAGATTGGTCTGGGCGGCGATCTTGGCGATCATCCGGACGACGTCGCCGATCTGGGCGGCGGCGCCATTGAGCGCTTGGACCAGCTCCGTGGTCTGCGCCGCGTCGGTGGCGGCGCCGTTGGCCACCTCGGCGGTTTTCTCGGCCTGGCGTCCGATCTCTTGGACCGACGTGCCGAGCTGGTCGGCCGCCGCGGCGATCATCCGGACATTGGATTGCGCCTTTTCCGCCGCACCCACTACGCTGGTCGACTGGGTCGCCGTTTCCCCGGCCGCGCGGCTCATCTGGTCCGCCGATCTGCGGAGCTCGACGGCCGCCGCCGTCACCGTGCCGACGATCCCGCCGACGGAGGCCTCGAAACGCTCCGCCATCGTGTGCATCACCGTCCGGCGCTGCTCCTCCGCCTGCGCCCGAAGCTGCGCCGTTTCCGCCTCCATGGTTTGGGTGCGCAGCATGTTGTCCTTGAACACCCGCAACGCGCCCGCCATGGCGCCGAGTTCATCGCCCCGCGCGTCGGATGGCACCGCTACGGCGAGGTCGTTCTGGGCCAGCTGCTCCATGACACGGGTCATCCTGGCGATCGGCGCTGCGACCCGGCGTAGGATGAACCAGACGATTCCGAGCGTCAGGAAGGCCGCTAGTGCGACTGCAACGATCACCGCCATCCGCGAGGCGTCGCCGACCGAATCCGCCATTGCGGTCTGATCGAACGCCCTTGCCTGGCGGTAGCCGAGCACCGTGTCGACTGCCTGCGTGAAGCTTGCAGCCTCGTTCTGCAAGGCGGTGTCGAACACCGCATCGGCCAACTCGCGTTCGCCGGCCCGGTCGAGCGCCGCCGCTTCCGCCTCGACCGCGAGGAAGTGTTGCCAGGCCTCGCGCAGGGTATGGGCGAGGCGCTGCTCATCAGTTCCCGCGACGGTAGGCGCGTAGGTGCTCCAGGCGCCGGAGAACGCCTCCTGTGCCTTCGCGATCCGGGCCCGATAATCCAGCCGCGCCGAATCGGATGGCGCATGGTGTGCCAGGACGTCGAGCGCACGCAGTTCCTGGCTGAGCTGCTTCATCGTGCCGAGGATCGCCACCGCCCGGATTTCTCCGGCAACCGACCGACTGGTCTCGTTGATCAGACTGATGCGGAATACGGAGAACGTTCCGATCCCGATGGAGATCATGAACAATGCGATCGCAGAGCCGATGACGATCGACCGCAGATTGATAGAAGATTGTCGCGCGCGACTGCGCTCCGGGAACGCCATCCAAATCCATTCCAAGTCTTGTCCCGACAGGGCTTATCGTGACGCTGATCGGGAAGCAAATTTATCGGAATGCCTCGCGACGTAAAAAAATTCCAGAGTATTAGTTTTAGAATTTAAGATCCATGACTGAGTTAGTGCAATTAATTATATAAAATTACTGTTCATTATTAAATCATATAATTCCAAAGACCGAATTAGAGTAGATCTATCAAACAATTCGCCTCAGTCTTTCGAGGAGCGGAGCAGAGATGTTGCATTTGAACCCCCGCGAAGCCCTTGATTGCGCCGCCTCGTTCGTGATCGCGAGGGTCGAACGCTGGTCAGAATGGCCGGACTTGCCGCTGCGTCAGCCACAACAGGCCGGCAATGCCCATTCCGGGACAGACGAAGACCATTAACGCGAGCAGACCCATAGCCAAACTCCCGGTAAAGCGTGTCTCCCCTCGAAAAACGTTGGCAGATCGCAGCAATCCCCGGAGCCAATTTTACTAGTGCTCTGACGCATTCACTTCGTTCCTGCGAGTGAACACTAGTTATCTGGTTTTGCATCAATTTTTCCAGACTCGGCTGACGCTTCCGTCTGGATCGATGCACTTGGCTGGCCGATACGGGCGTTCACGGTAAGATACGGTCATATCCGTTTCAGCCAACCGGCCTGTTCCTCTTTGATCCACCACGCATGTACCTTCATCACATCACGGGCGGCCGCTGGAAGACGAGGGTTAGAGGGCCGATAGCCGCACCGGGGCAAGGGGCGAGAGGGGATCTGGCGCTGGTGGTGCGCCGGCGACCTTCAGCGATTCCCATCTTGAGGACTGTGGAATTTAATCGAAGCATATTCAAAGCGACGTTCGAAACTGCCAATGTGGCATGAAGTGCGTGTCATAAGATGATTTAGCAAAACCCCAGATCGGATCGACCATCTTACCCAGGGCTTCACCGGCCAAGCGCGCAATACGGGCCCGTACATCAGCGGGCAAATCCCCAGTCGTCAGCATATCCAAGCATGTTGATAAGCAGGGGCGCGTCTGACCGGTGTTGAACGCACTCACCGCATATTCATCTTGCAGACCATATTGGTAGATCCAGGGTTGCACAAAGAGATCGGATCCGTTCATCCTCGGCGGCATTCCAGCTTGCGCATAATGGAACGCGGCTACAAATTGTTGTTTCCTCCGGCAAAAGCGGCTGGCCCCATGCCGCGCTTCTGCCCGGCTCGGCCGTGTCGCGATCGCACGGTCGTATACGGCAAGTACCGCGGCGGTGGATTTTCCGAGAAACTCCATGATGTAAGCCGCGCTGAGAAGGCTTATGTAGACCTCCTCATCCCAGAAGCCCAGTTCTGCACGTTTCATGTAATATTCAAGTGAATTCTCAAAGTCGCTGATGTCACGGTAGCTCTGCGCCAAATAAAACGTATAGCGCGCGATCAGAAACGGATCTTTTTCAGATTTCAGCGCCTTTTCCAAGAGAATCGCATCACGCCTATATGTTTCGTCGCCATCACAATGCCGCGCTCCGTCCTCTCCGCGCCGCATCGCGAGTGGCAGGGATCCCTGCCAAGTCGGCTTCGGACAATCCAGGAATTCGTGCACCACGCCTCGATAGCGCCAGGGATACGCGTTGTGGACTAACTGCGTGCGCGGGTAGCGCGTGAATCGGTCGAGGATCGTGAAGGTGTAAGACGGCGCATCCAGCTTCGGCAGAATGAACCCCGCCGGGACGACCAGTTCGTCGTCCGCGTCGATGATCAGCGAGTAATCCGCATGCGGGCGGGCCAAGCGGAGCGCCTCACTCCGATTGTGGGCAAAGTCGACCCACGGGCGTTCCACAAGGCACCCCGGTATGTCCGCCATGGCGGTCCGGATGGCATCCTGTGTGCCGTCGGTGGAACCGGTATCGACGATGATCCAGTGATCGATGATCGGTCTGACCGAGTCGAGGCATCGACCAATAACGTGCGCCTCATTTTTGACGATCATTGACAGACAGATCGTCTGCTTCGACGACTTCATGGTCCGCGAACCTTTTTATACAAGATTAAATTACCCCGCAGTCTTCGATGGATCCTTTAGCTCGCAATTTCAAATTTTGCAAAGCACGATTTTTGTCTGTTTATCCTTATTGATGCTTATCTTCTTATAAAATTTAATGCTATCATTATAAAATAATGTCGATGCAACTGGCAATCAGCATGGATATAAATGGTGTAATTTTCTCGTCAACTATTCGCGCGAAATCAACATTGCGAGACCAAGCCCGCGGCACGCCTTTCATGATGCGGGCTGTAGCGCCCGCACGCTTCGTGAGCGGCCGTGTGGAAGGCGTGAGGCAGCGCGGCCGGAGTAGCGAGATCGCGAGTTCCAAAAGGTCGCACCGTCCACTCATGGCGCGAAATTGATTATCCGAGCGCAGGTGGTTGACCGCATTTTTTGAACACGTGATGGTCGCCCCGGTATCACGCGCGTGTTCGGCGCCAGTCGCATTATCGGGGCTTTCCGCCCGGAGAGGGCCTGCATGGCACAGGATCACGCGCACGACCCGCGAGTTGATGCGCTCGAGGCGGACAACGCGCGATTGAGACGGCTCCTCAATGCGAGCGGTGCGTCTGACGGATTGCGCCACGGTCTGCGCGACACCATGGCGATGCTTCGTGCGGTGCTGCGTCTGTCTGCCGACACAGCGGAAAGCGTGGAAGGCTATGCCACCCATCTCGAAGGCCGGCTCGACGCGATCGCCCGCGCGCGCATCAGTCTCGACATGTCCGGCGGGATCAGCATGCATTCGCTGATCTCGGACGAGTTGATGGTCCATCTCATCCGCGAGGGCGATCAGGCGGAACTGGCGGGCCCGACTATCCGCCTCCGTCCGAAGGCCGGACAGGTGATGGCCCTGGCTGTGCATGAGCTTTGCAGCAACGCCGTCGAGCACGGCGTTTTCGGACTGTCAAAAGGCAAGGTGAACGTCGTCTGGTCGGTGGACACCCGCGATACGATGCAGCCAAGTGATCTGGTTCTGACCTGGAAGGAAACCGGCGGCACGGACGTCGCCCCGCCGACGCGGCGGGGCTTCGGCATGCAGGTCCTGAACGACATGCTACGCTACGAGTTGAACGCCCATATCGATCTCGCCTTTGAACCGGATGGCTTGCGCTGCACGATGCGTCTGCCCCTCGTGCAGCGGATCGGCAGCGTGATCGACGCGTCCGGATCCGACGAAACCGGCGTGCCGAACTGAGGAGACCTGCCGCCGACACCGGCCTACTCCCGGTACCGCCTGGCTCTGCGGCCGATCAGTTTCGCCGGCCGATCGTCGCCTCGATGCGGCCACAAGGCTCGTCGGTCGGCTGGAAGACGGCGCCCTCGTTGTCCAGGCCGAACGGCCTGAGATCGATCGGCAGATAATGCCTGTTGGGCATTATGAATGCGATCTCGGCCAGTTCCGGGACCTCGGCGAGCGCAGCTTCACCCATCCGGTACATGCTGTCCTGAACACCGCGGCTGTACGTGGTTCCGAAGACCCGGAGCAGGATGGCGAGGATTCGGGCATTCACGATCCCATATTCGGCCGGCTTGGTCGACCAAGACCACGTCGCGTCCATGCTCGTGGCGGCGATCCGGTCGGTCGTATCGGGTAGGGTGCGATACCGGTCGTCGACGAAGCCGGTCCAGCCGGATTGCGTGGTCTTCATGAAGGTGAAATCGCGCAAGCCCGAGCGAAGCGTCGATCCGGTGCGCTCGGCGACCAGCCCCACATAGCCGAAGCCGTTGCCGTCGCGGGTGAAGGTGTGATCATGCGCCACGCCCTCGACGGCGTGGCGCAGCCACCGGGTCTCCTCGGCTTCGATCGAGACCGAGGCGACCTGCGGATAGCTTTCGATCAGCACCCGCGCCACCGCGGTGACGAACGCCTCGGCGTCGAGGGTGGGGTTCTGGGCCGCCGTCACGTTGACGATGTTCTTCACGCTGTCGGTGGCGATGCAGGCCCGGTTGTCCCCGTCGGTCCAGGCGGCGTCGAAGTCGCCGGTCAACATCACCGAGAGCGTTAGCTCGCGCGGGACGTGGTGCGCGCCGTCGCGGGCGAGGCGCATCACCCGGACGCGTTCCTTTCCATAGCGCGCGGTGATCAGCGGCATCGTGGTCTCCAGACGATCGGCTTAGCAGTCGAGCTTAAGGCGCGACACGGTGCGATCCAAGCAGGGGTCAGGCCGACACGACTTGACCGGGCCGGCGGACCGGCACGCATAGTGCGTGGCCCGATGCTCTTCTTGCCCGGACGCCGTGCTGCATGGATCTCAACACCATCGAGACCGTCCTGAGGCCGCGCAGCCGATCCGAGCTGCCGTCGTGGCAGGCGGGTGATGCCTGTCTCGCGGGTGGAACGTGGCTGTTCTCTGAACCGCAGCCGGAAACCCGCCGCCTCGTCGACCTCGCGGGTCTCGGCTGGCCAGCGCACACGATCGGACCGGATGGCCTGACCCTCGCGGCGACCTGCACCTTCGCACAGCTCGACCGCCTCACGCTTCCATCCCACTGGCGCGCTGCGCCGCTAATCCCGCAGTGCTGCCGCGCGCTCCTCGGCTCGTTCAAGATCTGGAACACCGCAACCGTGGGCGGCAATCTCTGCCTCGCCCTTCCGGCCGGGCCGATGATCGCGCTGGCCGTGGCGCTGGAAGCGCGCTGCGCGATCTGGTCGACCGATGGCGCCGAGCGGGACCTGCCGGCCGTGGACTTCGTGCTCGGGCCCCAGCGAAACGCTCTGCGACCCGGCGAGATCCTGCGCAGCCTGCACATCCCGGCGGAGGCTCTCAGTCGGCGGACGGCGTTCCGGCGCATCAGTCTCAGCCCGGCCGGACGGTCCGGTGCCCTGGTGATCGGGACTCAAGACGCGCACGGTGCCCTCGCGCTCACCGTGACGGCTGCGATCCGCCGGCCGGTCCATCTCGCCTTCGACAGTCAGCCCGACGACGCGACGCTGGCCCAGACCCTTGCCGCCGCGATCCCCGACGCGCTCTTTTACGACGACGTCCACGGCCGGCCCGACTGGCGGCGCCACGTTACCGGTCTCCTCGCCCGGGAGATCCGCGACGCGTTGCAGGGGGGCGGCGGATGCTTCTGACGATCAACGGGAGCCGGTACGAAGCCGCGCCGCGGCCGGGCCAGTGCCTGCGAACCTACCTGCGCGAGGCCGGATGGTTCGGCGTCAAGAAAGGCTGCGACGCTGGCGATTGCGGTGCCTGCACGGTCCATCTGGACGGCGAACCAGTCCATAGCTGCCTGATCCCGGCTTTCCGTGCCGAGGGCCGGGCCGTGACCACCATCGAGGGGCTCGCCGGCCCCTGTCACGCGGATGACGGCTTACCCGATACGATCCACCCGATGCAGGCGGCCTTCCTGTCCGCGCAGGGCTTCCAGTGTGGCTTCTGCACCGCCGGCATAATCATGACCGCGGCTGCCCTCGACCAGGGCCAGCGGCGGGATCTCGGCACCGCGCTCAAGGGCAATCTGTGCCGCTGCACCGGCTATCGCGCGATCCGCGACGCCATTTCGGGGATCGGCCACGCCGCGCTGGATTATGGTGGCGGCGATCCGGTGGGACAGAGCCTCCCGGCCCCGGCCGCGCTGCCGATGGTCAGCGGACGCGCGCGCTTCACCCTCGACATGCCACCCGATGACGCCCTCCACCTCAAGGTGCTGCGCTCGCCACATGCCAATGCCCGGGTGGTGGCGATCGATGCGGCGGCCGCGCACGCGATCCCCGGCGTCGTTGCAATCCTCAGCCACGCGGACGCACCACCCGGCCGCTTCTCCACCGGCCGCCATCAGGACCCCCGGGACGACGCCGCCGATGCCCGCGTGCTCGATCCGATCCTGCGGTTCGTCGGCCAACGCGTGGCCGCCGTGATTGCGGAGACCGAGGCGGCCGCAGAGGCCGGAAGCCGGGCCCTGCGGGTCACCTATCAGATCCGGCCCGCTCTGCTCGATCCAGCCTTGGCGCTCGCATCCGATGCACCGCGGGTTCACGATCCCCGCGACGAACCCGGCACCGATGCGCCGCCCCTTGGGCCCCACCCGAACCTCGCCGCCGAGGTCCATGGCGAGGTCGGCGACGTCGCGGCGGGACTCGCTGCGGCCGACATCGTCTATGCGGACACCTTCCTGTCCCAGCGTCTCCAGCACGCAGCGCTGGAGACCCATGGCTGCATCGGCTGGCACGACCCCGACGGCCGCCTGACGCTGCGCACCAGCAGCCAGGTGCCGTTCCTGACCCGGGATGCCCTGTGCGAGTTGTTCGGCCTCGAACGGGATGCGGTGCGCGTGGTCTGCGGGCGGGTCGGCGGCGGGTTCGGCGGCAAGCAGGAGATGCTGACCGAGGATCTCGTCGCCCTCGCGGTGCTGCGGACCGGCCGTCCGGTACGCTGGGAGCTGACCCGGCAGGAACAGTTCACCGCGACCACGACCCGCCACCCGATGCGGGTGACCGTAACGGTCGGCGCCCGGCGGGACGGGACGCTCACGGCCATCGACCTAGAAGTCCTCTCGGATACCGGCGCCTACGGCAACCATGCGGGCGGGGTGATCCACCACGGCTGCAACGAGGTGCTGGCGGCCTACGCCTGCCCGAACAAGCGGGTTGCCGGGCGCGCCGTCTACACCCACACCGTCCCGTCCGGCGCCTTCCGGGGCTACGGCCTGAGCCAGACGACCTTCGCCCTCGAATCCGCCCTGGACGAGGTCGCCCGGCGCCTCGGCATCGATCCGTTCGACCTGCGTCGCCGGAACGCCATCAGGCCGGGCGACCCGATGGTGTCGAGCAGCCTGGAGCCGCACGACGTGGTGTTCGGCAGCTACGGGCTCGACCAGTGCCTGGATCTGGTGGAAGCGGCGTTGCAAGCCGATCCAGGACCGGAGCCGGAACCGGGCTGGCGCGCCGGCACAGGCATGGCGATGGCGATGATCGACACGATCCCGCCCCGCGGCCACTTCGCCGATGCCCGGGTGAGCCTGGAGGCGGACGCTACCTACACCGTCCGGGTCGGCACCGCAGAGTTCGGCAACGGCACCAGCACGGTGCATCGTCAGATCGCGGCCTCCGCGTTGCGCGCCGATCCTGGGCGCGTGCGGATCCTCGCGGCCGATACGGATGCGGTCGGCCACGACACCGGTGCTTATGGCAGCACCGGCACCGTCGTCGGCGGTCTGGCGGTGCTGCGTGCCGCCGAGGCCCTGACGGAGCGGATCCGCGCCCAGGCGGCTGAAATGTCCGGCGCGGCCGTCGAGGCTTGTCGGCTCGACGGCGATAAGATTGTGACGCCTAGCGGTCCGCTCGCTCTTGCCGCAATCGGACCGCTGGCAGCGGACGGGTACGCCGACGGCAGCCCGCGCTCGGTGTCGTTCAACGTCCAGGCCTTCCGGGTGGCGGTCCGGCCGGAGACCGGGGAGGTGCGCATCCTGCGCAGCATCCACGCCGCCGATGCCGGGCGCGTCATCAATCCGATGCAGTGCCGCGGCCAAGTGGAAGGCGGCGTCGCGCAAGCGATCGGCGCGGCACTCTACGAGGATGTCCGCATCGACGGCGCGGGGCGGGTGATCACGCAGGCGTTTCGCGACTACCACATCCCCGCCTGCGCCGATGTCCCGGATACGCAGGTCCTGTTCGCCGAGACCCACGATAGCGTCGGCCCGCTCGGCGCGAAATCCATGAGCGAATCGCCCTTCAACCCCGTCGCGGCGGCGCTCGGCAACGCGATCCGAGACGCGACCGGGGCGCGCCTTACGGCGACACCGTTCGCGCCCGACCGGATCTACCGGGCCGTCGCGGCCAACCTGAACGCGGACGGCGCCTCGACATGAAGCGGGATGCCATCGCCCCTGAGCCGTTGGGCAATTTTCTGGAGCGAACATTCCAGCTCTCCGAGCACGGGACCAACGTCCGCACCGAGCTGCTGGCGGGCCTGACTACGTTCCTGACGATGGCCTACATCGTGTTCGTCAACCCCAGCATCCTGGCGGATGCCGGCATGCCCCGCAGCGCCGTGTTCGTGGCGACTTGCCTCGCGGCAGCCCTCGGTTCGCTGATCATGGGGCTCTACGCCAATTATCCGATCGCCCTCGCGCCCGGGATGGGGCTCAACGCCTATTTCACCTACGTGGTGGTGCAGGGCCTCGGCTTCGCTTGGCCCGCTGCCCTGGGGGCCGTGTTCATATCCGGCTTGTGCTTCCTGATCGTGACGCTGACCGGGCTGCGCGCGATCATCGTCGATGGGATCCCGCGCTCGATGCGCATCGCCATCACGGCGGGGATCGGCCTGTTCCTGGCGATCATCGCGTTAAAGAATGCCGGCATCGTCGCGGCGAGCCCGGCCACGTTCGTAACCCTCGGCGACCTGCATCGACCCGGAACGGTCCTGGCCGTGATCGGCTTCCTCATGGTCGCCGCCCTGTCGGCCCGGAAGGTGCGGGCGGCTCTGCTCTCCAGCATCCTCACGGTCACCGCCCTGAGCTTCGCTGTTGCGGGGAACGGCTTCCAGGGTATCGTCTCCCTGCCGCCGTCGATCACCCCGACGCTGTTCGCACTCGACATTCCAGGCGCCCTGTCGGGCGGGCTGCTCAACGTGATCCTAGTCCTGTTCCTGGTCGAACTGTTCGACGCAACCGGCACGCTGATGGGGGTCGCCAACCGGGCCGGACTGCTCACCGAGGGCCGGATGCGCCGCCTCGACCGCGCGCTGATGGCCGATTCCGCGTCGGTCTTCGTGGGCTCGCTGCTCGGCACGTCGAGCGCAACCGCCTATCTCGAGAGCGCCTCCGGAGTGGAGGAGGGCGGCCGCACCGGCCTGACTGCCGTGACGGTGGCGATCCTGTTCCTGGCCTGCCTGTTCTTCGCCCCGCTGGCGGCTGCTGTCCCACCCTATGCGACCGCGCCGGCGCTGTTCTACGTCGCCTGCCTGATGCTGCGCGAACTCGCCGACCTCGACTGGGACGATCGCACCGAGGCGATCCCGGCCTGCGTGACGGCGCTGCTCATGCCGTTCACCTATTCGATCGCCACCGGAGTTTCCTGCGGCTTCATCGCATACGCGGCGCTCAAGCTGTTCACCGGCCGGGCGCGCGAGGTGAAGCCGGTGGTCTGGGTGATCGCCGCGATCTTCCTGTTCAAGTTCGTCGTGATGGGCGGGGCGCATTGATCAACCCGGGGGCGTCGCGTCACGCCTCCGTGAAGCTCCGGCCGCTCGCCGCGGCATGCAGGCTCTGCCCGTCCCGGGCGCGACGCAGCGCAGCGGCGGTCTCGGGGTCGCGCAGGCGGCGCGCCACGCAGGCGAGGGCGTTCAGATTCTCGCCCTCCGCATCCGCGGGGAGCAGCAGCAGGAAAACAAGATCGACCGGCCGGTCATCGACAGCGTCGAAGTCGATCGGCTCGCGCAGCCGGGCCAGCATCCCGAAGGGGCGCCGGACGGCGTCCAGCCTGGCATGGGGCAGCGCGATGCCATCCCCGATCCCCGTGGACCCGAGATCCTCGCGCCGGAGCAGGGCCGGGAGGATCGCCGCAACATCGATCCCGAGCGTGCCGGCCGCCCGGCGGGCCAGATCGTCGAGGAGCGGCTTCTTTCCCGACGTGCGCAGACCGATCAGAGCGTTGGCCGGCGCAAGGATCTCGTCGACGGTCATGGCCGCGCAGGTCGTCCATTCGGAGGCATCGTGGAGTCCTGTTCGTCAGCATGTCGCCGCACCGCCGGCCCCCGTCGGCCGGACCCCAGGTTTATCATCGCGCTCATGCGGTGATGCCCTTCGAGGCGATCTGCGCTGGTATCGGCAGGATGATGCTGAAGCAGGCCCCGCTCCGGTCGCGGCGATTCAGAGCCGTGACCGTGCCGCCCATCGCCTCGACGAAACCGCGGGCGATGGCGAGGCCCAGCCCGGTCCCGGCCCGAACCCGGTCGCCCTTGCGGGCCCGATAGAACTTGTCGAACACCCGCTCGGTATCGGTCTCCGGCAGGCCATCCCCCTCGTCCAGGACTGTGAGATGCACCGCGCTCCCTTCGCGGACCGCCCGGAGCGTCACGGTCGAGCCCTCCGGCGCGTATTTGGCAGCGTTGTCGAGGAGGTTGACGAGAACCTGTTCGAACAGGACCGGATCGAGCGCCAACGTTGGCAGATCGGGGGCGACGTCGACCACGATGTGGTGCTTCGCGAGGACCTTCTGGGTCCGCCGCAGCGCGGTATCGACGGTCTCGCCGATATCCTGCGCCGAAAGATTCGGCGCCACCGCTCCCGCCTCCAGACGGGTCATGTCGAGCAGGTTGGCGATGAAGCGGTTCAGTCGTTCCGCTTCTTCGATGATAGTGCCCAGCAGCTCCGCTTTCGCGTCCGGCGCCAGGGCGGCGTCGAGGTCGCGTAGCGTGCTGGCGGCCCCCAGCACCGAGGCCAGCGGCGTGCGCAGGTCGTGGCTGATCGAGGTGAGCAGCGCCTGTCGCAGGCGGTCCGTCTCGGCGGCGCGCTCGGCCCGGTCGAGATCCTCGACGAGGCGGACCCGCTCGATGGCGAGCGCCCCCATATCGGCCAGCGCGTCGAGGAGGCGGCGAGCCTCCGGCGTCAGGATCGGCCCGGTCCCGTCCGCGTCGAGACCGATCACACCGATCGTGCCGCGCCCCGTGCGCATCGGCAGGAACAGGCGCTTCGCGCCCGGTAGCGTGTCGGCACCCCGGCCGGCCGGCCTGTCGTTGTCGAACGCCCATTGGGCCGCCGCCACGTCGGCCGCCTCCAGCATGTCCTCGGGTGGATAGCCGGCTCGGACGGTGACGGCCTTGCCGTCCGGCAGGAGCAGCACGACGCGGACCTTCAGCATCGCCGCGACCTGGGCGCAGGTCGCCCAGAGGACATCGTCCAGAGTCCCGCAGGTGGCGAGCTTGCGCGAGAAGCCGAACAGCCGCTCCGTCGCCCGCGCCCGCCCCTGGCTCACCACGGCGACCCGCCGGGCACGGGCCGCGAGGTTGGAGACCAGCACCGCCACCAGGGTGAAGAGCAGGAAGGCTGCGACGTTGGTCGGATCGGCGATGGTCAGGGTGTAGACCGGCGGCAGGAAGAAAAAGTTGTAGGCGAGCGAAGCCGCCACGACCGCGGCCAGCGCCGGACCGAGGCCCCAGCGCACCGCCACCGCCACGACGGCGGTGAGCAGGAACAGGTCGGCGTTCTCGATGCCCGCGTAGGGCTGCGCCAGGATGGCCGCCCCCAGACCGGCCGCGATGGCGGCCATGGCGATGCCGTAGGGCCTAATGTCGAAGCCGGAGCGCGGGGGCGCTACCGTGATCGCCCGGCGGGGCTGCCGCTCGTCCGGGACGGACTCGCCCCGGACCACATGAATGCTGATGTTGCCGCTCAGGCGCACGAGGTCATGGACCACCGAGCCGTTGATGAGTTCGAACAGCCATGACCGGTTCGCCTTGCCGACGATGATGTGGTTGACGTTGGCCGAGCGGGCGTAGTCGAGCGCGTCGTCGGCGATGCGCCGGCCGCCCGGCAGGGTGACGGCGTCGCCCCCGAGCCGGTCGGCCAACCGGAGGGCCTCGGCGATCCGATCGCGCTCCGCCTCCCGGAGGGACGCTGCCCGGGCGCCTTCGATCACGAGCGCCGTCCAAGGCGCGTGCAGACGATCGGCGAGGCGCTTGGCGTAGCGGACGAGGCCCGACGAGCTGGCATCCTCATTCACGCAGACCAGCACGCGCTCGCCCGCCGCCCAGGGGCCCGCGATGGCATTGGCCCGCATGTGGCCCAGCAATTCGTCATCGACCCGGTCGGCGGTGCGCCGGAGCGCCAGTTCCCGCAGGGCCGTCAGGTTGCCGCGGGAGAAATAGTGCTTGAGAGCGCGCTCGGCGTTGGTCGGGACGTAGACCTTGCCGTCCTTCAGGCGCTGGATCAGGTCGTCGGGGTTGAGATCGACCACCTCGATGTCGTCGGCCCGGTCGAGGACGCCGTCCGGCACGGTCTCGCGCACCCGGATACGGGTGATGGAGGCTACAACGTCGTTGAGGCTCTCGACATGCTGGATATTGAGCGTCGTCAGGACGTCGATGCCGGCATCGAGCAGTTCCTCGACGTCCTGGTAGCGTTTCGGATGGCGCGAGCCCGGGGCGTTGGTGTGGGCGAGCTCGTCGACCAGCGCGAGCGCCGGCCGGCGGGTGAGCAGGGCGTCGAGATCCATCTCCTGCAGCACAGCGCCGTGATACGGCACGGGCCGACGGGGAATCGTCTCGAAGCCGTCGACCAGGGCCTCGGTCTCGGCGCGGCCGTGAGTCTCGACCACGCCGATCACCACATCGGTCCCGGCTTTCAAGCGGGCGCGCCCGATGGTCAGCATCTCGTAGGTCTTGCCGACGCCGGGAGCGGCGCCGAGGAAGACTTTGAGCCGTCCGCAGGTCCGCTCTTCCCGGCGCGCCGCTTCGAGGAGCGCGTCGGGGGAGGGGCGATTCGGCTCGCGACCGGGCTCGGGCATGGTTCCTCTATAGTGCGCCTGACGGGCGGGCGAGACCTTCGAGGGCGAGGTTCAGGGCGAGGACGTTTACGCGCGGCTCGCCGAGGAGCCCGAGCGAGCGGCCCTCGACATGGGATGCCACCAGATCGCGCAACTTATCCTCGGCGATCCTGCGGCTCTTGGCGACACGTGGCACCTGGAAATAGGCGGCTTCCGGTGAGATGTCCGGGTCGAGGCCGGACCCGCTGGTCGTGACGAGATCGATCGGCACCGGCGCGGCGGCGTTCTCGGACTTCAGCGTCTCAAGGTCGCCCTTCACCCGCTCGGCCAGAGCCGCGCTGGTGGGCCCGAGGTTCGAGCCCGAGGAATTGGCGGCGTTGTAGGGCGCCGGCACCGTCTTGGACGCGTTGGCGGGATCGGTCGCGGTGGTGGCCGAGGGGCGGCCGTGGAAGTAGCCGGCGCCGGTGAAATTCTGCCCGATCAGGCCGGAGCCGACGGTCGTGCCGCCCCGCTCGATCAGACTGCCGGCAGCCTTGGCGGGGAAGATCGCACCCGCGAGACCCGTCATGGCAAGGGGATAGGCGAGGCCGGTGATCACCGTGAGCGCGGTGAGCAGGACCAAAGCGGCGCGAAGCTGTCTGAGCATGGTGGGTCTCCGGGGGACCGGTTCAAGCGAGGTGGAGGGCCGAGACGGCGAGGTCGATGGCCTTGATGGCGACGAAGGGCACGAAGACGCCGCCAAGCCCGTAGATCAGCAGGTTCCGGCGGAGCAGCGCGGCCGCACCGACGGCCCGATAGGTGACGCCGCGCAAGGCGAGCGGAATCAGCGCGACGATGATGAGCGCATTGAAGATGATCGCCGAGAGGATCGCGCTCTGCGGCGAGGCGAGGTGCATCACGTTCAGCGCCTGAAGCTGCGGATAGAGCCCGAGGAACATCGCCGGGATGATCGCGAAGTACTTCGCGACGTCGTTGGCGATGGAGAAGGTCGTCAGCGCGCCGCGGGTCATCAGCAGCTGTTTGCCGATGCCGACGATCTCGATGAGCTTCGTCGGGTCGCTGTCGAGATCGACCATGTTGCCGGCCTCGCGGGCCGCCACTGTGCCGGTGTTCATGGCGACGCCGACATCAGCCTGGGCCAGGGCCGGGGCGTCGTTGGTGCCGTCGCCGCACATGGCGACGAGCTTGCCGTCCGCCTGCTCCTTGCGGATCAGCGCCAGCTTGTCCTCCGGGGTGGCCTGGGCGAGAAAGTCGTCGACGCCGGCCTCGGCGGCGATCGCCGCCGCGGTCATCGGGTTGTCGCCGGTGATCATCACCGTGCGGATGCCCATCCGGCGCAGCTCCGCGAACCGCTCGCGGATGCCGCCCTTCACGATGTCCTTCAGATAGACGACGCCCAGCAGCTGCCCGTCGCGGGCTACCGCGAGCGGCGTGCCGCCGGCCTTGGCGATCGTCTCCGCGATGGCCCGGATCTCGATCGCCGCCTGGCTCTCGGCGGCGCTGTGGACGGCCAGCGCCGCATTGGAGCCGCGGCTCGGCACCGGCTGGCCGGAGAGCGAGGCGATCATCGCATCGACCGCACCCTTGCGGATGGAGGCGCCGTCCAGATCGACGCCCGACATGCGCGACTGCGCGGTGAACGGCACGAAGGTGGCGTTGAGCCCGGCCATGTCGCGGGCGCGGAGGCCGTATCTCTCCTTGGCGAGCACCACGATGGAGCGGCCCTCCGGCGTCTCGTCGGCGAGCGACGCGAGCTGCGCCGCGTCGGCCAAGTCCTGCTCCGAGACGCCCCGGACCGGGCGGAACTCGGTGGCTTGGCGGTTTCCGAGGGTGATGGTGCCGGTCTTGTCGAGAAGCAGGGTGTCGACGTCGCCGGCGGCCTCGACGGCGCGGCCCGACATGGCGAGCACGTTGAACCGCACCAGCCGATCCATGCCGGCGATGCCGATCGCCGAGAGCAGGGCGCCGATCGTGGTCGGGATCAGCGTGACGAACAGGGCGACCAGCACGATCACGGGAATCGAACCGCCCGCGTAACTCGCAAAACTCGGGATCGAGGCCACCGCGAAGACGAAGACGAGGGTCAGCCCGGCGAGCAGGATGTTGAGGGCGATCTCGTTCGGCGTCTTCTGCCGCGAGGCGCCCTCGACCAGCGCGATCATGCGATCGACGAAGGTCGAGCCCGCGGCTGCGGTGACGCGGACCTTGATCTCATCCGAGAGCACCTGCGTGCCGCCGGTCACCGCCGAGCGGTCGCCGCCGGATTCGCGGATCACCGGCGCCGATTCGCCGGTAATGGCGGCCTCGTTGACCGAGGCCACGCCCGCGATCACCTCGCCGTCGGAGGGGATCAGGTCGCCGGCCTCGACCAGTACGACGTCGCCGACCTTGAGGGACGTGCCGGGCACCATCTCGAAGGTCCGGCCGAGGATCTTAGGGTCGCTGCCGGTGAGGCGCTTGGCCGTCATCTCGGTGCGGGTGCGCCGCAGGCTGTCGGCCTGGGCCTTGCCGCGGCCCTCGGCCAGCGCCTCGGCGAAGTTGGCGAAGATCAGGGTGAACCACAGCCACAGGATGATCTGGCCGGAGAAGGCGAGGTCGCTGCCGCCGGTGGCGAGATCGCGGGCGAACAGCACGGTGGTGAGGATGGCCACGACCTCGACCACGAACAGGACCGGGTTTCGAATCATGGCCCGCGGATCGAGTTTTCGCACGGAGCCGAGGAGGGCCGGCCCGATCAGGGCGGCGCTGAACAGGGAGGATGTCTGACGCGACATGGGGGGTGTCCGGAGGGAGGCGGGAGGCCCGGCGCGAAGCGCCGGGCGCTGTCGGGGTCAGGGGGCCAGCAGGCCGCTGGTCAGGGCGTAGGCCGCCAGCAGGGCGAAGCCGCCGAGCAGCACGACGCCGAGGAGTGCCAGCACGAGGTCCGAGGTCCGCACCGGCTGGGATTGGCTCCGCCGGGGCTGTGGCCGATGCAGCATGAGCCGGTGGCCCGGCATGCGGCGCGAGGGCAGGGCGCGCGGCATCTCAGCCCCCCGCCGCGAAGGTCTGGCCGGCCGACCCGGCCAGGTGCTCGACCACGGGGCCGAGTGCCAGGGACGGGAAGAAGGTCAATCCGCCGATGATCAGGATCACGCCGACGAGCAGCCCGACGAACAAGCCGCCATGGGTCGGGAGCGTCCCCGCCGAGGCCGGTACCCGCTTCTTGGCCGCGAGCGAGCCCGCGATGGCCAGCACCGGGATCTTCACGAAGAACCGCCCGACCAGCATGCCGATGGCGAGCGTGCTGTTGTAGAACAGCGTGTTGGCCGTCAGCCCGCCGAAGGCCGAGCCGTTATTGGCCGCCGCCGACGTGTAGGCATAGAGGATCTCGGTGAAGCCGTGCGGGCCGGCATTGGCCGGACCGGCCAGCCCCGCCGGCAACACCGTGGCGAGCGCCGTGAAGCCCAGCATCATCAGCGGCAGGCAGAGGATGCCGAGCATGGCCATCTTCACCTCCTTCGCCTCGATCTTCTTGCCGAGGTATTCGGGGGTGCGGCCGACCATCAGGCCCGCCACGAAGATCGCCACGATGACGAAGATCAGTATCCCGTAGAGGCCGGCGCCGACGCCGCCGATGATGATCTCGCCGAGCTGCATGTTGAGCAGTGGGACCAGGCCGCCGAGCGCCGTGAACGAGTCGTGCATGGCGTTGACGGCACCACACGAGGCCGCCGTGGTGATCACCGCGAACAGCGCGGAGGCCGCGATGCCGAAGCGGGTCTCCTTGCCCTCCATGTTGCCGCCGGTGAGCCCGAAGCCGTTGAGCACGGAGCCGCCGTTGGCCTCGGCCCAGTAGGTGACGGCGACGCCGGCCACGAAGAGCAGGCCCATGGCACCGAGGATCGCCCAGCCCTGGCGTTCGTCGCCGACCATGCGGCCGAACACGTTGGTGAGCGCGGCGCCGATCACGAAGATCGAGACCATCTGGACGAAGTTCGACAGGGCGGTGGGATTCTCGAACGGGTGCGCGGCGTTGACGTTGAAGAACCCGCCGCCGTTGGTGCCGAGCATCTTGATCGCCACCTGGCTCGCCACCGGGCCCAGCGCGATCGTCTGCTTGGCGCCCTCCAGGGTCATGGCGTCGATGGAGGGCGAGAGCGTCTGCGGAATGCCCTGCCAGACCAGGAACAGCGTGTAGGGGATGCAGATCGGCAGCAGCACGTAGAGGGTCGCGCGGGTCACATCGACCCAGAATGAGCCGATCGTCCCCGTGGAGGCGCGCGCGAAACCACGGATCAGCGCCACCGCCACCGCCATGCCGGTCGCCGCCGACAGGAAGTTCTGGTGCGTCAGCCCCAGCATCTGCGACAGGTACGAGAGCGTGGTCTCGCCGCCGTAGGACTGCCAGTTGGTGTTGGTGATGAAGCTGGTCGACGTGTTGAACGCGAGGTCCGGCGCGACCGCGGCCTGATCGGCCGGGTTGAGCGGCAGGACCGCTTGCAACCGCAGCATCGCGTAGAGCACCGCGAAGCCCAGCACATGAAACAGGATGACCGCGCCCGTATAGGCGAGCCAGTGCTGCTCCTGCCGGGCATCGATGCCGGACACGCGGTAGAGCCCGCGCTCGACGGGGCCGAGCACGGGCGAGAGGAGGGTGCGCTCACCGGCGAAGACGCGAGTCATGTACGACCCGAGGGGCTTCACGAGCGCCAGAACGACCGCGCAGTAGAGCGCGATCTGGATCCAGCCGTTGAGAGTCATGGGAAAGGGTCCTGCGGGGCCGCTCAGAACCGCTCGGGGCGGACGAGGGCGTAGGTGAGGTAGACGAGGAGGCCGGCGGTCACGCAGGCGCCGAGGGCGAGGTCGAGGGTCATGGCGGCCTCGCTCAGAGCCGGTCGCAGAGCGCGGCGTAGCCAGCGGCGGCCGCGAAGAAGGCGAGGCCGCCGGTGATGAAGACGATGTCGAGCATGGTGGTCGGGTCCGGTCCGGCGGACCGGCCGCGGAGGCTCCGCGACCGGCCTTGGCCGTCTTGGAGAGTGCCCGGAAACCGCGTTAGGGTTCGAGCCAGGACCGGGTGCGTCCATCTCAGGATCGCATAAGGATTTTCGGTTTTGGCTGGCGCGGGGAGGGCGTCACGCGGCGCCGTCGAGGGTCACAGGACTCGCGGGATCGACATCCGCTGCGCCATTCTCACCGTTCGGTCCGCTCGCGGATGCCCGCATCGTGTGCGAGTCCCCTCTCCCATGCGGCTATGGACTGTACGGATTCCATCCGTTCCGGGTTCGGACCCAAATTTCGACTGTCGATCCCTAAGAAGCCAAAGACGAGGCCCAGTCGATTTTCACGACGCACATTGCGGCGCATAAAATCCGTGCGGACTACAATGTTTGCATATGCGATAACTGTGGGGGCGGTGCAGGAACGAGCAGCACGGTGTCGTCGGTACCACGCCCCTCCCTGGCCCCTCTGCGCACTGACTTCGATATTCACTCGAGCGCTCTCCGCCGAAGTGGACGCCGGTTCGGCGCAAGAGAGCGCTTTAAAACAAAGGTTTAGAGCCGTGCCCGATTGCAATGCGCACGGTACACGACAGTGACACCACCGTCGCCGAATAGGGCGCGGGTCCCCTCTCCCGTGCGGGAGAGGTCTGCTTTCGCAGAAAGCCGGGTGAGGGATGAGAACTTTCCGGAAGAGGCGCACCCTGTCAGCGCCTTGAAGGTGCGCGCGATCCTGAACCTTCTCGACCCTCACCCCAACCCTCTCCCGCCCGGGAGAGGGGACCCGCGCTCGATCTCTGAACCGGTGTGTCCGAACCCGATGTAGGAACCCGCGGGCTTCTACGGGGGAGGCGGCCGCCCGTCAGCCCCGTCCAAACCCGACATGTGAATTCGGTAGCTCGCAAAGGGGGGCTGTTCGGTCAGCGATTGCAGAGCCCCCCGTGGAGACACCATCCCTCTCCGAGCGAATGCTGCCTGCGCCTCGGTCGGGTTCTCTGCTCAAGCGGCGATCAGTGGCTCCTGCAATCGAATAAAGGTGCTGCCCTGACGGGCACGCCAAACCATCACAGCGTTCGCATCATCACTTCGCCGCGAGACGCGCGGTCGTGCATCTTGCAAGCCGGCGTTAGATTGGATTAGTTCCAATCTGCGATGTCCGACTTCGAACCGTCTCCGGCCTGGCGCGCCCTCACTCCCGGGCAGCAGTTGATGCTGCGCCGCCTGGATCGTGACGGCGCCCTGCCGTCGCCCGGGCCCTGGGAAATGCGGACCGTGCGGTCCCTGCTCGCGCGCGGTCTCGTGCGACCCAGGCGACCCGGAGACGAAACCGTCGGCCTCTGGTTCCTGAGCGCGAAGGGGAGCCGTATCCTGCCGCGGGATCTGGACGATACGGATCCGGCCTGCGTCCCGCTCTCGTCGCCTCCGTGACCTTGATGCGCCCCGTCCATACCGAGCGGCACCTGATCAACCGGATCGGCTGGCTGCGCGCCGCGGTCCTCGGCGCCAATGACGGCCTCGTCTCGACGGCCAGCCTGATCGTCGGTGTCGCGGCCTCTGCCGCCGGTCCGGGGGAAGTTCTGGTTGCCGGCTGCGCCGGGCTCGTGGCGGGCGCGATGTCGATGGCAGCGGGCGAGTACGTTTCGGTGAGTTCGCAATCCGACACCGAGCGGGCCGACCTTGACCGGGAGCGCGGCGAGCTCGCGGACGACCCGGCGGCCGAGCGGGAGGAACTCGCCCGGATCTATATCGACCGGGGCCTCGACGAGGCCTTGGCGCACCAGGTCGCGGACCAGCTCATGGCGAAGGACGCGCTCGGCGCCCATGCCCGCGATGAACTCGGCATCTCGGACCTTACCGCGGCGCGACCGGTCCAGGCGGCCTTGACCTCGGCGGCGACGTTCTCGGCGGGAGCGGCCATGCCGCTGCTCGTGGCGGCTGTTTCGCCCGGCCGGATCGCGGTCTTCACGGTCTCGGCGGCCTCGCTGCTGTTCCTGGCCGTGCTCGGCGCCCTCGGCGCCCGCGCCGGCGGCGCACCGCTGATCCGGGCCACGGCGCGTGTTACTTTCTGGGGGGCGCTCGCCATGGCGGTGACGGCCGGAATCGGCAGCCTCGTTGGCAAGGCCGTCTGACGCGGCAGGCGTGCCTCGACCCGAGACCCGGCTTCCGGGGAGACAGGCACCCGCATGTGCACCCGGACGTGATGGTGCGGCCTCACCCTCAGCTTGCACAGGCTTCCGGCCACGGCGATGGTCCGGGGCGGATCCGGCTCGGAGGAGGCCGGACCGGCACGGGGATCGCCATGGGACGCTGTCTGGGTGCTGCCACGCTGGTCGCCGTCGCGTTATGCGGGAGCGCTGCGCGAGCCGAGGTGACGCGGCTCGAAATCACCGGCCGGCAAGCCTATGGCGCGTTCGCGGCCGGGGATTACGTCCGGCTCGATGGAACGGTGCACGGTGAGCTCGCGCCCGACGCCGGCGGCATTCCCGACCTCGACAAGGCGGAGCGCACCCAGGACGGCAAGGTCGCGTACGCGGCGCGCGTCATCCTGTTCATCCCGGCCGATCCCGCTGCCGGTAACGGCGCGCTGCTGGTGGACGTGCCGAACCGCGGAAACGCCTACGCCAACGCGCTCTACAACAGCCCGCGCACCGTCCCGATGCAGTCCGGCAACCTCGAACCCGGCACCGGCTTCCTAGAGGATCGCGGATATGCCGTCGCGGAGGTCTTCTGGGAACTCGGCCGCGGCGCGGATCTGCCATCCTTCACCGATCCGGACGGGAGGCGGCGCTTCGTCGAGGGCGTCGGCTTCGCGATCGTGCGCGACACCGCGGATTTCCTCGCCCATGCGGCGTCCGATTCGACGGGAACGCGCAACCCGCTCGCCAGCGCGATCAACCGGACGATCGGCACCGGCAAGTCCCAGGATGGGCGGTTCCTCAAGACGTTCCTGCTGCACGGCTTCAACGTCGCGCAGGGCCGGCGCGTGTTCGACGGGATGCACGTCTTCGTCTCCGGCGCGGGCGTGCTGCCGATCCTGCAATCCGGCCCCGGGCCGCATTCGAGCGGCGACAAGACCCCGAATTTCGCCGATCCAGACTATCCGGGCGTCAACGACGGGCCGCTGACCATCGGCGAGATCGTCCGCACCGTCGAGGCGCGCGGGGACGTGCCGCCCAAGATGATGCTGCTCAACGCCACGGTCGATTACGCCTCGTTGCGCGCATCGCTTGGCCGGACCGGTGGGCACGGCACCGCCGATCTGCCGCTGCCCGCGAACGTGCGGATGTACGATGTCGCCGGGGCGTCGCACGTCACCGTCCTGAAGGCGGATCGCTGCACGCGTCCGCCCGGCCGGCTCGATTGGGCGCCCGTGGCCCGGGCGACCCTGCAGCGGCTGGACGGATGGGTGGCGCGGAACACGCCGCCGCCTGCGACCCGGCTGATGCCGCTCCAGCCCGCGCCGGAGGATACGACCGTCCTGCAAGCCCCGAAGGCGTTGCCGGACGCGGTCGTGCAGGTGCCGCAGCGGGATGCCGATGGGAATCCGATCGGCGGCGTGCGGCTGCCGGACATCGCGGTGCCGCTGGGGGTTTACGGGGGCCAGAACGCGCCGCTCACCACGTTCACCTGTTCGTTGGTCGGCGCGTATCAGCCCTTCGCCCGCACGCGCGACGCGAACGATACCGGTCTGCCGTCACTGGCCGAGCGGTACAGGTCCCAGCAGGACTACGTGACCCGCGTCGGCGTGGCCGCCCGCGCCGCGCAGGCGGACGGCTTCCTGCTGCCGGGTGATGTCGCCGTGATCGTCAACGCCGCCGCCGAGACCCCGTTGTTCGGCAACCCGGTGGAGACGGCACCACCCCGATGAGCGCGGCGCCTCAGCGCGCCACGCCTCCGGTCGAGCCCGTCGCTTCGCCCGCGCCGGACTTAATCGCCCAAAGTTCGGTCGGCAGGGCGATCGGCGCGCCCGGCTTGTAATCGGCCGAATCCTGGATGTGCGAGGTCGTCACGTAGATCGTGCCGTCCGGCCCCTCGCTGAACGTGTCGGGCCAGCGCAACCGCGAATCCTGGACCAGGGTGGTGAGGCTCGATCCGTTCTGCGTGAGGTCGCGGACCTTCACGGCATTGTCCTGCGGCGAGGTCACGTACATCCGGCCGTCCTTGCGGGCGATCAGCAGGCCGTCGGCCGGGCCGTTCTCGCCGACCGTGACGATCTTTCCGCTAAGCGTCCGGTCGCTCAGCATCTCGGGCACGAAGGACGACGTGGCCCAGCCGGTGAGCGCATCGGTCGGCAGGCTGTAGAGCGTCTTGCCCTTGATCGCCTGCCAATACAGCGTCTTGCCGTCAGGCGAGAGGGCGATGCCGTCCGCCGCGAAGTTGACGCCGCGTCCGTCGGGCCGGCGCAACGGCGCCCCGTCGTATTCGACGGTGACGCTCTTGTCCGGCATGGTCGAGGCGTGGCCGGACAGCACGCGCTTGGCCGAGCCGCTGTCGAGATCCACGACGATCAGCGCGCCCTCGGCCCCGGAATCCGTGAGGAACGCGGTCTTCCCGTCCGGCGTGATGCGGACGTCGTTGATGTAGGAGGCCTGCAGGACGGTGCTGGTGTCGAACGGGATGGTCTTCACGACCGTGTTGGTCTTCAAATCGATACCGACGAGCTTAGGGCCGTCCTTGATCACGTGGGCCATGGCGGGGGCGGCCGCGTCGACAACCCAGAGCCGGTCCTGCTGGTCGGCCACGACACTCTGGACGCAGACGAAATGCGTCTTGGGGTCCACCGTGTCGGACTTCGCGTTGCGCCAGCCGTTCCATTCCGCGTCCGGGAAGGGGACGGGCTTGCCGTCCTTCAGCTCGGCGACCGAGACCGGGGCATCCTCGCTCCACCGGGGGAAATTCACGAACAGTCGCCCATCCCGGCTGGCGGTGACGCCCGTGACCTGATGATCGAAGCCCGTCACTCTGGTGAGCGTCGCTTGGCCGGACGGCTTGTCCTGCGCCGAGGCCGGTGCCGACAGGAGCGCCGCGCCGGACATCAACAAAAGGGCCAATCCGGGCCGAAAGCCGGTGAAAAACGTCATGGCGCGTACTCCAGGGAATTCATCGGGCCAACGCGCTGCGACAGGCCGGGGTCCCGCAGGATCCGGCGCCGAGCCTTCTCAGCGCGCCGCCGGCTCGTGGATCGGGCAGCCGTTGAAGCGCTCGCGGAACGCAGCCGAGTGCCGGTAGGGTGCGTTGCGGGCGCGATTGATGTTACCGAGCGGCCGGTGCGCCGCGAGGCCGGTCCAGACGCTGAACCGCATCCCCTCATCGACCGCCTGGACCCGAGCCGCGTCCCAGCTGTCCTGCGGTCCAACCGTGATGGTCGCGACCCGCTGAAACGGCGCTTCCTCCTCGTCCCACGCGACGGTCGGATCCTCGACCGGCTGGCGGTCCAGGTCGCGGCAGAGCTGCACCCGGAACTCCCACACGCCCTCAATGCCGGACATTTCGGAACGGACGGTCTCGCGGATCGCGTCAGGCCGGCCGGACGCGTCGATCTCGGTGCCGGTCAACTCGGTCAGCCCGGACGAGACCGGGCGGAGCGAGAACTTTGCGATGTAGTCGCCAAAGCGAAACGGCGTCACGCTGTAATAGGTCTCGCCGAGGGGATCGACGTTCGGCGCGCCGCCGAGGGAGGCAAGGGTCGGGCTCTCGACGCCGACAGCCTGCAGCGCCTTATTGACGCCGCGCAGCACCGTGGAGGCGGCGACCTTGAGGCCTTCGGCCTGGTCGGTGGTGCCGGCGAGCAGCTTCAGGCTGCCAAGGAACTTCTGGGCGTCCGGCGCCTGGAAGACGGGTCCGTTGACCATGATGAAGTTCTGCGTCGTCCCCTCTGCGTCGGGCAGGCGCTCCCCGGGAGCGTCGAGCACCTTCACGGCAAGGCCGCGTGGCAGCGAGACGGCATCGGGCAGGATGTCGCCCGCATTGGTCGACAGTCGCATGTAGACCCTGTGCGTACCGGGCTTGGCGAACAGCCCCTGCGCCAGCTCCGGCGGCAGGCCGTCCGCGATGCGCATCACCCCTTCGAGGATGCCGTGAGCCTTCGCGTGGACGGACCGGACGGCATGGCCGGAATCGTCGGCGACACGCTGCAGGATCGTGTCGAAGGTCTGGCACAGTTCCGCGATGGTCTCACCCTCGTCCGGCTTTACCACCTCGACGTCAGGGCTGTAGCGCACGGGTGATTGCAAGGTTCGTCTCCGCCGTTGGGCGAGAACAGAACTTGCGGATCTGCGTGACGTTCCGGATGGCGGAACACACGATTGCCCGCCAATGACCGCGGGCACTGTCGCTGAACTTCTAAACAGCGCGACGCGGCGTCGCCGGAGCGACACCGCGTCGATGGTGCTTACGGGACAGGCCCGGTGACTACGAGCAGCCGGTGGTGCCGCCGCAGGTGTCACACTTCAGGCAGGTGCCGTTCCGGACCAGCGTGAAGTTCGCGCATTCCGGGCAGGCCTCGCCGACATAGCCCTTCATCTTCGCCTCGGCGCGCCGGTCGGCGACGCTCCGCTCCGCCTTCGCGAAGGGCAGGGAGTCGGCGACGGTCTCGGCGTGGCCAGCAACCGCCGGTTCAGACTTCAGCGCCGTGCTGCCGCGGATCGCGTGGACGATCCCGCCGGCCGGAGCCGACTGGCCGGCGTTCGCCGCACCGACACCCAGGCTTGCACCGGCCGGGCCACCCTGGATCAAGGTGAGCCGGTCGGCCGAGCCGCGGAGCAGGCCGCGGGAGACGACCGAGGAGGCCGCGGCGGGCTTGGGACCCTCGCGGGTCGTGTCGCCGCTCTCGCCGCCGCCGATCACCGTGCCGCCGATCTCGGCGGGGCTGACATGGGCGAGGTCGGCGCGGCCGAGATACGAGACCGCCAGCTCGCGGAACACGTAGTCGAGGAGCGACGTCGCGTTCTTGATCGCGTCGTTGCCCTGCACGAAACCGGCCGGCTCGAACCGCGTGAAGGTGAAGGCCTCCACGTATTCCTCCAGCGGCACGCCGTACTGGAGGCCCAGCGAGATCGCGATGGCGAAGTTGTTCATCAGGCTCCGGAAGGTCGCGCCCTCCTTGTGCATGTCGATGAAGATCTCGCCGAGGCGGCCGTCGTCGTACTCTCCGGTGCGCAGGTAGACCTTGTGGCCGCCCACCACCGCCTTCTGGGTGTAGCCCTTCCGGCGGGTCGGCAGCTTCTCGCGGGAGCGGATCCGCTCCACCCGCTCGATCACCCGCTCGACGATCTTCTCCGCCACCGCGGCGGCCTTGGCGGCGGCCGGGGCCTGGATCAGGGCCTCGATCGCGTCATCGGCCTCGTCGTCCTCATCCGCAATGAGGGCCGAGTTGAGCGGCTGCGACAGCTTGGAGCCGTCGCGGTAGAGGGCGTTCGCCTTGAGGGCGAGGCGCCAGGACAGCAGGTAGGCCGCCTTGCAATCCTCCACCGTGGCGTCGTTCGGCATGTTGATGGTCTTGGAGATCGCCCCCGAGATGAAGGGCTGCGCCGCCGCCATCATGCGGATGTGGCTGTCGACCGACAGGTAGCGTTTGCCGATCCGGCCGCACGGATTGGCGCAGTCGAACACCGGGTAGTGCTCGAGCTTGAGGAAGGGCGCGCCCTCCAGCGTCATCGCCCCGCATATATGGGTGTTGGCGGCCTCGATCTCCTTCTTCGAAAAGCCGAGGAAGGGGAGCAGCTCGAAGGTCGGGTCCGACAGCTTTTCCGCGGGGACCTTCAGGGCCTGCGTCAGGAAGTCGTCGCCGAGCGTCCAGCGGTTGAACACGAACTTGATGTCGAAGGCCGACTTCAGGCCCTTCTCAACAGCCGCGATCTTCTCGTCCGAAAAACCCTTGGCGCGCAAAGTCGTCGGGTTGATGCCCGGCGCCTGACCCATCGAGCCGTGGCCGACCGCGTAGGCCTCGATCTCGGCGATCTCGGATTCCCGGTAGCCCAAAGCCCGCAGGGCGTCCGGCGCGGCCTGGTTGATGATCTTGAAGTAGCCGCCGCCGGCCAGCTTCTTGAACTTCACCAGGGCGAAGTCGGGCTCGATGCCGGTGGTGTCGCAATCCATCACGAGGCCGATCGTGCCGGTCGGCGCGATCACGGTGGCCTGGGCGTTGCGGTAGCCGTGCTCCTCGCCGAGCTTCAGCGCCCGGTCCCAGGCGGCACGGGCATGGTCGCCGAGGTCCGCCTGCGGAATGTTGGCGTGGTCGAGCCCGACCGGAGCAACGTTCAGGAACTCGTAGCCCTCGCTTTCGCCGTAGGCTGCCCGGCGATGGTTGCGGATGACCCGCAGCATCGCATCGGCATTCTCGTCATAGGCCGGGAAGGTGCCGAGTTCGGCCGCCATCTCGGCCGAGGTGGCGTAGGCGACGCCGGTCATGATCGCGGTGAGCGCGCCGGCCAGAGCCCGGCCCGCATCCGAATCGTAGGGCAGGCCCATGGTCATCAGCAGGCCGCCGATATTGGCGTAGCCGAGGCCCAGCGTCCGGTAACGGTAGGACAGTTCCGCGATCTCCTTCGACGGGAACTGCGCCATCATCACCGAGATCTCGAGCACGACCGTCCAGAAGCGATTGAGGTGCTCGAACGCCTCGACATCGAAGCGCTTGGTCTCGCGATCATAGAGCGTCAGCAGGTTCGCCGAGGCGAGGTTGCAGGCGGTGTCGTCGAGGAACATGTACTCGGAGCACGGGTTCGAGGCCCGGATCCGCCCGCCCGCCGGGCAGGTGTGCCAGTCGTTCATCGTCGTGTTGAAGTGCAGGCCCGGATCCGCCGAAGCCCAGGCAGCCTCGCCGATCTTCTCCCACAGCTCACGCGCCGGCAGCGTCTTGGTGGCCTTGCCGGTGGTGCGCGCCTGGAGGGTCCAGTCGGCATCCGCCTCGACAGCGCGCAGGAAGTCGTCGGTCAGCGAGACCGAGTTGTTGGAGTTCTGGCCGGCGACCGTGAGGTAGGCTTCGGAATCCCAATCGGTGTCGTAGACGGGGAAGTCGATCTTGGTGAAGCCCTGCCGGGCGAACTGCACGACGCGCTTGATGTAGGAATCCGGCACCGAGGCGCGGCGGGCGGCCTTGATCTCACGCTTGAGCGCCGGGTTGCGCTCCGGATCGAAGCAGGCGTCGCCTTCGGCCTCGCATTGCGTGCAAGCCTTCATCACCAGGTTCAGGTGCTTGGAGACCACCTTCGAACCGGTCACCAGGGCGGCGACCTTCTGCTCCTCCTTCACCTTCCAGTCGATGAAGGACTCGATATCGGGGTGATCGATATCCACGATGACCATCTTGGCGGCGCGCCGCGTGGTGCCGCCCGACTTGATCGCGCCGGCCGCCCGGTCGCCGATCTTGAGGAAACTCATCAGGCCGGACGACTTGCCGCCGCCGCCGAGTTTCTCGTTCTCGCCGCGCAGCATCGAGAAGTTGGAGCCCGTTCCGGAGCCGTACTTGAACAGGCGCGCCTCGCGCACCCACAGGTCCATGATGCCGCCCTCGTTGACGAGGTCGTCCTGAACCGACTGGATGAAGCAGGCATGCGGCTGCGGATGCTCGTAGGCCGAGGCCGACTTGGTCAGCACGCCGGTCTGCGGGTCGCAGTAATAGTGGCCCTGGCTCGGTCCATCGATGCCGTAGGCCCAATGCAGGCCGGTGTTGAACCATTGCGGCGAGTTCGGCGCCACCATCTGGCGGGCGAACATGAAGCGCAGCTCGTCCATGAACGCCGATGCGTCGTCCTCCGACGAGAAGTAGCCGCCCTTCCAGGCCCAATAGGTCCAGCAGCCGGCGAGCCGGTCGAACACCTGCGTGGCCGAAGATTCGGAGACGAAGCGTTCGTCCTCGGGCAGCGCGGCGAGGGCAGCATCGTCCGGCACCGAACGCCACAGGAAGGACGGGACCGCGTTCTCCTCGACCTTGCGCAGCCGCGCCGGCACGCCCGCCTTGCGGAAGTACTTCTGCGCGAGCACGTCGCTCGCCACCTGGCTCCAGCTCTCCGGCACGTCGATGCCGTCGAGGCGGAACACCACCGAGCCGTCCGGGTTGCGGATCTCGCTCAGCGCCTTGCGGAACGTGATGCTGGCGTAGGGCGATTGTCCGGCCGTTGTGTAGCGACGCTCGAACCGCATGAAACACACCTCTCCCGACGGGACACGAAGGCCCCGGCCCCGCACGAAGCGGGGTCTATTCCCGATAGTGGGATGCGCAGCAGGCCACGCTCATAGGTTGAGCCGACCCCGGCCACGCATGCGAAATCTTGGAACGGCCGCCCCTGCTGCACACGCCACTCCGGAGCGCGACCGATACAGCGAGAATACCGCTTCATAGGCTCCCACGTCAACAAGTGGTGTTCCGCTGCTCAGTTCCACGCTAGATGTTGTGCCGGCTTGCAGAATCCTGTGGATATCCGCTGAGGCCTGCGTAAGTGTCGTTGCGGCTTCCGAGATTCGGTTCGGGAATATTTTGGATTCACAGCGTCACGCGCCTGTGATTTCAGGGCTTGGGCGGGAACCGTCCCTTGACGCTACCGCGTAGCGACACATCATTCGGCGCGCTGGACTCGCGCGCGTGCGGTCACCATAACAGCGCCGGAAAGCGTCCGAGCGGCGCGACACGATTCCGGGACCGGCGATGGCGCTGAAGGACACTTTGCTGCGCGTCTTCACGTGGTGGAACGGCCAGACCGTCTCCCTCGCGCTCCAGACCGCGCGCACCGGCATCTTCGTCGGCGAGGATGATTTCGGGAACAAGTACTACAAGGCGGAAGGGGCGCTGATCGACCGCTCTGTCGGCTCTGAGCGCCGGTGGGTGGTCTATAACGGCTACGCCGACGCCTCGAAGGTGCCGCCCGGCTGGCGCGGCTGGCTCTGCCACAACGTCGATGTTGCGCCGAGCGAGGAGAACTACCAGCCTCGCGCGTGGCAGCAGCCCCACATGGAGAACCAGACCGGCACGCCGAACGCCTACCGGCCGCAGGGCTCGCAGCTCTCCTGGGGCCAACGCCCGGCGGCGACCGGCGATTACGTGTCCTGGACCCCGGGCGAATAACAGCCATCGCGGGGCGGTTCAGGCGCCCTTTTGCCGCCACCGTTCCGGTGTTGATGGCGGGGCACTCGCCATGTCCGCCGCGCATCCGTTGGCGCGGCCGGCCTCCCTCGCTTCGGGATCCGCGCCTTGAGCCGCATCATCGCCCTCGCACGCTTGGTGCTTGCCCCGAGCCTCGCGCTCGCCGTTCTGGCAGGGCCGGCTGCGGCCGATAAGATCAAGAACCCGACCGCGGTGTTCTCCGGGCTCGACAAGATCACCGGCCGGATCGTGTCGTTCGAGGTCGCGGTCGACGAGACGGTGCAGTTCGGCGCCCTGCAGCTGACCCCGCGGGTCTGCTACACGCGGCCGCCGACCGAGAGCCCCAAGACCACGGCCTTCCTTGAGGTCGACGAGGTCACCCTCGACAACAAGTATCGCCGGATCTTCACCGGCTGGATGTTCGCGTCGAGCCCCGGGCTGCACGCGATCGAGCACCCGATCTACGATGTCTGGCTGGTCGACTGCAAAGGCGGCGCCGACGTGATCGCCGAGGCCAAGGAGCAGGAGGACGTTCCCGCCGTCGCGGCCAAACCGGAGAAGACCAAGCGCGCGGGCAAGGATAGCACCAAGACCGCTCAGCAGATCAACGCCGCCGGCCAGGTCGATGTCGAGGCGCCGCGCGGCGTGCCGGTTCAGCCCCGCCAGAAGCCCTCGCGCAAGTTTTTCCCGTCGAACGAGGGTCCGGCACCGGCCCCGCCGCCTCCGCCGCAGCAGCCGCAGAACTTGTTCGACGCGCTGTTCCGCTGAGCGAGCCGCACCCGCTTGAGAGCCGTGACCGATCGCGTTGCAATCGTGCGTGGCTCTGAGCGCTTATTGTGACGCGTTCTCTTGCGCCGAACCAGTGTCCATTTCGGCGGAGTGCGCTCTAAGCGTCGCCCTGGTCGCCCAACGCCTCCAGAACCTGCGCACCGGTCACCGAGCCGTCCCCCGGCCAGACGTTCCAGTCGGCGACCTCTTCCAGCGCCGCGGCGAGGCGGCGCTTGTAGACATGCCGCGGCAGTTCCTCCGCGCCGAATTGCGCGAGGTGATCGGTGACGAACTGCGTGTCGGCGAGCCGGTAATGCCCGGCGCGCAGGCGGCCCATCAGATGCACCAGCGCGACCTTCGAGGCGTCGCGGACCTCGTGGAACATGCTCTCGCCGAAGAAGGCCGCCCCGAGCGAGACGCCATAGAGGCCGCCGACCAGCCGCCGGTCGTCGCCCGCATAGACCTCGACCGTGTGGACGTGGCCGACATCGAACAGCGCCCCGTAGAGGTCCCGGATGCGGCCGTTGATCCAGGTCCGCTCGCTGTCACGGCGGGGGGCGGCGCAGCCGTCGATGATGCCGTTGAAATCCGTATCGCACCGCACCTCGAACTGGTCGGACCGCACCGTCCGGGCGAGGCGCTTGGGCACGCGGAACGCGTCGAGGGGCAGGACGCCGCGGGCCTTCGGCTCGACCCAGTAGAGGGTCGGGTCCTGCGCGTCCTCGGCCATCGGAAAGATGCCCGCCGCGTAGGCCTTCAGCAGGATCTCGGGGGTGATGTCCACGCGGTGGCTGTCGTGCATGGCCTGAATGTCGCGCGTGTCCGACGCGAAGACCAGAGGGGACCGCCTGCTGCGGTCGCCGCAGCCCGGTCAGACCTTCATGCCGCCGTCTTCGAGGAAATGCTCCAGCCAGTGAATGTCGTAAAGGCCGTTCTGCACGTCCGGGTTGCGGACCAGGGTCCGGAACAGGGGCAGCGTCGTTTCGATCCCGTCGATGACGAACTCGTCGAGCGCCCGGCGCAGGCGCATCAGGCACTCGTTGCGGGTCCGGCCGTGCACGATCAGCTTGCCGATCAGCGAATCGTAATTCGGCGGGATCCGGTAGCCCTGGAAGGCGGCGGAATCGACGCGGACACCCAGCCCGCCGGGGGTGTGATAATGGGTGATCACGCCCGGCGAGGGCTGGAAGGTCTCCGGGTGCTCGGCGTTGATCCGGCACTCGATGGCGTGGCCCTCGACCTTGATGTCCGACTGGCTGACCGACAAGGCGCCGCCCGACGCGACCTGGATCTGCTCAATCACCAGATCGATCCCGGTGATCATCTCGGTCACGGGATGCTCGACCTGAATGCGGGTGTTCATCTCGATGAAGTAGAACTTGCCATCCTCGTACAGGAACTCGACGGTCCCGGCGCCGAGGTAGCCCAGTTCCTTCATGGCGTTGGCGCAGATACCGCCGATCTCGGCGCGCATCGATTCGTTGAGGGCGGGCGAGCCGCCTTCCTCCCAGACCTTCTGGTGGCGGCGCTGCAGCGAGCAGTCGCGCTCGGCGAGGTGCACGGCACCGCCGCGGCCGTCACCCAGGACCTGCACCTCGATGTGCCGGGGCTTCTCGAGGTACTTCTCGAGGTAGACCGCGTCGTCGCCGAAGGCGGCCTTGGCCTCGGACTTGGCCATGCCGATGGCCTGCTCCAGTTCGGCCTCGGAGCGCGCGACCTTCATGCCGCGCCCGCCGCCACCCGCCGCCGCCTTGACCAGGACCGGGTAGCCGATCTCGGCAGCGACCCGCTTGGCGGTATCGATATCCTCCACGCCACCCTCGGAGCCCGGCACGCAGGGGATGCCGAGCTTGAGCGCCGTGCGCTTGGCCTCGATCTTGTCGCCCATGGTGCGGATGTGCTGCGCTTTGGGGCCGATGAAGCCGATCTGATGGTGCGCCAGCACATCGGCGAAGCGGGCATTCTCCGACAGGAAGCCGTAGCCGGGATGGACCGCGTCCGCCCCGGTGATCTCGCAGGCCGCGATGATCGACGGGATGTTCAGGTAGCTGTCGCGCGCCGCCGGCGGCCCGATGCAGACGCTCTCGTCGGCGAGCCGGACGTGCATGGCGTCGGCATCGGCCGTGGAATGGACCGCCACGGTGGCGATTCCGAGTTCCTTCGCCGCCCGCAGGATGCGCAAGGCGATCTCACCCCGGTTCGCGATCAGGATCTTGTCGAACATCGGACCCGTTAGGGCGTCCTGGCGATACCGAACCGCGCAGGAGGCGCTATCCTCTGGTTAAGCGGCGGCGGTGTGCCCACGGACACCCTAGAGCCGTGCTCGATCGCGTCGCAATCGTGCACGGCTATAACCCCTTGTTGTGACGCGCTCTCTTGCGCCGAACCGGTGTTTACCTCGTCGGAGAGCGCTTTAGCTGATGACGAGCAGGGTCTCGCCGAACTCGACCGGCTGTCCGTCCTCGACGAAGATGGCACTGATCGTGCCGGCGCGGGGCGCTACGATCTCGTTGAAGGTCTTCATCGCCTCGATCAGCAACAGCTTGTCGCCGACCTCGACTTTCGCGCCGACATCCACGAACGCCTTGGCGTCGGGGGAGGCGCGCAGATAGGCGGTCCCGACCATCGGCGAGGGCACGGTCCCGGCCTGCGTCCGCTGCGGCTCGGCCGGAGCCAGGGCGGACGGCACAGACTGTCCCGGAGGCGCAGCCAGAGCGGCCACGGGCGCACCCGCCGCGACCTGAACGCTCACAGGCTCGAGCCGGCGCACGACGCGGATGCGCAGGTCGCCCTTCTCGACCTCGATCTCGGAGAGGCCCGTCTCGGTGACGAGGTTTGCGAGCTCGCGCACGAGCTCGGGATCGATGGCGTCGTTCTTTGGCATCCGGCCTACTTCGTATCGCGGCGCGTCGGTCCGCCCATCGAGTCGGCGGTGGAAAACGGCCCTGCGGCTGGCGGCTCTTAGACGAAGGCGGTGCGGCGCGACAAGGCCGCACCCGCCTTTGCTCCGGGCGACTGAGAGGCCCGTCTCCTCAGCAGGAAGCGTGGCCGCACTGACGCACGTCGGCGATCGTCTTGCGGATCGGATCGACGCCGACCGCGCCGGGGATCACCTCGTCGCCGATGATGAAAGCCGGCGTGCCCGACAGGCCGAGCCGGTCGCCGAGGCCGCGGTTCTCGCTGAGCGCCGCCTTCACCTCGGGGGAGGCCATGTCCTTCTGCAGCTTGGCGGTGTCGACGCCCATATCCTTGGCGACCTGGATGGCCCGAGCTCCGTTCACACGGCCCTTGGTTTCCAGCAGCTTCTGGTGGAACTCGAACAGCTTATCGCCCTTCAGCTGCTGACGCACCGCGACGGCAACCTGGCTGGCCTCCAGCGATTCCGGGCCGAGCACCGGGAAGTCCTTGATCACCACCCGCAGCTTCGGATCGGACTTGATCAGCGCCTGGACGTCGCCCAGGGCCTTGCGGCAGTAGCCACAATTGTAATCGAAGAACTCGACCATCGTGACGTCGCCCGAGGGATTGCCGGCCACGACATCGTGCGGCCCGTTGAGAAGCGAGTCGCGGGATTCCTTAAGCGCGGCAGCCTGGGCGAGGCGCTGCGTCTCGGCCTGCTGCTTCTCGGCCTCGGCCAATGCCTCCTGCAGCACCTCGGGGTGCTTGACGAGGTAGTCCTTCACGATCGCCTCGATCCCGGCGCGCTGCGCGTCCGTGAACGGGGAGGCGGCGGGCGCTCCGGCAGTCTGCGCGAGGGCAGGAACGGCGACGAGGCCGAGCGCCAGGGCCAGCGCGGGCAGGGGGCGGATGAACGGCATGGATCCTCGCTTGCGGGGCAAGCCGGCCCGCACTGGGCGCGAGCGGTAGGCGCTGGGTTTGGCGTTTTCACGGCATCGGGTCAATCGGATGCGCGTGTCACGGATCGGTTCCGCAAGGGCAGCGCTGCCGCGCCTGGCGGTTGAGGCCTCCGGGGTGGCGAACTAACCTCCGGAGCCCGACCGGATCGCCTCGGCCGTGCTGCCGCATCCGGCACAGAGAAGGATCCCATGACCCCGATCTCCAGACGCGCCGCCATCGTCCAGCCGTTCCTCGCCATGGACGTGATGGCCGCCGCCGCCGCCAAGGTGCGCGCCGGTGCCGACGTGGTGCGGATGGAGGTCGGTCAGCCCTCGGCCCCGGCACCGCGCGCCGTGATCGCGGCGGCGCAGAATGCTTTGGCGACCGGGCGCGTCCCCTACACCGAAGCCCTCGGTCTGCCGGCTTTACGCGCGCGCATCGCCCGGGACTATGCGGAGCGTCACGGCGTCTCGATTCCGCCGGAGCGGGTGGTCATCACCACGGGGTCATCGGCGGGCTTCGTGCTGGCCTTCATGAGCCTGTTCGATGCCGGCGCACGTGTCGCCGTGCCGCAGCCGGGCTATCCGGCCTATCGCAACATCCTGTCCGCCCTCGACCTCGTGCCCGCCCCGATGATCCTGCGCGCGGAGGACCGGTTCGCCCCGACCGCCGCGCTCCTGCGCGAGACCCACGCAAGGGCACCGGTTTCCGGGGCGCTGGTGATGAGCCCCGCCAACCCATCCGGCACCGTCATCACGGAGGCGGCCCTGCGGGACCTCTGTGCCGCGACCCGCAGCCTCGGCCTGCCGCTGATCTCGGACGAGATCTATCACGGCCTCAGCTACGGCCTGCCAACCGAAACGGCTTTGCGCTTCGACCCCGAAGCGGTCGTGATCAACTCCTTCTCCAAGTACCACTGCATGACCGGCTGGCGCGTCGGCTGGATGGTGGTGCCGGAAACCCTGGTCCGCCCGATCGAGCGGCTGGCGCAGAATCTCTACATCTCGGCGCCCTACCTGTCGCAGATCGGGGCGCTGGCAGCCTTCGACGCGACGGAAGAACTCGACGCCGTCCGCGACGGCTATGCGCGCAACCGCACCATCCTGCTCGACGCGCTGCCGGGCCTCGGCCTCGGGCGCGTGCACCCGGCCGACGGCGCATTCTACCTCTACGCGGACGTGGCGAACCTCACCAACGACGCTGCGGATTTCTGCCGGCGGATGCTCGACGAGGCCCATGTCGCGGCGACACCGGGCCTCGACTTCGATCCGGATCTCGGCAGCCACCACGTCCGGTTCTCGTTCGCGGGCTCGGAAGCCGAGTGCCACGAAGCCGTGGCCCGGCTTCGGCGCTGGCTCGGCTGACACCTCAGGCGATTTTTGCCGGCGCCAAGTCCCGGATTGCTGCAGGAAGCTCCGAGAAATGCTCGATCACCCGGTCGGGTCCGAGCTCGGTCACCGGCCGGTCGGTGTAGCCGAAGGTCACGGCGACCACCGGGATGCCGGCCGCCTTGGCGGTGTCGATGTCCGTGCGGGAATCACCGACCATCACGGCACGGGCCGGATCGCCGCCGGCGCGCTCGATCGTCCCGGCGAGATGGCGCGGATCGGGCTTGAACTGGGGGAAGGTATCGCGGCCGCAGATGGCTGCGAAGCGGTGGCCGATCCCGAGAAGGCGCAGCAGCTCGACCGACTGACCCTCGTACTTGTTGGTGCAGACTGCGAGCCGGTAACCGTCGGCCTCCAGCGCATCGAGCGCCTCGACGACACCCGGGAAGAGGTGCGACGTGTCGGCGAGGTGTTCGCCGTAATGGGCGATGAAGGCCTCGAACAGCCGCTCGTGATCCTCCGGAGACAGCGCACGTCCCTCCGCCTCGAAACCGCGCCGGATCAGCGCCTTGGCACCGGCGCCGATCAGCCCGCGGGCCTGCGACAGCGGAAGCTCGGGCAAACCTTCGCGCCGCATCAGCACGTTCAGCGTGCCGATCAGGTCCCCCGCGGTCTCCGCCAGGGTGCCGTCGAGATCGAACACGGCGATGGGCGGACGGGTCGTGGAAGCGGCGGACATAGCGATGAAGCTCCTGGCTGGCACGGGCCTCGCTACCGGGGGGCGCTGCTATCGGCAAGCTGGCACCCCTGCTGCGCCGCGTCCCGGCGGATCATCGATCGCTGCGCCCCAGACTCGCCCGAAAGCCCGGCGAAAGCCTGCAGGTCCCCGCCCCGGAATCAACGATGAAACCGTCTCTGCTCCTCCTGGCCGCCTGCGCGGCGCTCCCCGTCGCGCCGGCCGCCGCGACATCCTACGAGTTCGTGCCGGCCCCGCAGATCGATCTGAACCGCATGTACCGGGTCGACAAGGTGACCGGCGAGGTCACGTCCTGCCAGTACGGCCTCCAGGAATCGGCCGGCGGCATCGGCCAGACCGTCTGCTTCGGTGCCGGGGAGGGCGCCGGGCCGCAGACCCCCTCGGAATACGGGCTGGTGGCGAGCCGTCACACCCGCGAGGCCGGCGTCTTCCGGGTCAATTACCGGACCGGCGAGATGAGCATCTGCTTCGTGCTGGTGAAGAAGGAGCAGGTCGTCTGCACCCAGCAGGGCAAGCCGGGGACGGACGGCGCCTCCGACGCGCCACTGACCGGTCCGGCCCCCGGCCGGGCCGGCGCCAGCGCCACGCCGGCTCAAGGCGGCCGCTTTTGACGCCGCATCGTCGGAGCGGGCGTTCCGGTCGGCCGAGTCCCGTGCTAGGGGCCGCGCGATCCTCGCGGAAAGTCCGGCCCATGACGTGCGCCCCCTCGCTTAACCTTGTCGACCGGGCTCGCTCCCGGTGAGCGGGCCGGATCTGCGCCGGGCCGCAGCGGCGCGCGCCCTCGACCTCGTGGAGCCCGGCATGCGGCTCGGCCTCGGCACCGGTTCCACGGCTGCCGCCTTCGTGGCGCTGCTGGGCGAGCGGGTCCGTGACGGTCTCGACATCCTCGGCGTGCCGACCTCCGAAGCGACGCGGGCCCAGGCCGAAGGCCTCGGCATCCGTCTCGCCACCCTCGACGAGCAGCCGGAGCTCGACCTGACCATCGACGGCGCCGACGAGGTGGATGGCAGCTTACGCCTGATCAAGGGCGGCGGCGCGGCGCTCCTACGGGAGAAGATCGTCGCCTGCGCCAGCCACCGCATGGTCGTGATCGCCGATGCGGCCAAGCGCGTGGACCGGCTCGGCGCCTTCCCGCTGCCGATCGAGGTGAATCCCTTCGGCCTCACCGCCACCCACCGGGCCGTGGAGAGAGCCGTCGCGGATGCCGGCTGCTCCGGCGCCGTCCGGCTGCGGCAGCGTCCCGACGGCGCGCCCCTGCTCACCGATGGCGGACACCACATCCTCGACGCCCATCTCGGCGCGATCCCCGATCCCGAGGCGCTCGGCGCCGCGCTCTGGGCTGTCCCGGGGGTCGTCGAGCACGGCCTGTTCCTCGGCATCGCGAACGCCGCGATCCTGGCGGCCGCACGGGACGGGCAAGCCGACATCACCGTTCTCGGCAGCCTCGCCTGAGGCGCCGCTTCCCCCGCAAGCCATCCTCGCAGGATCAACCCAGCATGTCCCGACGCCTCACCGCCGCGCTCGGCCTCGCGCTTGGCCTCGCGCTTCCGTCCGCTGCCTTCGCGCAGGCTCATAAGCCGGCGCCGGCAAAGCCTGCGGCCCAGCCCAGCACGCCCGCCGCCAACACGCCGGCGGCACCGGCCATGACCCCGAACCATCTCGCCCTGGCCCGCGAGGTGATGCTCAGTTCCGGCATCGCCCGCTCATTCGACTCGGTGCTGCCCGCCTTCGCCGACCAGATCCGCAAGCAGTCCGTCACCCGGCCGGAACTCGCCAAGGATCTCGACGACGTGTTGGCCTCGCTGCAACCCGAGATGGAGCTGCAGAAGCAGCGCATGATCGACATCGCGGCCCGCACCTACGCGACGAAGTTCTCGGAGGCCGAGCTGCAGGAGATCGCGACCTTCTTCCGCTCACCCGCCGGCAAGCACTACGTCGAGGCGCAGCCGCAACTCCTCGACGAGATGGTGCAGGAGATGCAGGACTGGACCCAGGACGTGTCGGAATACGTCATGGTCCGCGTCCGCGCCGAAATGGGCAAGCGCGGGCACCAGATGCAGTGAGGGCCCCACCCCACCGGGGCGTCGGGCCCGCATGCGAGAACATCGCGGCGAACCGGTTGTGGCTCCACCCTTTCCCAGGCGTATGGAGCGCAAGCGGACTACGACCCGGATCCAGCACACGACCGCGCGTAGCCACGATGAGAGGGGGAGGCGTGTCATTGAGGCATGCTGCATCGATCTCTTGCCGCGCGCTTGGCTTCACGGCCTTGAGAGGGCTGCCGTGAAAGTCCCCTCGAACGCCTGCGCGGGCTCCCCCGGCCGCCTCTACGCCGCGGGCGGCGTTTGCCTCGCCGGGATGCCGCTTGCGATGGTGCTGGCCAATCGGTCGAGCCCGCTGGTGATCGGGCTGGCGGCGCTCGCATTCCTTGCGGGGCGCGTGATCGAGGACCGTGGCGACGCGGCGCGCCGGATCCTGGCACCGCTCGGCACCCCGCTCGCCGGAGCGGCGCTCGGGTTCCTGGCGTGGAGCCTCGTCTCGATCGCCTGGAGTCCGTTCCCGGCCGTGTCGCTGCGGATGGCAGGCGAGTTCCTCCCGGCGCTCACGGCGGCCTATCTCCTGGCCTGCCTCGCCCCCGGGCGCATCCCGGCTTTCGCGCCGCGGGTTGGGGCTGCCTCGATCGCGCTCGCCGGATTGCTGATCGCCGTGGATCTGGCCTCCGATCTCGCCCTGGAGAGGGCCCTGGGGCATCGGGCCGCCGCCTTCGTGCACAACCGGCCGGCGCTGACCCTCGACCTCGTGGCCGGCCCGCTCGCCCTGGTCCTCTGGCGGCAGCGCGCCCGCGGCCTGGCGGCGGTCACGCTGGTCTCTGCGGCGCTCGGCGTGCTGCGCTCGATCAGCGGCGCCGCCCAGCTCGGCCTGCTCGCCGGCGGCGCGATGTTCGCGGCGGGCCGCCTTCTGCCCCGGCGCGCCGGAATCGGTCTTGCCGGTCTGGGCCTCGGTCTCGCGGTGGCGCTCGCCCCTGTCGAGGGTGATCTCCTCGCCCACATCATGCCCGAATCGGCGCACGAGCGTCTCGTGCAATCCTCCTCCCGGGCGCGGGTCGCGATCGCGCGCAGCTTCGGCGCGGCGGTGGCGGCCGATCCCTGGCGGGGTGCGGGTTTCGGCACCAGCGCGCGCTTCGCCGAGACCCCGGCCGCGCAGACGCTCGCACCCGAGATGCGCGTGCTGCTCGGGGTCGGGCACCCGCATAACAGCTTCCTTCAGGTCTGGGCCGAGCTCGGCCTGCCCGGCGCGCTCCTCGCGGCGCTGACCCTGATGCTGATGCTCGCCCGCCTCGCCCGGCTGGATCAGCCCGACCGTGCCGCGGCGCTCGGACTCGTCGCCTGTGCGGTCGCGATCGCCTTCGTGGAGCACAACGGCTGGGCGGCGTGGTGGACGGCAGGTCTCGGCGCTGCCATCTCGTGGATGCGCGTGGCGTCCCGGCCGCGCGCGGAAACGACCCCCAGGATGGACGGCCCCGCATGAGCGCTTTCGACGTGGACCTCTTCGTCATTGGCGGCGGTTCGGGAGGCGTGCGCGCGGCGCGGATCGCGGCGGGTTACGGCGCCAAGGTGACGCTGGCCGAGGAATACCGGGTCGGCGGAACCTGCGTGATCCGCGGCTGCGTCCCGAAGAAGCTGATGGTCTATGCCGGCCGCTTCGCCGACGAGTTCGAGGACGCCGCCGGCTTCGGCTGGACGGTGGAGAAGCCGCGCTTCGATTGGTCGAAGCTCAAGCAGCGCCGCGACGCGGAGGTCACCCGGCTCGAAAGCATCTACGACGCCAACCTGATCCGGGCCGGTGTCGAGATCGTGCCCGAACGGGCCGTGATCGAGGATCCGCACACGGTGCGCCTCCTTAAATCCGGCCGTACCATCCGGGCGGAGCGGATCCTCGTGGCGGTCGGCGCCCATCCGGTGAAGGAGCCGGCCGTGCCCGGCATCGAACTGGCGATCACCTCGAACGAGGTGTTCGAGCTGGAGAGCCTGCCGGAGCGCATTCTGGTGATCGGTGGCGGTTACATCGCTGTCGAGTTCGCGGGCGTCTTCGCGGCTTTGGGCAGCGCCACGACCCTGCTGCACCGGGGCGACCGGCTGCTGCGCGGGTTCGATGACGAGGTTCGCGATGCCCTCGCGGAGGCCTACGGTCACAGGATGGACCTGCGGCTCGGCCGTACCCTCACGGGCATCGAGCGACGGGACGGTGCCCTCTGCGCCCGACTGGACGACGGTAGCGAGATTGCCGTCGATCAGGTGCTGATCGCCACCGGACGACGGCCCAATGTCGAGGGCCTGGGCCTCGACCGGATCGGCGTCGACCTCGACGCCGCCGGGGCGATCCCGGTGGATGCGTATTCCCAGACCAAGGTCCCGTCGATCTACGCGGTCGGCGATGTGACCAACCGCGCCAACCTGACCCCGGTGGCGATTCGCGAGGGTCACGCCTTCGCCGACACGGTCTACGGCGGCAAGCCGTCCTGCGTGGATCACCGCCTGATCCCGACCGCGGTGTTCTCGACCCCCGAGATCGGGGTCGTCGGCCACAGCGAGGCGGCGGCGCGGGAGATCTACGGCAAGATCGACGTCTACAAGGCGCGTTTCCGCCCGATGAAGGCGACGCTCTCCGGCCGCGAGGAGCGTATCCTGATGAAGGTGATCGTCGATTGCGCGACCGACCGGGTGGTGGGCGTCCACATCTTCGGCCACGATGCCGGCGAGGTCATCCAGGTGGTCGGCATCGCGGTGACGATGGGCGCCACGAAGGCCGATTTCGACCGGACCATCGCGGTCCACCCGACGGCCGCCGAGGAACTCGTGACGATGCGCGTGCCGGAGGTGACCAAGCATCCGGTGGGCGTCGGCTGAGGGCTCCAGAGTCTCAGGGCCTCGACGCGGTGCCCGGCCGAGCCATATCAGGGGCATGGGTAAGCATAGCGCAGGCAAGGGACGCGGGGGCGACGACGCGCATGCGCGGCGGCAGGCCATCATCGACGGCCTGCTGGCGGATGCGCTGCGGCCCGCCTTCCACCGCCCCCCGAGCCACGATGCGCTCCCGCCCGACATCCGCAAGGCGATCGACCAGCTGCTCGCCAAGGCCGAGGCGCAACGCCGTCGCTGCCTGACCTACGACGATCTCGAAGAGGCCCTGCCCCCTCGGGACGTGTCCGCGGAGGATCTGGAGGCGATCTTCTGGATCCTCGCCGAGCACGGGATCGAGGTCGAGGACGGCGAGGTCTGAATCCCGCTCGCGCCTGCCCCTCGCATTCCGGCACTCGTCAGGGTGTGGCAACCTCTCTATAAGCCGCGCTTCGCGCGTGAGGCGCGGTCGCACGACGCGCGCGCTTTCTGCGGAACCGGACACCGGTTCGGCGCAAGAGCGCGCGTCACAACAAGGACTTAGAGCCGCACGCGATCGGGCACGGCTCTAGGGTGCGCGGAGAGAGGCCATGGGCGAGCGTTGGACACCGAAGAGCTGGAGAAACCTGCCGATCGAGCAGGTCCCCACCTATCCGGACATGGCCGCCCTGGGTGCCGTCGAGTCGCAGATCGCGAGTTTTCCGCCGCTGGTTTTTGCCGGTGAGGCCCGCAAGCTGAAGGCGGCGCTCGCGCGCGTCGGCGCGGGCGAAGCGTTTCTCCTGCAGGGCGGCGATTGCGCCGAGAGCTTCGACGAGCATTCGGCCGACAACATCCGTGATTTCTTCCGGGTGTTCCTGCAGATGGCGATGGTGCTGACCTTCGCGGGCGGCTCGCCGGTGGTGAAGGTCGGGCGCATCGCCGGGCAGTTCGCCAAACCGCGCTCCTCGCCGACCGAGACGCTGGAGGGCGTGAGCCTGCCGAGCTACCGGGGCGACATCGTCAACGGCATCGGCTTCTCGGAGGAGGCGCGGATCCCGGATCCGCGCCGTCAGCTCGAAGCCTACCGTCAATCGGCCGCGACGCTCAACTTGCTGCGCGCCTTCGCAACCGGCGGTTACGCGAACCTCGAGAACGCGCACCGGTGGATGCTGGGCTTCGTGAAGGATTCACCGCAATCCTCGCGCTACCAGGATGTGGCGGGCCGCATGACCGATGCGCTCGACTTCATGCGGGCGATCGGCATCAATCCGGAGACCCATCCGGAGGTGCGGACCACCGATTTCTACACCAGCCACGAAGCCCTGCTGCTCGGCTACGAGGAGGCGCTGACCCGGGTCGATTCGACCACGGGCGACTGGTACGCGACCTCCGGCCATATGCTGTGGATCGGCGACCGGACCCGGCAGCCGGACCACGCGCACGTGGAATATGCCCGCGGCATCAAGAACCCGATCGGCCTCAAGTGCGGCCCGTCGATGAAGGCCGAGGGGCTGATCCGGCTGATCGACCTGATCAACCCGGAGAACGAGCCGGGTCGGCTCAGCCTGATCTGCCGGTTCGGGGCCGACAAGGTCGGCGACCACCTGCCGGCACTGATCCGCGCGGTCGAGCGGGAAGGGCGCAAGGTGGTGTGGATCTGTGATCCGATGCACGGCAACACGATTCCGGCCGGCCGCTACAAGACCCGGCCGTTCGAGCGAGTGATGCAGGAGATCGAGGGCTTCTTCGGCGTGCACCGCGCCGAGGGGACTTTCGCGGGCGGCATCCACCTGGAGATGACCGGCAAGGACGTCACCGAATGCACCGGCGGTGCCCGGGCGCTGACGGCCGACGACCTGCAGGACCGCTACCACACCTACTGCGACCCGCGGCTCAACGCGGAGCAGGCGTTGGAGGTGGCGTTCCGCACCGCCGAGCTGGTGAAGGCCGAGCGCAGCCATGTCGAGCGCCCGCGGCTCGACGCGGCGGAGTAGGGCAGGGGCTCGGCGCTCCTCCCGTCTCGCGACGAAGCAACGCTGTTCGAACTTCGCTCACCGTAGGGCGCTCTCCTCCCCCTTGCGGGGAGGAGTTGGAGGTGGGGGTGGTGCAGGAGGCACCGGGGCGCTCAATCCTCAACCACCCACACCCCTGGCCCTTCCCCGCAATGGGCTACCGGCTACACAGGTTTGCTGTCTGCGACGGCTCAGTCGCTAACTGGAAGGGGCGCGGGTCCCCTCCCGAGCGGGAGAGGGGACGGCCGCGCTCTGTCATCAGCCTCAAGCCCCAAACCTGTGGAGCCCGTAGCCGTAAGGGGGGAAAAGCGAGTGGACCTTGCGCTCACGCGATCGCGCGGCTGGCCCCATTCCAGCGGAGGATCACCGCGTTGACCTCCGAGACGGGCACGGGTCGGCTGAAGAGATAGCCCTGCACCTCGTCGCAGCCCTCGGCGCGCAGAACGGCAAGTTGCGCCTCGGTCTCGACACCCTCTGCCGTGGTGGTCATGCCCAGGTTGGCGCCGAGTCCGATCACCGCCCGCACGATGAAATCCGTCCCGTCCTTGATGCACAGATCGCGCACGAAGGACTGGTCGATCTTGATCTTGTCGAACGGGAAGCTGCGCAGGTAGCTCAGCGACGAGTAGCCGGTGCCGAAATCGTCCATGGCGACGCGGACACCGAGCGCCTTGAGGCTGTGCAGGATCGCAGTCGTGGCGCCGGGATTGGCCACCAGCACCGATTCGGTGATCTCCAGCTCCAACCGCCGGCCGGGCAGGCCGGTCCGGCGCAGCGCCTCGCGCACGACGTTGACGAGGCTCGCCGAGGTGAACTGCACCGCCGACACGTTGACCGCGACCTTGAGCCCGTCCGGCCAGCGCGCCGCCTCCTCGCAGGCCCGGCGCAGCACCCACTCGCCGAGCGGAACGATCAGACCGAGTTCCTCCGCGATCGGGATGAACTCGGCCGGGGAAATGAAACCCCGAACCGGGTGATCCCAGCGCAACAGGGCTTCGAATCCGCAGATCCGGTCGGCGTCGAGGCTGTAGATCGGCTGGTAATAGACCTCGAACGACTCGCGGGCCAAAGCCTCGCGCAGGTCCCGCTCCAGCACCCGGCGGGCCTGCAGGCGCGCATCCATCTCGGGCTCGAAGAATCGGAACGAGCCCCGCGCCTCGGACTTGCCGCGGTCGAGGGCGACCTCGGCGTTCTTCAGGAGTTTCTCGCAGCTCGTCCCGTCGCTTGGCGCCAGGGTGATGCCGATGGTCAGACCGACGCTGATCTCGTGGCTGCTCAGACTGTAGGGCGCACTCACCACCTCGATGATCCGCCGGGCGAGGACCGCGGCGTCCTCGGGCCGGTCGATGCCGCGCTGGATCACGATGAACTCGTCGGCGCCCAGGCGGGCGACGCAGTCGATCTCGCGCACGCAGGCGGTCAGACGGTTCGCCACTGCGGTAAGCAACTCGTCGCCGACGCCGTGCCCCAGCGTCTCATTCACAGGCCGGAAATCATCGAGGTCGACGGCGAAGACCGCGAAGCCGTAATCACGGCCCGCCTGCGCCATCGCCACCTCGATCTGCTGGCCGAGGGCGATGCGGTTCGGCAGACCGGTGAGCATGTCGTGATGCGCCAGGAAGGCGATGCGCGCCTCGGCCTGCCGCCGCTCTGTCACGTCTTCGTAGGTAGCGACGAACCCGTTATCGGCCGTCTTGCGGCGCTCGATCGCGACGATGCGTCCGTTGCACAATTCCTGGAAATGCGTGTGCCAGACGCCGCCGTAGAACGCCTCCCGCTGCGCGCGGAGCAAGGATTCGATATCGCAGCCCGGATGGTTGCCGGCTCGGAGGCTGACGTTCATCACCTCCACGGCGGTCATGCCGGGCTCGACCGCACCGGGGACCAAGCCATAGATCTCGCTGTACCGGCGGTTGACCACCATCAGGCGGTCCTGCGCATCGTAGAGGCACAGGCCCTGGGACATGTTGTCCAGGGCGGCGTCGAGGCGGAGGTTGGTGGCGGTCAGGCGATCCTCCTGCTCCTTGAGCAGGCTGATGTCGCTGCACACCGCGATGAAGCCGCCCTGCTGGGTGGCGCTGCGGCTGACCCGGAGCCACCGGCCGTCCGCCAGCCGGATATCGCCGTCGCGGGCGAGCGCCAGGAAGCAATCGCCGTGGGGCTTCGGTCGCGCCGATTCGGTGGTCTCCGGGTTCCCCCAGAGGGAGATCCCGGCCTCGATCGCCTCGCCCAGCCCCGCGAAGAATTTCTGGGCCTGGGCGTTGGCCAGCGCGATCCGTCCCGCCGCATCGACCACCACGACGCCCTCGCGCGAGGTCTGAAGCGCGTCCGTGACGAGCGCCTCGGCGCGGCGGCGCTGACTGACCTCCCGGGCCATCATGGCCTGGATGTTGTCGCGCATCACCGCCATGGAGCGGAGCAGACTGCCGAGTTCGTCCCGGCCGCCGGATGGGATGCGGTCCTCAAGACGGCCGCTGGCGATCCGCTCCGCGGCCGCGGAGGCCGCCGCGAGGGGCCCGGTGATGCGCCGGTTGAGCAGCCACGCGACGAGCCCGCAGGCGACGATCGCCAGCACCGCCGCAATTGCGTTGACGCGCATTTCCCGCGCCACCAGGAAGCGCGCCGCCTGCCGGAACGTGAAGCCGTCGCCCGCCGTGTAGTTCACGAGCAGGTCGATCTGATTGTCGACCGCGTTGGCCTTCTGATCCAGGGCGTCCCAGCGCTCCGGGCGGGCCGTCGACGGATCGAACGTGCGCCGCATCTCCTCCCACGCGCTCACCGCAGCCTGAACCGCTCCGGCGGTCCGCACCGCCCGGTCGGACTGCGAGCGCTCGACCGCGATCGTGAGATCCTCGGCCAGCGTCGTCGACAGATCCGCGATCTCGGCATTCAGCTTGGCCGTCTCGGCCTCGTTGCGCAGGTGCATCCGCCGGGCGAAAGCCGTGCGCATCTTGGCGAAGTCGGCCGCTGTCGCCCGGGCATAATTGATGGACATCAGCGACTCGTCGTAGGTCCGGTTGACCAGAGTGCCGATATGCGAGATCGCGACCACCGCGTAGAGCCCAAGCGCCCCCGAGAGCAGGCTCATGCTCAGGAACGCGACGAAGATCCGGCCGCGGACCGTGGTGAAGAAACCCGAAAGGCCACGCGCCGTGGCCGACGGCTTCGCCGGGCTCCTGGTCTCCGTTGCCGTCTCGGGATCTTGCATCGCACCGGCCGTCGCCCCACACGTCCGACTATCTGTAGTTGCGACATATTAAGAGGCGCTTAGCTCGCACTCCCGCCAATTCGATTTAAACGCACATGCGAAAATGAGGTCATTTTCGGAATGAGCCGCACAAAGCGCGCTGAATGCGGGTATCGAGGAATGAATTTTCAAGGAAGTCTGTGCGAAGCTGTTCCTCGAAAGCCGAGGGATCACATGTCCGCTTCCGTCGTACGGATCGCATTAAGCCTCCGGCGCCCGACTTCGGTCTCCGTGGTGCTGGCCCTGGTCCTCGGTGCAGCCGGCGGATTGCTCGTCACGGAGCAGCTTCAGGCATCGGGCATCCTGGTCTCCCAGAAGGGCCGGATGTTCCATCCTGACAATCTCGCGGTTGCCCGGGGCGAAGTGGTGACCTTCGTCAACGACGATAGCGACCTGCTGCACCACGTCTTCGTCGAGTCGGAGACGTTCAATTTCGATTCCGGCGATCAGGAACCGGGCAGCCGCGTGCCGATCACCTTCACCGAACGCGGCTCCTTCCAGGTTTTGTGCGGAATCCACCCGAAGATGAAGCTCGTCGTCCGGGTGAACTGAGACCGGCCGAACTGCTCAGCGCTGAGCCGACCGCATCGGCGTCGGCTCCGGCGGTGTCGTCAGGCGCTCGATCGCCTGACCGTCGCGAAGCTCCGGCGGCGGGCTGAAGATGATGCGGCTGTCGGCCGCCAAACCCGATTCGAGCTCGAGGGTGCGCCCGAGATCCCGCCGGATCTTGACCGTCCGCCATGTCACCCGGTCATCATCGCCGACCTGCGCGACCTGGAGGCCGTTTGTGTTGAACACCGTCGCCTCCGCGGGCACCGAGACTGCCGGTTCCGAGCGCGGGATCTTCAGGGTCACGTGGGCGTAGAAGCCGGCCCGCAGCTGCCGGTCGGGATTGGGCACGTCGACCTGCGTGGTCAGCGTCCGCGAGGCGGCGTTCAGGGCGACCGAGCTGCGCTCCACGAAGCCGTCGAAGGTCCGGCCGGGAAGCTGCGGCACCGTGATCACCGCCCCGACTCCGGGCTTGACGCCGACTGAGTCGTTCTGGGGCACGTTCACGGTGATGCGCAGGGTGCTGTCCTGATCGATGCTCAGCAGCGATGTGCCGCCGTTATCGGCGCGGACGAGGTCACCGACATCGACGTTGCGGATCGTGACGACCCCGTCGAAGGGCGCCACGACGTTTTCGAATGCCGTTAGCGCTTTCAGCCGGTCGACCACGGCCTCCTGCGACTTGATGTTGGCGGTCGCCACCTTCACCCCGGCCTCGGCGGCTGCGAGGGTCGCGGCCTGCGACAGGACGCCGGCCTGCGAGGTGTCGGCGTTCTGGCGGGAGGCCCAGCCCTGCACGGCGAGCGTCGAGGTCCGGTTGTTGGTGAGGTTGGCGAGATTCACGTTGGCGCGGGCCTGCTCGACCTGCGCCTGCGCCTGGAGAAGCTGTGCCTTCAGCTGGCCGACCTGCGCCTCGGCCTGGGCGCGTTGCTGATCGAGATCCGGCGCCGCGATCCGCAGCAACAGGTCGCCGGCCTTCACGCGCGAGCCGATGTCGACACGGCGCTCAGCGATATAGCCGGTGGCCCGGGCTGCGATCGCCGCTGTCGTGAAAGCCTGCATCTCGCCCGGGAGCACGAGATCGAGCGGTCCCTCGGCGCGCTCGACCGTGACGAGGCGAACCTGCGGCACGAGGGCCTTGATCCGCTCCAGCGTCGCGCTCGCCTCAGAGTCCCGCCGCCAATGGCCATAGCCGCCCCAGCCCACCAGCCCGATCACCACGAGGCCGACAAGGAGGAACGGCACGATGCCGGGGGGCGGGGGAACGTCCTGCGCCGCGTCGTGCGCCTTCATCGATCGGCTCTCCGCCCCGGCCCCGCCCGGCTCCGGTGAAGGTAGCGGGCAAACCCCGTCGCGGCCAGAGCGGGCTATGGCCGCATCACCCGCTCCGGCGTGCCGGGTGCAGCGAGGCGCAGATTTCGGCTGAGGCGCTTGTGCAAGTGGACCATCAGGGCGATGCCGAACAGCGGCGTCAGCAGGTTGACGATCGGCACGACCATCATCGCCGACAGCAGACAACCGGCGCCGAGGGTCCGCACCGAGAAGGCGCGGCGCATGGCGGCAGCCTCCGGCAACGGCCGGAACCGGGCCGCTGCCATCTCGAAATATTCCCGGGCCAGCAGATAGGCATTGGCGGCAAAGAAGGCCACGATCCCGATCACGGGGACGAAGAAGATCACGAGCGCCGCGAGATTGACGAGCAGCGTCACCCCGGCGAAGCGGACGGCGTACAGCATCGCGGTGCCGAGCGGCATGGCACGCCCCGGCGGGTCACCCGGAAAATCCGTTCGCTCGACGATCTCGGCCGCGTCGTCGAGGAAGAAGCCCGCCACCAGGATCGAGATCGCCGGCATCAGGTAAGCCAGTGCGACGAACAGGCCGAAGCCGGCGAAGTAGTAGGCGAGGGTGTCGAGGATCGGGTACTGGGACGAGATGTGATGGCTGGCCTGGAACGCCTGAATCAACCGGGTCAGGCCAAGCCAGACCAGGACCAGGAGTCCGAGAGTCAGACCGAGGGATTTCCAGAGGATCGCCCGCAGGGGAGGCGAGAAGGTCTGGCGCACAGCCGCCGCGGCGGACTCGACGAGCATCGGGTGTGTTCCGGTCGCCGCCGGTCGCGGCGCCGGCGCGTTGTGGAGCGGCGCGGCCGGCGGCGCAAGGCTGCCCGTGCCGCAGGGCCGACGAGGGAACGAAGGAGTGCGCGTGCAGGACGCAACACGAGAGACCCCGGTCCCACGATCAGCCGGCCCCCGCGTCGCCGATCCGCCGATGCAGCCCGCCTACCGGCCCCGGCTCACGCCGCTGCCGGAGGCGCCGGAGGTGCTGATCATCGGCGCGGGCGCAGCGGGCATCGGCGCGGCCCGGACGCTGCAGACCCGGGGCGTATCCGTCGCCGTGCTCGAAGCCCGCGACCGGGTCGGTGGCCGGGCCCTCACGGTGGCCCTGCGCGGCCATGCCCTCGATCTCGGCGCTCACTGGCTGCATGCCGGACCGATCAATCCCCTGGTGGCCCTGGGCCGCGCAAGGGGCGAGCGGCTGCGCCGGGCACCCCAGGAAAGCCATGTCTGGGTCGGACGCCGGCCAGGGCGTGCGGATGAGGTCCGGGCCAACGCCCGGGCTTTCGCGCGGGCCGACCGGGCCATGACCGGGGGCGCCGCGCAGCCCGGGGACGACCGGCCCGCCGCGCGCGCGCTCCCGCCGGGTCTCGGTCCCTGGGGGTCCCGGGTGGCGCAGGTTCACGGCCTCGTCTCCGGCCGGCCGCTCGAGCAGGTCTCGCTCAACGACTTTCCCAGCATGGAGTACAGCGACAACTTCTTCCTGGCCGATGGCTACGGCAACTATCTGGCCCGCCTCGCCGACGGGCTGCCGGTGGCGCTGGCGCAGGCCGTGACACGGATCGATTGGTCGGGCGGTCGGGTCAGGGTCGGGACCGCGGACGGCACCAGCTACAGGGCGCGGGCGCTGATCGTGACCATCCCGATGATGGTGCTGCGCGACGGGCCGGCCTTCACGCCGCCGCTGCCCAACGCGGTCCGTGCCGCGATCGACGGTTTCACCACCGGCATCTACGAGCACGCGGTGCTGCACTGGCCGTCGAGCCCGTTTCGCGGTCGCGACCGTCTGGCCGCGATCCATGGCCGGCGCCGTACGCCGCCGGGCCTGCTGACGCGCATCGACGGCACGCCGTTCCACTATTACGAACTCGACCTGCGCGAGGCCGCGGCACTCGATGCCGCAGGATCGGGGGTGGACGGCGTGCGCCGGCATGTCCGGGCGGTGCTGGCCGACCTGTTCGGTCATCACCGCGTGCGCGACCTGAGTATCCCGGCGGTGAGCACGTGGCGCCACGATCCTTGGTCGCGGGGCTCCTGGGCTGTCGTCCCGCCGGGCCATGCACCGGCCCGACAGCGTCTGCATGAACCCGTCGGCGGCACGGTGTGGTTTGCCGGCGAGGCGCTGTCCCGGGAGCAATGGGGCACGGTGGGGGGCGCCTTCGCCGAGGGCGCGCGCGCCGCCGTAGCCGTCGCGACGCGTATCCGCTCGGGCACGGCCTGAGCCGCGCAGACCGGGCAGCCGTCCGAGCCGCTTGCCCAGATCGAGCGGGATGGGCATCCCCCTCTTGTGTTTCAGGGGGACGACCATGGATTGGATCGAGGCGATCGGCTACCTCGGCACGGTATTGACGATCTCGGCCACCGCCATGAGCACGATGATCCCGCTGCGGATCATCTCGCTCTGCGCGAGCTGCGTGGTGATCACCTACGGCAGCATGATCGGCAGCATGCCGGTGGTGTTGACCGAGCTGATCCAGATGCCGTTCAACGCCTACCGGCTCTGGCAGATGCTCCGGCTCGTCCGCGATGTCGAGACAGCGGTCGGCGGCGATCTTTCGCTCGAATGGCTGCGTCCGTTCGGCTCACGGCGCCCGTTCGGCATCGGCGAGGTGGTCTTCCGCAAGGGCGATTCCGCCGACGAGATGTACTACGTCGAGAGCGGCGTCTTTCGGATTCCGGAGGTCGACATCGAGGTCCGGGCCGGCGGGATCGTCGGCGAGCTCGGTCTCCTGTCGCCGGGCAATGCCCGCACGGCCTCGCTGGTCTGCATCGAGGCCGGACACGCGCTGTGTGTAACCTATTCCGACGTGAAGCAGCTCTACTACCAGAACCCGGAATTCGGCTTCTACTTCCTGAAACTCACCAGTGAACGCCTGTTCCAAGGCGTCCAGGCGATGAAGCGTCCGGCGGTGACCGGCGACGTCCTGTGACGATCGACCGAGGCCTCGTCAGAGCATGCTGGGGAGGATCCGGTCCGGCGGCCGGTGGCCATCCATGAAGGTCTTGATGTTGATGATGACCTTCTCGCCCATGTCGATGCGGCTCTCGTAGGTCGCCGAGCCCATATGGGGAAGCAGGACGACCTTGCCCTGGCGGGCGAGCTTCACGAGGCGCGGGCTCACGGCCGGCTCCTGCTCGAACACGTCGAGGCCGGCGGCCGAGATTTCGCCGCCCTCTATCAGCCGCGCCAACGCGTTCTCGTCGATCACCTCGCCGCGGGCGGTGTTGACCACGACGGCCTCGGGCTTGAGCAGCTTGAGCCGCCGCGCCGAGAGCAGATGGTAGGTGGCCGGCGTATGCGGGCAGTTGACCGACACGATATCGACCCGCGCCAGCATCTGGTCGAGGGACTCCCAGTAGGTCGCGTCGAGCGCGCCTTCGATGGCGGCCGGCACCCGGCGGCGGTTGTGGTAGTGGACCTGCAAGCCGAACGCCCGGGCGCGCTTGGCGAGCGCCTGCCCGATGCGGCCCATGCCGACGATGCCGAGCCGCTTACCGGTGATGCGCCGTCCGAGCATCCAGGTCGGCGACCAGCCGGTGGTCCACTCGTCATCCGGGATGATCCGCGCGCCCTCGGCGACCCGGCGGGACACGGCGAGGATCAGCGCCATCGTCATGTCGGCGGTGTCCTCGGTCAGCACGCCGGGCGTGTTGGTGACCGTGATGCCGCGCTCCAGCGCCGCCGCGACGTCGATGTGATCGACGCCGTTGCCGAAATTGGCGATGAGCCGCAGGTTCGGCCCGGCCTGGGCGATCAGCCCCGCGTCGATCTCGTCGGTGACGGTGGGGACGAGGACATCGGCCTCGCGCAGGGCTGCCGCCATCGTGTCGGCCACCATCGGCGCATCGTCGGTACTGAGGCGGACGTCGAACAGCTCGCGCATCCGCGTCTCGACGGCATCCGGCAGCCGCCGCGTCACGACCACCAGCGGCTTGCGCTTCGACACGTCTCTCTCCCCGTCAGCTCTGCGGCCGTGGTCGCGGCGCCCGGCGGGATCGCCCCGCGCAAGCGTCCGTTAACCGAATTCGGCCAGACAGGATCGGTCGCGCGGCGCCGGTTCCGGAGCCTGTCCCGGCCCATGGGACTCTCTACCAGAGGTGGGCCGGAACACAATCGGATGCGGGCACGGTCCGCACGCCGAAAGAGCCACGCTTTCGACAGGCCCATTCACCACCATCGGGCCCGTCCGGACAGGGAGACGACCATGCGCGTGTTACGCCTCAGCCTCGCCGTCGCGGCGCTGTTGGCGGGCGGCCCCGCGATCGAAGCGACGGCGGCGCCCGCGGCACCGATCGAGACCGGGATCGGTCCTGTGACCAAGCTGCCGCTGCCGCGCTACGCGAGCCTCAAGACCGATCGCGTCAACCTGCGTGAGGGGCCCTCCAAGGACCACCGGACGCTGTGGGTATTCCAGCGGGCCGGGCTCCCCGTCGAGATCGTCGGCGAGTTCGAGACCTGGCGCCGGATCCGCGATTCGGAGGGAACCGAGGGTTGGGTCCTGCACTCGCTGCTGTCCGGGCGGCGCACCGCCATCGTCAATGCCGGCCCCGACAAGGGCGTCGAGAAGGCCGCCGTGTCGCTGCGCGCCAAGGCCGATGACGGTGCCGACGACGAGGCCAAGCTCCAGACGGGTGTGATCGGCAGTGTGAAGAGCTGCACCGGCTCGTGGTGCCGACTGATCGTGGCGCTCCCCAACAAGCGGGACGTGGACGGCTACATCCGCCAGAATCGTTTGTGGGGCGTCTATCCGAACGAAGTCGTGGACTAGAGCGGTGCCCGATCGCGTTGCCCACGGTACACGACACGCGTCTGCCAACACGGGTGGCAAGCGCGACATGCCCCCTCTCCCGTGCGGGAGAGGGTTGGGGTGAGGGTCGAGAAAGTTCAGGATCGCGCGCACCTTCAAGGCGCTGACAGGGTGCGCCTCTTC
>NZ_JAKSYH010000146.1 GCF_022829295.1 Methylobacterium sp. J-088
GTGGACGAGATAGTCGCGCACGGGATCGGCGGTAATGCCGTACCACGTGGCGTAGAACGCGGCGTCGACATGCGGGGTGAGCGCGGCAACCTGCGCGTCGGCGCTGGCGAGATCGTCGACGGGCGGCAGGGCGGGGCCGGCCAGGCGGGCCAGCAGCGGGGCGCCGCGCGTCCGCGCCCAGCCCGAGATCGACCCGCGCTGGTACCAAGTTTTCAGCCGCGTCACAGCACCGGTCCCCCCGCGTGCGACGTCCCAGGTTCGGGATCCCTGTGCGCGACTGCAGCGACCCACTCCGCACGGGGGCTGGGTCCGGTGTCCACAGTGCCCTCCGAAGCGGAGGACGCCGGCTCGGCGCAGGGGCGTATGCCGCATTCGTCGAGACTGAGAGCTCGGGTGAGCATGAGGTGGCGCAGGCTGGGTCGAAGGCGGGGCGTCGCGTCGGTGGGCCACCGCCCTATCGGAACGCACGCGTGGGGTAAACCATTCCGGACGACCGACGCCCGTCAGGGAAGCGCCGTGCTCGAAAGCAGCCGCTTGCTGCGCAGGAGCACGGTACCGGTTCGGCGATCAGATCAGGTCCGCGCGCCACGTCACGTTGTCTCGCACGATGCGCGCCGGGTTGCCGGCAGCCACGCAATGGGCAGGCACCGTCCCGGTGACGACCGCATGTGCGCCGATGATTGCATTGTCGCCGATCATCGAACCCTTGAGGAGGGAGGCCTGATTGGCGATCCAGACATGATTGCCGACGTGGACCGGCTTGGCCGCGTTCAGTCGGGCCCCGGATTCCAGACTGATGATCGAGTGGAAGTCGCTCGTCGTCATCCAGACGCCCGATGCGATCGAGCAGTCCGTGCCGATCTCGATTGCCTTTGCTTCAACAAGGTTGAGATGGACCAGACCGGTGAAACCCGTCCTGTCGCCGATGCGAAGCACCGAGCTCGCCCCGATGTAGATATTGGCCATCGACAGCCGCACATCCTCACCCACATCGAACCGGCAATTCGACTCGATGACGATGTACATGTCCTTATCCGAGACGCATCCGCGCCCTATCCGAATGTAATTATTGTTGCCGTTGATAAAAATTCTTCCCGCATGATTTTGCTGGTCGCGAGTATCGATATCAATAACATTATTTTCTCCTTTGTCGAATATATTTAATTGCATCGTTTGCTCTTCGGCGTTCGTCGTCGGCTTGCTCGTCCCGGGATCGACGGCGTCGCTGTGCGCCGAACCCGCGGCTGGGCATTCGTCATCCCCTCGGCAGATGCGTTATCTGCAGGAGCGGATTGTGACGTTCAGGACTTTGGAGGATGCCCGGATGGCCCATCATCCAGCCAATAACTGTCTCAATGTTTCTATGACACCGAGCGCAGGCCTTACAACCGGGCTGCCGTTTCCCGCCCCTGGAGTTACCCGCCCGGTGAGACTTCGATCCGCGTCGTGTTGACGACGGGAGGGGCCTATGCCGTATGGCCTACGCCAAGAGCGACATCGAAGTATGAGGCTGTCCGGTGACCGAGGACAATACGCTGACGAAAGCGCTGGCTGACGTCCGAGCGCGCAAAGCTGCGCTCCAGAGCGACTACGACCGGATCGCCGCAGAATTGACGAAGCTTCGGACCGCCGAGGCCGCGCTGACCTCGATCGTGGAAGGCGTCCCGCTGGAGGAAGTCACCATCCATGTCGCATCGGAGGGATCGCGCTCTTCCGTCGGTGACCGTGCCGGATCTCCGCAGGGCGGGCGACGCGGCGCCCGCGGTCCGCGGGCGAACTCGGCCAAGGGCCGCCTCAAGGCCCTTCTCGGCACGGCCGGGCCGCAGGGTCTGTCGAATGCCGAGATCGCCGAGCGTCTGCCCGACGTCGCGCCCAACACGCTCAACACCTACTTGAGCATGATGGTGACGGGCGGTGAGGCTGTCCGGAAGGGCGACTTCTACTCGGCCGCCGCGGCCCCGGATGCAGAGGCCGACCCGGCCGAGGAGGAAGAGGCGGGCGACGCGGCCGACCATCCGGACACCGCCGCGGCCGAGTGACCGCGCGTGTCCACCTCGAAGGGTTGAACCATCGAGGATGGCGGTCGTGATGTCTGCCGCGCCTCGCGACCAGTCCGCGAGCCTGTTACCATGTCGACACCGCCGGGCTAGGGCGGCTTTACCAGGAGCCATTCGCCATGCGGTCGATGTTCTTGCTCTGCGCCGTCCTGGTGCTGCTTCCCGCCCAGGCCTGGGCGGCCTGCCGATGCGCCTGCGTCAGGGGCGTGATGCGGCCGATCTGCCAGCCGACCGATTTGGTCGAGCCGATCTGCCAGGGCCTGTGCGAGGATTCCATCCGACCCAGTCGGCTCGTAGTGCCGTTCGGCGGCGGCACGCAGGCGATCAATCCCGTCCAGCCCTTTGATCCCGCGCCCACTGGCCTCGTCCAGCAGGATCCCAATCTCAATACCGATACGCGCGGCAATCCCCTCGGAACCGCTGGCGTCCAAGGCGGCAACGACGCGCTGTCCAGTTCCGCCGGGGCGGCAGGGGCTGCAGCGGCAGGGGCGGCGCGATGACGCTTGCGTCCATTGTCGGCTCCGCTGTGCTGTTTCTGATCAGGGCGTAGACAACATCCGCCGGATGATCGGCAGCATCAGGCCGCTGGGGGCCGCGGCCGGGACAGGAAAAATCGTGGCCGTCTGATCCGTCCGCACCCGCGGCAGACGCTCGATTATGGTCCGCAGGTTCGGGATTGTCTTCGCCATCGTCGCTGCAAGCGTTTCGCCCGCCGTCTTCGCCATCACGTATTCTAGGGTGTCGCGGGGCGCCTCGTCGATGGCTGTAGTCGAGGGATAGAAAGCCGTCACGGCGCTGCAGCGGCCGAGGCAGAAGAGACTCAGGTCGTAGAAGGCATAATTGTAGATCCGCATCATCTCCTCGAAGGAGGCGGGCTCGAACGGGGCACGCTTCTGGCGGAAGATGCGGGGCGTCGCGAAGTGGTAGAGCTGGGACGGGTCGAACCCCATGGATCCGAGTTGCTCGGCTACCGGCCGTGCCGCTTCGTAACGGACGACGTTGCAGTGGCCGCCGCCGTCCCGGATCTCCCGGGCCACTGCCTCCGCCTCGTCCGCACCGGAGGCGTAGGTGATGCAGACCGCGCCGCCCCCCGCGGCGATTAGCTTGGCGGTCGTCGCGCCGAGGCCCCTCGAGCCGCCGACGATGAGAGCGGATATGCCGGCGAACACGCCCGGTTGGACGAGGCGCGCGAGATCCAGCAGGCTTTCCTGCTCGACAGGCTGTGGACGCAGGAAGCCCTCGACGTGGCCGGCGATGCCGGGGCCCTGGACGTCGAGCGTCACCGATTGCAGCATCGGCTGAAACCGCTTCACCGCGTAGGCGAGGCTCGACCCGCCGGGTTCTGCGGTGAAGGTTATATCGATCTTGGAGAGGATCGAATGCAGCCCCGGCACGAACATGCCGATGAGGGTCGAGAGGCCCCCAAGACCCGCGACGCGGGTCGGACCGATGGCATGCGCAAGGCGCGGCGCCAGCGCGGTGATCGCTTCCGGATCGGGAAGCCGGAAGGCTCCTGTAAGGCCCATCAGGGCTGCCGGATCGCGGGTGACGGGCTCCGCGGGGATCGCGCTCGGAACGGCCTCGACGGGTGAAGCCGGCGGCCGCTCCGCCGCGAACATCGCCCGGATCGTCATCGCCCGGATCCCGTCCACAGCTACGGACAAGCGCAGGTTCTGCTCGCTCGCCTCATGGATCGTGAGCGTCGTGCAATCCCCGACCAGAACGAATCGCTCGAAGCGCATCTGGAGCGTCGCAAGCCGTTCAAGCTGATGCGCGGCCGCGTAGGTCTCAAGGGCCCAGAGCGCGGCATGGACACCGTGGACCGCCCGCTCGCCCGCGAGTGTCCTGCTGGCTACTCGCGCATCCATGTGCATCGGGTTGATGTCGCCGGTCGCCTGCGCGAAGGCGATTTGATCGGCTTCGGTCCACGCCCGTGTCGTTGCGGAGCCGGCAGCCGAACTAGATCCGTACATCGAGAAGCACTCCATCGCTGCCCCCGCCTCGTCGGACGGCGGTCGATTTCCCGGGCATGGCAGTGATGCGAATGCGGGGCAGCCCGGCCCCTTGCTTTATGGCACGCGATCTCGCAAGAGGGCGGCGCACGCATGGGAAGGGGCCGGTCGATCGCCGGAGGGCAGGCATCCATTAGGGTGTCGCAGGGACCGGTATCGGGGATGACTACGGCTCGCGCCCTATCGATTGGCTTCGTAGGAAACGTCGTCACCAACCCGTTCGGGAAGGTGACGGCCCGAATCGCGGATCTCGCGGCGGTCTCGGTCGAGCACTTCCTGATCGGACAGATCGAGCAGGTCCTGGCCGGGCCCGCCTCCGTCGATGTCCTCGTCGTGCATCTCGACCATCGCTGGTTCTTCGATGTCGCCCCCGACGAGGCGGCCGTCGCACGCGCGCGCGGACTCGCTGAACTGGTCGCGGCCCGGCTGGCGCGGGCGCCTGGCACCCTCATCCTCAACACCGTGCCGTTCGTGCCGGTCTCGTCGGTGGAGAGCGACCTCCACGATCAGCTGGAGGCCCTGGCGCGGATCAACGCGGTGCTGTTCGACCTCGCCCGGTCGCATGAGCAGGTCAGCATCATCGATGCGGCCGGCACCCTCGCGGTCCTCGGCTTCGCCAACGCCCTGCGCGAGCGCAACCGGTACATGTACCAGATGCCCTACGCCCCGGCCGCCGTGGACGCGCTGGTCGAGCGCTACGCCGACGCGATCGCGGCACGGCTGCGGGCCCGCCGCAAGGTGGTGGTGGTCGATGCCGACAACACCCTTTGGAGCGGCGTTGTCGGCGAGGACGGGGTGGAGAACCTGGAGGTCGACAGCGATTATCCAGGGATCGTCCACATGCAGCTCCAGCGCCAGCTGATGCGCCTGAAGGGCCTCGGCATCCTGCTCTGCGCCGTAACCAAGAACAACGAGGAGGATTTCCGCGCTGTTTTCGCGCAGCGGGCTATGCCGCTGCGCCTCGAAGACTTCGTGGCCTATCGCAGCAACTGGTCCGAGAAGAGCGAGAACATCCGCGATCTCGCGGCCACGCTGAACCTCGGCCTCGACAGCTTCATCTTCCTCGATGACAACCCGTTCGAGATCGAGGAGGTCCGCGCCCGCCTGCCCGGCGTCGAGTGCCACTTGTTCGACCGGACGCGCCCCGAGCAGGCGCTGACGCTGCTCGACGGCATCGCCTCCCTGCGGGCCCGGAACGTCACCGCCGAGGATCTGGCCAAGACCGAGCAGTACCGGGGCGAGGCGCAGCGGCAAGAGCTGCAGCGCTCGGCTGCCTCGATGGACGAATACCTCGCCTCGCTGGAGGTCCGCGTTCACATCGCCCGCAACAATCTGGGCGCCCTGCGGCGCGCCACGCAGCTGATCAACAAGACCAACCAGTTTAACCTGACCACGCGGCGCTACACCGAGGACGAGGTCGCCACCGCGATGCGCGAGGGCAGCGTCTACACGGCCCGCGTGATCGACCGGTTCGGCGACATGGGCATCGTCTGCGTCGCCATCGTCCGAGGCGACGAACTCGAGACGTTCCTAATGAGTTGCCGGGCCCTCGGACGCCGTATCGAGGCCCAAATTCTGCGCTACGTCTGCCAGCAAGAGGGCGAGAGGGACCTTAAGGCCCGGTATCGCCCAAGCGCGAAGAACCGCATGGTCGAGACTTTCCTCGACAACAACGGCTTCGCCGTCGTCTCCTCTGGCCCCGAGGGCAAGGCGTACCGACTGACACGAGGACCGGATGACACCCCCTACATCCACATCGTCGCGGAGTGATCGCGACGCCGTTGAAGCTGCGGCGCGCGCCACTTTCTCACGGCTCGTCGAGACCTGGGACCGCTCGGACCTGAAGGATATCGGCCCCGAGACCGACGTGTACGAACAGATTGATTCCTTCGCGGTGGTCGAACTCCTTTTGGAGACGGAATCCGAGATCGAGCGGACGGTCGGCCGCTACGTGCCGCTGGCTAGTGAGAGCATCCTCGACAACACCCAATCACCGCTCCGCCGCTTCCAGGGCTGGATCGATTACGTTGTCGAGACGGTCGCACATGGCTGATCTGCGGTTCTCGCGCGCTGGCCTCGCGGGCCTCGTCACCACTGTCGGCGCGCGCGTCGTGGCCTTCGACGAGGAGGCGGCCGCCCTCGGGCTCGCCCCCGAGGAGGCGGAGCGGCTCAAGCGCGCCATGGGCTTCTCAACCCGCCACATCGTCGCCGATCCCGGCACAACGACGGCGGATCTCTGCCTTCACTCGGCGCGCCATCTCCTGCGCGGCCTTGATCTGCGGCCCGGGGACATCGATGGCCTGATCCTGGTTACGCAAACGCCGGATTACAGCTCGCCCTCTACGTCGATCGGGATGCAGCACCGCCTCGGCATGCGGACCGACACGCTCTGCTTCGACATGCGCCTCGGCTGCAGCGGCTTCGTCTACGGCCTCTCGGTCGCCTCCAGCCTCGTCGAGTCCGGGCTCAACCGAGTCCTCCTGTGCATCGGAGACGTCGCGAGCCGCATGGTCGCGACCGGGGACCGTTCGATCACGCCGATCATGGGGGATGCCGGGGCTGCCGTGCTGATCGAGCGGCGGGAGAGCGAGAGTTTCTTTCAGCTCCACAGCGACGGTTCGGGGGAGAAGGCCCTGTTCATTCCGCATAGCGGCCTCCGGGCCGATGCAGATGACCAGGACAAACCCGCATCGATGCACATGGACGGGGCGCAGGTCTTCAACTTTACGCTTAAGCGTGTCCCGCCGCTGATCGAGGGCATCCTAGCTTTCTCGAACACGCGCGCTGAGGACGTCGACTTCCTCGTCCTGCACCAGCCGAACAAGTACATCCTAAAAAATCTTCAGCGCCGCCTGGGGCTCGACGACAGCAGGCTTCCGACCGGCACCCAGTCGGTCTACGGGAACCAGAACTCCGCTTCGATCACCGGTACGATCTCGGGCTTTCTTTCGGAGGCCTATGCGGGCGGGCGGGTGCGCTCGCTGTTCGCCGGCTTCGGGGTCGGCTTGAGTTGGGGAGCCTGCACGATCACCACCGACCGGATCTTCGCACCCCCGGTCATGATCTATGAGGAGCATAACTGATGACCGAGGGCGCATTCCTGGACGAGCTCGGCACGATCCTCGATCAGCCGGGACCGCTCGCCCGCGGGCAGAGCCTCGGGGAGATCGAGACCTTCGACTCGCTTGGCATCCTCAACATCATGGCGCTCTATGACACGCTGGGCCTTGAGGTGGATCCGCGGCGGATCGCCGGGGCGGCGACCACCGACGACCTGATCGCGCTGGCCGGCGCGAAGCTGCAGGCCTGAGCCGATGTCGGAGCCAGGAGGGCACGTCCTTGTCGTCGGAGCTAGCAGCGGCATTGGCCGTGCCGTCGCCGAGCGCCTGCTCGCGAACGGAGCGCGGATCACCGCCCTTGCACGACGGGCGGACCGGCTGGCAGAGCTGGAGGCACGCGGCGTCGCTACGGTCACAGCCGACGTCACAGACCTCCCGGCGATCGGCGGCGTGCTGCAGGCGGCGGTGGCAAAGCGCGGCCTCCTGACGGGGCTCGTGTATTGCGCAGGCGTTCAAGTCATCAAGCCGATGCGCAGCCTCGGCGTCGAGGAGGTCGAGCGCCTCTACCGCACCAACCTCATCGCGCCGACCCTGTTCGCGGCGTCATTCAGCAGCGCCCGCATCTCGACACGAGACGCGGCATTCTGCGCCGTATCGTCTATCGCGGCGCAGCGGCCCGAGCCGGCGATCGTGCCCTACGCCGCTTCCAAGGCCGGGCTCGACGCCCTGATCAAGGGGCTCGCGCGGGAACTCGCGCCCCGGCGCGCCGTGGGCGTCGCCCCCGGCTGGCTCGACACCGAGATGACCCAAGCGCATGCCCGTCTCTACGGCGCGGATTTCAAAGAAACATTGGAGAAGCGCAGTCCCGTGGGTGCCGCGACCATCGATTCCGTGGTGGATGCCATCGCCTTTCTCATGTCGCCGCAAGCCCGGCACGTAACCGGAGAGATCCTGCGGGTGGACGGCGGAGCTGCACTGTGACGGGGCCGGCGCAGCGCCTCGCACTGATCGGGGGCGGGGGCTTCGCAAAGGAGATCGCGGAAGTCGTCTGCGCCTGTGGCCATAGTCTCGCGGGGACGTATTCCACCAGCCCGGAAGTCCAGGTCGGTCGCTACCGCGGCTACCTCGACGCCCTGCTCGCCAACCGTGCGGAGTACGCGGGGGTTGTTCTGGCGATCGGCGGATTGAGTCGGCGCGCGATTCAGGCACGGGCCGAACTCATCGCGTGGCTCGACCAGCACGGTTTCCCCTGCCCTGCTCTCGTATCGCCGCGCGCAATCGTGAGTCCGGACGTCATGGTCGGCGCCGGCGCTTTTGTGGCGCACGGGGTAATCGTCAACGCCGATGCTCGGCTGGGCCGCTTCAGCGTGCTGAATTCGGCTGCGATCGTCGGTCACGACGCGGATATTGGCGATAACACGACGGTTTCGCCGGGGGCCTTCATCGGTGGCCGCTGCACGATCGGCGCCGACAGCCTCATCGGACCCTTGGCCAAGGTTCTCCAGGGGATTACCCTCGGTCGCGGTGTGACCGTAGGCATGGGCTGCAACGTGCTGCGCGCGCTTCCTGATCGCGCCACGGTATGGCCCCGGCCGGATATCGTCGCACCGCAGCCGAAATCGGACTAGTTGGCCTCAGCTCTGCCCGATTGATACGCGAATTCCGGCTCTCTAAGTTCGAGTTGTCCAGATGGTCGGCCCCCCGTCCGAACATCGCGAGGAGGTTTCATGAGCGTTGAGCCGCGATCGTTCGAGCAGCCGATCTACGTCACCCGCCCGATGCTGCCCGAATTCGCGGTCTTCACGAAGCACCTGGAAGCCATTTGGCAGAGCGCGATCCTCTCGAATGGCGGGCCTCAGCACGTCGAACTGGAGCGGCGGCTGCACGGGCCCTTAGGCGACGGCCATATTGCTCTCTTCAACAACGGCACCAATGCCCTGATGACCGCCGTGAAGGCGCTCGACCTGTCGGGAGAGGTCATCACCACGCCATTTACTTTTGCGGCCACGCCGCACGCCCTCGCATGGCACGGGATCAAGCCCGTGTTTGTCGACATCGACGATAGCACGATGACGCTTGATCCGGCCCGGATCGAAGCCGCTATCACGGAGCGAACGACAGGCATCTTCGCCGTCCATGTCTACGGTAATCCGTGCAATGTGGAGGCCATTGGGCGCATCGCACAGGCGCGTGGACTGAAGGTGCTTTACGATGGCGCTCATGCGTTCGGAACAAAAGTCGAAGGCCAGCCGATCGCTGCCTTCGGCGACGCCACGATGTTCAGCTTCCACGCAACCAAGCTCTTTCACACAGCCGAGGGCGGCGCGGTCGTCATGAACGACCTCGACCTGAAGCGTCGCATGGAGTTGTTGAAGAATTTCGGCATCGCCGATGAGGTCACCGTTCGTTCGGTCGGCATCAACAGCAAGATGAACGAGATACAGGCCGCACTCGGTCTGTGCGTCGTTGATCTAGTTACGGCTGAGAAGGCCAAGCGCCATGAAATCGCCAATGTCTACAGGAGCCGACTGGGAGCGGTACCGAGTATCACCATGCCGCGGCAGCAAAACCCGGATACAGATAGCCTGCAGTATTTCTGCATCCGGATCGACCGGGACGTGACCGGAATCAGTCGCGATGACGTCTATAACCAGTTAAAGCGTTACAATATATTTGCGCGTCGTTATTTTTATCCTCTCTGCAGCGACTACGAGCCGTATCGAAATTTCCCGGACAGCGCGGCCTCCAATCTACCGGTGGCCCACAGGGTCGGAGACCAAGTCCTGTGCCTGCCCTTCTACGGTGCGCTCGGCACTGCGTATGCGGAGCGGATCAGCGACATCGTCGCCTACGTCGTTGAACATGGCTCCGATGAGGTGGTCCATGCGGCTTAGCGCCATTCTACGTCCCGAGGGCAGCTTCGCATGGCGCGGCGCCACGCGTTCGGACAACGGCGGCCGCATGCAATGCGCATGCCTTCCATGATTGGCGAGGACTTCGGGACGCTTCTCCGACTACTTGCGGCGCGCTGGCTTGTAGATCCTGTCTTCTATCTCGATCGGTATCCCGACGTGCGAGCCGCAGGCGTCGATCCGATCCGGCATTTCGCCGAATGCGGGTATGCGATCCCGATCCGGGCGCCGAACCCTTTCATGGAACGGGCGATCATAAGGGTCTCGCCGCTCCTGGCGCTCGCGGTGTCCGTGCTGCATCTACAGCGCGACGATTGGCTTCAATGCTTCGTCGAACGCTACATCGATCTCTCGTGCGGGGATCTCGGTTTCGAGTATCGTTTCGCCCGCTGGGTCATGCGACGGATCGCGCTCCGGAGACAGGGCGTCACGGAGGATGACCGGGCGGCCCAGAAGCGCATCATCGGCCACCGACTTCCGGTCGCACGGATCGCGGACCGCGCCCACGATTGGATCAGTCTGAAGGATCTGGATCCGCCGCGGACCCATCGCTTCACAAGTCCGCGTCTGTGGAATGCACGACGTCCCGTCGTCCAGCGCGCAGTTTCGCTGCCCGGGCTATGGTGCGCCGACGTGCGGGGCGCCCGCGTCTTCGGATCCATGCAGGTCGTCGTGAACGGCCACTTCCTCACCTATGAACCCGCAGCCGACCCGAGGCTGTCCTTCACAGCTGGCCAGTACAGACACGTTATCACGTGCTTCGCAGACCACGAGAACATGGTCCTGGCACGCATGCCTGAAGGTCCAAGTCTGCAAGTCGACGAAGCCATCCTTCTCGGGGGGCGGTGCAGCAAAAATTATTTTCACTTTCTCATCGAGTACCTGTCGAAAGGCTACGTCATCGAGCGCGCCGGTGTGCCCGCATCCGTACCGCTCATCATCCCTGACGATCTTTTTCCGGCGCAGATCGAAGCTGTCGAGCTGCTGTTCCCCGGCCGACAGCTCCTTCGATTGCCCGTATCCCGAACACTCGATGTCGGGCGCTTGCACATACCGTCGTTGATGACCTATCTGCCCGACGCTCTCGAGGTCACGGACTGGAAGAAGGAGGGGTTGCGGCGCGAAAACCTAGACTGGCTGCGCACGCGCGTCTTCTCCGTCCTGGTCGGCGAAACGGATGATGATCGACCCGCTCCGTCACGGATTTACCTGGCGCGGTCGCGCGGCCGAAACATTGTCAATGCGGCAGCGGTGGCTTCGGTGTTCCGCAACCATGGATTCACCATCGTCGATCCGAGTGGCCTCCCGTTCCGTGAGCAAGTTCGTATGTTCGCGGCCGCCTCACATATCGCCGGCCCGGTCGGAGCCGCATTCTCGAACATCGTCTTTTGTCGCCCGGGGACGGCGATCCTGGGGTTGGGATCCCGGCATGGGCTCACATCATCCCTCTACCAGAACCTAGCCGAGGTGATGGATTGCAACTGTACTCACTTGGTCAGCGACAAACGTCTCCGAGATCGACTATATCTCCGAAAGAATGTAATTTCCCTGCGCCAGGGGAGCTACACCATCAATATCGATCAACTTGATCGCCTCCTTCGTGCCTGGTCTCCGGTGAATGCATCAGGACCTGATACACGGGCACCTTCCTCTCCGCACTCGACGAACCGATCATAGAAAGATTTGACGCATGACCGCGACCGGACCCGTCTCGCAGACGCGCCAGAATGCATCTGAGATGTCGCATCGAAAGCGTATGCTTGAGATGTTTAAGGATAGACCAATTTCCGACGAGGAACTACTAGTCAACACCGGCCTGTTCCTACGCAGCGGCGCTCTAGCGAAAATTCTGTTCCTGAATGAAGTGTATCAGAAAATCGTAACGATTCCAGGGTGCATCTGTGAGTTCGGGGTGTGGTGGGGACAGTCGCTCGCGCTTTTCGAGAACCTGCGTGCCGTTTATGAGCCCTATAATCACACGCGCATGATTATTGGGTTCGATACGTTTGAAGGTTACAAGGACCTGGGCGAGCACGATAAGCGATCAGAGACCATATCAGAAGGCGTTTATGGTGTTTCAGAAGACTATGTCTATTATCTCGACGAGCTGCTCAGCCTGCACGAAGCTGAAAATGTCATGTCGCACATCACGAAGCACCGTGTGGTGAAAGGGGATGTGACGGAGACAGTGCCGCGATACTTCGTGGAACATCCGGAGCAGCTGGTTTCACTGGCATTCTTCGATCTCGCTTTGTACGAGCCGACCAAGATTGCTCTGTCGGCCATCGTCGGTCGGATGGTCGCAGGTAGCGTCATCGCGTTTGATGAGCTGAATAACGCCAGCTATCCCGGAGAAACAGTCGCTGCTCTTGAGGTCCTGGATCTGCGGCAATGGTCGGTCGCTCGATCTCGTTTCCTGCCGGACCGGACGATCTTCACGAAACTGTAGCGATTCGACACCTGCCACGGAGGCGCAGGCCTCGCACCCTGCCGCAAGCTGAAAAACCAAGGAGAGACTCAGAATGACGGTCGAGATCTTCCGCGCAGCATCCGAGAGTGGTGAGTTGCGGCCCACCGACATCTCTCTTCCTGATCTCTATGATCACGTCATGGCCAACGGGACCGCCATCATCCGCGGGTGTTTCAGGCCGGAACAGCTTGGGACGCTGAGAGACGCCGTCCACGCATGGGGTGCGCAAGTGCCGATGCATCCGCCACAGACCTACGTGGATGAAAACTTCCACGCCTTCGAGGCCGGGATCAGTCCAAGGCAGAAGACGCCGCACGTTTATCACGCGTTCAATTTTTATCGACCACTCGATCTTGATGAAAACATCAGATCTCCTCTGTTGGATGTTTTTAATAGGCTCCTCGAATTCCAGAACGCATTGACAAGCAATCAAGCTGGTTTCGTGGCGGATCCGCAGGGACGAAAGGCGCGGCCGCAAATCATTCATTATCCGAGTGGTGGCGGAATGTTCGGCCGGCATACGCATCCGCTCGAACCGCAAAGGATCGGTTTGATTCTTGGCCTCTCAAAGCGGGGACAGGACTTCCAGAGTGGGAGCACCCACTTCGAATCTAACGGACAGGCTTACGGGACCGAGGATTCGCATGATCAAGGAGATCTGCTTCTCTTCCGGTTTGATATTCCGCATTGGATCACCGCAGTCGACCAAGGTTTGAAATTCGACCCCCAGTCGCAAAACGGACGTTGGACCGCGGTTCTGCCGTATTACTGAGAGCGCCGTCGATCGTTCGGGGTGCAGCGAACCTGTGTTGTGCCGCTATCGGCGCGAGCACAGGTACGTCGCGCGGGGACAGCGGCCTCCTCTCGCGCTGTCTTCCTATACGAGCCCACAGTGGTGGCACGGCTCACGCGCTGCATCGGGAGCACTACAGAAATAATCAAACCTTGAAAGCGCGGTTTGACGTACCGGACACGACGAGCGCGTTCGGCGTGCCGCCGTGAGCGTAATACAGGCCCGGGCAGGAAAATGCGACGCGACCCGGGTGGCCTGAACAGGGTCGCCCGCTTTAGGCGCACGGGTATCCTCGGCGGCACGCCGGTCGGCACCGGGCTCGTACGCCGAGAGCGCAGCTACCGTTTTCGGATCCGGAGCGATTCCGGCGTTCGCAGCCGGGTTTCAGACGCTCCCGGCCCCGTCCGGGAGAGGCCACCGACGCTGCCTAGTATCCGGCATCCCCTGCATCCCGACCGCCGCAGAATAGATGACCGATTCGACCGGCACAGGCGATCCGCGCACCAACCCGACGAAGAAAGATCCTCGTGTCGATCACTCAATGCGTGAGAGGATCAAAAACTTATTTCGACATGAGTCTCTTGATCCGAGCGAAGATCCCCTGCGAACGCGGAAAAGGATCTGCGTGAACGATCGGGTCATCCGTGTTCGAAGGTTCTTGGACGAGAATATGTCTGATAACGGCCGATTCATCGAATTCGATCAGATGACCCTCGCGCCCGCCTAGAAGTTTGACACCGGTCGCCTCCTGTATAAGTTTGAATTTATGCTCGAAGCGACATTTGTCATTGATCATTTGCTGACTTGCGGCCGACAAGTCGCGGCGCCAGCTGGGTTCGTTAAGTAATTGTATCGCTAAGTCTCTCGCTTCCGCCGCCGATTCGTAGGTTGGAAGTTCGACGTAGCCGCGGAACATTTCCGCCAAGGTGTCCGATTTTTTGGTTAACAATACCGAATTCGTGGCTAGAATATCAGTGACACGCCAGGAAAGTCCCTCCTTTTGCGTTGCATTGGGCATATTAAGTGAAATTTTGCTTGAATTGAAATTTATTGAGTTCTGATCAATGGAAACGGAGAGTCTATAATCAAAGTGACGGAAGAGATCGAAGTTAAACTGCATCGCGTATGGCCACGACCAGGGGAAGCCGTGAATTTTGAGGCCGAGATCAGTCAAGCGCGACAAAATTTCGAATTTATTTTTGCAGGAATATAGGCACAGCGCCGAAAACTCTGCGAAGTTTTCCATTTCGCTTGAATAGTATTTCGAAAAATCAAAATCGAAATCTTTGGTGAATTCGTTTTGTCCGATGTCGTCGAGAGCCCTGAAAAAGGCATTCTTCACTTGGTTTTTCTTGTTATCGTCAGGCTCCATCAGATTGAGCTGTTCGAAAAAATTTATGAACGCGTAGCTATGATTGGGCATCGAGCCAATATAGGTAATATTATTTATCTGCTCCAGGTCTGCGGCGCGCATATCGGTCGCATGACCAAAGAAAATCATCCGGTCCGAGCTGGGAGAAAACCGTTCTTCGACATCGCCGGCGATGATTCTGGACCCGTTGAGAAAATAGTAGCGGTCAATATATTTTTTGATTCGTTCCTTGTCGGCATAGAGCGCTGGCGTATCGGCGGAGTAAATCGCGATCGGGCAGTCGGTTATCTCGGCGATGTCTTCACACGGCATTGAGTTATTGAATGTTATGATCAGATCGGGATCGAAATTTGCGATCGTCTCTTTAATCAGCATCCCATCGAATTTGTCTTTCGGCTTGTTGCTGAACTGCTCAGCCAGCAACCCGTTGAGATGAAATATAAGCACCTCATTTCCGGATCGCTTCAGAGCCCTTGCAAATCCTTCGGTAAATCCATCGTGATACTTCGTGCTAGTCCAAGTGACATTGGAATACGCCGCCAACAATACCCTTGACATAAATTACCTTTCGGCTTGGCCGCGCAGAGGCAATCCTAGCGCCCTGAGATGCTGCGTTTTCAGAACAAGTATACCATCGCTTAGTTGCATCTGCAACATTTCACGAGTTGATTATTTGTCTGGTGTGATTTGGCTAAAATGTTTCAAACAGCGATGGCGTGGGACGTGTCGTCGATCGCCATTCCAACAATGAAATTGGTGCGCAATGCGCGTCGGTCGGCAATTGCCGCGCAGGTCTGGACGCCTCACATCGACCGCCGCACTGCTCAGGATGGTCCATTCGATAACAGATCCTGAATTGCACCGGATCGCATCGACAGCGTTCGTCCTTGAAATATACGACGTCAAAAGCTCTATTGACTGCTCAAGCCAGTTTTAAACAGCCTCTTCGCAGTACCGCGCTAGACCGAAGCCAGTTTTTCCATATCCATTACCATTATAGAACAGGATGCTCTGCTGATCGATCCGACACGTGGCTCCGAAGCAGGTCATCTCGGAGTCCCATCCAGCGACAGATGGCGATATGGCTCCGGTCCAACGAGAGCGATCGGCGATGCGCTCGTCAAAAGGGCATTGAACCAGTCGATAGTCACGCTCGGTCCGAACGGAAAACATCAACACCACGTCGCCACTGGGGAGATGCTCGGTTCGTGGGCGCCCGAATCCGATCTCTCCGAGGGCAGGATCCGGCGTAAGAATATCTTCGGCGCTGGCGGACCAATTGATTCCATCTATCGATTTGGCACGCCGGATCGAATAGCGGGGTAGTAGTTTTCCCTGAGAATCTTCGATGAAGCGGCTCCCGCCGACATAAAGCATTTCGTACCCGGTGTCCGTTTTCTGCACGAAGGGTGCCGTGCGAAAATATCTTTCCTCATTCTGGGCCTGGAGAATTGGCGCCTCCTGGATTCGCTTGAAACTGCGACCTTGATCATGGCTGACAGCCAAGCCCGTGAACAAAGTGTAGGGAATCCGCCCGGGAAATCTTTGCCAGCCGACGTAATACAGCCACCACTCTTGGCCACAAACGAGGAGATGACAGGGATTGACGCCATCGGCGTCAAAACACCCTTGAGCGCCCAAATCGAGAACTGGGGTCGTACTAAGATGGATAACGTTATGCGGCATCTCGCGCTCTAAATCGACATAATATACTCTCCCGCGAAGACCGCTGTCACACGAGGCAAAGAGGACCCGAATGCAGTCTGGCAGAAGAACCGGGGTCGGTACCATTGCGTGCGTTTTCAGGAGTCCGTTGCCCGGCGCTTCGACGCGAAGACCGATCGACACCCAGGGGTGCATTTTCATGTTGCCGATCTCCCAGTTTAGCGATCACGGAGCAATGTCGGAGGGCGTAAGATTTGCAGTTTCAACCCGAATGACGTCCGATAAATATTCGATATTGAGCTCGTAATCGCCATGTGTGACTTCGAGGGACTCGCGTTTCTGTGCCGGATCCGACCGGGGATCGCGACGCTTTCCAGGGACGGCGAGATATCGGCATTCTGCAAACTTTGCTAGGCTGGAAAAGATCGGAAACTGGACCGCATATGGAGAAACGAGTCCAAGAACGAGGGCACCCTTCGGAGCAAAAATAACATTGGCGAACGCCGCCCCAATCGGCCCAGCTATACAAATCGCGGATGAGAAAATACGCACCTGTTCCAGGAAGCTCAATCCAGCCGGGTCTATGATTTCAAAATTATTCCTTCGGAATACTGCTTCAACCTCGCCCCGGTTCTTGATATTGCGTCCCGCTGTCCGTCCGAGATAGATATACCGACTTGGTTTTGCGTCAGCATTTTCGAGAGCCGAGAGAACTCGGGTGCGCAACCAATATAAACTGTCATGGTTGACGGCTGCGACTTTCCAGAAGTCGATCGTTGGAGTATCGGGTATGTAAGTCATCACGGATGGGACGTGTAGCTTTGCCACATCGAGGCGGCTTGCATGGCGGCGGACGATCAGGTCGCGTTCGGGGAAAACGATTTTCAGCGCCTCGAATTCTTGGGGATATAAGTCTTCAGTGATGATGAGCGGAATAGACTTTGCGATTTTGGCGCATTCCAGAACGTAACCCTTGGTCAGGTACTCGATCATGAAATGGAAGTAATTGGATCCGCAGCGGCCTACGAGAAGGATGCCTTCCGGAAGGGTCGCATTCGGTGACGGCGGCACTCTAGCGAGCACGCGATCGGCCGGCGATCGGAAGCAGGGGACGATGAATTCGCATTGCCGACTGGTGTATTGCAGATCGGGGTCCGCGGCCGGCTCGTAGGCTACAAAACTAAAATGCGCAACGATCTGAGAAAAGCCGAAGATCGAAGCATCGCGAATTTCTGCCGACCACAAAGATGGCCGAGCGACCGTGCGATCAACGCTTGCATCCGTCGAAAGTGCAACGCTGGGGTCGGAGAAGGTGTATTTTCCGAGACCCTGAACGGTGGTACATTTGAGCCATGGCCGCTCATCCGACCAGAGTCGAGTGACTGGGAAAATATTCCCCAGGCTGGGACAATGCAAATTCGGTCGAGACGCTATCGCTCGCGCGATAGCAAGGGCAATTTTATGTTGGGAATTGAGGCCGATCCGGGTGGAGAGTTGATTGATACGGTAACGGAAGCAATCGGTAATATCGGGCCTGTCCCGTTTCAGCAACGCTAAGCCCAGGACGATCAAGGGCGAAAGTGTATAGATCCATGGTTCAATCGTTGCATTTGGCGCACGCAGCGGGGGTTTGGACCAGCATTCGGCGAAATGGACTGCCGGATCGACGCCAGCCGCTGCGACATCGGGGTTCCTATCCAGATAGAACCCTCGGTCGACGATCATTTGAGCGAGCCAGAGCTTCAATTCGCTTAACCTGCGTCTGGGCGCTTGTTGCTGGTCATCTCGATCATTGTGCGCATACCTGGTGGTGTTGTCAGATGGCTTCGTTGTTGTCATTGACCGCCGCGCACTTTGATCGAAATGGCGTTATCGATCGGTCTGCGCCAAGCCTTCATTCGGATTTGGCGTGATCGTCGCATGTCGATCGTATGTTCCGGCCTGGGCGGTTCGGAAGCGATGGTAGGCCTCTCGTGTGAAGTGGAAATAATAATCCTGATTGTCTTCGCGAACGATCTCTGCACCGGCTCTGAGATGGAATGCGACGACGCTGCTATTGGCGCGCCGGACATCGAAATGGGCATGCTCGAAGCCGAGGTTGTCAAATCCCAATTCGTAGATCGCGAGCGCTGAGTATGTTGCTAAGCCGACGATTGGTGGGGGTTCAATGATCCAGCTGCCCCAGCAAAACGAAAGCTTGTCATCGATCGTTCGAAAATCGTACATCCGTACAGTGCCGCGATCTTTGAAGTCCGAGACCAAGATAAAGTAATATTGCTGGCCCGTCGCCTCGTCTTCCTTATAGCGAGTCAGCCACGCGATCTGTTGCTGCACGGTCGTTGGCGGCGCGTTCAGAAAACGGCTGAGCTTGGGATCTGAGCGCAGACGATGGATCAGAGGGCCATCCGATGGCTCCGCCAGCCTCAGGTAGGACCGACGACGGGTGTCTAGGGGGGGCATCTTATCGAGTCGATCCACCACCATATCCTGTCTGCGCATGCGCTCCTGAGGCCGAACGGCTACGGGTGTCCGCGTTTCCGGTTCCTGACATGATCGGCCAATTTTGTCACACGTGAGGACAGGTGTTCCGCGCTTTTTCATCGCCACAGCGGTCGTGACCGCGCTTAATAGGCGCGCGTACGCTCACATCGGCGGCACGGCTTCAGGCTGCGGTGCTATCATCGGATGCGGGAACGGGTTGGGGGGCGGACTCTTCCGGTTGGCAGGCACAACCAGGCCGTCACGGCTCTTCCGGTCTCTGCCTGATATGGTTTGGCCCTTGCGTCGTCCGCGGGGCCGGAATCAACGTGAGTCGGCCTCCCCCTTCACGCGGTGCGTGAAGATCACCGAGAGCCAGGGCACGACCTGATGCTCGACCTCGATGGAAAGCAGTACTTCCAGGTGGAGCGCGTAGGGCACGGTGAAGCGGAAGCCGCAGCGGGCCTCATCCATGGTAGTGGGCATCTCGCCGAGCACCGCCGCAATCACATCTGGACGGTGAACATCCGCGGGTATCCGCTGGACATCGCCATCGACCTCAGCGATGAGCGTCGCCCGAGCGCGGCTCGCCGAGACGACCCAGCCGGCCAGCAGCACCTGCCCGTCCTGGATCTCAGCCCAGACCCGATCCCGGGGTGCCTCGAGGTTGGCGCGGGCGAAGAAATCCGGCAGTTCCGCGTCGAGTTCGGCGACGGTGCAGCCGACCTCGTACAGCTCGAAGCCGCGCCCTTCGCCGAAAATTCCGGCGAACTGCTTCTGGTATTGCGCGATCCGGGCGTTCTTGATGTCGTCGGGCAGGCCCGACCACTGGCCCTTCTCCTGGACCGTGTAGACCGACAGTAGCTCGCGCAGGAACGCGATCCGACCCTTGTCGGCGACGTAGAGGTTCATCAGCCAGTCGGCCGCCGCCGGGTTCTCGTAATAGGCCGCCGGCACCCGGCGCAGGGCCTCGGCGCGGTAGAAGCAGCAGGAGAAGTTGGCAGTCAGCGGTGAGTTGGCCAGCACCGGGAAGCTGATCGTGCCGGTCGGATGACGGCCCTGCTCGTTGTGCGGCAGGTAGGAGCCAGTCGCCGGGAAATGGAGCAGCACCCAGTTGAAGCACATGTCGAGTTTGCGGTCGTTGCGCAGCATCCGCATCTGCTTGGCGATCTTGCGGTCGGACAACCAGTAATCGTCGGCCTCGCAGAAGGCGACGTAGCGACCCGTGCACGCGGCGAGGCAGTTCTGCATGTTGCGCAGCATGCCGAGATTCCGCGGCCGGGGCCGGACCACGATCCGCTCCGCATCGCGCGCCCGGTAGGATTCGACGATTTCCGCCGTTCCGTCGGTGGACTTATCGTCGCCGATCACCACCTGCATCCGGAACAACCCGCGCTGCCCCAGAACCGCGTCGAGGCAGCGGCCGATATCCGCCGCATGGTTGTACGCCGTCACGACGACACTGACAGTGAGTTGCTCCACCAGCCACGCGCGCAGCGCCTCCGGCTCGCCGGAGAGGTGGTCCGGCGCGTCGAGGCCCATGTCGCTCAGGGCATCTCGGGCGATATCGGGATTGGCCTCGATCAAACGTCCGAGGCTCGCGACATCCTCCTCGTCGAGATAGGCCTCGGCGAGCCGCCGGAAGATCGCTTTCTGCGACGCCTCGTAGCCCGCCGCGTAGCGACCGCCGAAATGCCCGCGCAGCTTGCGGAAGAACGCGATCTCGGCGTTGCCGAGCTTCTTGTGCCGGGCGAGTTCGGTGGCGTAGGTCGCCCACATCCCGGCCGCGTGCTTGCGGTAGACCGCCATTACCTCGGGCAGGAAGCCAATGCGCCCGACCTCGGCATGCATCAGGTGGACGTACCAGTCGCCGGGGGCGATGCCCTCGTCGAACACGAACGCCTCGGCGCCGCGATAGCGCCAGCGATAGAGCACGCTGTTTGTCTGGACGAAGTTGTGCGCCACGAGGTCGGACAGCGAGGGCTGCGGGCTGCACTGCCTTGGGTAGATCTCTTCGACCCCCGGCACGTCCTGGTAGACGACGCGCACCGGGTGGAAGCAGAGGGTGAATTCCGGGCGCGCCCGCAGGAAATCGACTTGGCGCTGGAGCTTGCGCGGATCCGTCCAGTAATCGTCCCCCTCGCAGATCGCTACGAATTCGCCGCGGGCGCGGGCCGTGAGGTCGGCGAAGTTCTTGTTGGGTCCGAGATTTTCGGTGCGCAGAACCGCCACGAGGTTGGGATGACGCGCGGCGTATTCGGCGATGATCTCGGCGGTGCCGTCGGTCGACCGATCGTCGCCGACGAGCAGCTCGAAGAGGAAATCCGTGGTCTGCCCGAGGATGCTCTCCAGGGTCTGCCGGATAAACGCCGCTTGGTTGTAGCTGATGCACAAGACCGAGACGACGGGTCGATTCCAGGTCGGTGCGGGTTCCATCTCGGCCCGCGCCCGGATCCAGGCCGCGAAGGGATTGACGAAGCTGCCGTCGAAGGTTTCGTCCGGCGGCGCCGTAAAGTCGGCTCGGGGCTGGCGCCCGAGGCACGCGCCGTACTTCACGTAATGTTCGAGGGGCGACAGGTCGGTCAGGCCGACCTCGGGATAGCGCGTCGCATACCAGATGTGGTCAAACAGCCGGCTCGCGTAGATCGTCGCGAAATCGTCCTGCCACGGCTCGAGCGCGGGTGCGGCCTCTCCTGCACCGTCATGCATCAATCAGATCCCTCGCAGAGCCCTCGAACGCGCGTCAGCGGGAAGCCTCCCGGATTTCACCCTCAGAGGGTGCTGGGAAGGCGCCCTTCCTCGGAGCCGTGGTTGTAGTAGTGCTGCGTCGGGTCCGCGCCGGCATTCGCGACATCGTCATTGCACGCGAGGTAGAACTGGCGGTCGAACAGCCCGGAAGTCTCGAGCCATTCGAGCATCGTCGCCTCGGGGACGACGGGGGCGCGATCGGGCGTGGCGGCGGCGGCTTCGCGATAGAGGTGCGCGAATCGGGCGATCCGGGCGGCGACCTCCTTGGCGGCGGGGCGGCGCACCGAGGCGGCGGCGACGCTGGATTGCTCACCGGGGCGGCGGCGCTGAAGATCGGCCTCGGCGAGGCGAACCAGACGGGCCAGCTCGCCCTGCGCTTCCTTGAGCCGTGCCTGCGTCTCGGCGAGTTCGGCCCGCAGCGCTTCCACGTCCTCGCCCAAGGTCGGCTCCGTCTCGGTCACGACGTCCGACAGGGCATGCGCGGCATCGGCCGGAAACCAACGCGCGGGAACGCCCCCGTCGGGGGAGGCCGGGTGATACGATCGGCCCCCCGACCGGTCAACCCTGCGCCCGGGGCGGCGCGCTGACGCCTCCCAGGGCTCGCGATACGCGACTGAGCGATCGGACGACCGCCGATCCGCCCGTCAGCTCAGGCGGCCAGCCTGATTCCGTCCTCGGCCTCGTCCCCGGCGGCAGTCGACGATTCCGGGTATCTCAGGCGCCAGCCGACGATCGTCAGCAGCACGGCCGGCACGAGCAGGATCAGCATCAGGCCGACGATGCTGATATGGCCGACGAGGCGCCCATAAAGGCCACCGGTGCTCCCATGGGACCAGGATGCGAGCGTCATGCCCGCGGCCGAGGCCAGGAGAACGACGGGGATCTTGAACCAGAGGGGCAGGGCTTCCGGCGGCTGGGCGCGCATCGCGGGCGCATTGATCTGCGCCGCGTCGTCGGGTTTGGCGAGGAGCGCTTCGACCTGCCTCTCGAACACCGCCTGACCCGAGTCCTGCGCTTGACGCGCCGGCGGCTCCGCCCCCGGATCCTCGGTGAGCGGTCCCGGGATCGCGGCCTCGGCGGCGACCATCAGGCGCGCCTCGTGCCGGCGCATAAACAGCCACAGCGCCACCGCGCCGAGCAGCACGAAGGCCAGCAGCCCGAGGCCGACCGGCCCCATGACGTTCTCGATCGAGCGGCCGCACAGATAGGCGCCGAAGCCCATGATCGAGGCCCACGCCACGCCGCCCAGGGCGTTGAAGGCCATGAAGCGACGCGCGTCGAGCTTGTTGACGCCGGCCAGCACCGCCGCGTAGGCCCGCAGCATCGCGGTGAAGCGGCCGAAGAACACGATCTTCCCGCCGTGCCGGCGGAACAGGTACTGGCCGAGCTTGAGCCGCCCGTGATCGAGGCCGATCAGGTGCCCCTTGCGCAGGAGCAGAGGAAGGCCCCAGCGGCGGCCGACCCAGTAGCCGGCATTGTCCCCCAGGATCGCGGCGGTCGCAGCGATCGCCACCACGAGGCCGATGTTGATGTTGCCGGTGCTGCCGGCATAGGCGGCCGCGGTCAGCAGGACCGTCTCGCCGGGCAGGGGTAGGCCGGCGCTCTCCAGCGTGATGATGACGAAGATGGCGATGTAGCCGTAATGCGCGATCAGGTCGGTGATCGGCAGATCGTGAAGGAAGGACATGCGGTCTCCTCGCGGATCGGACCTGCCGCGCTGTCGCCGACAATCGTGGCCACTCCGGGGCGAGGCCCGTCAGGTCACGCGACGACCTGCGGCCTCCGCCAGATGGGTCCGCATCCACGCGATGGTGTCGCTGAGGCCCTCGCGCAGCGCGACGCGGGGCTGCCACACGAGTTCGGACCGAATCAAGGTTGTGTCAAGGACGTTGGCGGGCACGTCCGCGGCCCGGCTCGGCTTGAACGAACAAGGCAGGCGGTCCCGCCCGAAGGCCGCCTCCAGCGCGGCGATGATCGCGTTGACACTCAAGCCCGTGCCGCTGCCGACGTTCAGGACCTTGTGCGGCCCGTCATAGGTCACGGCGGCCAGGAACGCGTCGCTGACATCGTCGATGTGCAGGAAGTCGCGCACCACCGCGCCGGTGCCCCAGACCTCCAGCGGCTGGTCCGTGAGGACGCGATAAATGTAGCTCCCGACCAGGCCCTGGTGCTTGGTGCCGAGTTGGAAGCGGCCGTACGGGTTGGCGATCCGGAGGATCTGGTAGTCAATCCCGTGCAGGTGGTAGTACAGAGCGAGCGACTTCTCGATCATCAGCTTGCCGATGCCGTAGGCCGAGATCGGATCGGTCGGCGCCTGCTCTTGGATCGGGATGGCGCGCGGGATGCCGTAGATCGCGCCGCCGGAGGAGGCGAACACCAGCTTTCGGATCCGGGCCGAGCGGCAGATCTCGAGCAGGTGCAGGGTGGCGATCGGCGTGGCCGACAGTTCCGCAGACGGATCCAGGTTCGAACTCTCCGGGATCGAACCGGCGATCAGGTGGAAGACGACGTCCTGGCGCTCGACCGCGTTGGCGATGGCAAGGCGGTCAGCGAACTGGCCCGTCACCCGGGCGACGCGCCGGTCCAGCACGGCGGCCTGCGGGTGACTGCGGCTGAAGCAGGTGACCTCGGCTCCGGCATCCGCGAGGCGGTTGCACAGGTTCAACCCCAGGAAGCCGCTGCCGCCCAGCACGAGGCAGCGCGCCCCCGCAATACTTCGTGCGAAGCCGTCGGATCCGGTGCGATCGCGCGGCGGCCCGGCCGCGGCGCTCACGGCCGGATATCTGCGGCGGAGCGGAGTTCCCCGGCTCCGGCGTCGCCCGCTGCGATCATGCGCTCGATCAGGACGAGGGTCGTGTCCTGCAGGGCGCGCCGGGTCGGCTCCAGGGACACCTTGCCGCAGGCGCGGGCCGCCGCGTAGGCCGCCGCGTAGGCGGCGTCCCAGCCCGCCGCGAGGATCGGGCCGCCGGCCGCCTCCAACTCATCTTGGACTGCGGCCCACGCTGCCCGGTACGTGGCATCCCAGGCCGCGGCGCGCACGGACGAGCCGGTCTGACACAGGGTGAGATTGGCAATCGCGGCCCGCTTGCGGGCGCGCTTGAGATGGTCGCACAGGGCGGCGAGATCGCTCACGTCACGGATCTCGGGCAGGCCGGCCAGCACGTCTGCCTCGACATTCAGCTTGGCAAGGCGAAACCATGCCGGGAGATGGATGCGGACCATCCAGTCGGCCACCAGACCGGCGCGACGGCGCTCCGGCTGCTCCGGCCCGCGCGTCCCAGCGAGGCGCGGCAGGAGCGGGAGGATCAAGTCGTCGCGCGCCGCCCGCGGGAGTCCGTCGTTCCAAGTGCGCACGAAGGCTGCAAGGACGGGGGACGCGCAGGATGGCTGGTCGGAGAGCGGCTCACCGGCCAGAGCAGCCACCGCCTCCATGGCACACAGCGCCCCGTCCCGCCCCCGCTGCCGACCGGCCGCCAACGTTCGGATCGGCAGGCGCGCATGCCCATCGCGACCACTGAGGTTTAGACCTGCTGATTCCGGCATCCGAAGACCTTCCTCCCCGCGCCGCGGCCGCGGATCGGGGCCAAGCACCGCAACCAATCCGGCCGGGACGGGGATTTACCAGTTCCGCGGCGGGACGCTAAGGGAGGACCACGATCTCGACGTCCGATACCCCGTCCTGCCGGCCGTCGCCTGAGGCTCGCAACGCCTGGTCGAAGCCAGGAATGGGTGGGTCGAGCGCACGGACATGGCCGCGGACATGGCACAGTTTCTCGATCTGATCAGAGATCATCGCGGCGCTCCGGCAGACCTGATCGCGCGGCTCACCGCGCTGATGGCCGATCCGGAGGCGGCGGGCAGCAATCCCGGCACGATGATCCGCCATCTCGACGCCCTGGCGTTTCGGCTCGACAGCGACGGCGCGCCCGGCCTCGCCGCGCAAGCTCACGAGTTGGCCGCCAGCCTAGCGGGCCAGGACGGCGACCGCTGGACCCTGGCCGCGGCCGAGGCGCGCCTGCGGGATCTCTGCGCCAACGAGCGTTTCGCGGAGGCCGATCCGGTCATCGCACGGCTGCGTGCTGCGGACGCCAGCCGCCTGCGACCCAAGGTCGTGCAAGTCCTCATGGATAGGGCCTGGGTATGCGAGTTGCGCGGCGAGGCCGAGCCGAGCATCCAGTATTACCGCCTCGCCCTTGCCTTGGGCGGCAACGAAGCCGACCTGATCACGCCCGACGGCGATCCGGTCGCGAAGAAGATCAAGAACTCACGACGTTTCCAGCTCGACGCCTTGATCGAAGCCGACGCGTACGAGGAGGCCATCACTATTCACGAGACGACCCGGCACGTGATCGGTGCGGGTCCCTTCAAGAGCTACACCATGGTCGCGGCCGCGACCCTGGCCGGTCAGCCTGGCATCCGCTATGCGGAGCTGCGGCCGCGGCGCCCGATCCAGGAGCCGCAGATCAAGTTCACCGAGACGCCGCCGCCCCTCACCTCGGAGCCCGGTGAGTTGGAGGCCCCGGCCCAGTATCTCGCGCTGGTCGAGGCGTGCCATGCCTTCCCGCGCAGCAACCTCGTCATCAAGGACGACCACCTCATCTATGATCTCGCAGCCCATCCCCGCCGGCGGGACGTTCTGCTTCAGGACGGCGTCAATCCGGACCAGATCGTAATGGCGGCTTTCGGGGACCGCCGAGCCCTCGTCGAGCGTCCGGAGGACAGCCTGTCCATCGAGGCAGGTCTCTCGATGTTCGGGCTCCAGAGCCGCAACTACGGTCATTGGTTCTGCGAGTTCGTCCCGCGGATGCTCGCCTATAACGATCCGCGATGCCCGGACGGCATCCCGCTCTGCATCGACGACCATATGCCGGCGACGCATGAGGAGGTCGTCAGGCTCCTCGACAAGCGCGATCGCCCGATCATCAAGTTGCCGCCGCAGCCCGTCGCGTTCGGGCTTCTCGGCCTCGCGCCGGTGCCGGCCTTCTTCCCATTCGAGATGAAGCCCGGCCGGCGCGTCTACGATACGATTTGGCCAGCCGACATCCTCATCGACCTGCGCACGCGCATCCTCGACGGCGCCCGCGAACGCGGGGCGCTGAGCGGACAGACGGGACGTCGGCTGTTCATCTCACGCAAAGCCTTCGCCCAGCGCCAATTAATCAACGAGGTCGAGATCGCCGAAGCTCTCCGACCCCACGGATTTGAGATCATCACGCCGGAGACGATGACCTTCCTCGAACAGGTCGAAGCGTTCCATGCCGCCGATATCATCGTCGGATCATCAAGCTCAGCGCTGACGAATGGTCTGTTCTGTCGCCCGGGCTGCCGTATCCTCGGTCTTATCCATGCCAATCTCGCCTTCAATTTCCGAGGCTACACAAGCTTCATCGAAGCGGGCGGCGCGCAGATCACGTTCTTGCGGGGCCAGACGGTGAGCGAGGACGGTCACGCCTTTCACGCGAACTACAACGTCGCACCGGATGACATCCTATCGGCCCTAGATCGCCAAGCGTCGCACAAGTCGGAGCAGGACGCACCGATCAAACAGCAGCCGGCGCAGACAATCGTCGGGCGGATGATTGAGGCGCTGCCATTTGCGCGCCGCAATGGACCGTGATGACATTTCCGATGTTCGCCACCCGCAGTCCTCCCAGTCGCGCCCCGGGTTCGATTGCGGAGCCGCTCACTTCGGCATACGAAGCAACCGGAAGTTGGTCGGTACTTCGATCTCGCCGATAGGTCTCGGATCGGCCTCGCCGGTCCTCTTCAAAGCCATCCGACGATCTGCGTCGAAAGCCTAGGTATCGACAGGGAAGCAATGACTCAGCCCTACCTGATCGAGTTCCGTCATATCCTGGATCACAGGGGAGCGCTCACGCCCATCGAGGCGGAGGCGGATGTGCCGTTCAGCATCCGGCGCGTCTATTTCATCTATGATGTATCTCACGGCGCTGTGCGAGCGGGCCACAGCCATAAGAAGCTTCAGCAGGTTCTTATCGCCGTATCCGGCAGCTTCAAGGTTCACCTCGACGATGGGGAGAACCGGCAGACCTTTCTCCTGAGCCGGCCCAATGTCGGGCTCTACGTGCCGCAGATGACGTGGCGGGATATCGACGACTTCTCGGGCGGGGCCGTCTGCCTTTCTCTTGCCTCAGATCATTATGAAGAAAGCGATTATTATCGCGATTACGAGGCATTTTTGAATGCCAAGGGTATCAGGTGAGGAAGTTTGGGATGAAAGTTCCGTTTCTCGACCTCCACCGGACCCATAACACCATTCGGGCTGATCTCGATGCCGTTTGGCATCGGGTCTTGGATCGTTCACGCTACATCTTAGGCGAAGAAGTCGAAGCTTTCGAGTCGGAATTCGCCGCCTATTGCCACGCTGAGCACGCGATCGGTGTCGCGAACGGTCTCGATGCCCTCGTCCTGATCCTGCGGGCGTATGGCATCGGTCCGGGCGATGAGGTTCTGGTTCCCTCGAACACCTTCATCGCGACTTGGCTCGCCGTCAGCCAAGTTGGGGCAATCCCGGTTTCCGTCGATCCTAGCCCGGCAACGTACAACATGGACCCGGCCGAGGCGGCCAGGGCCATCACCAGCCGCACGAAAGCAATCATACCCGTCCATCTCTACGGACAACCCTCTGATATGGAGGCGCTGGGTCAGTTGGCACGGCGACATGGTCTGCTCTGCATCGAGGACGCGGCGCAGGCGCATGGTGCGACGTTCGCAGGTCGGCAAGTGGGTAGCCTGGGTGATGCCGCCGCGTTCAGCTTCTATCCCGGGAAGAACCTAGGAGCGGTGGGCGACGGCGGAGCCGTCACAACGTCGGATGCAGCACTGGCGCGCCGGATTCGTGAGCTGGCGAACTACGGATCGACCGAGAAGTACGTCCACCGCCAACGCGGTGTGAATTCCCGGCTCGATGAACTTCAAGCGGCCATCCTCCGCGTCAAGCTCGGCTATCTCGACGAGTGGAACGCGCTCCGCCGCGGGGTTGCCGCGGCCTATCTGGACGGGCTCGCAGGCACCGGCCTCGTGCTACCGCGGGTTGATCCGCGAGCCGTACCCGTATGGCATCTCTTCGTTGTCCAGACCGACAATCGCGACGCCCTCGCTGCAGAGTTGGAGCAGGGCGGTATTGGCACGCAGATCCATTACCCGATCGCCCCCTCCGACTCTCCGGCCTATGCGGCATCGCACGTCCTCGGTGAGAGTCGCCTGGGTCGCGCCCTCGGCAGGAGGATCCTGAGTCTGCCGATCGGCCCCCACATGCGTCCGGAAGAAGTCGAACACGTCGTCGCTTACTGCCGGGACCGTGTGGGAGCAGCGCGCGCGGCAACCCGTGCCCGACCCGAGGGGGCAGCCATTCCGCAGGACCGGTAGCACGGGTCTCGAATGGACCCGAGACGCCTCGCCTGACCCGCCCTGCGAACCGGTTCGCCCAGTTTAGTAGGATGGGGCGGAGGGATCGACGCGATCCCAAGACAGCGGAGACCGAAAATGTCATCTTCACCGGGCGACTCAGAGGCAAGCGGAGCGCAACCGCCTTCGGATGCGCTCGAACGCCTTCGGACTAATGAGAATGTCGATCTTGCCAAGGTTGACCTGACCTTCGAAGGCTTCCGCGCCCTCGCACAAAACCCGCACCTGACGGCCAACGAACGCATCGGCTTCCCGAATTCCTACAGGACGGGATTTGAGGACGCGATCTTTCACGACATCTTGTCGAAGCTGCCGGTTCTCACCGGCGAGGGCGCGACCATCTTGGACATCGGGCCAGGTTGCGCGGGACTCTCCCATCGCATCATCGAACTCTGTCGAGAGCGAAAGCATCATTTAATCCTGGTCGACAGCGAAGAAATGCTGGCCCAGCTGCCCGACATACCCGGTGTGACGACGAAGATCGCCGGCGCGTTTCCTCAGGTTGCGCGCGAGGTCGGCCTTATACGTCCGTCGGTCGATGCAATTCTCTGCTACAGCGTCTTCCACTACGTATATGTCGACGGTAATCCCTTCGACTTTCTCGACCGTGCGCTCGACCTTGTCGGCAGTGGTGGACGCTTGCTGATCGGCGACATTCCCAACGTGTCGAAGCGACGCCGCTTCTTCGCTACAGAAACCGGACGCCGCTTCCATCAAGATTTTACGCAGACGGACACCTATCCGGAACTCCACTATAATCAGCCCAGCCCCGGTAAGATCGACGACGCCGTTCTCATGGGCCTCATGCAACGGGCTCAATCGGCTGGAGCGGATGCTTACCTGATGCCGCAAGCCGCGGGGCTGCCCATGGCGAACCGGCGCGATGACCTTCTCCTGATGAAAGCTTGATCGATGAAGCGCCTAATCATATTCGGGAATGGCGAAATCGCCAATATGGCTTATGAATATTTTAAACATGACAGCGATTACACTATAGTAGCGTTCTCCATAGGCGAAGAATACATAAAGGAGAAGGAATTCCTCGGCTTGCCGGTGATCCCGCTGGCCGACATTCGCGACGCATATCCGCCGGAGGCGCACGACGCATTTGTGGCCATCGGCGACTCACGCCTCAACAGGGTTCGCACGAGCCTCTACGCGCAGGTCAAGGAACTTGGATATACTTTAACGTCGTACATCAGCACACGTGCTTTTGTCTGGCACAATTGTGAAATCGGCGAAAATTGCTTTATTCTTGAAGACAATGTTATCCAGCCGTTCGTAAAAATAGGAAATAATGTGACGCTCTGGAGCGGGAATCACATCGGCCATCGTTCCGTTATCGAAGACAATGTCTTCATCAGCTCTCATGTCGTCATCTCGGGTTTCTGCACGGTCGGTTCATACAGCTTTCTCGGGGTGAACGCGGCCGTTGGCCACGGTGTCGCGATCGCCAGCGATAATTTCATCAGCATGGCCGCGAGCGTTGCTCAATCAACCGAACCGGACAAAATTTACCAGGGAAATCCAGCGGAGCCGCGCAAGATCTCAGCCACGCGGTTCTGCCGAGCGCGATAAGAATGTCCCTCACGCTCCAACGCTACGTCCCGAGCTTGATATCGGCTTGGAACACCCTCAATTCGGAAAGCTCGGCGGCTCATTTCCTATTTGAGCGCGGTTTTATGGATTACCACGCCGCGCGCTTCGCCGACGCCTCGCTCACGATTTGGCAGGATGACACGCTCGTCGGCCTGTTACCCGCGAATGTCGTCGGGCCGGAGGTCTATTCTCATCAAGGCCTGACGTTCGGCGGCCTGATCACCAAACGCACCGGTGTCGATCAGACACTCAGAATGATGGATCTGTGTGTCGATTACTACAGGAAAATTGGCGTCAGCAAAATATATTACAAGCCTATCCCGTGGATATATCAGCGCTTCCCGTCGGAGGCCGATATCTATAGTTTGTTTCGCCATAACGCACAGCTTGTGCGTCGGGATGTGACGACGACGATTTCCAACCGCCAACCTGGCTCATTATCGTCGCGCCGGCGACGCGGGATCCGAAAAGCGGAGAAGGCGGGGATAACCATTCTACAAAGCGAACGTTGGGGGGATTTCTGGGACATTCTGCAAGAAGTCTTACAGAGTCGTCACGGCGTCGCTCCTGTGCATTCGATAGCTGAGATCACGATGCTGGCAGCTCAATTTCCGGAGCACATCAAACTTTTCACTGCTGAACAGAATGGCACGACGATCGCAGGCGTCGTAATCTTCGAAACATCACAAGTCGCTCATGCGCAGTACATTTCCTCCAGCGATATCGGGCGCGAATCCGGCGCCCTCGATCTTCTGTTCAATTGGCTGATTGAGCATTACCAAGCGGCGAAGGACTATTTCGACTTCGGCATCTCGACGGAAGAATCGGGCCGCCGCCTCAATGTCGGGCTGTCAACGCAGAAAGAAGAGTTCGGTGGCGGGGCGGTCGCGCAAGACACGTATGTAATTCACACGTAAGCGGTGATTTGGTCAAATGCAGGGTCCCCAACTGGTCGAATTCAATACGACCTGGGCTGGCGATCCTCGACTTGATGTGCAGTACAACCAGCTTCTCGGACAACGCTTGCACAGATCTAGCGCATCATGGAAGACTTGCGCGAATGCATTGGTTCCATGCTGCGTCCTGACATCTGCAACGGCGTTACGTCATCCTTTAACGCTGATTCGAGGCGGTACCAGTATTTCGGGCGACAACATTTCCGCAGCGCTGAAACAGATGACAGTGGCTTATTGTCCAGACCAATCAAATCATAAGCTTCTCGGCGACCCAATTTTTTAGAAACTGGCTCTCATGCTTATCGCAACTTCCCTTAAAAGAAGATTCGGCCCGCTGCGCCCAAGTAAATTGGCATCGACTTCCACTCTAACATGCGCCCAGCTTATCAAAGACAGCGGTCTGTTCGACCCGACTTGGTATCGCTCGCAATATTTGACCGACAATCCATCCGAAGACGAATGCATCGTCCATTATCTGAATCACGGCGCATCCGCTGGCCTGTTTCCCAACCCTCTATTTGATACGGCCTGGTATGTTTCGACCTATCGTATCGCTTCAAGGTCCGGAAACAATGCGCTTTGTGATTTCATCGTCAATACCAACGCATTGAAGCGTGATCCCAACCCCTATTTTTCGACCCAGTTCTATCTGGGAGCTTATCCGGATATCGGGAGCCATCCGGATATCCTGGCCAATAAGTCCTCAGCGCTGTTGCACTACCTCCGCTGGGGTGCAGCTGAAGGGAGGGAGACGGGACCCGCCTTCTGGTCCGAGCGATACAACATGGCTTACCCCGACGTGGTCGGTAGCGGCCTCAGTGCAGTAGCGCATTACATTCATATCGGATCCAAGCAAGGCCGGAGGAGATTCGTATATCAGCAAGCCGGGAGGAAAGGATTCGGGTTCTTCTTCGGTTCGATACCTCGTTCGGTAACTAATATATTGTTCGTTGTTTCGATAATATATTTGACCGCTTCCGCAAGATTGAGACGCTCAGGGCAGGCTGTTCTTCGCGATCTAACTGTCGGGGACATACGCGACGTCGTATCGGTGGTTTTGCGAGAGCCACTCGTTTTTTCGGCGTTCAGCAAGCTTCACTTCTTCTCATTCCTAGCGGATGAGGATCTGGGGAATGCCCATCTCACACGGTGTTATAAAGATCCAACCAGTGGATTGCGACTGTTCGCCGCCAGCTGCTGCAAAGAATTGGGCCTGTTTGAGATCGCTGATGCCGTACTTCGCGACCTGATCGCCAGCGGAAGACTGGCGGACTTGGCGCGGTTCTCGCTGGCCGATCTGGCGCTTCTTCGTGCCATTTGGGCCAAAGAGTTCCAGATCTATGAGAGCGTCGGCACATACATAAGATTGCCAAATACCTCAATTCAAAAGCGCGACACAGCTTGGCAACAAGCACGCTTCTCTGACGTGCTGGAACTTCTGGACACGCCGCCGTATTACCCTCGCGACGATAAAGAGTCTTGGTTGCTACTGATCTATGCATTGTTCAGGACTGAGTCATGGCAGGAATTGTTTGACGAGATCGAGAGTTACAGCAAGGCAAACGGATTTTCCGAATGCTTGGTCAAGCCGCTCGCCGCAACCGTAAATGCGATTCCGGCACGCGAGCTCCGCGCTGATACAGCGGTCATTAAGCCGATTCTGAGCAACCTGTTGCGACTGAACAAATATCACCTCGATCAAGCACAGGAGATCAATCCACCAGACACGTCCCGTCGGCGATTGATCGACGCGCCTGCGGATTTGCTGCTCCGGTACACCCTCATTCATCGCGCGCAACGGACCAGTGTCGACCGGCGTGTTGCTTTCGAAGCGACTTATTTGTCCATCGGTAGCGATTGCACGATCATACCGCAGAATGGCGTCGTAATATCAGATGATGGCTCCCTGATGCGGAGCTCGACGCACATGCAGCCCATGCATTATGATTTGTTTTCGCCGGATCTCATCGCTGCTTCACACGCGTCTGTTTTGCTCGGTGCGACGGCGCGCCCGACGGTCCGCTACGAGATGGGATGCGTTATTGGTTTCAGTTCAAACTATTATCATTGGATGGCCGAAGATGTCTCACGAATTCGATCGCTTCGGATGAGCGCGGAATTCGAAGACCTGCCAATTTTCGTCGACAAAAAGATCAAGGCTTGGCAGCTTGCTATCCTGGAGCGACTTGGAATTAATGACGGCCGGCTCGTCCGTGTGGATCCGGACAGCTATCTGAAAGTCAAACGGCTTGTGATACCGCCGCGAGCCTCCCGGAATATGTTGGTCCATCCCAATGACACGCGGTTCCTGCGAGAGAGCTTTACTCCGGCCGGCGGCTATCCGGCGCCCACCCGGGGCAAAAGGCTATATCTAAGTCGGTCCAGAAACACAGTCCAGCGCGCGTTCATCAACGAGCGGTTGGTGATGCGCGAATTGCATAAATACGGATTTGTTGCTGTCGATCCGAGCGAATACAGCATTGAGGATCAAGTCAGATTATGTAGCGATGCGGAAATCATCGCGGCGCCCGGAGGGGCGGCGCTCACCAACATCCTGTTCGCGTCAAGCCAAGCAAAAATTCTCGTCTTCGCTGCAGATGCTGCTATCGGCGAAACATGGTCGACGATCGCTGCGGCTCTCGACCAAGACCTGATCCTTTGCACCGGCCGATCCTACGCGCGTCCGCATCATCATCTTCTCTGGTCCCGGTTTGCCTTCGCGGTCGATACGGTGGATTTGGAGCTCGCTCTCGAGGCTCTTGGTTTGTGATATCCTTGGGTATCCCGACGTCCGAAACTCGAAGTATCCCGCTTATCACCACTTGCCCGCCGATCGCCTCCAAGCGCCGATGAAGCGTCGCGCGCGTTCCACCGGCAATCGCGCGCTGGCGCGCGTCAGCGCCCCGCGGATCTCGCCCGCCAGCCGCGCCGCCACAATCTCCCGGGCGGGATCGTCGTAGTGGACGATGTCGTAGAAGGTCTCCGCCTCCCGATCGCGAAAGATCCCGCTGAGGTCGAGCGCCGTGAAGGTCCGCCGGTAGGGGCGCCGCGCCGCGAGCTCGGCCGTAAACGCCTCCAGCTTGGCGTATTGGCGGTCGAGATAGGCCAGGAACGCCCCCGAGGCGACGCCGCGCTCGACCTCGGTGAGGTGGCGCTTGCGCAGGACCGTGGGCTGCAGGACGCTGATGATCGGCACCGCGTGATCGTGGGACAGCTTGGTGAGGCGGTACGCGGCGCGTTCGTAATGGTGGACGATGGAATCCTCCCAGCCCGGGCTCTGCCAGCCCACCTCCGCGCGCAGCCGCTTCAGCGCCTCGTAGATCAGCGTGATCAGCGCGTCGTACGACAGGCCATCCTCCCGCGCCCGCGGGTCGTGCGTGTCGAAGAAGTGGTCGTAGAGACGCTGCGTGATGAAGGCGTTGTAAGGGTGGCCGGGCCGGGGATCGTAGGTCCAGGGCTGGAACAGGTCGGTGCTGCCGCTGAGCACGAGGATCGCGTCGGGGCTGTAGGTCACCAGCCGCGACCAGATCAGGTGGGTCATCTGGGTGAGGCAGCTCGACATCACCCCGAAATTGTAGACTTTTGCGCGCCCTAGCCCGTCGGTACGGAGGATCCGCTCGATCCGGCCCGGCAGCGTGTTGGCGATGTCGCCGCCATCGATCGTGGTCGAATCACCGACGACCAGGATTCGGGTCTCGCCCTCGGGCTTGCGCTCGGCGATCGGGGTGGCGTTGAGGAAGCCGTCGGCATCGAACGGGACGCCGTAATGGCTCGCCCCCGGCTTGCCGGCGAACTGGATGAACGGGCTCGGATAGCGCGTGTTCGAGTCCAGATAGCCGAAATGGTGCAGGAACTTGCGCCGGCGCGCGGCATCCTCGCTCTCGGGCGGCGCCCAGATCTGCTCGACGCCCGGTGCGGTGAGCGCCGCCATCATGGCCGCTCGCAGCGCCGCGCTGCCGGCAGCGTTGAGGCGCACGCCATCGTGGCTGAAGGTCGGTCGGAGCGCCCCGCCCTCGCCCGCCAGCACGGCCTCGTAATCGATGAACAGCGCCCCGTAATCGCCCGCGTGCGCGCGCAGCCACGCATTCACCGCGCCGATGAGGTGGACCGGCAGCCCGGCCGCCGCGGGCGCGGCCGGATCGACCGGCGGAATCGCGCCGACCCAGGTCCGGACATGGAGGTCGCGCGCGTCCCGCAGCATGGCGGTCAGGTCGGCCACGAGACCGTCCAGCGACACCGCGCGACCGGGGGTGAGGATGTCGTCCCGGCCGCCGATCAGGTGGAGGCCCTTCGCGCCGTAGAGGGCGATGTCGGAGCGTAGCCGCCGCGCCATGTCCCGGATGGACTGGCCGGCGATGCCCCGGGCGACCGTCTGGGGTCCGGAGAACAGGTCCGGCGTCTCGGCGGTCAGATCCGCGGTCAGGGAATCCCCGAAGAACAGGATCGGCCCGAGGGGGAACAACGGCTTGTCCGACACCGGGCTCACGCGCGCTCGGTCGCGTCGCCGTCCCGGTGGGCGGCAAAGACCTCGATCCCGTCGAGATGCAGGTGCTGCTCCTCGTCGAGATCAATCTTCAGGTAGCGGAATCGGGCTCCGTCGAACCGGAGATGCAGGGGCAGGCCGGGGTGGCAATGGGCATCCACGGCGTCGAAGACCAGCCGGTAGGCGTCCTCGGTCTCGCCGAGCCAGACCCGCATCAGCTGCGCCCGCTCGCTGGGCTGCCCCCAGCGGTTGTAGATCCGGATCTCCGAGACGCGCGTGACGGCGCCGAGATCGAGGACGAACCAGGGCTCCTGCTCCAGCGCGGTGTGGAAGAAGAACGACGGATCGCCGGTGGTGCGTTCGCCGTAGGTCCCGGCCGTCCCCGACCAGGGCGAGGCGGAACTCGCCGTCCAGGTCTTGCCGAGCGCGATGTTCTCGGACGGCCGCGTCGCCACCAGCGTGTCGGTCTCCAACTCCTCGATCAGGGTCCGGATCTGCTTGGAGAGCTGCCGCAGCGGCGCGATTTCGAGGTCGAGTTTGTAGATCAGGTTCGACAGGATGCTCTGATCGAAGCGGTGATCGATGAAGCCGTCGAGATCGGGCAGGCCCATCTGGTTCGGCAGGTCGGTGACGACCCGGGCGTCGCCCGCGTAGCGCAGCCACTCGGCGACGAGGTGACGGGTGGCGGGGCTGACCATGAAGGCGATCCAGGTGGCCTGGATCTGGTCGGCATTCCAGTAGCGCTCAAAATCGCACCCCATGAGCACGAAGCAGTCGCGCTTGGTCCAGGCCCGCTGCGGCTTCCCGTGCAGCACGCCCACCGCGACCCGGCGCTCCGAGCCGGCGAGCCAGGTCAGCAGCGGCGCCACCGGCGGCATCGGATCGTCGCCGATCGCCTGCATTCCGGTATCGGTGAAGACGATGAAGTCGCCGTCGCGCCGCCGCTCCAGGGCTTGCGCGATGATGTAGGGCTTCCAGGCCCAGTTCCCGGCGCCCCGGGACCGGTCGAGGATCTCCCGGTGCGCTTGGTAGTGTTGCGTCTCGCGGAGGCGGTCGGGGGACCAGCTCTCGATCGTGTCGAAATCGCCCGTCGCCGCCGCGGCGGCCGCAAGGCGCCGCTGAGTCTCCACGTAATGGTACTTGGCGGCGAAGCTGACGAGGGTCGTGTGGCGCGGCCGGAGCCGGCGCCGCAGCCGCATCAGCACCTCGGCCCGGTGCATCGCGAAGGCATTGACGTGCAGGGACGTGGATGACGGATCGGTGCTGGCCAAGTGCGTTCTCCGGCGCCGCGACCCGACGCGGGTCGCCGATGTCCCGCTAATCGGCACGGCCGCGCAAGTCCCGATCGCGGGTTGGGCTCGCTACGCGGAGCCGGAATCGTCGAAGGCGAGGTTCTCGATCGGGTAGTCGAGCATCAGCTGGCGGCGCTCGGGGGAGTTATCCCATTCCCCGACCTTCGTGTATCCGCCCGCCGTGTCGACGACCTCGGTGAGGCGTCCGATCGTCGGAATGCCCCGGAAATGCTGCGGCCAGCCGGACGCGAAGTAGAAGACCTGTTCGACATGCTCGGACAGGTGGCACACGCCGGGTCCGAACGTGCCGAGGCCGAACACGAGGTAGCGGCCGTTGGCGAGCGCCGTCACGTCCTCCGCGAGCGTTCCGCTCTGCGTCGTGAGCGGGATGCCGAGGCCGGCGATATAGGCTTCCAGCCGGTCGATGACGGGGTTGAGGCGGTTCTCGAACACCATCTTGATCGAGCCGATCCGCTTCTCCCGCAGCAGGCGCTGGATGACGAGCTGGTAGAACGCGAGCGGCGGCTGCGGGTAATGGGGCGCGACCCAGGTGCTGAAGATATCACCCGAGCGGATATGGATCAGCAGCTGATCGTCCGGCTTCTCGGGGAATTGCGCGGGCAGCCGGCCGAAGAGCGGCCGGATGTAATGGGTGATGATATGGCGCGACTCGGCCTGATCGAGCTCGCCGGCCAGCTTCTGGATGTTCACGTCGAAGAACATGCCGGACAGGAAATACCCGTCGTCCGGGAGCGGGTGGTTCGCGGGGATGAACGTGATGCCGCCGATCTCCTGCGGCTCTTGGAGGGCGATGACCTCGCTGCGGTCCATGATCGACAGCTTGAGGTATTTGAGCTTGAGTGCCCGGCAGATGCCGATCGCCAGCAGGCACTGGATGATGAAGTTCCCGAAGGCGCCGTTCTCGTAGAGATCGATTCCGACGAGCGACAAACCCGCCTGATTGGGGCTGCCGAGCAACCGGTAGGCCCGATAGACGTCGATCTCCGGATCCTCGGTGAGGATGGAGAACGCGACGTCCCAGAGCGTGCGCATGACCATCAGGTCGACGGCGGCACGCGCGCTCCAGACCTGCGCCGCGTGTTCGTCCGCCCGTCGCCCCGGCTGGACCGGGATGCGGATGTAGCGCGCCCAGCTCGCCGGCCCCGGCGCGATCAGGATCCGTGATGCGGGCGGCTCGCCGTCAGGGGGCGAGACGGTCTCGGGGAACGACCAGACCTGTCCGTCGTCGGAGAAGCTGACGGACCGATCGCCGCCCGGGACGGCCGCCCCGTCAGGCGGATCGACCGCGAGGGAATGGACGGGAAAGCGCAGGCCGAGGTCGATCTGGAGCTGCCCGGCGCTAGCGTCCTGATCGATGACGGATAACGGCCGGCCCTGTGCGACCTCGACGAGATCGGGATGATAGCTGTGACGCTCGAACATGGGGTCGTATACCGTATCTCGCTCGGGCTCCAACGGTGTCGAACCGCGCCGGATTCGGAAGCCCGCCGCGCTGCAGGCCTCCGGGCGACGATGGTCAGGCGGCGTCCTCGCTGGAGGGGAGTCTCGGCTCGGCCTGCTCTGCGGCGAGTCCGTAATAATCGCGCATCAGGTCGTCGTACGTGGCGGCCTCGATGGTGGTGCGGGCCCGGCCCGGGAGCGGGATGGCCAGCAGGCGATCGTTGCAGGCGGACGGGTCGTCGGCCAGGGCATAGGGCAGGAGATGGCCGTCCGGATCGGCGCGCAGCCGGTCGGCCGGGGCGCCGAGGTCGAAGGCTGCCACCGGCAGGCCGGTGCGCAACGCCAGCGTCAGCGCGTAGGAATAGGTCTCCGGCCAGATCGCCGGGAGCAGGATCAGATCCGCCGCGACGCGCCAGACGAGATCCAGCGCCTCGTTGTCGCTCGCGTAGCGTCCGGTCCGCGTGACGCCGGCACGTTCGAACCCGCCTTCCAGCGCCGGGTCGCAGAAGCCCACCAGGGCAAAGCGCAGCGGCCGATTGCGCGTCTGCGCATCGGTCGCCAGGGCCTGCAGCACCAGCCCGCCCTTGGTGGCGCTGATCGCCCCGAGCACGGCGACGCGCCGGACGCGCCCCGGCCGGTGCGGCGCGGTGGTGCGCACCGCCCGCTCCGGCTCGGCGTGCGGCCGCACCGTGATCGCCAGATCCCGGTACACGCGCCCGATCCGCCCCGCCGTGTCGGAGGATGGC
>NZ_JAKSYH010000152.1 GCF_022829295.1 Methylobacterium sp. J-088
ACCCTGTCAGCGCCTTGAAGGTGCGCGCGATCCTGAACTTTCTCGACCCTCACCCCAACCCTCTCCCGCACGGGAGAGGGGGCATGTCGCGCTTGCCACCCGTGTTGGCAGACGCGTGTCGTGTACCGTGGGCAAGCCAACACTTCATCTGCTTAGCTCTTTGTTATATCACAGGTTTTTGTCGAAAAACCGGTGGCCACTTTTGCGAAACCCGCTGAGCGCGGCTCAGCGGACATCTGTCGTCATGCTGAGCCGTGCGGCATCCTTCAGGAAGATCCGCCGCACGCGGGAGGGCTTCTGGTTCGGGAGCGCGAGCGTCGCATGCCCGGGACCGAGTATCGAGGTACGCCCTCCGGCGCGAGACCGCCGCGCGCCTTCAAGGCCCGATAGGCCGCGAGACCCGTCGCCAGATCGGCGCGCAGCCGCCGCTCGTCCCCGAGTTCGTCGCGCGTGTAGGTCAATCCAAGGATGTGGGCCGCCTCGTAGCCCTCGGGTAGCTCGCTGGTCGTGCCCAACGCGATGGATTGGTTGGGAAGCCGGTCGGCGAAGTCAGCGAGCCGCAGCCGGAGGCCGTCGCCGCTGGCGCGCAGGTGAGCGCCCGCGCCGCTCCCGTGCTCGCGGATCGCCGCCACGGTGCCCTGAACCAGCGACAGGTGCACGGCCTCGCGATGGGTCGGGAACAGGTAGACGAGGTAATAGCCCCGGGTGGCGCTCGTGGTGACGGCGGGATCGAACATTGCGATCCAGGGGACGGCTGCCCAGTGGCTTCCCCGCCCGGGGCTGCCCTTCACCAGGAACGGACCCTCGATCGGCGCCAGGGCCGCGCGCAACTCGTCCGGCGCGCCCCGCCGGATCAGGGCCGCGACAGGGTGTCCCGCCGGTGGGTCGAGACGGGCCAGCGGGTATTCGTCGATGATCCGGTGCAGCGCGTAGCCCAGGCTCACCGGTTCGGTCGGGCCAGGACGCCACCGGTCAAGGGCTCGCGCACGCCGGTGGTGGACGGCAGCGTGATCGGCAGGCCCCGCAGCGAGCGCACCGCCAGATACGCGAAGGCCTGCGCCTCCAGGTAGGCCGAGGACCAGCCGATCGCGTCGGCGGTCGTGATCTCGGCGCGCAGGTGGTAGTTCAGCAGCCGCACCAGCTCGCCGTTGCGCGCCCCGCCTCCGGCCACGATCCAGCGGGTGGGGATCTCGGGAGCGTGGTCCAGCGCGCGCGCCACCGCCCGGGCCGTGAAGGCGGTCAGCGTCGCGGCGCCGTCCTCGGTGGAGAGCTGGCCCGCGAGCTTGTGCGAGAACCAGTTCCGGTCGAGCGATTTCGGCGGCTTGCGGAAGAAGAACGGGTGCGTCAGCAGCCATGCAAGGAGCTGCTCGTCCGGTCGGCCCCGGGCGGCGGTGCGCCCGCCATCGTCGAGGTTCTTACCCTCGCGGTCCTGCATCCACTCGTCGATCAGGGCATTGCCCGGCCCGGTGTCGAAGGCGATCACGCCCCCCCTCGAATCGATCAGCGTCGCGTTGGCGACGCCGCCGATGTTGAGGATGCCGAACGGCCCGTCGAAGCCCGATGCCTCGGCCAGCGCCTTGTGGAACACCGGAACCAGCGGCGCCCCCTGCCCGCCCGCCTCAATGTCGGCCCGGCGCAGGTCGGAGATCACTGGAATGCCGAGACGTGTCGCCAGGGCCTGCCCGTCGCCGATCTGGATCGAGATGCGCTGGTCCGGCCGGTGGATCACGGTCTGGCCGTGGAAGCCGATCACGTCGATCTCGGAGGCTTTCAGGCCGTTCTCTTCCAGAAAGCGCTCCACGGCTTCAGCATGCGCCTGCGTGACGAAGGCCTCGGCCTCCGGAAGGCGGCCGGGCCGGTCCGCGGGATGGAGAACGGATTCGGCATCCTTGGTCGCCCCACGCAGGAGCGCTTTCTCGTCCTCGGCGTAGCCGCGGTATCCGGTCGGTCCCAACGGCTCCAGGAAATTGTTGTGGCCCTTGACGACGTGGACCCCCTCGCCGTCTGTCTCGATCAGGGCGATGTCGACGCCGTCCAGCGAGGTGCCGCTCATCAGTCCGATCGCGCGCATCATCGCCATGCCGCCCTGCCCCGTGCCTTTCGGCCAACGCCCTGCTAAGAGCGCGCCGTATCCTGAACCCAGCGCGAGCTAGCATGCGGGGCCTCGGCCTGTCGCGCCAGCATGCGACCCGAGATTGTACCAATGACCGCCGAGAGCTTCGCGCCGAAATCCGATTTCCTCCGGATCCTGACCGAGCGCGGCTACATCCACCAGACCTCCGATCTCGCGGGGATCGACGCGGCCGCGCTCGAAGGCCGGTTGACCACCTATGTCGGCTACGATTGCACGGCGCCCTCGCTCCATGTCGGGCATCTGCTGTCGATCATGATGCTGCACTGGCTGCAGGCCACCGGGGGCAAGCCGATCGCCCTGATGGGCGGGGGCACGACCCGGGTCGGCGACCCCTCCGGCCGCGACGAGACCCGCAAGATCCTGACCGTCGAGCAGATCGACGCCAACAAGGCCGAGATCCGCAAGACCTTCGACCGGTTCCTGCGCTTCGGCGCGGGCGCCAACGACGCCGTGATGGTCGACAACGCCGAGTGGCTGACCAAGCTCAATTACATTGAAATGCTGCGCGATGTCGGCCGCCATTTCTCGGTGAACCGCATGCTGTCGATGGACAGCGTGCGCCTGCGCCTGGACCGCGATCAGGAACTCTCGTTCCTGGAATTCAACTACATGATCCTGCAATCCTACGACTTCGTGGAATTGAACCGCCGCTATGGCTGCCTGATGCAGATGGGCGGCTCGGATCAGTGGGGCAACATCGTCAACGGTATCGATCTCGGCCGCCGCATGGGCACGCCGCAGCTCTACGCTTTGACCTGCCCGCTCCTGACCACATCGTCGGGCGCCAAGATGGGAAAGACCGCCGCGGGTGCCGTCTGGCTCAATCCGGACATGCTGAAGCCCTACGATTACTGGCAGTTCTGGCGGAACACCGAGGATGCCGACGTCGCCCGCTTCCTCAAGCTGTTCACCCTGCTGCCGATGGACGAGATCGCCCGGCTCGCAGCGCTCGCCGGATCCGAGATCAACGCCGCCAAGATGGTGCTGGCCACGGAGGCCACGGCGCTGATGCACGGCCGCGAGGTGGCCGAAGCGGCGGCCGAGACCGCGCGGAAGACCTTCGTAGAGGGCACGCTCGCGGCCGACCTGCCGTCCGTGATCGTTCCGGCGGCCGTTTTTGAGGCCGGACTCGGGGTGCTCACGGCCTTCGGGCCCGACATCGCGAAGCTGGTGCCCTCGACCAGCGAGGCCCGGCGCCAGATCAAGGGCGGGGGCCTGCGCGTCAACGACGTGCCGGTGTCGGACGAGAAGGCGATGCTCGGGCGGAGCGATCTGACGCGCGATGGCGTGATCAAGCTGTCCTTCGGCAAGAAGCGGCACGTGCTGCTGCGGGTGGAATGACCGCCTCGGCCAGCATTCTGGTCGTCGACGACGAGCCGCCGATCAGGCGCCTGCTCCGGACCGGCCTCGGCACGCAGGGCTACGCGATCGTCGAGGCCGGCGACGGTGCCGCAGCGCTCGCGAGCCTGGAGGCGGGTGGCATCGACCTCGTGATCCTCGATCTCGGGCTGCCCGACATGGCCGGCCATGCGCTGCTCGCGGCAATTCGCGAGCGCTGGCCGGATCTGCCGGTGCTGATCCTCTCGAGCCGCGACGACGAGCGTGGGAAGGTCGAGGCCCTGGATCTCGGGGCGGACGACTACGTGACCAAGCCGTTCGGCATGAACGAGTTGCTCGCGCGCATCCGCACCGCGCTCCGGCATCGGTTGGCCATGCAGGGCGAGCGGCCGGTGTTCCGCCTCGACGAGTTGTCGGTCGATCTCGTGCGCCGGATCGTTCGGGTTGGCGAGCGCGAGGTGAAGCTGTCGCCGCGGGAATACGAGTTCCTGCGGGTGCTGGTGCAGCATGCGGGCAAGGTTCTCACCCACGCCCAGCTCATGCGCCACGCGCCGGCCTCGTCGGATCCGCAGTATCTGCGCGTCTATATCCGCCAGCTGCGGCAGAAGCTTGAGCCCGACCCTGAGCGGCCGCGCTACCTGCTCACGGAAACCGGCGTCGGTTACCGACTGCGATCTCCGGACTAGAGCCGTGCCCGATCGCGTTGCACACGGTACACGACTCACAAGGCTGGGAGGCGTTTTGGGCATCGATTGGCCCAGAGGGTCGCTGCGCTTTGAGGGGCATTGAGGAGATCGCCGCGTAGGGCATCGAGGCCGGTGCGGAACC
>NZ_JAKSYH010000156.1 GCF_022829295.1 Methylobacterium sp. J-088
GGCCTTCCAGCCGTCCCCCGCCTCGTCGTGGGCGGGTCCGCAGGTCGCTCAGGGTCGGCCCAGACGCGGGTCGGTGCGGGGGTCATTTCCTCCCCCCGCCGGGCAAACTGCCGCCCGGTCTCACGCCCGCATCCGAGGCACGCCCCGCACCGGTCCGCCGCCCGGGGCGATGGCGGCTGAGAAGCCACCGACGCGGGCGCCGCCCCGTCCACGGACCCGCCCGGTCAGCCACCGGACGGGCCCCGTAAAGGACGCCCCGGGATCGCTCCCGGGCCGCCGTGGACAGGTGGCGGCTAATGAGCACAAAATAGGAACATTGTCAAGGGCGACACACGGTTGGCGGCTGCGCTTCTCCCGACTCCACAGAGGGGGGCTACGATACTCACACATCTCCATTGGGCACTGGGGTCGATGACGGAACGCAACGGACCCCCTTTCCCGAGCGGGAGAGGGTTGGGGTGAAGGACGAGAACTTTCGGGATCGAGTACACCCTAAGCAGGTTTCGCAAAAGTGGCCGCCGGTTTTGCGATGAAAACCTGCGCGCGGCCAAGAACCTAAGCGGAGGATGCGTTGGCTTGCCAACGCAACTTTGCTTAGAAGCGCAGTCAGGTCGCGCCTCTTGCGGAGAGTTCTCAGCCCTCACCCTGTCCCTCTCCCGCACGGGAGAGGGGACCCGCGCTCGAGCCTGAGCCTGCGTTGCCAGACCGGATGTGTAGAATCCGCAAGTAGAGGAGGGAGCACGCCTGTCACAGCCGAACTGCGATCTGTGAATATCGCAGCCCGCCCGTGGGGAGCGTCGCGCCCTGCAACGGCCGTCAGTGTCCGAGCGGAACAGGCGCATCGTCGCCCGCAGAGGATGGAGAGGCCCCGATTTCGCTGCCGAACCGCGGGACACCTCGACGCAATCGATGGTCACGCCGAGCCGCCCGCATCACCCCGCGCGCTGCAACCGGCTTGCGAAGAACCCGTCCAACCCGCCGCGGGCCCCCGGCACCTCGGCGAGATGGCACGGCAGGGTGCGCAGATCACCGTTGGCATCGATCAGCTCGGCCGCCCCGCCGACCTCCTCGGGCCGCACCGCGACACGCGTGAACCGGGGATCGCGCGCCAGGAAGGCCGCGATTTGCGCCTCGCCCTCCTCCGGCTCCAGCGAGCAGGTGCAGTAAACGAGGAGCCCGCCCGGCCGCACCAGCCCGGCCGCGTGGTCCAAAAGCTTCCTCTGAAGCACGGCGAGCCGGGTGATGTCGGCCTCAGACTTGGTCCAGGCGACGTCCGGATGGCGTCGGATCGTGCCGGTGGCCGAGCAGGGCGCGTCGAGCAGCACCGCGTCGTGGTCCTGCCCCTCCAGCGCCAGGGCGTCGGCGACGACGATCTCCACATCGAAGCCCAGCCGGGCGACATTCTCGCGCAGGCGCTCCAGCCGCGGCGCGGACCGGTCGATGGCCGTGACGTGCGCGCCCGTGCCGGCGAGCTGCAGTGTCTTGCCGCCGGGGGCGGCGCAGAGGTCGAGCACGCGGGCGCCGGGCTGCGGCGCGAGCAACCGGGCCGGGATCGCGGCGGCGGCGTCCTGCACCCACCATGCCCCCTCCTGGAAGCCGGGCAGCTCCGGGATTGCCGGCCCGTTCTCCGGCAGGCGCAGGGAGCCGGTGGGAAGCCGCACGGCGCCGAGCCGCTCGGCCCACGCCCCCGGATCCCCCCGAGGTGTCAGGTCGATCGCGGCGCCGGCCAGATGCGCCCGCGCGATCGCGCCCGCGCGCTCCGGCCCGTAGGCGGCGCTCCAGCGGCGGGCGAGCCAGTCCGGCGTGTTGATGGCCAGCGCGTCGGAGCCCTCGGCCAGGATGGTGTCGCGCTCCCGGGCGATCCGGCGCAGCACCGCGTTCACGAGGCCGCCGAGATGGGCCGTCCGGTTGTCCGCCTTGGCGAGCCGCACCGCGAGGTCGACCGCCGCATGATCGGGAACCGCGAGATCGAGGATCTGGGCCGCCGCGGTGGCGAGCAGGGCCGTGAGCTGCGGCTTGGCGTCGGGGAGCCCGCGATCCAGCCGCTGGGCGAGCGCTGCGCGGATCAGGCCGTAATGCCGGAAGGTCGCGACCGCGATGGCGCGCGCCAGGGCGGCGTCCGCCGGTGCCAGCGCCTCGGTGCGGATCGCCAGCGCGAGGGCCTCGTCGAGCGCGGGCGGCCGCTCCTGGCCGATCAGCGCCACGACCGCCTGCTGCGCCGCGCGCCGGGCGCCGAGGCCCGCCGTATCGGAACCCGTGTCTGGCGTTGAAGTCTTTGTCCGCGTGTTGCGGTCGATGTCCCGCGATGCCACTTCTGCTCCAGAGCCGAATTCTCTCGGTCCACGCCCTCACACCCGAGCGAGCGCGATGCAAGACCCGAACTGGCAAGACCCGAACGGACAAGACCCGAACACCACCGAGGCCGCGCCCCGGGCGCTGAGCCCCGCGGCGGAGCGCGCCCTCGCGGAGGCGGCCGAGCGCCGCACAGCGATCGACGCCCGGGCGGCCGAGATCAGCGCCAAGCCCGAGCGGCAGGGCCGGGGCGGCCTTGAGCCGGTGCGCTACGACGATTGGGAGGTGAAGGGCCTCGCGGTCGACTTCTGAGCCCGGAACGCGGCGGCCCGAGGGCCGTTCCCCCTGCCTGATCGACAGGGAGCGAACGCGATGGCGACGAAAGTATCGGCCCGTGGTGCGGCCGAGGGGCCGCACGGCGAGATTACCCTGGCCCGGGGCGAGCGGCTCGGCATGCGGATGTGGCGCGCCGAGGAGCCGAACGCCGACAAGCCGATGACCACCTCCCCTCACGAGACCGTGGGCTACGTGATCAGCGGCAAGGCGGAGCTCGTGGTCGGGGCCGAGACGGTGGCGCTCGCGGCTGGGGATTCCTACTGCGTGCCGGCCGGCGCCGAGCACACCTACCGGATCCTGGAGACCTTCACGGCCGTCGAGGCGACCGCGCCGCCGGCTGGGTAATATCGGGTTCCCAAAGGGCGAGCCCTTTGGCGGGCTCTCAGGGCGGAGCCCTGAGAGCTTGTCCCTGGACGTTCACCAGGGCTCTGCCCTGGACCCGCGAAAGGGCTCGCCCTTTCGAAACCAGGACTTGGTTTCAGTGCGTCATGTAGACCGGCGTGCCGACATCGACCCGGGCGTAGAGATCGACCACATCCTGGTTGTACATCCGGATGCAGCCATAGGACGCGTAGGTGCCGACCGAGCTCGGGCGGTTGGTGCCGTGGATCGCGTACTGGCCGCCCTGCAGGGTCATGGCCGCCGCGCCCATCGGGTTGTGCGGCGAGCCGCCCGCGATCAGGTTCGGCAGGCGCGGGTTGTCGCGCTTGACCTCGGCCGGGGGCGACCAGGCCGGCGCCACGTACTTGCCGTCGATGGCGGCGGTGCCGAACCATTGCTTGCCGGGCTTGCCCACCGCCACCGGATAGCGAAGCGCCGTCCCGTCGCCGTTGACCAAATACAGCTTGCGCTGGGTCACGCTGATCACGATCGAACCCGGCGCGACCCCGTTCTGGAACGGCACGACCTCGCGGGCCTGCGCGCCGCCGCAACATCCGGCCAGCAAGGCGCCGGTCAGACCCAATAAAGCCGCCACTCGACCCGACATAACCCGTTCCTCGATCAGCAAGTGCGTCTGCGGCCGAGTAATCCACGGCCGAGCTTGCCGTTCCAGTGAGAGCTATGGTTGATACGTGGATGGCGCCTAAAACCACTGATTACGGTAAAGCAGCAACGTAAATGTGTCCGCCGAGAACTTCGGCACGACTTTCGATCCAGCTTCGCGACCGCTCAGCGCTCGATGAAGCGGCGGCCGCGCGCATCCTCGGCCTGCCAGCCGTGGCGCTCCAGCTCCGGATCGCAATGCTCCTCCACCGGATGGCCGACGCACAGATAGGCGACGAGCCGCCACGTTTCCGGCACCGACAGGATCGCGGTCACCGCCTCGGGTTCGAGGATCGAGACCCAGCCGACGCCGAGCCCCCGCGCCCGGGCGGCGAGCCAGAAGCACTGGATGGCGCCGACCACCGAATACGCCAGGGTCTCGGGCATGCTGGCCCGGCCGAGCCCGAGGCCGGTCTCGGTCGCTCCGTCGCAGAAGACCGCGAGATGGATCGGCGCCTCGCGCAAGCCGGCGAGCTTCAGCGCCCGGTAGCGCGCCGCCCGGTCCGCGTCGTAGCGTTCCGCCGCCGCCGCATTGCACCGGCCGAAGCTCGCGATCACGGCGGCGCGCCGGTCGGGATCCGCGACCCGCACGAACCGCCAGGGCCGGCTGTTGCCGACCGAGGGCGCCCGGTGGGCCGCGGCCAGGCACGCGTCGAGTTGGCTCCCGTCGACCGGATCGGTCCGGAACCGGCGCACGTCGCGGCGCCACGCGAACAGCGCGTCGAGATCCTGCAGAAAGGTGTCGTCGAAGGCGGGCGGCCCCATGACGGTGGCATACAGGCATCCCGGCCCGGACCGGAACAGAAAAAAGGCCGCCCGGATGGGGCGGCCTGAAGTCTTGGGTCTCGAAACCTCGGAGTGCCGGGTCCTGGGATCCCGACCGGCGACCGATGGCTGGGGAGCTGGGTCGCGGCGCCGGCCGGTCAGAAACCGGCGAGGTTCACCATCTGTTGTGCCACTGCAACGCGGCTCGCAAAAGGCGCGAATCGGGCGGAACGGTGTTTTTTGTCGCTTGGGTGTGTCGCGTGCGACACGGCCGGGCCCGTTCCCCACCCTTGCGGGCGGCTGCGGCGGAGGCCATCATCCGGCAAAGGAACGGCGTGCGGGAGTTAGGATGACCGAGAGGATGGGCCCCGGGCCGGGGGCCGACGAGGCGGCGGGGCATGTGATTCCCTTTCCCGCCCGCGCGGCGCCGCCCCAGGTGGCCTTCAACCGGGACGAATTGCGCGTGCTCTTCAACCTCTATGGACGGCAGGTCGCCGCGGGCGAGTGGCGCGACTACGCCCTCGACTTCCGCCGCGACAAGGCGGTGTTCTCGATCTATCGCCGCGCCTCCGAGATGCCGCTCTACCGGATCGAGAAGGATCCGAAGCTCGCCCGCCGCCAGGGCGCCTACGCGGTGATCGCCGCCAGCGGCCAGATCCTGAAGCGCGGTACCGACCTCGCCCGGGTCATCGCCGTGCTGGAGCCGGCGCCGAAGGCGGTCTGACCGGGCGATCTCATGAGAGGGACAATCCGCGCACGGTCCCGGCGATCTCGGCCCGGACCTCCGGCGGCAGCGGCCGGATCGGACGCGGCGGCTCGGCCCGGCAGAGGCCCAGGATGTCGGCCAGCGCGTAGACGACCCGCAGGCTCGAATAGGCCTTGAACAGCGCCCAGAGCGGTTCGAGTGCCGCATTCAGGGTCCGCGCGCGGTCCGCGTCGCCCGCCTCCACCGCCCGGACGATGGCGCGGCACGGTTGCGGGAACAGGCCCGCGGCGACGCTGAACCACGCGGCGCCGCCGGCGATCAGGGCCTCCGTGGCGTTCCAGTCGCCGCTGAAGCCGACGGGAAAACCGGCCGGCACTGCCGCGCGCAGGGCGGAGACCCCGGCACCGACGGCGGCCGGCTCCGGCGCCGGGCACTTGGCGGCCACCACGCCGGGCAGGCGCGCGATCCGGCCGATCAGCTCCGGCGAGAACCGCACATGCGTGGTGGTGGGATTGTCGTAGATCACGAGCGGCAGGTCGCCCTCCCCCGCCACCGCCTCGAAATGCGCGACCAGCTCGGCTTCCGTGAGCGGCGTGTAGGAGACGGGGGCGAGGAGCCCCGCGGCCGCTCCCGCCGCCTGCGCATCCCGGGCCAGACGGATCGCCTCGTCGGTGCGCAGCGCGCCGATGCCGACCAGGAGGGGTGCCCGTCCGGAGACCGTCTCGGCGGCGATTTCGACCGCCCGCCGCCGTTCGTCCCGGGACAGGTAGGCGTAGGTGCCGGTGCTGCCGAGCAGGCCGATCGAATCGACCCCCGCCGTCGCCAGTGGCTCCAGCAGCCGGCGCAGGGCGGCGGCATCGACGCGGCCGTCGGCGTCGCTCGGCGTGATCGGGAAGGCGGAGAGGCCGGTGATTCTCAGCATGACGGTAGGATAGCGCCCGCGCGCCGGCCGGTCAGGCAAAAAGAAACCCCGGCGGTTGCCCGCCGGGGTCTCCTCGATCCATCAGTCCGTCCCGCCTTAGCGGCGGTCGCCCATCAGGCTGAGCAGGAACTGGAACATGTTGATGAAGTCGAGATAGAGGGTCAGGGCGCCGTTGACCGACATCTTGGCCGCCATCTCACCGTTGAAGCCGCCGTAGAGATACATCTCCTTCAGCTTCTGGGTGTCGTAGGCGGTCAGCCCCGCGAAGATCAGCACGCCCAGCACCGAGATGGCGAACTGGAGGGCCGACGAAGCGAAGAAGATGTTCACGAGCGACGCGAGGATGATGCCGATCAGGCCCATCATCAGGAACGAGCCCATGCCCGACAGGCTGCGCTTCGTGGTGTAGCCCCACAGGCTCAGCGAGCCGAAGGCCGCCGCCGTGATGAAGAACACCTGGACCACGCTACCCCCGGTGAACACGAGGAGGAGCGAGGACATCGAGGCGCCCATCACCGCCGCGAAGGCGAAGAACATCGTCCGCGCCGACGAGGCCGACATGCGGTCCATCCGCATCGAGAAGATGAAGATGAACGCCAGCGGGGCGAGCATCAGCACCCACTTGAGCGGGCTGAGATAGAGGGTCTGACCGAACGGGGTCAGAATCGGGCGCGTACCCTGATAGGCCGCGACCGAGGCCATGTTCAGGCCGAGGGCGACGAGACCGGAGATCCCGAGGCCGACGACCATGTTGTTGTAGACGCCGAGCATGAAGGCACGCAGGCCCTGGTCGACCTCGACCTGGGTGCCGGCGTAGCCCGACGGCTGCTGGGCGCCGTACCGGAAGGGGCTGTTCTCGAATGCCATGGGAGTTTCCTTGCGGAGGCTCTCTCAGCGTGGTGTTTCGGGCGAGGCCCACGCAGGACCTCTGGCGCCAGGCTGGCACCTCGAACCGGAATATGTTGCGCGCACGCCTCCGACACAAGTGCCCGGCCACGGTTGCAGGGCCGGTTTTCGATGTCCGGAGGATGTATTTTTCTCCATCGGATCAGGGATTAAAATGCATTCTCCGCGGAGCGGCCGGAGTTCGACTGACGGTTGCCGCCGCTCCCGGTCGAGAACCCGGAGCAAGTCTTGGAGCGTGTGCTCCTCCCAGCGCCGGGCGCAGCGGAGCCGGCCCCCGCGCGGGAGCGGCTCCGGGCCGGCTTACCAGGGCAGCGGGCCCTGCTCGTTCGCGAAGGTCCCGGTCGGACCGTCCGCGCCGAGGAGCGCGTAGGCGATCGCGACGGTCGCGGCCTGCTCGGGCGTCCGGGTACCGGCGTAGTTGGTGGCCTCCGTGGCCGTGTAGCCGGGGCAGATCGCGTTGACCTTGATCCCCTTGTCCCGGAGCTGGGCCGCGTAGCTGAGCGTCAGCGCGTTCAGCGCCGCCTTGGAGGCTTGGTAGATCGGCATGCTGAATCCGGCGAAGGCCCAGTCCGGGTTGGCGCGCAGGCCGAACGAGGCCAGCTCGGACGAGACGTTGACGATGCGGGGGTGGTCCGACGCCTCCAACAACGGCACCATCGCGTCGGTCAGGAGGATCGGGCCGAGGACATTGACCGCCATGGTCCGCCTCAGACGGTCGGAGGCCGTGAGCGTCGGGTCGTGATCCACGCCGATGCCGGCATTGTTGATCAGGATGTCGAGGTATCCGTAGCCCTGCTTGATCAGCGTGGCCAGGTTCGAGGCGCTCGATGCCGCCGTGGTGTCCAGCTCGACGGGGCGGACTTGCAGCCCCTCGGCGCGCAGGGCGTTGCAGGCCGCCTCGCCCCTGCCGAGGTCCCGGCATCCGAGCAGCACCTGGGCGCCCTTCCGGGCGAGGCCGGTGGCGATCGCGAGGCCAATGCCGCGGTTGGCGCCGCTGACCAGGGCGAGGGTGGGTTTCGCGTTCATGTCGTCGTGTCCGCTCTGTTGGAGCCGGACCCTGCCCACGCGGCGCGCAGGAGCGTCGGCCCGGACGTGCCCCCGGCCCGCGGCCGAGGTGCTTGCACCGGCTAGCCGACTCGCTTATCGAACCTCAACCTTAGTTGAGGTCAAGAGGGTGTCGGGCAGGTTGGAGTCGAGCAAGCTGGAATCGAGCATGGGCACGCGGGCGGGACTGTCCCCGTTTCTGACGGTCGGCGAGGTCGCGCGCCGCAGCGGCATCGCGGTCTCGGCGCTGCACTTCTACGAGGCGAAGGGCCTGATCGCGTCGACGCGGACCGAGGGCAACCAGAGGCGCTTCTCGCGCGACATCCTGCGGCGCGTCGCGATCATCCGGGTGGCGCAGGGTCTGGGTGTTCCCCTGGCCGAGATCGCCGGGCTGCTGAAGCCGATCCCGATGGGCAAGCAGCCCACGGCGGCCGCGGTGCGGGCGATGGTCGCCGATTGGCGGGCCGCACTCCAGGCGCGCATCGACGGGCTGACCCGGCTGCGGGACCGGCTGGACGGCTGCATCGGCTGCGGCTGCCTGTCCCAGACAGAATGCCCGCTGCGCAACCCGTCCGACCGGCTCGGTCGCGCGGGCCAGGGGCCGGTGCTCCTGCAGCGCCAAGAGGGCTGACGGGGCTGGCGCCGGCGGGGTCGCCTCCATGCGAACGGCACGTTCCGTCACGTGCTCAAGCTCCGACGGCCAACGCGCGCGTTGAGGTCGGCACGCCACGCCGCGCCGATGCTCCGAGCGGATTTGCCGGCGCTGCGACGGTCCGCCCAGCTCTGAGGCGGGCTGATATCGTCCCCGCCGGACGATTCGCAGACTGGAGACGCCGGTGAGCGCGAAACCGGACGATTGGAAGCGGCTTCCCTTTGGGGCGATGTCGCCGATTCCCTATCGGGCTTCCTTCGACCGGGCGCAGTTCGCGAAACTCGCGGAGGGCCTGCTTCCCGGCGATATGGACGACAAATGGTTCATCTATCTCGACGGTCTTGATCTCTGCTTGCACCGGAGCTGGACCGGCTTCGGCGCCTACAAGGTCAGCCTCCGGCGGAAGGGTGAGACCCATCGCGTCGTCTCGGCGCTCTGCGCGAAGCAGATGCTCGAGACCCACGACGAGCCCTATCAGGCCCAGGGCCTCGATTTCCTGATTGCGAACCTCCTGCTCGGCGAGGCGAAGCCGTTTCCGAGGCCCGCGGATGTCCGGGAACCGTCCCCCGGCGTGTTCCAGCACCACATTTCGGGAACCGGCTATCGGGAGACCGTCGTCGGCCGAAAGCCTTGGTGGAGGTTCTGGCGCTGAGGCCGGCCACTCAGGCCGCGATGGCCGAATGCACCGCGGTGGTATCGTCCGGCGCGCCCGACTCGGGCCGGTTTGTGGGCCTTCAGATCTGCCGGAGATACGGCGCCGGCTTCTGCCCCAGGATCCGCCACGTGCCGAGCAGCCCGAGCAGGATCGCCAGGGCCACCGCGGCGAGCGCCGCCACCAGCGCGCCCGACAGATCCAGCCGGAAATCGAGGTGCATCACCTTGGCGACGATCACCCAGCCGGCGAGGCTGCCGGCGGCCAGCCCGAACAGGGCCGTGGCGAGGCCGAGCGCCGCGTACTCGATGGCGTAGGCCGAGAGCAGGCGCGACCGGCTCGCGCCCAGCACCTTGAGCACCACGGCGTCGTAGAGCCGCGCCCGGTGCCCGGCCGCGATGGCGCCGGCCAGCACGAACAGGCTCGCCAGCACCGCCACCGCGCTCGCCCCCCGGATCGCCAGGACCAGCCGGCCGACGAGGTCGCCGATCGCGTCCAGCGCGTCCTTCACCCGCACGGCGCTCACCGACGGGAAGCTCTTCGCGACATCCCGCAGGATGTGGTTCTCGGTGGCCGCATCGGTGCCGCCGGGCAGGGTCAGGGTGGCGAGGTCGGAATGCGGCGCCCCCCGGAAGGTGCCGGGCGAGAACACCATCACGAAGTTGATGCCGAGGTTGCGCCACTCGACCCGGCGCAGGTTGAAGATCGTCGCGGTGAGGTCGCGGCCGAGCACGTTCACCGTCACGGTGTCGCCGAGCTTCAGGCCGAGCTGGCGGGCGAGGTCGGCCTCGAAGGAGACCAGCGGCTTGGCGCCCTGCTCCGGGCTCCACCACGCGCCCTCGGTGAGGTTCGAGCCCTCCGGCACCGTGTCGCCGTAGGTGATGCCGCGGTCGCCGTCGAGCACCCAGGCGGCATCCTCCGGCGCGCGGATCTTGCTCGCCGGCACGCCGTTCAGGGCGACGATCCGGCCGCGCATCATCGGCACGTCCTCGATCTTCCCATTGGGCGCTGCGCGCGCCAAAAACTCCCGGAACGCGCCCGCGTCCCGCGAGGGGATATCCAGGAAGAAGAGGTTCGGTGCCCGGGCCGGCAGGGTCGCGCTGATCGTGCGGCGGACATTGGCGTCGATCAGGCTGAGCGTCACGAGGAGCGTCACGCCGAGACCCAGCGACAGGACGATGGCCGGGGTCAGCGCGCCCGGCCGGTGCAGGTTGGCCAGTGCCATCCGGGGGGCCGGCCAGCGCGGGTGCGGCAGCCGGCGGGCCAGCGCCATCAGGCCGAGCGCCACCACGTGCAGCAGGCCGAACGCGATGGCGGCGGCCGCGATGAAGATCAGCGCCACCCGCCGGTCGAAGGCGGTCGCCACCGACAGGCCGACGAGCGCCGCGAGGCTCAGGCCCAGCAGGACCCGATAGCGCCAGCGCGGGCTGACCCGGGCGGGATCGACCGTGTCGCGAAAGAGGCCGGAGACCGGCACGTCGTGGGCGCGGCCGAGCGGCGTGATCGCGAAGGCGAAGGCGGTGATCAGGCCGTAGGCGGCGGCGAGCGCGAGTTCTCCCGGGGCGAGCGTGGGGTTGAGCGGCAGCGGCAGGTCGGCCGAGAACAGCGCGTCGAGCACGAAGGGCAGGCTCGCGCCGACGACGAGGCCGATGAGGGTGCCGATCCCGGCGATCAGCATCACCTGCGTCAGGTACAGGGCCACCACCTGCGAGCCCGGCGCGCCGACGCTCTTCAGGGTCGCGATCGCGGGCCGCTTGCGCTCCACGAAGGCGTGGACGGCGTTGCCGACGCCGACGCCGCCGACGATCAGCGCGGTCAGCCCCACGAGCGTCAGGAACTGCGTGAAGCGCTCGATGCTCTTGGCGAAGCGCGGATCGGCGTTGCTGCGCGAGCGGATCTCCCAGCCGGCCTCCGGGGTGGCGGCGCGGATCCGGGCCTGCGCGGCGTCGAGGTCGGCATCGGGGGTGCCGGGCGGCAGGATGAGGCGGTAGCTCCAGCGGTTGAGGCTGCCGGGCTGGACGAGACCGGTGGCGCGCAGCGTCGGCTCGGAGATCATCAGCCGCGGCCCGAAGCCGATGCCGCCGGCGATCTTGTCGGGCTCGGATACGAGGGTGCCGCGGATCGCCACCGGATGGCCGGCCAGCGCGATCCGGTCGCCGACCTTGATGTCGAGCCGGGTGAGCAGCGCCGGATCGGCCAGAGCGCCCGGCACCCCGTCGCGCTCGGCCAGGAGGTTGGCGACGGGCGCCTGCGGATCGGTGGCGAGTTCGCCCGCCGCCGGGTAGGTGGCGGGGTCGACGGCCTTCAGCTCGACCAGGGCCGCGTCGCCGCTGTCGGCCACCGCCATAGCCCGCAGGGAGGCGACGGTGTCGAGCTTGCCTTCCCGCGCCAGGGCCTGCTTCTCGGCGTCGGTCGCCTCGCGGTTGATGAGGTTGTAGGCGAGATCGCCCCCGAGGATCCGCCGGCCCTCCCGGCCGAGCCCGTCCGAGAGCGAGCGCGAGATCGACGCCACGCCCGCGATGGCCATGACGCCCAGCGCGATGCAGGCGAGGAACACCGCGAAACCCGAAAGCCCGGCGCGCAATTCGCGCAGGGCCAGACGCAGGGTGAGCGGGATGCGCCGGGGGACGGGATCGGGGTGGGTGATCGTACCGTGCATCAGGCGGCCACCGCCTCCTCGATCTGCCCCGAGCGCAGCCGCACGGTGCGGTCGCACAGGCGGGCGAGGCCGTTGTCGTGGGTGACCAGCACCAGCGTCGCGCCGCGGTCGCGCTTCAGCCGGAACAGCAGGTCGACGATCTGCCGGCCGGTGGCCTCGTCGAGGTTTCCGGTGGGCTCGTCGGCGACCAGGATCGCCGGATCGGGGGCGACCGCCCGGGCGATGGCGACGCGCTGCTGCTCGCCGCCCGAGAGCTGCGCCGGGTAATGGTGCAGCCGGTGGCCGAGGCCGACCGCCTCCAGTTCGGCGCGGGCCCGCTCCAGGGCGCCGGGCCGGTCGGCGAGTTCCAGCGGCAGCGCCACGTTCTCAAGCGCCGTCATGGTCGGCACGAGGTGGAAGGCCTGGAACACGATCCCGATCCGCCGGCCCCGGAACCGGGCGAGCGCATCCTCGTCGAGGCGGACGAGGTCGGTGTCCTCGATCACCACGCCACCGGAATCCGGCCGCTCCAACCCGGCCATGACCATCAGCAGCGTCGACTTGCCCGAGCCGGACGGGCCGACGAGCCCCACCGCCTCGCCGCGGCCGACATGCAGCGAGATCCCCCGCAGGACATGAACCCGGGCGGCGCCGCGGCCGAGGCTGAGATCGATGTCGGACAGCGCGATCGCGGGGGCCTGTCCCATCTTGTCTTGGCTCATCGGGCGGCCGATCTGTGGGCGATGACGAGCATGGCGCGCGAGGTCCTGTCTTGGTTTCGATCTTGGCTGCACGGGCCGTGGTTGCACCGCGATATGGGTCGCACATTGGGGCCACGCCATGATGGCGGCGCTGTGTTCCGGCGCACGGCCCTGTTTGCCGCAGCGCTAACGCTCCTGATGGTCCCTTTCATGACAGCGCTGCAGGCCGCTCCGGGCGGCCCGATCAAGCTCGTTGCGCTGGGCGACAGCCTCACCGCGGGCTACAAGCTCCCGGCCGACGCCGCCTTCCCCACCGTGCTGGAGCGGCTGCTGAAGGCCAGGGGCGTGGACGCGACGGTGGCCAATGCCGGCGTCTCCGGCGACACCGCCACGGGCGGGCTCGACCGGGTCGACTGGTCGGTGCCGGACGGGACCGACGGGGTGATCCTCGAACTCGGCGCCAACGACATGTTGCGCGGCACCGACCCGACGGTGACCGAGGGCGCGCTGTCGGCGATCGTCGCGCGGCTGAAGGCGCGGGGCATCCCGGTCCTGCTCGCCGGCATGCAGGCGGCCCCCAATCTCGGGCCGGACTACAAGGCGCGGTTCGACGCGATCTACCCGACGCTCGCCAAGCGCTACGACCTGATGCTCTATCCGTTCTTCCTCGACGGGATCATCGGCGACCGGGCACAGCACCTCGACGACATGCTGCACCCGAACCGCCAGGGCGTGGAGACCATCGCGTCCCGCATGCTGCCGACGGTCGAGACGTTTCTGGGAGGCCTCCGGCAGGGGGCGTCGCGGTAGTGCCGCGCCTGTTCACCGGGCTGGCCGTGCCGCCGGAGATCGCGGACACGCTGAAGGTGTTTCAAGGCGGATTGTCCGGCGCGCGCTGGATCGAGCCCGGCGACTTCCACGTGACCCTTCGCTTCATCGGCGACGTCGAGGCGCCCGAGGCCGACGAGGTGGTCGAAGCGTTGTCCGAGATGCGGGCGCGCCCCGCCCTGACGGTGACGCTCGATGGTCTCGGGATCTTCGGCGGCGACAAGCCGCGGGCGCTCTACGTCTCGGTGGTGCCGGAGGCGGGTCTGATGGATCTGCAGGCCGAGCAGGAGCGGCTGGTCCGCCGGGCCGGACTCGCGCCGGAGCGGCGGAAATTCACCCCGCACATCACGCTGGCCCGCCTGCGCCGCGACGCCACGCCGGAGGCCGCCGCGATGTACCTGTCGCAAGCGCCGACCTTCGCGCCGCTGACGTTCGATGTCGACCGGGTGACGCTGTTCTCGGCGAAGGCATCGACCGGGGGCGGGCCGTATGTGGCAGAGGCGGCGTTTTCGTTCGTGTAGTTCGCGGTCCGGATCAGCCGCGCGGCTTCCCTCCCCCGCAAAGGGGGGAGAAAGACGCGCGCCTCCAGTGCCTCTACAGCCGCCGCAGCGCCACGCTCTCGATCCGGTGGCTCGCGCCCTTGGTCAGGATCAGGCTCGCCCGCTGGCGCGTCGGCAAAATGTTCTCGCGCAGGTTCGGCAGGTTGATCGTGGTCCAGAGCCGGTCGGCGATGTCGAGCGCCTCGGTCTCGGGGATCCCGGCGTATTTCCGGAAGTAGGAGCGCGGGTCGCGGAACGCGGTCTGCCGCAGCTTCATGAAGCGCGTGACGTACCAGCGATGCAGGTCGTCCTCGTGGCCGTCGAGATAGATCGAGAAGTCGAAGAAATCGGACACGAACGGGATCGCGGTCCCGTCCCGCGGCAGGCGGGCGGGCTGGAGCACGTTCAGGCCCTCGACGATCAGGATGTCGGGGCTCTCCACCACCCGCTCCTCCCCGGGCACCCGGTCGTAGACGAGGTGCGAGTAGAGCGGCGCGGTCACCCGCTTGTGGCCGGCCTTCACGTCGTGGAGGAAGCGCAGCAGCGCGGCGGTGTCGTAGCTCTCAGGGAATCCCTTGCGTTCCATCAGGCCGTTGGCGGCGAGCTCGGCGTTGGGCAGCAGGAACCCGTCGGTGGTGACGAGATCGACCTTCGGGGTGTTGGGCCAGCGCGCCAGCAGGGCGGTCAGGATGCGGGCGGTGGTCGACTTGCCCACCGCCACCGAGCCGGCCAGCCCGATGATGTAGGGCGCCTTGGTCTCGCGCTCGGCCAGCAGGAAGCGCTGGGTCGCCTTGAACAGCCCCTGCGTCGCCGCGACGTAGAGGGCCAGCAGCCGCGACAGCGGCAGGTAGATCGCCACCACCTCCTCGACCGAGATCGGGTCGTTGATCGATTGCAGCCGCTCGATATCCTCCGGCTTGAGGGTGAGCGGCGTGTCGGCGCGCAACTGCGCCCATTCCTCGCGGCTGAAGCGGCGATAGGGCGAGAGCCCGGCCGACGCTTCGAGGATCGCCTCGACCGAGCCCGGCAGCGCGGCCGCGTTCACGTGGGCGGCCTCGCGGCCTTCTCGGCGATGCCGCTCTGGGCGGTGCGGCGTTCCAGTTCCGCCATCACGGCATCGAGTTCGACCTCGCCGGCGCGCAGCAGCACCACGAGGTGGTAGAGCACGTCGGCGGCCTCGTTCCTCAGGCCGGTCTTGTCGCCCTGCACGGCCGCGATCGCCGCCTCCACGGCCTCCTCACCAAGCTTCTTGGCCGCCTTGGCGGGGCCCTCGGACAGGAGCTTGGCCGTGTAGGAGGTGGCCGGATCGGTTCCGGCCCGGCTCGCCACCAGGGCGGCGAGATCGGCGAGCGTGTAGGCGGTCATGAAGCGATCTGCATGTTACGACGGCCCCTTATAGGGAGCAGGACCGGAATTCGGCAGGAAACTGCGTCACGGCCGCCGCGCGGGCAAGCCGCGCGGGTGAAGCTGGGCGGGGATTGTCCGGTGCGCCGCCCTTTCCCCAGGCGCATGCAGCGTGAACGGAATGCGACCCGGGATCCAGCAGAAGACGGCGCGAAGCGTCCAACTGAACCAACCTGTGCCGCTTGCGCGGCGCTCCCTATGCTGGGTCCCGGATCGCCTGCCACTGCGTTCCAGGCGTCCGGGACAGAGCGGCGTCTCATGGGCCCCACCGCGCCGCCTACCCGTTCGGCAGGTGCCGGGCCAACGCCTCCAGCACCGCCATGCGCACGGCGACGCCCATCTCGACCTGCTCGCGGATCAGCGACTGCGCCCCGTCGGCGATCTCCGAAGAAATCTCGACACCCCGGTTCATCGGGCCCGGATGCATCACGAGCGCATCGGGCTTGGCGAGCGCCAGCTTCTCGCCGTCGAGGCCGAAATACCGAAAATACTCCTTCACGGAGGGCACGAACGAGCCGTTCATGCGCTCGCGCTGGAGGCGCAGCATCATCACGATGTCGCAGCCCACGAGGCCCTTGCGCATGTCCGTGAAGGTCTCGACGCCGAAGCGCTCGATTCCCGCGGGCAGCAGCGTCGAGGGCGCGATCAGGCGGACCCGCGCGCCCATCGCCTGCAGCAGGATGATGTTGGAGCGCGCCACCCGCGAGTGCAGGACGTCGCCGCAGATCGCCACCTGCAGGCCCTCGATCCGGCCCTTGTTGCGGCGGATGGTGAGCGCATCGAGCAGCGCCTGGGTCGGGTGCTCGTGGGCGCCGTCGCCGGCATTGACCACCGCGCAATCGACCTTGCGGGCGAGCAGATGCACGGCGCCGGCCGATTCGTGGCGAACCACGATGATGTCGGGCCGCATGGCGTTCAGCGTCGCCGCGGTGTCGATCAGGGTCTCGCCCTTCTTCACCGAGGACGAGGCCACCGACATGTTCATCACGTCGGCGCCGAGCCGCTTGCCGGCGAGCTCGAAGGACGATTGCGTCCGGGTCGAGGGCTCGAAGAACAGGTTGATCTGCGTGCGGCCCCGCAGGGTCGTGCGCTTCTTCTCCACCTGCCGCGAGATCTCGACGGCGGCATCGGCCGCGTCGAGCAGCGCTTCGATGTCGGGCCGGGTCAGCCCCTCGATGCCGAGGAGGTGCCGGTGCGGGAAGGGCGCGAGGCTCGTCATGATGAGGCCCGGGTGTAGGTGCGGCGCGGCCGGTGGGCAAGGCTGCGATGTTCAAACATGTCCGCGCAGGCTGCGACGCGCACGTCTCTTCGCCTTCGCGGCGCGGAGCCTCCCATCTGCATTTACGAAGAAGAGCGGCCCGCTCCGCCTCACCCCCTCCCCCCTCTGGGGGGGGGTGGCCCTTGCGTCAGCGAGGGTCGGGAGAGGGGAGCGACGGTGCAGAACGAGGCGTAGGACTGCATGCAGGCCACGACCGCTTCTGAAGCCGGGTTCCCCCCTCGCGGGACTTCGTCCCGACCCGAACCCCTTTGGGGGCCACCCTCCCCCGCAAAGGGGGGAGGGAGAGGCGCGGAGCCGCCTTCCCCATTCCAAGAGAGACGTGTGGATCCGTTAGCGCAGAGGGG
>NZ_JAKSYH010000163.1 GCF_022829295.1 Methylobacterium sp. J-088
GCGACCTGGGCTGAATAAGGCCCAGGTCGGCGAAGCGCGCGCTTCCTTCGATACACCGCCCGCCCCGATGCCGGAGATCCAACCGCCGAATGCCGGCAACGATGATCCGCTAAGGGCACTTCACGAGGCTGTCGAGCGCGAGCTGCGGGTGGCGGGTTTGATCCGCTGAACGGCCACAAGGCCATCGCTGTCCTGCTGCCGGGTATCCCCGAGCCCGAGCACGTCGCGGAGGTGCGGGCGATCCTGAGTGCGCTGCTACCGGCTCAACCACGTCCCCGTGTATGTCATAGCCGCCAAGTAGACGGCTTGGCCTGTCTCGTCGGTCACCAGCACCGTGATGGCCTGGCGTTCACCGTCCTTCGGCACCTCAATGGCCGCGATCGATGAAACCGCCTTCTTGGCTTGCAGCACGGCAGCCTGGAGGTCGGCGCATTCGATGCCATCCTCATCGCGGTCAATGCGGCCGTCGTGGATGTCGAAGAAGTAGCGAGGCATGGTCTCTCCGCACGAGATGGGCGGGAGCACACAGGGTCTCACAAGCGCGGAATGCCGGAGGGTAGGACCGCGATAAAGCCACCATAAGACGGGATCATGAGATCACTACCAACATAAGTAGCGTCTCCGGCGAAGCTTGATCTGCGGTCCGGCTGCGGAAGGCGCGTATACGCGAACGGCGTAATCGCCGATCGCTGAGCCTGTCCCACGGCTTCTCAGCACGCATACCCTCGCACGCGCCGCCGCATCCAACGCGTTGCCTCTTCAAGGGTGTCGAACGTCGGCGCGCGCACACCGGCGAGCCGCCCTAATCCGACCTCCATGAACCAAGCCCCAGGCCGCTCGTGCTCCGGCGCGTCCAAACGGACGAGCACCGCCACGAGTAGCCCGTTGACCAGCACCAGCATGCCGGTTTGATCCGGGCTGCGCGTGTCGACGGAGATGGGCTGGAGGACGACCAGGGGCTCGACGTTGTCCTGAGCCGCCACCGCTACCCACCCTGGACGCTGCTCAGCCACGGCACCTGCCGGCGGCCACTCCAGCGCGCGTTCTTGAGGTGGAGGTAGTTGGGATTGAACCCGCAGTACGCCTTGAGCTGCTCGACATCGAGGATCGTCAGGACCCGGTGCTTCAGCGTGATGAGGTTGAGCCCCCGCAACGCCCGCAGCGTGCGGCTGACCTGCACGTCCGACAGGCCCATCGTGTCGGCGACATCGGTCTGGGTGAACGGGAACGCGTAGCTGTTGTCGGTGACACGCCCCACGGCTTCCAGGCGTTGCAGCAACTCGCAGAACAGGTGGGCGATCCGCTGATCGGCTTGACGGCTGCCGATGTTGACCAGCCACTCGCGCAGCACGGCCTCGTCCACGAGGGCGCACCACATCAGGGCCCGCGTCACCTGCGGGTGGTGCGCCGTGATCTCCTCGATGGCGGCCCGGGGGATCTCGACCGTTTTGCAAGGCGAGATCGTGCCGATGGAGTGATCCATCTGGTCGAGGATGAACACGTTCAGGTCGCAGAAGTCGCCCGGCACGAAGAAGGCCATGATCTGGCGCTGACCGTCCGGGAGCATCTTGTAGCGGCATGCGTAGCCGTCGAGGATGAGATGAACGTCGCTGGGCGTGTCGCCTTGCGAGATCAGGTCCGTCCGCGCTGACACATTCCGCACCCGTGGCACAAACGCCCGCAGCGCGGCGCGGTCGGCGTCGCTCAGTTCCTCGAAGCTTTCGAGCTTGCGGATCAGCGCATCTTGCATGGGACTATAGCAGCGAAAGGTCGTCTGCCTTCCTATGACCGGTGTAGAAGATAAACCTCGTCATAGGATGGATTGTTGCGGTTGGCAGCAGGCAAGTCACTGGAAATGTTGCAGCTGTCCACGTCTGACACACTGAGGCGGCGTCTAAGAACCTGGTCCAGGTGGACGTCCACATTCGCGGATGCAGCAGCCACTTAACGGACTGAAGTAGTAAGCCTGGCAACGCCTTCGAACCTGCCCGCGCCGCCAGATCCTCACTTCGCGTGCCAGTTTGAGGGGTGGGTGACCCCGCCGATCTCAACAACACGTGTTCCGAATACGAGTGCCCCCAATCCGACGACAGCCATGACCGCAAACAACCAGAACAACTGCATCGAGCGTTCCTCCTGATCGTCAACCATTCTCAGGTGGATTGTGCCCCCAGTGTGCGGAAGTGACTTTCGGCAGGAGCGAGCTATGGTCGAGCCGCGCCACAAAGGGATCAAGGCATAATTGGATGCGCTGACATCACAGCGGCCGCCAGCACGGTCCGGAACGCCTTCTCCTGGGGGCCTGAGCGGTCTACCGCTCCGAAAGCCGGTGTAGCATTCACCAGAGCCGTGATATCGATGCTGTGCCCGCTGGCAAACCGGTAGGGGCCGGCCGCCGGGTCCCGCAGGTAGAGGTCGATAGCTGCTACGATCTCCTGGCTAGTGATGATGCCCGCCTTGCGCAGGTCCGGGAGGGTCGAAGGTCCGGCCGGCATGTCGCGCTGATCATCCCCAAGGCTGGCCTGACTATGTTCAGCGTGGCTTCGGCTGACTGCCGGCTGCCCAGCCATGCGCTTGAACCGCTTTGACGATCTTGCCCTGCATCTCGGGCATCACCGACTGCATCCACTGCTGCATGCCCGTCAGCTGTACCTGCGCAAGCTGCGGCTGGGCGGCTGCGAGGTGCTTGCCGGCGGGGGTGGCGTAGAACGCCGCGATCGCCTGAAGGTCGTCCTTGCCAAGCACCGTAGCGAAGCCACGGGCCTGGATATCGAGGAGTTCGTCGTAGTGCGCAGTCAGGGTCGGTAGCACGACTTCCTGGACCAACACCTGCGCCTTGTCGGGCTCCTTGATGCCGATCTGCTGCATCATGCCGACCATGGGGCCAGCCATGGCACTTAGCGTCGCGGCGCGATCGCCTTGCATCTGCGCGACCGTCTCGCGTGCGACCTTCATCAGAGCCGGATCTGGCGCGGCTGCGGCAGCCGGCTGAGCTATGGCGGCGCAAGGCAACATGGCGCTGACAGACAGGCAGACGAGAACGGTTGAGAAGCGCATTAGCAGGCTGGCTCGCGTTGGTGCTGCGACCCGGCTCCATCACCGTCCGCACGTCGCAGCACCATAGCGTTGGCCGGATCGATGTCGACCACGAGCTGTCAGCGTTGACTTAACCGGGCCGCCCGGCCGACATGGGCTGTTCCGGCCTGGCCCGCCTTGGCGAGTCGAGAGCCGGCAATTCAGGAGACCATCGCCGCGAGATAGACCCTGAAAAGCCAACAGCCCCTTCCCGGCAAGGAAGAGGCTGCTGAAAATCCTGAGGCCTGGTGGGGCCGCG
>NZ_JAKSYH010000166.1 GCF_022829295.1 Methylobacterium sp. J-088
ATCGAGGTGCAGGCCGCCATCAAACGCTTCATCGCCGAGAGTAACGGCAATCCGAAGCCCTTCGTCTGGACCGCCGACCCGGATCGCATCATCCAGGCCGCAAAGCGCGGGCACCAAGTGTTAGACTCGCACCACTAGATCTGGCTGCAGCCCGTCCCAGCGCCTCGATCACACCATGGCCGCCGCTGCGGCGCTCAGCCCCCATCGGACGAGATCCTGGGCCTCGCTCGCCGATTTCGCTTCGGCGTAACAGCGTAACTCCGGGGCGTTCCCCGAGGCCCGGAAATGGATCGCGCGTCCGCCGTCGAGCCCGATCCGGACCCCGTCCTGCTGGTCGACATCCTGCGGCACGCCGATCGGCTTCAGGAAGGCGGCGCGGAAGTCAGCGTCGCCGAGTCGTCCCAGGAAGGCGCTGCTCCGCTCCGAGGGCGTGTTGGGGAGGCGGTCGCTCGCCATCTCGCCGGCATCGAGCGACGTCACGAGGTTCGCCAGCGTCATGCCGGCCGCGCGGGCCGCCGCCAGAGTGGCCAGGATCGGCAGCATCGCGTCCCGGGTCGGCAGGGCGGGCAGGGTCCGTCCGGCGCGGGTGACGTCCGATCCGAGCAGGAAGCCGCCATTGGCCTCGAACCCGACCACGATCTCGGCCCCGGCGGCCTTCGCCTGCTCCATGCCGGCGATGACGAAGGGCGAGCCCACCCGGGTGCGCAGGACCTGCCGGAAGCCGCCCGCCTGTTCGAGTGCCGAGCCGGCCGTGACCGGAACCACGACCGTGTCGGCCCCGAGGAACCGCGCTGTGATCAGCCCGAGCACGTCCCCCCGCAGGATCCGCCCTGCCCCGTCGGCGATCAGGGGCCGGTCGGCGTCGCCATCGGTGGTCACGAGGGCGTCGTAGGCGCCGGACGCCATCACCTCGGCGATGTAGGCGATGTCCTCAGGACGGTGGGCTTCGGTGTCTATCGGCACGAAGGTGCCGGACCGGCCGATCGGCGTCACCGCCGCGCCGAACCCGGCGAGCAGGCCGGTCAGCAGGTCGCGGGCGACCGAGCTTTGCTGGTAGACCGCGACGCGCAGGCCCTGCAGGATGTCGGGCGCGAAGGCCGCGCCGTAGCGCTGGTGGTAGCGCTCGACAGCGTCGGGTTCGGGCGTGGCCGGCGGGGCATCCGGCACCGCGCCGCCTGCCGCGACATCCTCAAGCGCCGCCAGGATCGCAATCTCGTCGGCCTTGGTGATCTCGCCCTCGGGCCGGTAGAATTTGAGGCCGTTGCGGTCCTCCGGGATGTGGCTGCCCGTGACCATGACGGCGCAGGCACCGCGCCGCATCGCCTCGAGGGCGAGCGCGGGCGTCGGCAGGGCGCCGCAATCGATCGCCGTGAACCCCGCCGCAGCCGCGGCGCTCGCCACCGTCGCGGCGATGCTGGCGCTGCTGTCGCGCAGGTCGCGCCCGATCACAACCGCGCGGCGGTCGTCGCCCGCGGGGACCGACCGGAAGAACGCGGAGGCGTAGGCATAGCTCGGCCCGCCGACGAGATCCGTCACGAGCCCACGCAGGCCGCTGGTTCCGAATTTCAGGCTGCTCACGGCGATTCCAAAGGCTCGGATTGGGTCGGGCTCGGGCGACTGATGCCGTGAATTCCAGACGATCTCAATGCCCCGCTCCAACGATGAGGTCTACGAAGCAGCAGAGTCATGCCTCGTCGAGATTGCGGATGCGGGGGTGGATCGCCTGTCTACGCGTTCCAATGCTTATCGACGATGTCCTTGACGGCATCGGAGATGGCGGCGTCGAACACCAGCATCTCTTCCACCGGGCGAAGGCTCCGCAGCTGCTGCGCGAGGTCGCGCACCGCGGCGGGTGGCTCCGGCAGCACCGGGAGCGGGGCATCGATGTAGAGCTGGTCGAACAGCGTGCGCGCAAAGGCCTGGAAGCGGGTCTTGTGCCCGACGATGCCGACCCGCGACAGGACCTCGATCGCCGCGATCGAATTGCCCGGGTGCAGCCGATCCTCGGGCATGCGGGTCCCCAACTGGCGGGTCAGGGGATTGTACAGCAGGCGGTAGGCCGACTCCGGCATCATGCGGAAGAAGCGCTTGAGGCTCTTCGTGTCTGTCAGATCGTAATCCTTGATGAAGGCTGCGGCTTCGGCCAGCGCGCCGAGGCGCCAACTGCGCGCCGGATCGGCGGCATCGTCGGTCCGCGCCTGCAGCCAGTGCATGCGGGCCGCCATTTCGAGGTGCGGGTCCTGCACCAAGAGTGCCGTGACCATCAGGTCCGGGGTCAGGTAATTCTCGTATCGCGGGATGACGAGGGAACCCGACAGGAGGAGGGAGCGCACCGGGTTCAGGAAGATGCTGGTCAGGATCTCGTCGGACATGCGGTGCATGCCGAAGTAGCTGCGAGCGTAATGGGGGAACATGGCGCTCTGCAGGACCGACTCCGGTTCGATGCCGGTGTTGATCAGGCAGGTGCGGCACTGGATCGTCCCGTCGGCCGGAATGCGCCGATGCACCAGCACGTTGGTGTCCGCGTCATAGAGCTCGAGCTGTTCCAGCGCCGCGAGGCCCGGCACCTCGGCCTCGGTCACGATGAAGATGCATTGACCGGTCGCGTGCCAGCCGTTGTTCCGAAACGTCGCGTCGACATGGCTCGCCGCGACCTCCGCGACGCGCCGCCCCGCGACGGACACGACGACGCGACTGATTGCGAGCTGGTTGTCCGGAACGATCCAGCCCCGGATCGAATGGCCGTCGTCGTGATCGATGAAGAAACGCACGGTGAGGCTCTAAATCGTTTCTGGGGCGCAATCCGTCTTGGCGCAATCCGTTCGAAGCGTCGGGGACGCTCCCGAGCGGGGCCGTCGTTCCTCGGCCCCCTCCAGGCTCGGCGGCCCTACCACTTCGCCAAGTCGAGCGCAAAAGGCACCCGTGCCGCCGCGGGATCTGACGATCCGGTCGCCACGCGGCTGCGCCGGGATGGATGCCGGCTCGGCGCAGGCGGGCGGGTCACCGCAAGGGTCCGAAACCGTTCCGATTGCAACGCGATCGGGAACGGTTCTAGAGGAGCGTGGGGCCACGCCAACACCTCGGCTCACGCGGTGGCCGATGGCGCTGTCGTTCGATGCGTGGTCACGGAGCCGGTCTCAAGGCGCCTGGACGACGAAGACGCCGTTCGGGTTGCAAGTCCCGGTTCGATTACGAGCAAGCTTGGGTTCATGGCGACGTCCGTTGAGGTCCATATCGGAAAGCGGGATTGGCTTTTCCTGTTGCAGGGGACCAACAACGTCAGCTCGCAATATGTGCGGTCGCCGGAAGCGCAGTTTCTGCTGATCCACTGGCGTTTGGTCGTGGCCCAGCGCGAGCGACGCTTGCGGGCGCTCGGCATCCCCTACAAGCATATCCTGATGCCGGAGAAGATCACAATCTACGATCATCTGCTAGACGGTTTGCGCATCGACTGGCGGTTGTCGCCCGCCGTCCGGCTCCTGCATGAGGACGCCTACTACACGCTGTTTCCGCTCCGGCGCCTGAACCTCGTCAACTACATCCGACGGAACACGCGATGGCGGGCGACGCTGATCGATCTGATCGCACCCATGCGACAGCAGCGGGACATGCAGAATCTCTTCTATCGGACCGACAGTCACCTGTCGTTCGCCGGCCGTCTGCTGGCCTACCGCGAGATCTGCCGGGCGATCGGCGCCGAGCCGGTGCGCGATTTCGAGGAGAGGCCCGCCACCTATCACGCGGGCTGGGCGGGCGATCTGGGAATGGCCTTCGACCCCCCGCGGTACGAAGGGACGATGCTGCACGATCTGCAGCGGGATGCGGTCCGCGTGTATGCGAGCCCGATCGTCGAACACAGGGAGGGGCGCGGGCTGTCGGGAACGCTCCATACGGGGGCGCACGTGATCTATCGGAACGCGCGGGCCACCGACCCCCGGCGCGTCATGCTGTTCGGCGACAGCTACGCCAATTTCGCTCCGATCGGCCTGACGATCATGCTGGCCGAGACGTTTCGCGAAGTACACTTCATCTGGAGTACGCAGCTCGATTACGATCACATCGCGCAGGTGAAGCCCGATCTGGTGCTGACGGAGATGTCGGAGCGCTTCGTGTTCCGGCCCTCGAAGGACGATTGGAATTTCGCGCAGTATGTGCGCCAGCGTTACGACGCTGAGTTGGCGGGGGGGTCGGATGACGGGCCTTGCGCATGATGCCGCCCTGGCGGACCTGGGAGCGCGGGTGAGCGCCGCGTGGTGCCGGATAGGGCGAGCGTCGCCGCGTGGTGCCGTCACTGCGCCCTCACCTGCTGCTCAAGGTGCGCACGGAGAATCGAATACTGGTGCACCACCTTTTCGAGCCTAGCCGCATCGGCGGGACGGATCGGTTCCGGCCCCTCGCTCAGGCGATAATTCGCCACATAGAAGGCGGCCTGAGCCTTCAGGCGCACGGCGACGAAATCGAGATCCGCGGACCAGTGGGCTTCCGCGCGAACCTGCTGCAGGCGCTTGGAGATCGCCAGCCAGTGCAGGTCGAGGGCGATACCCCCGCCCATCTGCTTGAAGACGTCGAATAAGGAATCGAGAATTTCGATCGCGGCTTGCGCGGACATGGGGCCTCTACGAGTCTTGGGAGGCCACGAGATCGGGGCGCACGTACCAATCGTCGAACAATGAAAGCTGCTTGAAGCGCCGCCGATAGCCCAAATTCGTCAGGAGGTCATAGATCTTCGACCGACTGTCCGCGAAATTGTGCTCGACGCTGATGAGGGCGACGTCGTGAGCCGCGAAATCGAAGCTCTGCAGGACGTCGAATTCGCCCCCCTCGACATCGAGGCTCAGGTAATCGATCCGCCTGGGCGCCCGCGCTTCCCGCAGAAGCCGATTCAGGGAGATTGTCGAGACGAGATATTGCTTCGCTTCCTGGCGAAAATCCGCGTGGAAATCGCCGGCAACGAAGTCGTCGACACCGGACAATTCACCGATATCGACCTCGTTGAACAGGACCTCGATCCCGTCAGTCTTGTAGACGCATTGATCGCTGATGTAGCAGTCACGGTTCTTGTGCAGCGCCGCGTGCCAAGCCCTTGCCGGCTCCGCCAGAACGCCCTGCCAGCCGAAGGTTTTTTCGAGGAGAAGTGTATTGCTGAGGCTGATGCCGTCGCAGGCGCCGAACTCGACGAAGTAGCCGTTTCGCTTCTCCCGCAGCTCATGGAGAACCCAGAGATCCTGCAGGAGCTGCGCGTTGGAATAGGGCGCCATGCGGGTGGCGAAGGACAGAAAATCGAGTTCCGAGGTCTGAATATGCGGCCGGACATCGAGATTGTCTCTCAAGTTGATCACGGCGTTGAACACCGTCAGGAGTTCCACATCCATCGTACGCTGATCCACCTCGTAAACGGGATCGGTTGGGCGGGCGGTTCGATCGCGGCCGTCAAGTGTTGCCGGTTGGCGTAGCCCGTAAGGTCCCGCGGCCCAGGACACGGTTGGAGCCCTCGTGCAGGAGGGTGTGCTGGATCGACTCGGGACCCTGATTGGGGATCAGGCGTGCGGCCCTGCGGATCCTGGCCAAGAAGCGCTTTCGGCCGAACCCATAGGGCCTCAGGCTCTCGAGTATGGCATCCAGGAGCGTCGCCGCGGCGTTCGATCGTGCCCGGGCCATGTCGCGCTCCAGCAAAGCTGCGTCGCGCTCGGCCCGGACAAGCGCCAGTTCGATCTGCTGGTGTTGGATCAGGCGGATGTATTTCGTGTCAACGGCGTGTGCCGCACGTGTCGTCATGGGAACGCTCTGACCCCGGGCGGAAGCGGTTCGGGCAGTGGCCAGTATCAATTGCCGATCGACCCCTTACGTCGTGCCCCGGCGGCTTGGCAACACGGTCCGGACTGGTTCCGCGAGCCGGCTCGGCGCGAGAGCGCGGGTCAGAACGAAGATCAGGAGCCGCATCCGATCGCAGTGCGAACGGATGCGGCTCTCGGTGTCTCGGGTCGAGGATTCTGCCGCTGGATTAGGCCTGCATCTTGCTGACGACGTGCTTGATTAGGAACAGGCCGATGCTTACGGATGTCAGGCCGAACATGACGACGTACAGATAATCAACCTGTATTCCAGCATACGGATAATAAGCTGACCGCACCCACTCTGCCAATTGCATGGCTGGATTGAACTTCATCCAATAATAGAGCTGCTCGGGCATATAGCTCGGCAGGAACATTACTCCGCTTGAAATGTACAGAATGATGCTGAAGAGAGCATATCCGATCATCCATCCGGGGAAAAAGCCGATGATTGCGACGTTGATCGTTCCAACGCCGATGCCGAGGATGATGGCTGCCAGATACCCAGTTACTGCCGTCAGCGGCTGCGACGGAATAAGATTAACGCCGATGGCTGTCAGCACGGAACTAACGACCAATAGAGCAAGGAACCCGGTGACGATTTCGACGAGAATTCGCGAGAAAATCAAATCGAACATTTTGACCTGGGGGTAATAGGTCAACGGTCGATTGATCATAACAGACTTCATCACCTCACGGGAGATGTACTGGAAGACCAGGACCGGAACTGCGCCGGTGGCGAAGAACAGCGCTCGCTCGTCTCCCAGCGGTGCCGGCAATTTTTGGAACGTGTAGATCGCGATCAGCACGAAGACGTGCACGCACGGCCAGAGCACGATCACGCCGTAACCCCAGAGCGAGGCCCCAAAGCGCGTGCGGATGTCGCGCAGGATCAGCGCGTACAAGACGTGGAGATAGGACTCGATTGGGCTTTTCTGCGTTTGAGCCGTCGGGACAGCGAACATCGGCGCGACCTCTGCGTTGCCGGGCCTGACTCCACCATAAAATAGGCCAAAGTAGGTTGGACGGGTGCGCCGGGCTTGATGGCAGCGTCAGGCCAAGGGACCGTAATAGTCGCGCATCAGATCGGCGTATGTGGTGGCCTCGATGATAGTGCGGGCCCGGCCCGGGAGCGGGATGGCCAGCAGGCGATCGTTGCAGGCGGACGGGTCGTCGGCCAGGGCATAGGGCAGGAGATGGCCGTCAGGATTGGCGCGCAGCCGGTCGGCCGGTGCGCCGAGGTCGAAGGCCGCCACCGGCAGACCGGTGCGCAACGCCAGCGTTAGCGCGTAGGAATAGGTCTCCGGCCAGATCGCCGGGAGCAGGATCAGATCCGCCGAGACCTGTGTGACCAGGTCGAAGGTCTCGTCGTCCTCCCAATGTCGGCCGGTCTCGGCGATCTGAAGGGCCGCCCGCGCCTCCTGATCGAGGGTCGGATCGTCGGTGGCGTAGCGTCCGGTCTGCGTGACGCCGGCGCGCTCAAGGCCGCCTTCCAGCGCCGGGTCGCAGTAGCCCGCGATTGTGAACCGCAACGGCTGATCACGCTCGCGCGCATCGGCGGCCAGGGCCTGCAGCACCAGCCCGCCTTCGGGCATGCTGATGCCGCCCAGCACGGCGACGCGCCGGACGCGCCCCGGCCGGTGCGGCGCGGTGGTGCGCACCGCCCGCTCCGGCTCGGCGTGCGGCCGCACCGTGATCGCCAGATCCCGGTACACGCGCCCGATCCGCCCCGCCGTGTCGGAGGATGGC
>NZ_JAKSYH010000169.1 GCF_022829295.1 Methylobacterium sp. J-088
GGTTCTTCCGCAGGTTCGGTGCTGAGGGCTTTTTGAGGCGTTGATCCTTGGAGCGTCCGAGGGTCCACACGATGGCGATCTCGAATTCGTCGCTGCCCTCGGTTCCGGCAGGCGTGCATGTCGACGAACTGGTGCTGGACGTCGGCATGCTGACGATCACGGCGAGGACGACGGCACCACGCGCGGTCTGCCCGCAGTGCGGGCAGGGGTCGGCGCGGGTGCACAGCGCGTACTGGCGAACCCTGAAGGACCTGCCCTGGCAGGACCGCTCCGTCACGTGGCGGGTGAAGGTGCGCCGCTTCCGCTGCGGCCGGTGTCCGGGCCGCATCTTCGCCGAGCCGGTCCCGGGCCTGGCCCGCGCGAAGGCCCAGCGCAGCGATCGCTTGGCCGCGGCGCAGACCGACATCGGCCTGGTCTTGGGCGGCGAAGCCGGCGCCCGACTGTCGCGGCGGCTGGCCATGCCGGTCAGCGGCGACACCGTCCTGCGGCTGGTCCGCCGCCGCGAGATCAAGTCGTCCCCGCCACCGCGTGTGGTTGGGATCGACGACTGGGCGTGGCGGCGCGGCCGGCATTACGGCACGATCGTCTGCGATCTGGAGCGCGGCCGCGTCCTCGATCTCCTGCCCGGCCGCTCCTGTGCGCCGGTGCGGGATTGGCTTGCCGCACATCCGGACATCGCCGTCGTCAGCCGGGACCGGTCCGGGCCTTACGCCGAGGCCGCGCGGCTCGGCGCGCCACAGGCGATCCAAGTTGCGGATCGATGGCATCTTCTCGTCAACGCCTCCGAGGCGCTGCGCGGGGTCGTGGAGCGGCATCAGCTCGAGATCAGAGAGGCCGCCAGCTGCGTCGCGTCCCAGATCTCAGAACCCATCGTCGCTGCGGCTGATCCCACAGACCCATCTCCGGAAGAGAACGCTGGGCAGGGCACCGGGCGGCGGCGACAGCGCTGCGAGGCAGCTTTGCGCCTGAACGGCGAAGGCCTGTCGATCAAGGCGATCGCGCGCACGCTCGGTGCCTCTCGCAACGGTGTGCGGCGCTGGTTGCGCGCCGGCACCTTCGTGCCCTATCGCCGGGCTCTCGCCCCGACCCAGCTCGATCCTCATTTGCCCTTCGTCGAGGCGCGCTGGCGGGACGGTCAGCATAATGCGGCAGCCCTGCATCGCGAGCTTCGCGCCGTCGGCTTCGAAGGCGGCTACGAGATCGTCCAGCGCTGGGCGAAGCGGCGGCGGTCAGGCACGGGACATGACCGGCCGGTGCGACCGCCCTCGGCCCAGATCCCCTCGACGCGCCGCCTCGCGCGGTGGCTGACGTGCGATCCGGCCACGCTCTCGCTCGATGACCGCCGCTTCGTCGAAGTGCTCTGCGGTCTCGCACCCAGGTTGCAGGCCGCGGCCGAGCAGGTGCGCAGCTTCGGCACGATCCTGCGCGTGGGTGATCCCGCCGCGTTGAAGCCGTGGCTGGATGCGGCCGCCGCGAGCGAGCTCGGCGGCTTGGTCGCCGGGCTGCGACAAGACGAGGCCGCCGTGCAGGCGGCCATCGCGGAGCCGTGGAGCAACGGACCGGTCGAGGGACAGGTCAACCGCCTCAAGCTGATCAAGCGCTCCATGTACGGCCGCGCCGGCTTCGATCTGCTTCGGCAGCGCGTCCTGCACGCCGCCTGAGGCACCCGCTCTCCGCCAGCCAGAACACCAACCTAGCCCTCAGCACCGAACCTGCGGAAGAACCCTTATTCCACGCCTAATCACACTCAAGACGCCAGTGCTGCTCGCACTCGCGCTCGTCGTGTACGTCATCCCGAACCTCTGCATGCACAAGTTTAGGTTGATCGGCGCGACCGTGTTCAGCATTGCGCTGGCCAGCCGCCACGTGCGGCGCTTGTGGCGAACGACCTGCCGGAGGCGGTGCAGGGCGAGATCGTGAAGGACGCGCGGGCGGTCGTGGAGGCCCAGGCGAGCCAAGCCAAACGCTTCGAGAACGATCGCGGGAAGCTGGAGGCTAGGCTCCGGGCCAACGACGATCTGCGCGACGACGCCCTGACAGAATGCGATTTCCTACGGGAAGAGAACGTCCGTCTGACGCGGGAGGCGGCCGAGGTCCCGAGGCTGCTGGCCGAGAACGAGCGGATGCGGGCGCGCCTGGACCTGATACGCGCGGAGGAGTTCCGGGACCGGGTCGTGGCCGAGGTGGCCGAGATGATGCCGGTCGGCGGATCGCGGCCGCTGGACGAGATCCTCGCTGGCCCGAGGGAGTTGGTGCGTCGCGGGGCGGGGCTGCACAAGGTGCCTCTCGATGTCGATGCCCCGAGGAGCTCGCCCGGCGGGTGGGGCGCGTCATCGACGGACCCACCGGCACCGGCTGCCCACACATCGGACGTATCGACACGTTGTGGCGTAGCGGTCGGGCAGATATCGACGCCCCGACGGATGGGACGAGATGGACACTGAGAACGACCGGCTGAGGCGGCGCGAGCGCGAGCTTGAAACCCGGGTGGCCCTCCTGGAATCCCAGATACAGGACGGTTTGCGCCGGCCGATGACGGGCCAGCGCACGTCGGCGGCCAGCGCCGATCTGCTGTTCACGGCGGCGGAGAAGACCCGCATGCCGCAGATCGTCACCGACCCCAACTTGCCCGACAACCCCATCGTGTTCGCCAATCGGGCCTTCCAAACGCTCTGTGGCTACGACGCCGACGAACTCATCGGTCGCAACTGCCGCTTCCTGCAAGGGCCGGGCACCGACCCGGCCGACGTCGCCAAGGTCCGCGACGCCATCGCCGCGCGCCGCGACGTGGTCGTGGAGATCCTGAACTACCACCGCGACGGCTCGCCGTTCCGCAACGAGCTCTACGTCAGCCCGGTCTTCGACCCGGACGGGCATCTGCGGTACTTCTTCGCAAGCCAGCTCGACGTCACGCGCTTCCGTACCGAGGAGGGCCGGCTCGCCGAGAGCGAGGCGCGCTATCGGACCCTGTTCGACGCCATCGACAGCGGCTTCACCATCGTCGAGATGCGCTACGACGCACAGGGGCGTGCGGTCGACTACCGCTTCGTAGAGGTCAACCCGGCCTTCGAGGCACAGACCGGACTGCACGACGTCGCCGGACGCTGGGTGAGCGAAGTCATCCCGAACCTGGAGCGGCACTGGTTCGACACCTACGGAGAGGTGGACGGAACGGGCCGGCCGGTGCGCTTCGAGAGCGGTGCGCTCGCCCTGGGACGGTGGTACGACGTGCACGCGCTGCGCATCGGCGACCCGGAGCGGCACCGGGTCGCGATCCTGTTCAACGACATCACGCAGCGGCGCCGGGCCGAGAACGTCATGCAGGCGACCGCCCAGGAGATGACGGCCGAGCGCGACCTGGTCTGGCGGGCGAGCCGCGACCTACTGGTGATCTGTGGGTTCGACGGGCGGTACCAGGCGGTCAATCCTGCCTGGGCCGAGATGCTCGGCTGGCCCTGTGCGGATCTCGTGGGGGCGCGCTTCGACGACTTCGTCCACCCGGATGACAAGGCGTCCGCAAATGCAGCCTTCGCACGCCTCATCACCGGAGAGACCCTCGACGATCTCGATGTCCGCTTCCGCGCGGCCGACGGCAGCCATCGCTGGATCTCCTGGAATGCCATACCGGATCGGGACCGCTTCCTCGCCGCCGGCCGCGACGTCAACGAGCGGAAGGCCCTGGAGGAGCAGCTGCGCCAGTCGCAGAAGCTGGAGGCGGTCGGCCAGCTCACGGGCGGCGTGGCGCACGACTTCAACAACCTGCTGACGGTGATCAAGTCCTCCACCGACCTGCTGAAGCGACAGAACCTGCCCGAGGAGCGGCGCGAGCGCTACGTGGGGGCCATCTCGGACACGGTCGACCGTGCCGCGAAGCTGACGGGACAGCTCCTGGCATTCGCCCGGCGCCAAGCCTTGCGGCCGGAGACCTTCTCGGTCGATGGGGCGGTGGCCGCGGTCTCCGAGATGGTCGGCACCCTCACGGGGTCCCGCATCCGCGTAGAGACCGATCTCGGGCCGGCGGCCGCCTCGCCGCCGCGCAGCCTGTACGTGAACGCCGACCCGAGCCAGTTCGACACCGCCCTGGTCAACCTGGCCGTGAACGCCCGGGACGCCATGCACGGCGAGGGGAGCATGCGCATCCAGGTACGGCCGATCGGCGCGATCCCGCCGCTGCGGGCGCACCCGCGTCGGCGCGGCGACTTCGTCGCCGTCTCTGTCTCAGACACCGGAGCGGGGATCACGCCGGAGAACCTGGAGCGCATCTTCCAGCCGTTCTTCACGACCAAAGGCGTCGGCCAGGGAACCGGACTTGGCCTCAGTCAGGTGTTCGGCTTCGTCAAGCAGTCCGGAGGCGACGTCGCGGTTCAGACCGAGGTCGGCATGGGCACGACCTTCGTCCTGTACCTGCCGCGCGTCGCCCCTCCCGCGTCAGCTCCCGAGGAACCGGAGGAACCCGAGCCGTTGGCCGAGGATCACGGCACCTGCGTCCTCATCGTCGAGGACAACCTGGATGTCGGGGCTTTCGCCGAGCAGGCCCTGGGCGAGCTTGGTTACAGCACCGTTTGGGCCAAGGATGGGGCCCAGGCCCTCGCCGAGATCGAACGCGTTCCGTTTCGGTTCGAGGTGGTGTTCTCCGACGTGGTCATGCCCGGCATGAACGGTGTCGAGCTCGCCGGTGAGATCCGTCGGCGCCTGCCGGACATGCCGGTCGTGCTCGCCTCGGGCTACAGCGACGTGCTGGCCGAGGAGGGCACGCACGGATTCGAGCTGCTGCGCAAGCCTTACTCCGTGGCCGATCTTTCGCGTGTGCTCCGCCGTGCCGTTCAAGAGGCCAAGGCACGACGCAACTCGTCGACCCCGTAGGGTTTCTTGACCACCGGCACCCCGGCGAGGTCCGCTGGGATGCGGAAGCTGTCGCCGTAGCCCGTGGCGAAGGCGTAGGGGATGCCGAGTTCGGCGAGCCGGCGCGCCACCGGCACGCTCGTCTCCGAGCCCAGGTTCACGTCCAGCAGGGCACCGGCGGGCGGTGCGGCGTCGATCAGGCGGAGCGCTTCCCGCGTCGTGGAGGCCGTGTCGACGGCATCGGCTCCGAGCGAGAGGAGGAACTCCTCCGCCTCCAGCGCTATGATCATGTTGTCCTCCACGACCAGCATCGCACCGGACAGGCGTTGTGTCTGTTCCGAAGTTATGGCGCTCGCGGCGGGACGCTGGGGCTTCGGAGGCGCCGCGCGGAGGAAGCCCGGCGGCACCGTGAACCGCGCTTCGACGCCCGACAGCTCGTAGCGTACGTCCGCTTCGCCCTTGAGCTCGTACGGGATCGACCGCTCGATGATCGCGGTGCCGAAGCCTCGCCGGGTTGGCGCGCGCACGGTCGGGCCGCCGCTCTCGCGCCAGTGGATCACGAGATAGTCCAGCGCGTCGCGCTCCCAGCGCACGTCCACCCTTCCGAGGCTGTCGCACAGGGCGCCGTACTTGGCCGAGTTCGTCATCATCTCGTGGAGGACGAGCGCCAGGGTCGAGAACGCCTGCGGTTCGAGGAGGACGTCGGTGCCGTCCAGGATGACCCGGTCGGCCTTGGCGCCAAGATAGGCCCCGGCCTCCAGGGCGATGAGGTCGCGCAACGAGCCCGGCCCCCAGTTGGACGAGGTGATCTGGTCGTGCGCACGTGCCAGTGCCTGGATGCGGCTCCCCACCGTGGCGGCGAAGTCCTCGACCGAGCCGGCGCTGGACTTGCTCTGTGCGACGACGCCACGGATCAGGTTGAGGATGTTGCGGACGCGGTGGTTGAGCTCGGCGATCAGCAGTTCCTGCCGCTCCTGGGCGCCCTTGCGCTCCTTCTCGGCGGAATCCGTCAACCGCAGGATCACCTCCAGCAAGGTGATGCGCAGCGCCTCCGCGGTCCGCATCTCGACGTCCGACCAAGGCAGCGAACGGCCGTGGACGGTCTCGCGCCACGCCTCGAAGCTCTTGCGTGGCGTGAGGCGGACGCCGTTCGGGCCGGGGTTCGCCGGCTTCACCGGGTTGCCCGCCCAGGTCACCGTCCGGGAGACCTCGCGCCGGAAGTACACCAAGAAGTCCCTGGGCGTGCGTGACACGGGTACGGCGAGCATGCCCGCGGCGCGTTCGGTGAAGTCGCGGGCAGGCTCGTGGACCCGCCCGATCTCGTCCGTCGCGTAGGCCTTGCTCGCCGCGGTACGGTTGAGGAAGCGCACCAGGCCGGTGAATTCCTCGGCGGTCGGGGTCGCGCCCTGCAGCGTGATCTCGCCGTTGACCCACAGGCCGACCCCGTCGCACGCCACGATGGCCGACAGGTCGTCGAGGAAGTCGGACAGGCTCTCCAGGTTGGTCCCGCCCGACGCGAGGGCGCCCATGAGGCGGTTGTGCAACTCGCGCGAGCGCGCCTCCTGCGCCGCTTCGGCCTCGCGCTCGCGCGCTTCCAGCAGCCACGAGAACATCTGGCCGAACAGCTCCGCGCCGGTGCGGCGTTCGAGCGAGATGTGACGCGCCTCGGTGTGGTGGCAGGCGAACAGGCCCCAGAGCCGGCCGTTACGGAGGATGGAGACCGACAAGGAGGCCGCGACACCCATGTTGCGCAGGTATTCGAGATGGATCGGCGAGACCGTGCGCAGGGTCGACAGCGATAGGTCGAGGGGCTCGCCCTCCGGGTCGCGGGCGGGAACAACCGCATCGCCGACCGCATCCACGTCGGCGATGATGCGTAACCAGTTCCGCTCGTACAGGGCGCGGGCTTGCTTAGGGATGTCGGAGGCCGGGTAGTGCAGGCCGAGGTACCGGTCGAGCCCGGAACGAACGGCCTCGGCGATGACCTCGCCAGAGCCGTCCGGGGCGAACCGGTAGACCATGACCCGGTCGAAGCCGGTGAGCGCCCGCATCTGCCGCGCGGCCTCGCGGCAGAGCGGCTCGAAGCCTTCCGTCTGGCGCAGGCGTGTGACCATGCTGCGCACGAGGTTGCCGGCGCTGAGGTGCTCGGTGGCACTGGGCTCGGCCTCCATCACGATGGACGAGCCGGAAACGTGCAGGGCGACGTCGAACAGGTCGCCACCGGGTAGGAGCCTGACGCCGAAGATGCGGTCCACGGCATCGGGACCACGCAAGGTCTGCAGGTGCCCCCTCAACGTGTGGATGGCCTCGCCGTCGAGCACGGCGTCGAGCGGCAGGCCCAGCATCGCCTCGACGGACAAGCCGAGCCATGCCCGGACGTTCGCCGACGCACGGGTTACGATCCAGTCCGGCGACACCGCGACGAGGAAGCCGAACGCCTGGACGGACCCGAGGACGTGGATCGCCTCACGGTCGCAGGACGTCAGGTCGATGTCCGGCGCAGGCTGGTCCGCGCGGATCTGGGGCATGCTCATCCACCGTGCGTTCGTGTCGTCGGGCTGGGGTATCCCTCCGGGGGCGCCAGCGGCAAGTGCGCGGAGGTCGCGCGGCGACACGGGTACCGAGGTCGCCGACCACGTGGGAGGCGGGCGTGGGCCTAAGAGCCCGTCCGATAAGGGTCTGAGGCGGGGTTGAGTGGCCGGGATGGCGATGATTCCAGGGGGGTGCTGAAGCCTGACCTGGACCTGCCATGTGGACCCCGACCACCCGGCGGCAGCATAGCCGCGCGGGCCTACGCTAT
>NZ_JAKSYH010000194.1 GCF_022829295.1 Methylobacterium sp. J-088
CCCCTTGCGGGGAGGAGTTGGAGGTGGGGGTGGCTCAGGATCGAGCGCTGCGGTGCCTTCTGCACCACCCCCACCCCTGACCCCTCCCCGCAAGGGGGAGGGGAAATACGCTTGCTCTATCGATGATTGAGAAGGGCCATAGGTGGGATACCTGCGCCTAGCCCAAACACCTTAAAAGGGCTGGGTCTCGACCTTTCGAAACCAGGACGTGATCCGGCCGCGCGACGCGTGGGACCTTGCGCTCCAGCGAGCGCCGATCAGGTCGGCAGACCCTCGACCTCGTCGTCCACCTCGGCCTCGATCTCGGCATCGACGTCGGTGGATTCGCCGGCGGCGCCCGCCGCTTCGGCCAGGCCGCGCGCGGCCTTGCGCAGGAGTTTGCGGAGCCGACGACGGTCGGTTTTGTCGAGATGGTCGAGCAACTCGGCCTCGACCTCCTCCTGGATCTGCTCGATGGCCTCGGCCTTGGCCAAACCCGCCGGGGTCAACTGGACCCGGACCACGCGGCCATCGCCCGATTCGGCACGGCGCTCGACGATCCCAAGGGCGGCGAGCCGGGTCACGGTCTTCGACGCCGTGGGCGGCCGGACCCGGAGGAGCGCGGCGAGATCGCCCATCGTCATGGTCCCGGCGCTGGCGAGCGCCTGCACCACCTGCTCCTGCCCGGCGAACAGGCCCAGCTTGGCCAGACGGTCGCCCGTGCGGGCGCGGTGCAGGCGCGCCGCCTGCACGAGGGCCCACCCGACGCTCCGCACACCGGGCGGTCGCATCTTCTTGGACGACAGCTCCTTGGACGATAGCTCTTGAGCCGCCGTCTCGCTGTCGTGTCGATCACGTTTCTGCTTGTCGCCCACCGGAGCGCCCGCGTCTGTGCCGGCGGCCGCCGGAAGATCCAGAGTCTGCACGATCCATCTCCGTCACCGGCCGCCCAGGACCCTGTGGCGCTGGCCGGTGACGCTGAGATGACGAGTTCACACTGACGATCGCTCAGCAGTGCATGAGGCGTTGCAGGCGATCGAGGATATCCTGGCCGGTGCAGGGCCGCGCGATGAAGTCGGCATGCCTGGGCATGCGGGCCGGGTCGGGGGCCGCCCGACCGGAGACTATCAGAATCGGCAGTGTCGGCCGCGCCTCCGCGACCGAGCTGGCGAGGTCGAATCCGTCCGTCTTGCCCGAGAGCTGGACGTCGGTGACGAGCCCACAGATGTCCGGGCGCGCCTGAAGTATGCTGAGCGCCCGCTCGGCGGACGCACATTGAACGGTCTCGAAGCCGCCTTCCTCCAGCACGTCGCCGAGGTCCATGATCGTCAGCGCCTCGTCCTCGACGAGGAGGATCACCGGCCGATCGCCACCCGAACCCGTCTGCTCACTCGCCACTGTGTACTCCCTCCGGCAACGTGCGACTGCGAGGGCCGCCGCACGCGTCATCAGCCTGAGGTCCAACACCAGAAACGGTTCCGGGTTGCAGCTTGACGCGGTCGCCGCTGACAGGCGGCCGGTTCCTGTGCTCAGGCTGTCACGGATGCCTGCTGGGTCACGACCGCGGTGACCGCCTCGATCAGGCGATCGAGATCCGCCGCTCCGATCGTCAGCGCCGGCGTCAGGTAGACGATGTCGCCGAACGGCCGGACCCAGACGCCCCGGGCGAGCAGCCGCGCCTTGAGGGCGGCGAGATCGGGGGCCTCGGCGAACTGGACCGCTCCGATCGCGCCGAGCACCCGGACGTCGACCACGCCGGGCACGCGCCGCAGGATTTCGAGCCCATCCGTGAACCGTGCCGCGATGGCGTGGGCCTGGGCGAGGCGCGGCTCAGTCTCGAACAGGTCGAGGCTGGCATTGGCGGCCGCGCAGGCGAGCGGATTGGCCATGAAGGTCGGGCCGTGCATCAGCGCGGCCGCGGGATCCTCGGACCAGAACGCCTCGAACACCTCCGTGCGGGCGATGGTGGCGGCGAGCGCCATCGTGCCGCCGGTCAGCGCCTTCGACAGGCACAGGATGTCGGGCACGATCCCGGCCTGTTCGCAGGCGAACAGGGTGCCGGTGCGCCCGAAGCCGGTGAAGATCTCGTCGGCGATCAGCGGCACGCCGTAGCGGCGGGCGAGATCGGCGACGGTCGCCAACACCTCCGGCGGGTGCATGCGCATGCCGCCCGCCCCCTGGACCAGCGGCTCGACGATCACCGCCGCCAGCGTGTCGCGGTGCCTCGCCAGCGCCGCGTCGAGGGCCTCGGTCTCGGCGGCGGTCCGCGGCAGATCGCAGAAAATCTGGGTGGGCAGGTAGGCGCCGAAGCGGCGGTGCATGCCCTCCTCGGGATCGCAGACCGACATCGCCCCCATCGTGTCGCCGTGATAGCCGCCGCGGAAGGCCAGCACCTGCGTCCGGCCGCTCACCCCGCGGTTGAGCCACATCTGCGCGGCCATCTTGAGAGCGACCTCCACGGCGACCGAGCCCGAATCGCTGAAAAAAACGTGGTCGAGGTCCCCCGGCAGCAGGGCGGCGAGCCGGGCCGCCAGCCGCTCGGCCGACTGATGGGTGAGGCCGCCGAACATCACGTGGGGCATCCGCGCCAGCTGGTCGGCGACGGCCTGGGCGATGTGGGGATGGTTGTAGCCGTGGACCGCCGTCCACCAGGACGCGATGCCGTCCACGAGCTCGCGGCCGTCGGCGAGGATAATGCGGCTGCCCTGGGTCGCCACCGCCTCCAGGGGCGGAGCGGCCCCGCGCATCTGGGTGTAGGGGCGCCAGAGGTGGGTGCGAGACGGGTCGAGCGTCATGCCACGGGGGATGCGCGGCCGAGGCGGCATCGGTCAAGCGGGCGCCGGCCCGGGTATCGCGCCGGTTGCCTTGACATCGACCGACCGGCTTGGCCCATCACCCTGCATGGACAGCCTCGACGCCTTCGCCCGCACGAAACTCGATGCCCTGGAGGCCGGCAGCCTGCGGCGGCGGCTGGTGCCGACCGAGCGGGGCTCCGGCGCCGCCGCGAGTCGGCAGGGCAGGGCGCTCGTGTCGTTCTCCTGCAACGATTATCTCGGCCTTTCCCACCATCCGCGCGTGATCGCGGCCGCACAGGACGCCGCGGCGACCTACGGCGCGGGGGCCGGCGGGTCCCGGCTCGTGACCGGCGATCATCCGAATCTCGGCGCGCTGGAAGCGCGGCTCGCGCGCCACAAGGGCCAGGAGGCCGCGCTGGTCTTCGGCAGCGGCTACCTCGCCAATCTCGGCATCACGCCGGCGCTCGCGGGACGCTCCGACCTCATCCTCCTCGACGAACTGTCCCACGCCTGCATGTGGGCCGGGGCGCGGCTGTCCGGCGCGCAGGTGCTGACCTTCCGCCACAACGATCCCGCCGACCTCGCGGCGATTTTGGCGGCGAACCGCGCCCGGCACGGACGCGCGCTGGTGCTCACCGAGCGGGTGTTCAGCATGGACGGCGACCGGGCGCCGCTGGCCGACATCCTGGCCGTCGCGCAGGACCACGATGCCTGGACGCTGGTGGACGATGCCCACGGGATCGGCGTCGTCGAGGACGGGCCACGGGCGCCCCTGGAGATGGGCACCCTGTCGAAGGCGCTGGGTTCTTACGGCGGCTATCTCTGCGCCTCGCAAGCGGTGATCGACCTGATGGTGAGCCGCGCCCGCAGCTTCGTCTACACCACCGGCCTGCCGCCGGCCTCGGCCGCCGCCGCGCTGGCGGCGCTGGCGATCCTGGAAGACGAGCCGGAGCGGCGCGCCCGGCCCCTCGACCTCGCCCGGCGCTTCACCGCCCGCCTCGGCCTGCCCGAGGCGGAGAGCGCCGTCGTGCCGGTGCTGATCGGCGAGGCGCAACGGGCGCTCGACATCTCGGCGGCCTTGGAGGCGCAGGGCTACCTCGTGGTGGCGATCCGCCCGCCGACCGTGCCGGCCGGGACCGCGCGGCTGCGGGTCGCCTTCTCGGCCGCCCACGCGGAAGCGCAGGTCGATGCGCTGGCCGATGCGGTGGCACGACTGACCGGGCGTCTCTGACCGGGCGTCTCTGACCGCGCTTTCCGTCCGCCGCGCGCGCACTTATACGAGGCCCGGACGGGGCGCGCGGCGCTCCGCAACGCCCGTCGCCGACGAGCGGGCGAGACCCGGGATCAAGAGGACGACGCCCATGGACGCCAGCGCGCTGCGAGCCCTTCAGGCTCCGATCAAGGACACGTACCGCAACGCGCCGGACGCCGCGATGATCACCCTGAAGGCGAAGGGCACGCTGGACGACACCAAGATCGCCTGCAAGGTCGAGACCGGCCGCGCCATCGCGGAGGCCGGGCTGCACCCGGCGACCGGCGGCTCGGGCGCGGAGCTGTGCTCGGGCGACATGCTACTGGAGGCTCTGGTCGCCTGCGCAGGCGTGACGCTCAAGGCGGTGGCAACCGCGCTGGAAATCCCGCTGCGGGCCGGCACGGTCAGCGCCGAGGGCGATCTCGATTTCCGCGGCACGCTCGGCGTCGACAAGGAGGCGCCGGTCGGCTTCCGCAACATCCGCCTGTTCTTTAAGCTCGATACGGATGCCTCGGAAGAGAAGCTGGCGCAGCTCCTGAAGCTCACCGAGCGCTACTGCGTCGTGTTCCAGACGCTCAACCACAAGCCCGCGTTGTCGGTGGCCGTCACGACGGCATGACGGGGAGGGGATCATGAGCGGCGGCATCACCCAGACCGAATACTGGAACGGCGAGGTCGGCGCGCGCTGGGCCCGCAACCAAACGGTGCTCGACGCGGTGTTCGCGCCGCTGACCGAGGCGCTGTTCGACCGCGCGGGGCTGAATCTCGGTGCCACGGTGCTCGATATCGGCTGCGGCTCGGGGGCGACAACGGTCGAGGCTGCGCGCCGGGTCGGGGCCGCCGGCCGCGTCACGGGTGCGGATATCTCGGCGCCGCTCCTCGCGGTCGCCCGGGCCCGGGTCGGCCGCGAAGCCCCCGGCGCCGCCCCGGTCACCTTCGTCGAAGCCGACGTCGAGCAGGCGGATCTCGGCACGTTCGACGCCGCCCTGTCCCGGTTCGGCGTGATGTTCTTCCCGGATTCGCTGCGCGCCTTCGCCAATATCCGCCGGATGCTGCGGCCTGCCGGGCAGCTGACCTTCCTCTGCTGGCGCGCGCTGCCCGAGAACCTGTGGGTTCAGGTGCCGCGCGAGGCCGTGATGCCATTGCTGTCGGAGGTGCCGCCGCCCCCGGCACCCGATACGCCAGGGCCGTTCCGCTTCGCGGATGCGGACGGGCTCGGGGCCTTGCTGCGGAACGCCGGGTTCGGGACCGTCTCCTGTGCGGCGCTCGACCGGGACGTCATCCTCGGCCGGGGCGACACCGACGCGGAGGCCGCCGCGGCGGCAGCGCATGTGGCGCTGAACCTCGGCCCGACCTCGCACCTCGTCCGCGAGGCCGAACCGGATCTCCGGGCGCGGGCCGAGGCTGTGGTGACGGAGGCCCTGATCCGGCACGCGTCGGGCGGCGCGGTACGCCTGCGCGCGGCGTGCTGGCTCGTCCAGGCCGGGTGAAGGACGGCGTCCGGCTCGGTTTCGAGCCGCGTCGCGGCCATTCCTGCGCTGGGTCCCGGGCCGCATTCCGCTGGCGCTGCACCAATCCGGGAGCCGGTAGAGGACGCGCCGCGAAGCGGCTCCTGTCCTTTCCTCAAAGCCCCAGCGCACCGCCATCCGAGCGCGGATCGTGCGTGGCCTCGATCCGGCCGTTGCGGGGGTGGCGCACCAGCATCCCGGCATGGCCCAGCGAATCGATGTAGGGCCCGCCGAGTTCCTCGATCTCGTGGCCGAGCCGGCCCAGAGCCGCGATGCAGGCCGGATCGAAACGATCCTCCACCTTCACGCTGAGCGAGGGCGCCCCCCAGGTCCGGCCATAGAGCAGCCGCGGGGCATCGACGGCGCCCGCCACGGAGAGCCCGTAATCGGCGTAGCGGCTGAAGATCTGGGCCTGGAATTGCGGCTGCCCGTCGCCGCCCATGCTGCCGTAGCTCATCACCCTTCCATCGTCGAAGGCGGCCAGCGCCGGGATCAGGGTGTGGAACGGGCGCCGGCCCGGCTCAAGCGGGTTCACGGCCTGCGGGTCGAGGGAGAACGACATGCCCCGGTTCTGCCAGCAGATCCCGGTCGCCGGCAGAACCGTGCCGGAGCCGTATTCCCAATAGACCGACTGGATGTAGGAGACCGCAAGCCCGTCGCCGTCGATCGCCCCCATCCAGACCGTGTCGCCGTGGCCCGGATCGGGCAGGGGCACCTGGGCGGCGCGGCGCATGTCCACCTGCGCGGCTTCACGGGCGAGGCGCTCCGGCGTCAGGAAGCCGGCGGGGTCGTGCCGCAGGCGGTTGAAGTCGGTCACCACCCGATCACGGATCGCGAAGGCCCGCTTCGTCGCCTCGATCAGCCCGTGGTAATGGGCGGTGGTCTCGGCCTCGGCGATGTTCAGCCGGTCGAAGATCCCGAGGATCAGCAGCGCCGCGAGCCCCTGGGTCGGGGGCGGGAAGTTGTAGAGCGTCGCGTCGCGGCGGCGGATCGACAGGGGCGCCCGCTCGACCGCGGCAAACGCTTCGAGATCCGCCCGGGTCACCGGCGCGCCCAGGCGCTCCAGATCGGCGGCGATCTCCCGGCCGATATCGCCGCGGTAGAAATCGCCGAGCCCCGCATGGGCGAGCTGCTCCAGGGTGGCGGCGAGCCTGGGCAGGGCCCTGATCTCGCCGGCCGGGTAAGGTTTTCCGTCCTTCAGGAAGGTTTTCGAAAAATTCGGGACGTCGTGGAGCGTGTCGAGTTCCTGGGGCACGTAGCGCGCCTCCGAGGGCGAGACCGGCACGCCCTCCCGCGCCTGCTTGATCGCATCCGCCAGCAGGCTCTCCAGGGGCAGGCGGCCGCCCAGCGCTCGCGCCAGTTCCAGGGCGAGGCGCCAGCCGCCGACGGCGCCCGCCACCGTCACCATCGCGTCCGGCCCCCGCGCGGGGATCGCCTCGTAGTCCTTCTCGCGGTAGCGCTGGATCGTGGCGAGCCGCCCGGCCGGGCCGCAGGCCTCGATGCCGCGCACCCGGCCGCCGCGCTCGCGCACCAGCCAGAAGCCGTCGCCGCCGATGCCGTTCATGTGCGGGTAGACCACCGCGATGGAGGCGGCCATCGCCACCATCGCCTCGATCGCGTTGCCGCCCTGGGCCAGCACGGTCTGGCCGGCCTGCGCGGCGAGATGATGGGGCGCCGCGACGGCGGCGGCGGTGAAGACGGGGGTCTCGGGCATCGCGGGTCCTGTGGTGTCCGGGCCGCAGGGTTAGGCGAGCGCGCGGATCCTGCAAAGGGCGTGCAGGTACAAGATCTTCGCCATGCTATGCTGCGCCGATCCCATCCCGCAGAAGCGGCCGATGCTCCGGAAGTTCACGCCCCGTCTCGCGATCGGCCTCGGCCTTGCGGCCGCACCGGCCGCGGCGCAGCAGCAGGTGCCGCGCGTCTTCGAGGGCGCGGGCGGGGATCCGCGCATCTCGGTCTCGCAGCCGGAGACGACCAGCCAGGCGTCGGGGGGCTTCGTCCGCTCGGTCGAGCCCTATCTCGGGCCGCTCGCCGATCCCCTCGGGATCCGGCCGGTGCTGAAGGCGCGCGGCATCGAATACAGCCTGACCTATATCGTCGACGTCCTCGGCAACCCGGTCGGCGGGCTCCGCCAGGGCGCGATCGTCGAGGATCGCCTGAACCTGCGGCTCAATCTCGACCTCGACCGGCTGGCGGGCTGGCAGGGGGCCACGGTCCATGCCAACGCCTACTTCATCCACGGCACCGGCCTGTCGCGCTATTATGTCGGCAACCTGCTGACCACGAGCGTCATCGAGGCGCTGCCCGCGTCGCGGCTCTACGTGCTCTGGTTCGACCAGAGCCTGATGGACGGCCAGCTCGGCATCCGCATCGGCCAACAGGCCGCCGACACCGAGTTTTTCGTCAGCCAGACCGCGACCCTGTTCGTGAATTCCACCTTCGGCTGGCCTGCGATCACCGGGCTCGACCTGCCGAGCGGCGGCCCGGCCTACCCGCTGGCGGCCCCGGCGATCCGGGCCAAGTACGTGCCCGGCAACGGCTTCTCCCTGCAGGTCGGGCTGTATGACGGCGATCCGGCCGGGGCGAACCGGCCGGGCCAGGATCCGGAGGCGCAGCGCCTCGACCGGACCGGCACGAATTTCCGCCTCAACGATCCGGCCCTGTTCATCGCGGAGGCGACCTACGCCTACAATATCGCACCGGGGTCCAGGGGCCTGCCCGGCGACATCACCCTCGGCGGCTGGCAGCATTTCGGCCGGTTCGACAGCCTGCGCTTCGACATCACCGGCGTGCCGCTGGCCGACCCGAACGCCACCGGCATCGGCCGGCCGGTGCGCGGCAATGCCGGGATCTACGCGATCTACGATCAGACCCTGTACCGGGAATCGGGCAAGGACGACGAGGGTCTCGGCTTCTTCGTGCGCGCCGCGTGGTCGCCGACCCGGTCCAGCCTGATCGACGCCTACGTGGATACCGGTCTCGCCTACAAGGGCCTGTTCGAGGGCCGCGACGACGATACGCTGGGCATCGGCTTCGCCTATGCGCGGATCAGCGACGAGGCCCAGCGCGCCGACCGGGACACGATCCTCTACACCGGCCTGCCGAGTCCCCGGCGCCGCGCCGAGAGGGTGCTGGAGGCGACCTATCAGGCGGTGGTCGTGCCGGGCTTCACGGTGCAGCCGGACGCGCAGTACATCATCCGCCCGGGCGCGGGCGTCGCCGGTCCGGACGGCCGCCGGCTGCGCAACGCGGCGGTGCTCGGGCTGCGCGCCACCGTGCAGTACTGACCCGCCCTGCGACGGTGGCACCGGAAACGGTCCCGCTGCCCAGCCTCTTTCACGAGCATGTTGATCTTCGAGTGGGTCGTCGGCGTCCTGTTCGGCGCCGTCCTCCTGGCTGGTCTGGCGCGTCGCCTGGGTGCGCCCTATCCGGCCTTCCTGGCGCTGGGGGGCATCGGCCTCGCCTTCGTGCCCGGCGTGCCGAACCTGCGGCTCGATCCCGAACTCGCCCTCGCGCTGTTCCTGGCCCCCGTCCTGCTGGATGCCGGCTTCGACGCCTCCGTGCGGGACATGACGGTGAACTGGCGTCCGATCCTCGGGCTCGCGGTCGGCGCCGTGGTGGTGGTGACGCTGGCCGTGGCGATCGTGGCGCACCTGATCGTGCCCGACATGCCGTTCTCCGCCTGCATCGTCCTCGGCGCGGTGGTGGCGCCTCCCGACGCGGTGGCGGCGCTGGCGGTGCTCAAGCACGCGCCGATGCCCCATCGGCTCGCCACGATCCTGCGCGGCGAGAGCCTGCTGAACGACGCCGCCTCCCTGTTGATCTACCGGCTCGCGGTTGCCGCCGCGACGGCGGGCAGCTTCCACCCGGCCGAGGTGGCGCCGGCCTTCCTGCTCGGTGTCGTGGCGAGCCTCCTGGTCGGACCCGGACTCGGCCTGCTGTTCGTCGCCTTGACCCGGCGGGTCACCGACCCGGCGAGCGCCATCGTGATGCAGTTCGTCACCGCCTTCGGGATCTGGCTGGCGGCCGAGCGGCTCGAACTGTCGGGGGTGCTGACGATCGTGACCTTCGCGGTCACGGTCGCCCGCCGGGCGCCGGGGATCACGGCGCCCCGGGCCCGGGTGATCTCCTACGCGGTCTGGGACACGGCGGTGTTCGTGCTCAACGTCCTGGCCTTCGTGCTGATCGGGATCCAGATCGGCCCGATCCAGGAGCGGTTGTCCGGCGCGGATGCGCAGCAGGCGCTGATCCTGGCCGGGGCGACCTTCACGACCGTCGTGGTGACCCGGCTCGCCTGGGTGATGCCGACCACCGGCCTGCGCGGTTTCGGCCTGCGGCAGGCGGGGGCGCAAGCCCGGCTCGGCCCGGGGCTGGCGCTCTCCTGGGCGGGGATGCGCGGCATCGTGACGGTGGCCGCTGCCTTGGCGCTGCCCGCCGATTTCCCGCGCCGGGATCTCGTTGTGGTCGCAGCCTTCGTCACCGTGCTGGGCACTTTGGTCGTGCAGGGCCTGACCCTGCGCCCGCTGCTGGCGCATCTGAAGCTGGAGGACGACGACCCCGTGGGGCGCGAGACCGGACGCGCCCGGGCGGCCGCCTACAAGGCGGCGCTGGATTCCCTCGCGGAGGCCGAGGACGAGCCGGCGACCGACGCCCTGCGCGCCGAGTTCCGCGCGGCGCTCGCAGAGGCCGAGGAGCACGAGGAGGGCCGCGCCCCGGAGAGCCTGCCGGCCGATGCGGCCCGGCGCCGGGCCGTCGAGGCGGCCCGCGACGCGGTCCTGACCCTCCGCCACCGCGGCCGGATCGGCGACGACGCCTATTACCTGCTGGAGGAGGAGTTCGACTGGGCCGAACTCAGCGCCACGCCGAAGGCGGAGACGTAAGGGCGCTCGGTTACACGCCCTTGCGCACGGCGACCCTCGCCTCGATCGCGTCCCAGACCGCCACGGACAGATCCGGCCCGCCGAGCCGCTGGATCGCCCGGATGCCGGTGGGGGAGGTGACGTTGATCTCGGTCAGATGGCCGTCGATCACATCGATCCCCACGAGGATCAGACCCCGCCGCGCCAGTTCCGGGCCGATCGTGGCGCAGATCTCGCGCTCGCGCTCGGTCAGCTCGGAAGCCGAGGCGGCGCCACCCCGAACCATATTGGAGCGGATGTCGTTCGCCGCCGGCACGCGGTTGACCGCGCCCATGGCGACGCCGTCCACCAGGATGATGCGCTTGTCGCCCTCGGTCACCCGGTCGAGATAGCGCTGGACCACCCACGCCTCCCGGAAGGTCGTGGCGAACAAGTCGAACATCGAGCCGAAGTTCGGGTCCTTCTCGGTCACCTTAAACACCGCCGCGCCGCCGTGGCCGTGCAGCGGCTTCATCGCCACCGTGCCGTGCTCCAGCCGGAACGCCTCGATCTCCGCCTTGTCGCGGCTGATCAGGGTCGGCGGCATCAACTCGGGGAAGTCGAGGACGAACAGCTTCTCCGGGGCGTTGCGCACCTCGAAGGGGTCGTTCACCACGAGCGTCTCCGGGTGGATCCGCTCCAGCATGTGGGTGGCCGTGATGTAGGCCATGTCGAACGGCGGATCCTGGCGCATCAGCACCACGTCGGCCTCGGCGAGGTCGATCCGCTCCGGCGGCGTCAAGGTGAAATGCGCACCCTCGACATCCTGCACGGTCAGCCGCTCGACCCGCGCGGTCACCCGGCGGCCCTGCATCGAGAGCCGGTCCGGCGCGTAATACAGCAGGGAATGCCCCCGCCGCTGGGCTTCCAGCAGCAAGGCAAAGGTCGTGTCCCCCGCGATCCGGATATTCTGGATGGGGTCCATCTGGACGGCGACGGTCAGGCCCATCCGAAACGCCCCTTGCCAACGCCGCGCATCATGATCGCCGTTCGTCTCACTCGTCGGACATCGACTTGCCGCCCGTGCGCTTGTCGTAGTCGCCGATCGCCGCGCGACACTCGGGCGACAGGCGCTTGCGATTGCGCGTCATGCATTTTTCCGCGTCCGGGCTGTTCGGGTCGACGCCGGCGCAGAGACGGAAATAGTCGTTGGCGCAACCGAGCTGCAGGCCCTGGTCCTCGCGCTGGGCGTAGGCGGGGCCGGCAGCGAGCACGAGCAGTGCCAGCGCAGGCAGCCCACGGCGGCGGACGGCGCGCAGGGATCGTTCCGGAACCAGTCGCATTCAGCGGTGTCCTCAAATCTCGATCGGGCGGAGAACCGATGCGACGGTCCCCCCTCCACCCGCATCCGGCATATCGGTCGCGCCGGGCGCTAGGCAAGCGCCGGCGGTTCGACGGAGTGCCACGTGGTGCCGGCTCGCCGGAGTGTGGCCTCTGGGCCGCAGCGCCGGATCGGCGCCTCCGCGGAGGCGCACATAAGAAAGGGCCCCACCCGGTTTCGGGCAGGGCCGCAAGTCGAAGGGAGGAAACGCCCGCCATGGGCAGATGAGACTTCGCAAATCGCGGGCCAACCGGTCTAAGGATTTCGTTACCGGTCAATCGGGCCGAAAGAGTCCGTTAACCACCCCGTGATGGATTGCCGTCGTAGCCCTTGCCGACGCCCTCAGAGGGCCCGGGCCGGACGCTCGGACCGCCGACAGGAGCCGGAGACCATGACGCCTTTCAAACCGCTGGAGACCGCCGACCGCCCGAGCATCCGGTTCGGCGCGATAAGCGAACCTACCCCCGCCACGTACGCCCGCGTGATTCCCTTCCCCGGGCCCGAGGCACGACGGGCCCGCCGGATCCCGCGCTCGGGTGAGCCCCGGGGCGAGATCTTGCTGTTCCTCGGCGTGCGCTACGAGCGCCTCGCGTCCTGACGGCATCCGGGGGATGCCAGAGCCGCGCCGCGACGTGCCCGCGCCAGCCCGCCTCCTGCCCGCCTGTGTGGCGCTGGCGCTGCTCGCCGCCTGCACGCAGAGCGGTGATTTCGGCCGGCCGCGGACGGGCGTCTGGAACGGGCTGATCGATACCACCGGCAGCTTCAGCACCCACGACCGCGGGCGGCTCCTGCTCGATTCCGGGCTGACCGACGACGAGCAGGCCCTGCGTGATCGCGCATGGCGGTTCGTGCAGCCCGCCAGCACCTTCTCGGCCTTCCAGGATCTGCTCCTGGGCCTCGCCAGCGCCCACGCGATGCCGCCGACCTGGCGGTACGACGAGATCGGCGCCTACTACGACGCTCTGACCGCCGAGCCCTCGCGCTCGCCGGTCTCCCGGTACCGGCAGCTCGGTGACGATGCGACCGCGGATGCCCGGCTGATCCCGCTCTTCACGGCGCTGGCCGCCCGGGTGATCGACGCGGATGCCGCGCGCCTGCGCAGTCTGCCCTTCGCCAAGACACTCGACGTCGCCGACGTTCAGGACGCGGCCCGGCGCGTCGCCGAGAATCGTTGCGTGATCGCCTGGGTGCGGATCGAGGCCGGCCTGCGGCTGGCCCGCTACCGCTTCGCCCTGGAGCACCTGTTCGCCGCGGCGCCGGCGCCCGAATCGGTCACGGCCGAGCGGTCCATCATGATGCTGGCGGCCCGGCGTAACCTCTTGGACCCGCTCCTGCCCGTAGATGCCGCCGCACGATGCGGGCTCGAAGCGGTGCCGCTGCCGGTGGCGCAGGCCGCGCCACTCGTCGTCAAGAATTGAGGACCGGCCGGAGCCGGCACGGTCAGGGACGGCCAACGACGACCGACATCCGGATCCGAGGCAGCGCACGACATTGCAGCGCTCAACCTCCGTTACGGGAATAGACGGTCGGATTGCCGAGTCCGATGATCGGGGCGCACGACGGCAAGGCAACGCATCCATGGCTGCGCAAGACATTGTCGGGACGGGTGCTGCCGGGCGCGCCGGATGACGCCGCTCGCCCGCGCACGCTTCAGCCAGCTCATCCTCCCGCGGCTCGACGAAGGCTACCGGCTCGCGCGCTGGCTCACCGGCGACGCGACCGACGCCGAGGACGTAATGCAGGAGGCGTGTCTCCGGGCCTACCGGGCGATCGAGACCTTCGCCGAGGGCAACGCGCGCGCGTGGTTCCTGACCATCGTCCGCAACACCGGGTACTCCTGGCTGCAGCGGCACCGGCCCCGCACGGTGGTCTTCGCCGACGACCTGGATCCGGTCGCCCGCGCCGAGCTGGACACGGGCGGCCCCTCGATTCAGGCCCCAGAGACGCCCGAGGCGGCCCTCATCGCGCACGACGACGCGCGGCATCTCACCCGGGCGATCGAAACGCTGCCGGTCCCATTCCGAGAGGCGCTGGTGCTGCGCGAGTACCACGGCCTCGGCTACCGGGAGATCGCCGAGGTGACGGGGGTGCCGGTCGGGACCGTGATGTCCCGCCTCGGACGCGCCCGGCAGAGGCTGCTCGAACAATTCCCGCGAGATCAACGATGACCGGCGACGACGAGACGCTCCTCCTCCTCAGCGCCTATTGCGACGGCGAGTTGTCGCCCGGCGAGGTGCTCGCCATGGAGCGCCGGCTCGCGGCGGAGCCTGAATTGCGGGCGACGGCCGACCGGCTCCGTGACCTCTCGGCCAGCCTGCGCGGAACGCTGCCGGGCGCGCCAGCGCCGGAATCGCTGCGTGGACGCGTGGTGCAGACAATCGGCTTCGTTGACGCCGCCCCGAGCCGCAACTGGTCCGGGTCCTGGCGCATGCTCGCCGCGACTCTGGTGTTCGGCATCGCCGTCGGCGCGTCGATCGGCGGAGGCGCCGTCTACCTCGACCAACACGGTGCCGCGCCGACCACGAGCGAGGCCGTGCTCGCCAGCCACCTGAGAGGGCTCGCCGCGCCGCAGCCGTTCGACATCGCCTCCTCCGACGGGCACGTCGTCAAGCCCTGGTTCAACGGGCGCACACTCCTCGCGCCGGACGCACCCGATCTGGCGGACCAGGGTTTCCCCCTCATCGGCGGTCGGATCGACATCGTCGCAGGCAAGCTCGTCCCGACCCTCGTCTATCGACACGACCGCCACGTCATCAGCGTCACCGTCGTCCCAGCCACCGCCGGCCCGCCGGAGGGTGAGGAGCGCCGGGAGGGGTCCACGATCCTGCGGTGGAACGCCGGCGACCTGACCTACTGGGTGGTGTCCGATCTCAACGCACGCGCGCTGCGAAGCTTCATCGACCTGTTCCAGTCGCGGATTACGCGACAGGGGTGAGCGATCCTGCGCGCGCCCGGGAATAAGTCCGCGGCTTGCCGGGTTTCCAATGATGTCGTTCTACCCAGACATCGAGGGGCCGCGCGTGATCGCCATCGCAGATCGCTTCCCGCAGGGGACGGACAGAGGTTGGGCGGGCGGATCCGATGCTGTGCACGAACCGGGCAACGGCGCGGCGTTTCGCAGTCGAGGCATCGCCAAAGCCGAACACTCCTGCGCAGGCCCGACACTCGTGGACATCGCGCTCGGCACCTTCATCGACAACTTCGAACAGGGGGTGGCGGTGACAGACCCCTCCGCGCGGGTCCATTTCCTGAATCGCGCCGGGCACGCCCTGGTCCGCGCCGGGCTTCTGCGTCTCGAAGGCGGCCATCTGCGCGGCCCGTCACCCAGCCAAGGCGTCACCCTTCGCAGCGTCATCGCGGGATGTGCTGCCGGCGGCGGGAGATCGGCCCGCCTCGTGAGCGAGCACGGCGTGCTCCTCGTCGCCGCGTGTGCGATCCCCGCGCCGGTCGGCTCGATCGCCACATCGACCGTGCTCCTGCGCTTCACCGATCCGGCCTCGGTTCGGCCCCCGGACACGTCTGTCCTGCAGAGCCAGTTCGGCTTGACGCCCGCCGAGGCAGCTCTGGCTGCCGATGTCCTGGCCGGGCACGACCTGGCCACCAGCGCGGTGCGCCGGGGCATTAAACCGAACACGGCGAAGGTCCACCTCCGGCACATCTTCGAGAAGACCGGCACGCGCCGACAGGCGGAACTGATGCGGCTGCTCCTGCTTTGCCCGCAACCGATCGCCGCCAGGCAAGACTTATCGCCTGACTGATTTCAATATTTTTGGCCCTTAATTCGAATGGGTGATGTCGATATCAACCGAAATAGTAATGATGATCAAGGTCGCAGTTTGACCAAACAGCACGTCTTTGCTCGTATGGAGTATAGACCATGATCTTTTCATATCTGACATCCGCTCGGAAAGCGCGCACGGCGGCGCGCAACTATCGGATCCTGTCGGCACTCGACGACGCCATGCTCTGCGACATCGGCCTGGATCGGCGCACGCTGCGCATGTTCTGCGACAACGGATGCACGTTCACGGCCGCATCCGCGGGTCAAACCGGCAGAGCGTCGGCGGGTCTGTCGCCTCTCACGCTCCAGCCCATTTTGGGCTGAAACACAGCCTGCAACGGGTTGCCGCCGGCAATCGGCATCCCCGTCGGCGATATCGCGGCGGCATCGTGGGCGGGCATCCACCGAAGCGATGTGTCCCTGCGCGCGTCGGCCCCCAAAATCGAACGGCGCGGCATGGAGAGCCGCTCCCGGTCGCCATGCGGCACGGCACACGACATAGCCGTCTTCCGGGGTGAGGCGCGGGTTCCCGCTCCGGTCCGGATGAGGTGCCCCGAGGCATCCGCTGAGCGCGACGGTGCGCCGATCAGCTGTCCGCTGCGCGTCGGAAAAGCGCGTCGGCGTTCCTGGACCGACAAGTCGTCGGCTCTCCGCGGCACGTCGAACGTGCCGGTCTGCGGACGCAACACAGCCTTCGCAACGCGCGGACGGATCGGTGCCCGATCCGCTACCGCCCCGCGCCCTTGCCGGACGGATCCTTGCCCGCCGGCGCATCGTCCGTGGCCGTGTCGGTGGTGCAGGAGACACCCTGGATCGCGGCGTTCGCGGCCGGGCGCTGGCTCGGCAGGCCGGCGATCACGCGCACCACCACAAAGCCACGCGTATCCGGCGCGACGATCCGCACGTCGCGGCTCGGATCGTTCTCGTCGTCGTCGGCCAGCGCCTCGTCGTACTGAGCACGGGTGAGGATTACGAGGTCGAGGGCGCCGCGCACTGCCGCCTGATCGGTCACCGCGTAGAAGGCACCGCGCCGGGCATGGGCGGCGAGCGACAGGGACAGCGCCCCGGTCCGCGCCGAGACGCGCATCGGCCCGTCGGCCAGATCGTAGGCACAGACGCCCACAGCCACGGCGGGATCCGGAATCGGCAGCCACGCCTCGGGCGGGGAGGGGTCGTCGCCCGTCGCCACCGTGTAGATCGGCTGCGGATGGTCCAGGTTCTCGCTGGCCCGGGCGCGCGAGACGGCATCCTTCTCCGACAGGACGGGGATGGCCAGCACCGCCGCGACATGGACGATCCCGGCCAGCACGAGACCGACCAGCGTGGCGTAGACGACGCGCAGGCTCACGATGCGCATCCCAGGCGGGTGATGGCCGGCACCGAGGACCGGTCGAGGGATCCGGCGCTGGCGGCGGCCGGCGTGTCGTAGAGGCGCAGCGCCAGCCGCACCGGCCCGCTCGCCCGGGGGCTCGGAAGCCAGTTGCCCGGCTGAACATCGGGCGCGAGCACCACGGCGAACCGGCCTTCGGCCGATCGGAGGACCTCGGTGGAGGTGAAGCCCTCGCGTAGCGTCGGTCGGCCGGGTTCCCGGGACCCACGGCCGGCCACCGTGATGGTCCAGGCCCGGGCCGGGGGCGTCCCGCCGCCGATCCGATAGGTGCAGGCGGCATCGAGCGCCTGGCCGGCATCGTCCGCAGCCGCCGTCAGAAGCAGGCCCTCACCCACCGCGAGGGGGATCTCGCCCCGGCGCGCGTTGACCGCGCGGGTGTAGGGATCGGCATTCGCTGCACCGGCCCGGGGCCAGGCAGTCCAGGCACCGACCTGCACGCCGCCGAAGGGGTAACCGCCACTGGTCGCCCAGTCGGCGCTGGCGAGACCGAGCGCGCCGCCGAGCGCCAAAGCGTAGACGGCGAGCCCGGTCACCGAACTCTTCCGCCACAGGCGCCGGATGAAGCGGATCACGCCGCCACGCGGGGCCTGCCCGGATGCGGCCGCGTGGCCGCCGGACACCGGAATCGCGTCCCTCATGCGCTCACCGGACCTCGACGAAGCCGCCGGGCGCACGGCTGCCCTCGGCCATCGCCCGCGCCCTGTCGAGGGGGCCGGCCGAGGCGCGGTCGTCGGGCTTGCGGGCGCCCTTCTGGGCGTCGCCTGCGCCGGCGGGCACACGCTCGACCGTGCGGAACAGCCCGTTCAGGCCGTTGATCACCTCGAAGGAGCGGCGCGAAAGCTTGCCGTAGGCGCTGGCATTGGGATCGATCGGCGCGGTGGGACCACCGGAGGCCTGCTGCTGGGCGGCACGGGGGCTTTCCTTCAGCCCCGGCAGGGGCTTGATCTCGATACCCTGGTGGGCCGGCTCCATCACGTCGTGCCAGGTCTGGGCCGGGAGCGAGCCGCCGGTCAGCTTGTTGGTCGAGGTGTGGTCGTCGTTGCCGAACCAGACGGCGCCGACGTAATTGCCGGTGTAGCCCACGAACCACGCGTCCCGGTAGGCGTTCGTGGTGCCGGACTTGCCCGCGACCTTCACGCCCTCGAGCTGCGCCCGCTTGCCGGTGCCCTCCTCGACCACTTTGTTCAGCATGAAGTTCATGTCGGCCACGACCTGGGGCGCGAGCACCCGCTCGGGTGCCTCGTCGGCGTGGCGGTAGATCACCTCGCCGGAGGAGTTCTTCACCTCCATGGCGGCGTAGGGCTTTGCGCGGAAGCCGCCATTGGCGAACACCGCGTAGCCCGCGGCTTGGTCGATCACCGTCACCTCGTCCGAGCCGATCGGCATCGAGACCGTATCGATCAGGTTCGAGGTGATGCCCATCTTGTGGGCGAGGTCGATGATCTTGGTGCGGCCGGCCTTGGCGGCCTTGGCTTCGTGGGTGATGCCCATCCCCTTGCCGAGCGCGATCGAGATCTTGATCGGGATCGTGTTGATCGACTTCGCCACCGCGAGCCACATCGGCACGCGGCCGGCATAGGAGCGGCCGTAGTTCTGCGGGCACCAGTTGCCGATGCAGACCGGGCTGTCGACCACCACCGTTTCGGGCTTGAACAGGCCCGAATTGAGCGCGGCCGAGTAGACGTAGGGCTTGAACGACGAGCCGGGCTGGCGCAGCGCGTCGGTGGCGCGGTTGAACTGGCTCTCGCCGTAATCGGCGCCGCCCACCATGGCGCGCAGAGCGCCATCAGGATCGAGGATCACCATGGCGGCCTCGTCGACATCCATGGCGTCGCCGGACTTGCGCAGGGTGTCGGCCACCACCTCGTCGGCCCGCTTCTGGATCGCGAGGTCGAGCGGCGTCTTCACCGTCAGCACGCGGTCGTTGCGCAGCTTGCCGGCGTCGGCCATGCCCTTGATCTCGCCGAAGGCCCAGTCGAGGTAGTAGTCGGCTGTGATGTCGCGGGTTCGGGTGACCGGCGTCGCCGGGTTGCGCAAAGCCGTCTGGATCTGCCCCTCGGTGACGAAGCCCGCCTCCACCATGTTGTGCAGCACGTCCGCCGCCCGGGCGCGGGCGGCGGGCAGGTTGACGTGCGGCGCGTACTTGGTCGGCGCCTTGAACAGGCCCGCCAGCATGGCGGCCTCGGCGAGGCTGATGTCCTTGAGCGGCTTGCCGAAATAGTAATCCGCCGCCGCCACGGCGCCGAAAGTGCCGCCGCCCATATAGGCGCGGTCGAGGTAGAGCTTCAGGATCTCGTTCTTGGTGAGATGACTCTCCAGCCAAAGTGCGAGGAAGGCCTCGTTGATCTTGCGCTCGAGGGAACGCTCGTTCGTCAAAAAAAGATTCTTGGCGAGCTGCTGGGTGATGGACGAGCCGCCCTGCGTGCCGTTGCCGCCCTTCGAGTTGTTGACCAGCGCCCGCAGGGTGCCGATCGGGTCGATGCCCCAGTGCTCGTAGAAGCGCCGATCCTCGGTCGAGACCAGCGCCTTGATCATGATGTCGGGAAACTCGTCGAGCTTGAGCGAGTCGTCGTGCTTGATGCCGCGCCGACCGACCTCGGTGCCGTAGCGGTCGAGGAAGGTGACCGCGAGATCCTGCTGCTTCAGCCAGTTCTCGCTGGTGAGCTGGAAGGCAGGCTGCGCGAACGCCAGCATCAGCACGGCGCCGCCGGTGCCGATGGTGACGCCCTCGCTGGTGAGATCCAGCACGGCGCGCTTCCAGCCGCGCACGGCGAAGCGGCCCATGACCCGCCTGAAGCGCTCATAGGCTTCGCCAGTCGACCGGCCGCTGTCGTACAGGCTGGCGTTGACCCAGGCGTCGAAGGCGAGGGCGGCCCGTTCCAGGCGAACCTTGATCTCGGTGAGCGTCGGCAGGCGCACGATGTCGAACCCGGCTTGTCGAGCGCCTCTGCGGCGGGGCGTGGAGCGTCTGAACCGCAGACACGGGAGCTGCGGCCGGGCCACCGCACGGCATCCTCCTCCATAGCAGGATCCGGAACCGCGGGCGAGGCTCTGCGCAGTCTCGCGAATCGCCGCGGACGCGCTTGGGCATAACGCGCGGGGACCTGACCCAATCGCAGGATTGCGGCCACGCTTGCTCCGCCGCCCCGGCTCGGGCAGAGAGACGCCCTTCCGATCGAGAGACCACATCGATGCCCAAGCCCGAGGCGGTGCGCCACGGGGCGGCCGAGCCGTTCTGGCGCACCAAGACGCTCGAAGCCATGACCCCAGCCGAGTGGGAGAGCCTGTGCGACGGCTGTGGCCGGTGCTGCCTCCTGAAGCTCGAGGATGAGGACACGGGCGAGGTCCACCACACCGATATCGGCTGCACGCTGCTCGACGGTCTGACCTGCCGGTGCCGCGACTATGTCCGCCGCCAGAAGCGGGTGCCCGATTGCGTCCGGCTGACGCCCGAGGCGGTGCGGGCCATCGCTTGGCTGCCGCAGACCTGTGCCTACCGCCTCTTGCGGGACGGGGAGCCGCTCTATCCCTGGCACCCGCTGATCTCGGGTCGGGCCGCGAGCGTACACGAGGCCGGCATCTCGGTGCGCGGCCGTCTGTCCGGCAACGAGGAGGAGTTTTCGGAAGAGGAATACCCGGACCGGATCGTGGACTGGCCGGCACTCGATCCGCAGGCGGGCTGAAAAGTCCTGGATTCGAAAGGTCGAGACCTTTCGCGGGTCCAGGGCAGAGCCCGGGAATCCGTCAGGACTTCGCCCTGACAACCCACCAAAGGGCTGAAGCCCTTCGGAAACCCGGGATCCCGGATCAGACAGGCTCCGTGCGCGATGACGGGGCGAGCAGCCGTCCCCCGGCCAGGCCGTTCACCGCGATCACGATGGCGACCGCCGCCGCATGCATCAGGAGATCCGTCGCGGTGGCGTCATGCGGGTGGACCGGCATCAGCAGAGCCGCCGCAGCCGCCGACACGGCGAGGCCGCCGAGCGCCGCCGTCAGGTTCGGCCGCAGCGGGCAGGCGCGGCGCAGCATCGTCACGATCAGCACCGACAGCGGCACCGAGGCGCAGATCAGGAAGCTGAAGCAGTCCGCGACCGTATGGGCCCCCGGGAGGTCGGTTCCGGGGGCGATCCACTCCCGCAGGCAGCCCAACCCGCTGGCACCGATCCAGAGGGCGAGGGGCGGCAGCGGCAGCAGCGCCCACCGGCCCGAGCGGCCCGGAACGCTCGTGGCGAAGGCCGCGTAGGCCGCGGTGATCGCCGTCAGCACGGCGCCGATGGCCGCCAGGGCGAGATCCGGCACGTGCATGCGCAGCATGAAGCCCGTCATGCCGGCCTCGGCCACCAGCAGCAGCCCGGCCAGCAGCGCCGCGCCGAGCCACACAGCCGTGCGGATCCCCGGCGCCGGCAGCGGCCGGACCGGCTCCAGCTCGCCGGCCAGTGCCTCGACGAGCCGGTCGTGACGGGTGGCTTCGCAGCCGGCACGCTCAGCCATCACTCCGCCTCCCGCGTCAGGCTGGTCCGGAGCGCCTTCAGCGCCCGATGCAGATTGACCTTCAATGCGCCCTTGCTGCGGCCGGTGAGCGCCGCGGCCTCGTCGAGCGACAACTCGCGCAGGCCGAGCTGCTCGACCGCCTGCCGCTGCCCATCGGGCAGGGACGCCACCGCGCGGGCGAGCGCTGCGGCACGGTCCCGCGCCTCGAGGCTCTGGCCGGGCGCCGGGCCGGGATCGACCTCGGCCTCGTAGGCGAGGGGATCGTTGACCTCCCGGGGGCGGCGGCCCGACCGGCGCAGCCGATCGATCGCCCGCCGCTGCGTGATGGCCCGCAGCCAGGGCATGAACGGACGGGCGGGATCGTAGCTCGCCCGCGCCCGGTGGACGGTCATCAGCGTGTCCTGCACGACGTCGTCCACCGCCTCGCCGCGGACGCCCTGCGACCGGGCGATCGCCGAGACGACGGGCAGGCAGGCCTTCAGCAGCGCGCGATAGGCAGCGGCATCGCCGCGTTGCGCCGACGCCATCAGACCCGCGAGTTCCTCTTCGAGCACCATCCGGGCCCCGCCGCCGTTCCGCCCCCTGGCTCGTGCCGCATCTTGCCCGGCCTCGGAGCCCGGCGCCAGCGACCAGCCGCACGTTGCGAGCCCGGCCTGCACGGCGAGGATCATCGCAGCGCCTCCCGCTGCACCCCATCCTGATCGAGGCGGGCGGCAGCGAGGATGCGCCCGTCCTCCGCCTGGAGCAGAGCGGCCGCCGCCTCGCCCTCCGGACGCGCCGCCGCGAAGGTCGCAGCGCCCCCGGACCAGCGGCCGAGATCGCGGATCGCGCGGACGACGTTGGCCTGCTCCAGGGTGCGCCCTGCATTCTCGCCGCGCAGTACCCGGGTGGTGTGGCTCGGATCGAACCCGACCAGCACCACCTTCGCGGCGCCGTTCCCGGTGCCGACCCGTACGACCAGTTGATCGCCTTCGCGGGTCAGAGCCAGCGGGATGCCGGGTCCGGCCGCCCGGGCCCGCGCGATGGCGCCGCGCACAGCCGCCTCGTCGGATCCGACGAGGCCGACCGTTCCGTCGATCACGGCCTGCGGCGTGTAGGTGGGCCCGCCGAGCCGGGCCGCATAGGCCTCCTGCCGCGCGGTCGCGGCCGGCAGCGCGTAGGGGTCACGCCAATTCAGATGGTTCCAGTAGGTGACGTGGAACGCCAGCGGCAGGATTGCGGCGCCTTCATGCGCGAGGCGCCCGATCAGCGCCTCTGCGGGCGGGCAGGAGGAGCAGCTCTGCGAGGTGAAGAGCTCGACGACGACGGGGCGTTCTGCGGCCGCGGCCGGGCCGAGGGCGGCACCGAGGAGGGCGAGGGCGATCGAGACGACAGGGCGCATGGACGAGATTCCTGCGCGCCGGTGGATCGATCCGGCGCACCTTTCCCTTCGCCCCGCGGCGGCGGCGGTTACCCCGGGTCCGACCCGTCGAGTTCGAACGCGTCCACGTCGCGCAGCAGCGCCACGAAGGCTTCAGCCCCATGCGCCAGGGCCGCGCGCCCGGCCTCCGCAGTGCCGAGGCGCGCGTCGCCGATGGCGCCGGAAGGATGAAGGTCGCCCGCCTTCCAGGCGAAGGCCGCGGGTCGGCCGGCACGCAGATGGGTGAAATCGCGGACCATCGCGCGCGTCCGCGGCGGGAAATCGGCGATCCGGTCGGTCCGCACGAGGTCCGGCCGCAGCGCCAGCATCAACGCGGTCTCGACCCCGCCGGCATGGATGCCGTGGGCGATCTCACCGGCCGGAAACAGGCCCTCCGGGTAGCCGAACCGCGCCCAGGCGGTCGTCACCGCCACCATCCTGTGCCGGGCGCGCAGCTCGGCCGCCGCGAGATCGATGATCGCGCTGTTGCCGCCGTGGCTCGAAACCATCACGAGCTTGCGACAGCCAGCCCGGTGGAGGGCGGTGCCGATCCCCGTCCAGGCGGCCAGCGCCGTCCCGGTGTCCAGCGAGAGCGTGCCCGGAAAGGCATCGTGCTCGTCGGACTTGCCGATCGCCTGCACGGGCAAAATCAGCACGTCGAGATCAGCCGGTGCGCACGCGCACACGCCAGCGAGGTAGCCCTCCGCGATGATCGTATCGGTCGCGAGCGGCAGATGCGGGCCGTGCTGCTCGATGGCGGCCACCGGCAGCACCGCAATGGCACGCCGCATGTCGCGGCTCGCCAGGTCATCCGTGGTGAAGTCGGACCAGAGCCGCGCCGCCATGCCTGCCGGGACCTCCGCCTGCGCCGGGCGGCGACAGGTCACCGGCCCCTCTAGACGGTGCGGGGCCGGCGAGTCGACAGGCCGCCGAGTGAATCGACTCAGCCGAACAGCGCGTCGATATCGTCCTGGGACGGCACGGCTCCGTCGGCCTGGGGGCCGTTGAGCATCAGATCCTCGGCCCGGGCCCGGCGGGTACGCTCGGCCGGGTCCGTGGACGCGGTGTCGCGCGCCTTCACGGCGCCTACGAACCGGGCCAGGCGCTGCTCGAACAGCCGCAGCGATTCGACGACCTTGGCGATCCGCTGCCCGGTGATGTCCTGGAACGCGCAGGCCTCGAAGATCGTGTTGATGCGCTCTTCGACCGCCTCGCGGTAGCCCGGCCCGTCGGGCAGGCCGAGCATGGCTTCGGCGGCTTCCATGATCGTGTTGGTGGCGCCGGCCGTCGCCACGACGACGCTGCCGAGCTCCTCGTGCGCCATGGGGATCCGATCGCGACTCATCTCGTTCGCGCGGAGGGCCCCGATCTCCTCGCGGAGATGGGAGATGTACTCGGCGATCTCGCTCAACTCGGCGATGACGGCCTGCGGTTCCCGGAACCGCACTTCGGACTGCCGGGGGACGGCTAACGACATGCTGTTCTCCTGAGATCGGCCTCCGTCCGGACCATCCGCGCCGTGTACGGGCGTCTTCCGAAGGATCGGGGAGCCGGGCGGACGGCGCGGGGCGCGTGTCATCGATCTCAATCAGCTGCCGCAGACGGCTTCGATCTTCGATTTCAGGGTGGCGGCGTTGAACGGCTTGACGATGTAGTTGTTCACGCCGGCCTTCTTGGCGGCGATGACGTTCTCGGTCTTCGATTCGGCCGTCACCATGATGAACGGCGTCGTGCGAAGATTTTCGTCGGCGCGCACGTGCCGGAGCAGCTCGTACCCCGTCATCGGCTCCATGTTCCAGTCCGAGATCACAAGGCCGTACTTGCGGTCCTTGAGACGGGCCAGTGCCTCGGTACCGTCAGAAGCGTCATCAACCTCTTCGAAGCCGAGCTGCTTCAGAAGATTTCGAATAATGCGGACCATCGTCTGATAATCGTCGACAACGAGGATCGGCATGCTCAAGTCGAGAGCCATCGAACCACTACTCCGTAATTGCCCGGCGGGAGGCCGCGGCGGCTCCCGGAAAGATTAACGCTTCGCTATGGCTGCAATTTAGCTGCGCCGCACGTGATTTTGAATAGGGCCTGCGCATTGCGAAGCCGTTAATTGCAGCCGGCGGCGCATGGCATACCAAAGTGTTGCACCGCGGCATCCGCCCCTCGCTTGACCCTCCGGGCGCCTTTCGGCAGGGTCCGGTCGCGTCGGCCCCATGCGGGCATGACCTGCGATCCGAACCCGACCTTTCGCGTATCCGACCCCGACACAATGGCCTCAGGCGACGAGACGGCGGCGCGGTCCTTCACCATCGGCCGTCCTGACGCGCCGGTTCCGCCGGACCTTGCGGGGGCCGTGGCGGCGATCGGCAATTTCGACGGCGTCCATCTCGGCCATCGCGTCCTCGTGGAGAGCGTGCGGGCGGCGGCTCGGGACGCCGGCCGGCCGGCCGTCGTGCTGACCTTCGAGCCGCATCCGCGGGCCTATTTCACCCCCGACGCGCCGATGTTCCGCCTCACCAGCCTGGCCGCCAAGGAGGTCGTGTTCGCGCGCCTCGGGCTCGACGGGCTGATCGTGCGCCGGTTCGACGGGGCGCTTGCCGCCACGGGGGCGCACGCCTTCGTGATCGACTTCCTGAAGGGATCGCTCGGCCTGTCCGGCGTGGTGGTCGGCCACGATTTTCATTTCGGCCGTGGCCGTGAGGGCACACCCGCGGTCCTGGCCGATCTGTGCCGGGAGGCGGGCCTGAGCTGCCGCATCGTGGCGCCGGTCGCCCTCGGCGACGAGGCAGACCCGGTCTCATCGAGCGCGATCCGCGCGGCGCTCGCCGCGGGGGACATCGCCCGGGCCAACGCCCTGCTGGGCTACCGCTGGTTCGTGCTGGGCCCCGTCCGCCACGGCGACAAGCGCGGCCGGCAGCTCGGCTTCCCCACCGCCAACGTGATGGTGCCCGATTGCGGTCTCGCGCATGGGATCTACGCGGTGCGGGTGCGCATGGCATCGGGCCGGTTCCGCGATGGTGTCGCTAGCTACGGCCGCCGCCCGACCTTCGACGATGGGGCGCCGCTCCTCGAGACCTACCTGTTCGATTTCTCCGGCGATCTCTACGGCCAGGAGATCGCCGTGGAGTTTGTGGGCTATATCCGCGGGGAGGAGCGGTTCGCCAGCGCCGAGGCGCTGGTCGAACGGATGCACATCGACGCCGACGCGGCGCGATCCCTGCTGGCGCGCGATGCAACCCGGTCGATGCTGGACTGAGGTCCCGGGGGGATCGCCGGCCGCGCCGATCGTGTAGAAAGGCGGCATCAAGCAGGAGGCGGACGTGCTGGGTCGTTACGAGCGCGCGAACAACGGCGAAGCGGTGGTCGAGTACGGCGACGGCACCATGCGGGTGATCAAGCCCGGCAGCTTCGTGCGTTGCGCGGTGACCGGCGAGCCGATTCCCCTCGATGGGTTGCGCTACTGGAGTGCGCTGCGCCAGGAAGCCTATTCCTCCCCCGAGGCGATCCTGAAGCGGTTGAAGGAGACCGGCCGGCCCTGATCGTCAGGGAGCGGCGTCGAGCACCTGTTGCAGTTGGCGGCGCACAGCGTCCGGATCGTCGAACACGAGGCGCACGCGCAGCACCCGCACCCGGGCCACGAAGGAAGCGGGCAGGCGCACGGCGTCCTTTTCGGTCGTGACAAGCTCGGCATCGAGTCGCCGCGCCGCCTCGAGCAGGGCGGCCAGTTCGCCGTCCCGATAGGCATGGTGATCCGGGAAGGCGCGCTGCGCGGCGAGCGTGGCCCCTGTCTCAACCAGGGTGGCGAAGAATTTTTCCGGGCGCCCGATGCCCGCGAAGGCGAGGCAGCGCCGGCCTGCCCAATCGTCCGTCTCCCGGACGAGGCGTGCCCGGTGGACCGGAACGCCCCGGTCCGCGGCGGCCCGGGCGATGGTGTCGCCCGGCGCCCCCTCACCGATGACGATCAAGCCGCCGACATGGGGCCATTGCCGGGCGAGTGGCGCCCGCAGCGGCCCCGCCGGAACGGGCAGGCCGTTGCCCACGCCGACGGGCGCATCCACGACCACGAGGCTGAGATCCTTCACGAGCGACGGGTTCTGCAGCCCGTCATCCATCACGATGGCGTCGGCACCCAGTCGCCGGCACAGGGCGGCTCCTCCCGGCCGATCGCGCGCGACGATCGTCGGCGCCCGGCGGGCGAGCAGCAACGGCTCGTCGCCGACCTCCCCGGCGCTGTGCCGGCGCGGATCGACCTGCATCGGACCGGCCGTCCGGCCGCCATGGCCGCGGGACAGGAAGGCGGGCGCACGCCCGAGTTCGGCGAGCAGGGCCGCGACGGTGAGCGCGGCGGGCGTCTTGCCTGCCCCACCGAGCGTGAAGTTGCCCAGGCACAGGACAGGACAGCCCGCCCGCACGCCCGTCCGATCCATGCGCCGGGCCACCAGCGCCCCGTAGGCTGCCCCCGCGGGTGCCAGGACGCGCGCCAACGGATGATCCGGTCCGGAAGCCCAGAATCCGGGAGGCCGCATCAGGCCCGCGCGAGCGGGCGCACGCGACCGCCCCGGTCGAGGCGTTGCAGCTTCATTTGTGCGACGAACGGGTCGAGCACCGCGAGCGTGCGGGCCACCGCTCCCTCGAAGGGCTGAAGGGCGCGCTGTCCCGCCTGCGCCATGGTGGCGAGCCGGGCCTGATTCCCCAGGAGCTCGCCCGCAACCGCGGCCAGTTCGACGCCGTCCTGCACCGCAACGGCCCCGCCGGCCCGATCGAGCGCTTGGTAGACCATGCCGAAATTCTCGACATGCGGTCCATGCAGCACCGCCGTGCCGAGACGCACCGGCTCGATCGGGTTCTGGCCGCCCCGGCTCACCAGCGAGCCACCCAGGAACCCCAGGGGAGCGAGGCGGTAGAACAGGCCCAGCTCGCCGATCGTGTCGGCGACGTAGACGTCCACGGATGGATGGGGGCGCCCACCGGCGGAGCGCCGGGCGCTCCGCAGCCCCAGGGCTGCTGCGCACTCGACGACCTCCGCGCCCCGGGACGGATGCCGCGGGGCAATGAGCGTGAGGAGTTGGGGGAAGCGCTCCTTCAACAAGGCGTGCGCGTACGCGATGGTGGAATCCTCGCCCGCATGTGTGCTGGCCGCGATCCAGATCGGCCGTGCGGCCACCATGGACCCCAGATACGCGAGTTGCTGCGGGTCGACCGGGGGCACCGACGCATCGAATTTCAGGTTGCCGGAAATGCTCACCCGCGGCGCGCCGAGCTGGGCGAAGCGGGCCGCATCGTCCTGGGTCTGGCTGAGGCAGATCGCGATCCGCGACAGGAGTGCCTTGGCGGTGCGCGGGCAACGCTCCCAACCGCGGAACGAGCGTTCCGACATGCGGCCGTTGACCAGGATCAGCGGGATCTCGCGCTCATCGAGCGCCAGAATCATGTTGGGCCAGATCTCCGATTCAGCGACGACCGCGAGGTTCGGCTGCCAGTGATCGAGGAAGCGCGCCATCCAGCGCGGCGCGTCGAGGGGCATGTACTGATGGACGGCGCCGACCGGCAGGCGGGCGCCGATCAGGTCGGCGGCCGCGCGGGTGCCCGTGGTGACCAGAACCGAGAACCCGCGGGCGATCATGCCTTCCACGAGGCCGATCAGCGACAGGGCCTCGCCGACGCTGGCGCCGTGCATCCACACCAGGGGACCGACCGGGCGGGCCCGCCCGGGCAGGCCGCGCCGCTCGGGGAGACGCAGCGGATCCTCCTTGCCGCGCTGCGCCCGCCACGCGAGGAGCCCGGACAGGGCCGGCTCGCCGACCCACAGGCCGACCCGGTAGGCCCGCAGCGGCAGGGTCACGGAGGGACGCCTCATGCGGCGTCTCCCACCGGCGCGGCGGCCTCGACCGAGGGCGCATCGCGGTAGAGCGCCGCCCGGTCGGCGCGCCCGACCAGGGTGTAGGCGCGGGCATGGACCCGGTTCATCTCGGCCTCGACGAAGCGGCGGAGCGTCTCGAAGGCTTCGCCCGCGCTGTCGCGCGGCACATAGATCGGATCGCCCAGCACGATCGCGCCGCGCCCGAACGGCAGGCCCAGACAGGCGCGATCCCAGGACTTGAAGCGCAGATGCCGGCTCGTCACGACGGCCGCCGGGATGATGGGCCGGCCCGAGAGGCGGGCCAGCGTCAGGATGCCGGCGTCGCACCGGCGCGAGACCTTCGGCACGTCCGCGCTGAACGCCACGGACTCGCCGTCCTTGAGCGCCCGCAGCATGGCCCGCAGCCCTTCGGCCCCACCCTTGGCGCGCGCATCCGTGGCCCGATTCCGGCCGCGGGCGCCCGAGGCCCGCATCACCCGGACGCCGAGTCGCTCCAGCGCGATGGTGTTGATGTTGCCGTCCGTGTTGCGCGAGATGATCGTGGCGACCCTGTCGTGGGACCGGCGCATCAGGGGCATCATGATGTGCTGGCCGTGCCACATGCCGGCGATCATCGGCGTGTGCGCGTCGATCCAGGCATTGGCCTGCCCGGCCGACGCGCCGCCGGCCTGGACCACGAAAGGGTTGGTCCGCTGCACCAGCCGCAGGTAGGCCGCCGCGAAGCGGCCGAGCAGGCGCTGCACGCCGGGCTGACGAAGGAAACGTTTGCCGAGGCTCATGTCACGCCTGGGGTGGCCGGAGCGCCACCCGATCAGTTCCGGATCGGAATCGACAGCGCATGCTCTAGCCCCCGCGCATCAGACGAAACAATCGGCCCAGATCACAACCTGCGCGCGAAGCGCCGGCTAAGCTGCTGCCCCGGGGTGACGCGGATGCTCCTGCGGCACGGCGAAAACACGGCGAGCCGGCTTGTTTAGATTTATTCCAGACTATAGATTGGAATCGATCTAGAAAAGGAGAGCCGCTATGGCCGCCGTCCTCGAAAGCTCCGCGGCGCTGGCTGCAGAAGCCCGCCGCGCCTTCGTCCTGCGTTACGTGCAACCCGGCCTCGCCGGTCTGATCGATGGCTCGGTCTCGACGCTGGCGCCGATCTTCGCGGCGGCCTTCGCCACGGGTCACAACCACGCGACGTTCCTGGTGGGCCTCGCGGCCTCGGTCGGGGCAGGGATCAGCATGGGCTTCACCGAGGCCCTGTCGGACGACGGCAGCATCACCGGCCGCGGCGACCCCTGGATCCGTGGCCTCGTCTGCGGCGCGATGACGACGCTCGGCGGCCTCGGCCACACGCTGCCCTACGCGATCCCCGACACCCTGCCGGCCGGCTGGCCGAATCCCTTCTGGCTTGCCACGAGCCTCGCGGTAGTGGTCGTCATCGTGGAGCTCGTGGCGATCGCGGCGATCCGCACCCGCTACATGGCCACGCCGTTCCCGCGCGCAGCCCTGCAGGTCATGCTCGGCGGCGCCCTGGTTCTGGCCGTGGGGATGCTGATCGGCAGCGCGTGACAGGTGCCGCTTGACGGCGGCGCCCGCGCCCGCGATGCGAGGGTCGCTCCTCGGCCGCTCCCGGGCCGTCCCGCGCGTGATTCCCGGCGTTGACCTTCCGCCTCGTCCACCTCAGCGATCCGCATGTCGGCCCCCTGGGCCGGGTGCGTCTGCATCAGCTCATCGGCAAGCGGGCCACCGGCTACGCCAATTGGCGGCGCGGCCGGTCGCGCAGCCACGACATGACCGTACTGGAGAGGCTGGTCGCCGATCTGAAAGGGCAGGGGGCCGGGCACGTCGCCTGCACGGGCGACCTGTGCAACATCGGCCTGCCGAGCGAGTGGGCGACGGCGCGCACCTTCCTCGAGGCGTTGGGCTCACCGGATGCGGTGAGCTTCGTGCCGGGCAATCACGACGCCTACGTCCGCGGCTCCCTGGAGGGGCTGCTCGAAGCCTGTGGCGCCTACACGGGCGACGATTCCGGATCCGTCGGCCGCTTCCCGTATCTGCGGCGGCGCGGGCCGCTTGCCCTGGTCGGCCTGTCGAGCGCGATCCCGACGAAACCCTTCGTGGCTACGGGACGCCTGGGCGCGCCGCAGCTGGCGGCCGCTGAATCCCTGCTCCGGGCGCTCGCCACCGAGCCGGGCCGTCCATTCCGGGTCGTGATGATCCATCACCCGCCGCAGCCGGGCGGCGCAACGGCGGGCCGCGAATTGCTCGACGCGGCGGCCTTCACGGCGATGATCGGACGCGCGGGTGCGGACCTGATCCTGCACGGCCACAACCACGTGACCAGCACCGCCCGCATCCCGGGCCCCGACGGGCGCGGCGTGCCGGTCGTGGGTGCGTCCTCAGCGTCGGCCCGGCCCGATGGGCATGGGGCCGTCGCGGCGCGCCGGGCCTCTTACATCGTGTACGAAGTCGCCCAGGCGGGAGACGGCTACGCGCTCGCGGCCCGGCGCCGCGGACTGGGCGCCGAGGGCACGATGTGCGACCTCGGGCCCGTTGATGTGGCCTGAGCCGATCAGACGACGGCTGCGAGCTTCTGCCCGGTCAGGCTAGCCTCGTAGCGCTCGGCCTGGAGCCGTGTCAGGCCGCAGATCAGGGCCAATGTACCGCGATACACGGTGTACGTGCCGTCATGCGTCGGCTTGACGCGAATCACCTCTGCCATGGGTCTTGTCCTGTGTTGGAGGTTACTTGCCGTGGACCGAGGAGATCGTCCCTCCCTCGTGAATGATTCTGTTGAACGCGCGGACACTGAGCACGTTATCGATCAGACCCCTCGTGGCAAGGGTCGGATACGGACGAATGCTTAGGTATTTCTGCTGCGGCGCGGCAAATCCTTGTACGGACTGACGATCCCGGGCTGCGCAAAAAAGCGGCGGCTGGCCTGCATATTGAATGCAACTATGCGACGCCGCCCAGCGACGCGAATCAGGGGCGGATTTTGGCCCCTTGGGGCGCGCGAGAGGAATTTCGATGCAGCTTTGGCGTCTGACGGCGACCGACCTGTCGGCTTTGATTCGGACCGGTCAGGTCTCGGCCCGAGAGGTCGCGCAGGCGGCCCTGGACCGGCTCGACACCGTCAACCGCCGGATCAACGCCGTGGTCGAGCATCGCCCGGAGGAAGTGCTGGCGCAGGCGGATGCGATCGACGCCGCCCGCGGCCGCGGCGAGGCCCTTGGGCCGCTGGCGGGCGTGCCCGTGACCGTGAAGGTGAACGCCGACCAGCGCGGCTTCGCGACCACCAACGGGCTACGGCTCCAACGCGATCTCATGGCCGGGGACGACAATCCCGTGGTCGCCAATCTCCGCAGGGCCGGCGCGGTGCTGCTCGGGCGGACGAACACGCCAGCCTTCTCGCTGCGCTGGTTCACCACCAACCAGCTCCACGGCGACACCAAGAACCCGCGCGATCCGGCTCTGACGCCGGGCGGCTCGTCGGGCGGGGCCGGCGCCGCGGTGGCGGCCGGGATCGGGGCGATCGCCCACGGCACCGACATCGCCGGCTCGGTGCGCTACCCGGCCTATGCCTGCGGGGTGCACGGCCTGCGCCCGAGCCTCGGCCGCATCCCGGCCTGGAACCCGTCTTCCCCCGAGCGCGGGATCGGACCGCAGCTCATGGCCGTATCGGGGCCGCTGGCCCGCAGCATCGCGGATGTGCGCCTCGGCCTGGAAGCCATGGCGGCGCCCGATCCGCGCGATCCCTGGTGGGTGCCGGCGCCGCTCGTGGGCCCGGAAGTCCCGCGCCGGGTCGCCCTGTGCGTGCGGCCGGGCGGTCTCGCCACCGTGCCGGAGGTCGAGAACGCCCTGCGGGATTCGGCCCGCCGACTGTCGGAAGCCGGCTGGACGGTCACCGAGATCGCCGACACGCCGCCGATCCGTGAGGCGAGCGAGCTGCAGCTGCAGCTCTGGCTGGGCGACGGCTACGCGGCTGTCCGTGAAGCGGCCGAGCGCGAGGGTGACCCGGCGGCGATCGGCCTCCTAGCGAGCTTCCGGGCGCGGGCCGAGGCGATGCCACCGGACGCGATCGCCCGGGCGCTGACGCGTCGCCTCACGCTCGTCCGGGACTGGTCGCTGTTCCTGGCCGAGAACCCGGTGCTGCTCGTGCCGGTCTCGGCCGAGCTGCCGTTCCCGGACGGGCTCGACCGGACGGAGGCCGGCGTCGCCCGGGCCTTCGAGGCGAACCTCCTTCAGGTCGGGCTGGCGCCGCTCGGGATCCCGGCGCTGACGGTGACCACCGGCCTCGTCGGGCGCACGCCCGTGGGCGTGCAGCTCGTGGCCGCCCGCTACCGGGAGGACCTGTGCCTCGCGGCCGGTGCCGCGATCGAGGCGGCCGGGGTACCGGAGATGCCGGTCGATCCGGCCTGAGACCCCTTCGACCTGGGTTTCCAAAGGGCTGAGCCCTTTGGCGGGTTCTCAGGGCAGAACCCTGAGATGGTCTCCAGGGCTCTGCCCTGGACCCGCGCAAGGTCTCGACCTTTCGAAACCACGACTCACGCAGCCCCGAGGCTCGCCAGCAGCGCCGCGAACAGCCGTGCCCGCTGCGGCAGCGTCTCGATCAGCACGTGCTCCTCCAAGGTGTGATAGCCCTGACCGAGGGGACCGAGCCCGTCCAGCGTCGGAATGCCGTTGGCGCCCGTGAAATTGCCGTCCGAGCCGCCGCCGGCGCTGCGGTGGGGCAGAGAATGGCCGAGCGTCTCGCTCAAGCCCCGCGCCGTCTCGTAGAGGGCCATGCAGCCGGCATCGGGCTCCCAGACCGGCCGGGTCACGCCGCGGGTCACGGTGAAGCGGACGCCGTCCTCTTCCCCCGCCAGAGCCAGCATCCGCGTGACGCCGTGGTCGAGATCGGCCTGTCGCTTGGCCATGCTGAGCGCTTGGCCGCGGCAGAGCGTCGGCACGCAATTGACCCATTGCCCGCCCGAGACGATGCCGGTGGAGAAGGTGCAATCGGCATCCGACAGGGCATCGATCGCGAGGATCTTGCGCGCCATGGCGCGGATCGCCGAGCGCCCCTCGTGGGGCGAGGCACCCGCATGACTTGGGCGGCCGGTCGCCTCCAGGTCGAACCGCGCGATGGCGTAGCGGCCCGTGACCACGCCATTCTCCGGCTGGCCGGGCTCGGGCACCAGCACGAAGGCGTGGCGGGCGGCCTCGGCCTCGATCAGGTCGCGGGTCGAGGGGCTGCCGATCTCCTCGTCGCCGGTGAACAGCACGGTGATCGGCAGCGGCGTCTCGATCCCGGCCGCCGCGAGCGCACGGATCGCCGCCAGCGCGATCACGTTGCCGCCCTTCATGTCCAGGATGCCCGGTCCGTAGGCGCGATCACCCGCGATCCGCCAGGGCAGGGCGCCGAGCGTCCCCACCGGGTGGACAGTGTCGAGATGACCGAGGATCAGGATCCCCGGTTCGTCCCGGCGCGGATGCGCGAAGCGCGCGCGGACGCAATCGCTCAGGCCCATCCGCCCCGGGATCGTCTCGACCCGCGCGCCCAGGAGGGCGAGGTCCCGGGCGGCCACACCCATCATCCGGTTGACCGCGGCCGCGTCATAGGTCGGGCTCTCGCATTCGACCCAGGGGCGCAACGTCGCGAGGATCTCACCCGCGTCGAGGTGCAGGTCCGGGATCATCGGGCGGCCTCCGCGGCGAAGGGGTCGGCGACTCGGGGCCAGTAGCGGCCCGAGCGCTTCGTGTAGGGGATCGCGCCGTAATCCGGCGGGACCGCCCCGGGCGCCGCCACGTAGCGAACCGCGCTCGCGATGGGCGCGAAGGCGGCATAGAAATGCTGCATCGACTTCACCACGACGATCCGCTTGTCGTCGAGGCTGAGCCCGAGCCCCGTGAAGGCGTCCGGCGCGAAGGCCTGCTGGCGCTTGTGGGTCAGCACCACGTGGAGCCTGTCGGCCTCGACCCAGGCGGCGGGGCCGAGATGGGCCCGGCCGCCACTCAGCCCGGTCTGGCTGTGGTCCTCGGAGAGGCCGCGCACGGTGACGCGCAGGTCCACGGGATCGCCCGAGGTCACGCCGCACTTGCCGCCGATCCGGAGCGTGAAGCGCGCCCCGAGCCCGGCCTCGTGACAGATCCCGACCGCGCCGGGATCCCAGATCAGGCCGAGGGCCACGTCCCGCACCCCGCGCTCGGCCAAGCGCGCAAGGATCGCGGTGTTGTCCGAGGGCGCGCCCGCGCCGGCATTGTCGGCGAAATCGGCGAGCACCGTCGGGCGCGGGTCGTCGGAAGCCAGCGCCGCATCGATGGCCGCATCGATCGTGTCGCAGCGGCTCGCCGCCTCCTGGCGCATCGCCCAGACGGCGGCGGCGAGTTCGTTGGCCAGCGCCTGCGCCTTGCCGGGATCGCCGTCGGCGACCACGAGTATCTTTGCGCCGACATCGGCCACGTCGCCCCACGGGAAGCCGTGCCCGAAGGACACCGACAGGATGCCGTCCCGCCCCTCGAGCGTTTCCATCCGGCGCACGAAGCCCGCGACCGGCTCGCGGCTGGTGCGCCACATGTTGATGATCCGGCAATCGGCATAGGCCATCACCGGCCGGATCTCTTTTGCGACCGACCGCATCACGAGCGGATAGAGATCGCGGGCGCGGTCGACGATATCGGTGTGGGGGTATTCCTTGTAGATCACGATGAGGTCGGCGCTCTGCCGCATCGTCTCGGTCAGGTGGCAGTGCAGGTCGAGCTCGACGCCGATCACCGCGTCCGGCCCCACGATGGCGCGGACACGCTCCAGGGTGTCGCCCTCGCAATCGTCATAACCCTCGGCCACCATGGCGCCGTGCATGAACAGCAGCACCGCATCGACCGGCAGCGCGGCCTTGAGGTCGTCCAGCAGGGCGTCGCGCAGCTCCTCATAGACGGCCCGGAGCGTGATCCCGCCGGGCTGCGCGAAGGTCGAGAGGCTCTCGACGACCGTATGGCCGTCGGCCTCGGCCAGTTCGCGCCACGCCTTGAGGCCGATATTGCTGAGACTCGGCGGGTTCCGGGTGCCGTCCCGGCGGGCATAGTCGGCGTGGAAGGCCGCGCGGCCCGTCGGCAGCGGCGCGAAGGTGTTGGTCTCGGTGGCGAGGCCCGCGATGAAGATCTTCAAGGTTCCGTCCCACTCCGTCCCGGCCGCCCGGTCAGGGGGGGCTCAAGGTGATGATCGTCTCGGTGGCGGCGTCGACAGCCTCGCGGCTGTAGAGCATCGGCACATGGTCCTGGCGGCCCCAGATCGGGGCCAGGTCGGCGTAATGCGGGCTGCCCGGGTCCCCGGACTGGCCCGGCACGTTGATGAAGACCGATCGGTCCCAGTCGCCCACGTCCACGATCATGCGGAACGAGGCGCCGTGGGTGAGCCGGAACGTGTCGGTCCGGTACTCCGCGTGCATGACCGATGCCGCGGACCCGCCGACCGGCAGCGGGCCGACATCCCAGGCTTGATCGGGCCTCAGGCCGGTGAGGGGATGGGCGAACAGGGTGTGGTGCAGACGGCCCCAGGACCAGCCGATGCGGGGCTCGCGAAGCGCGATCGTCTCCGCATCACTCCCTCCCCCCGCAGAGGGGGGAGGGAGAGGGCCTTCTACCTCCGGCGTGAGCCTTCCCATCGGGTCCGACCCCATCCGCTCCAGGCAGTCCCGGAACGCGGCCCCGAGGGCGTTCGCCAGCAGCTTCTCGCGTGTCACGACGTCGAGACCACCGTCCAGCCGCTCGATCAGGCTTTGCGTGTCACCGGGCGGCAGCAGGCGCCGGGTGCCGGCATCGGGCACCAGCGTCTCGAGCAGGGCCGGCCGCAGATGGTGGACCCAGCACACCTCGATGAGGGCGGCCGCCGCGGAATCCGGATCCAGACGGCCCTCGAACGACGCCAGCAGCGCCTGGGCCGAGGCGATATCGGGGTCGGAGGCGGGCGACATGGCCCGGACCAGATCCGCAAGCCGGCGGGAGGGCTCGGAAAACGTGTCGCCCTGAAGCGCGCGCGAATCCTCCAGGCTGTGCCGGGTCTGGCCGCCGAGTACCGCCCGGATACGCCGGGCGCGCCAGGGCTCGGCCCACTCGAACCCGACCTTGTGCGCCTCCGCGGGAAAATCCGGCGGCAGGTTCATCGCGTTGGCGGTGGCCAGCCAGCCCGCCTCCGGGTCGAGACTGCGGGGCAGGGTGCCGGGATCGTGGAACCCGGCCCAGTCGTAGCGGCCGTCGCCCGGCGCCGGCAGCAGCCCGTCATGGGCCGGCCGCACCGGCGCCTTGCCGGCCATGAACCACGCGATCCGCCCCGTGGCGTCGGCGTAGAGCTGGTTCACGGACGGCGCCGACCAGTGGCGCAGGGCTTCGCCGAAGGCTTCCGGGGTGGTGGCGCCGAGATAGGCGAGGCTGCCGAGATAGGCGGCAGCACCCGGCTCGGACCAGACGGTCCGCAGCGCGAAGGCGCGGCCCGCGGCATCGCGGATCACCGGGCCGTGCCGAGTGTAGCCGAGCAATACGGTCTCGTCCGGCCCACCGCGCACCGGGATTGTCTCCACGACGCGCTCGATCGGCTCCCAACCCTCGCCGTAGCGGTAGCGATCCGGATCGGCCGGGTCGGTCTCGCACACGAACAGATCCTCCTGATCCATCGGCGCGATGGTCAGGCTGAAGGCCGCGTGGCCGTTATGGCCGATCGAGATGCCCGGCAGCGCCGGCTCGCCGGCCCCGATCACGTCGAGCCCCGGCGCTGTCAGATGGACCGCGTAGCGCAGGGACGGCTGCAGGTAGACCCGGTGCGGGTCGCTCGCCAGGATCGGACGGCCGGTCTCGGTGCGGGCGGCCCCCACCACCCAGTTGTTCGAGCCTTCCGCCGGCTCCTTCGGGGCGGCGCGGGGTCCCCGCGTGACGGCGCCGTGCGCGTCGACCTTGCTCCAGGTCCAGGCCTCGTCGCGGGGTGCCGCCAGGCGTTCGGGCGAGACGCCCACCGTCGCAGTGGCGAGGCGAAAATCGTCGAGGAGATCGTCCGGCCAGTCGGCGGCATCGAGCCGGTCCTGCACAACCGGGTCGTGCGGCGGGCTGATCCGCTTGCGCAGGTCGTCCGCGGCGAGCCCGGCCGCCCGGGATTCGGCGCGGGCCAGAACGCGGGCGCGGGCGACCTCCGAGAGCACGTTGCGCACCAGACCGTGGCTGCGGATCCGCACCACATCCTCCGGCTGCCAGCGGGCCGGGCGCGTGTCGGTGAGGGCGAATTCCGGCGGCAGCAGTTCGGGCCGCGCCTCGGTGAGCGCCACGTAGGCGTTGAGCCCGTCCACGAAGGCCGTGACGATGGCGTGCGTGTCCTGCGGCCCGTACGCAGCCCATTCGGCCGCCATATCGCCCCGGAACAGGAACAGCCGGGCGGCGCGGTCCTGCGCGAGGTATCCGGGTCCGAAATTCGCCGCCAGCAGGCCGAGGCCGCGCTTGCGCCAGAGGTCGAGCTGCCAGAGCCGATCCCGCGCCGCGTTGAAGCCCTGCGCCCGGAAGGCGTCGCGCGTCGAGCCGGCCCGGATATGCGCCAGCCCCCAGCGGTCGACCCGGATCTCGACCGGGCCGTCGAGCCCGGGGAGGGGGTACGCGGCCCCGCTCACAGGGCGACTTCGATCAGGTGCGGCCCCGCGTTGGCGAGCGCGTGCTGGAACGCCGCGATGAAGTCCGACAGGGTTTCGACGCGCCGTCCCTCCACGCCGAAGCCCCTGGCGAGGCTCACCCAATCCAAAGCCGGATCGTCGAGGCTCAGCATGCCGATCGCCTTCGGGCCGGGATTGAGCGCGCCGACATTGGTCAGCTCCGCCCGCAGGATCGCGTAGGAGCGGTTCGACCAGACCAGCGTCACCACGTCGAGGCGTTCCCGTGCCTGAGTCCAGAGCGCCTGCACCGTGTAGAGCCCGCTGCCATCGGCCTGGAGGTTGATCACCTTGCGGTCGGGGCAGGCGATGGCGGCGCCAGTCGCCATCGGGATTCCAAGCCCGATCGAGCCGCCGCTGAGCTGCAACCACGTGTGGGGCGCCGCGTCCCGAGTCAGGGCGAAGAAGTTGCGGCCCGTGGTGATCGACTCGTCGCAGATCACCGCGCCCTCGGGGATCAGCGCGCCAAGCACCTGCCCGATCGTGTCCTGATCGAGCGGCCCCGAGGTCGGGAGCTTCGGGCGCGGTGCGGCGGCGACCGGCTCGGCGGGCGGGGCGCCGACAGCCTCGGCCAGCCGCCCCAGGGCGTCGATCTGGTCTTCCTCGGGGGTGGCCAATGTGATGGTGGAGGAGCCGTCCGGCGCCAGCAGGCTCGGCTTGCCCGGATAGGCGAAGAAGCCCACCGGCGGGGTCGCGCCGATCAGGATGATATGGCGGAAACCCTTCAGGGCGTCGATGCCCTGGTCGATCGGGTAGGGCAGGCGCTCGATCGGCACGGTGCCGGCACCGCGATCGATCCGGGAATTCGACGTCATCGCCATCAGCTGCGCGCCGGTCTTGCGGGCGATCCGGGCGGCGATGACCCGGCCTTCGTTCCGCACCGCCCAATCGCCGAGATGCAGGAGCACCGGCTCACCGCTCTGCAGCGCGCTCACCGCGGCCGCGATCGCGGCGTCTCCGGCCTTGGCCCGCTCCGGGATCGCCGGCACCGGCGCGGGCCCGGTCCCGGGATCCCAGGCGGTATTCGCGGGCAGAATCAGGGTCGCGACCTGACCGGGCGCGGTGCGGGCGGCCGCGATGGCGGCGGCGCCGTCCGAGCCGATCTCGGCGGCGCTCATGCCGGTCCGCACCCAGGACGACATCGGCCAGGCCAGACCTTCGATGTCGGAGGTCAGCGGCGCGTTGTATTCCCGGTGGTAGGTCGCGTGCTCGCCGACGATGTTGACGACCGGGGTGCGCGCCTTCTTGGCGTTGTGGAGGTTGGCCAGCCCGTTGGCGAGGCCCGGCCCCAGGTGAAGCAGGGTCGAGGCCGGCTTGTCGGCCATGCGGGCGTAGCCGTCGGCAGCGCCGGTCGCCCCGCCCTCGAACAGGAACAGCACGCAGCGCATCCCCTCGACCCGGTCCAGGGCGGCCACGAAATGCATCTCCGAGGTGCCGGGATTGGTGAAGCAGACCTCGACCCCGCCCTCCACGAGGGTCCGGACGAGGCTCTCGGCCCCATTCATCGCAGCCGGCATCCCATCGCTCACGGGCAGCTCTCCCTCTCGCTGGCGGCCTCGGCGGCGCCATGGATTCTGTATTATCGTGACGCCGTGGCGGTCCAGCGCAAGGGGCGGCGGGTGACATCTCCCGTTCGCCAAACGCTGGCATCATGGCACGGTCTGGCGCGGGACTTGCCGGAGGCGAGCCGCACCTTCCACCCGTGGGGTCCGATGAAAACGCGCCGCCTGATTGCCGCCGCCCTGGCCTGTTCCGTCGCCTCGACTGGACCCGTCGTCCTGGCGGGGCCTGCCAGCGCCGAGAGCGTGCTGCGCATCGCCATGACGGCCACCGACATTCCGACCACGACGGGGATGCCCAACAACGGCTTCGAGGGTATGCGCTTCCTCGGCTACCCGATCTTCGAGGGGCTGGTGCAATGGGACCTCAAGAGCACCACCAAGCTCGCCGGCATCGTCCCGGCCCTGGCCGAGCGCTGGGAGCAGGACCCGAACGACAAGGCGGTCTGGACCTTCCACCTGCGCCAGGGCGTCAAGTTCCATGACGGTACCGCGTTCAATGCCGACGCGGTGATCTGGAATCTGGACCGCTACTTCAAGAACGACAGCCCGCAATTCGAGCCGCAGGGCGCGGGCATTTCCCGGGCCCGGGCGCCGCTGGTCGGATCTTACAAGAAGATCGACGACGCGACGGTTCAGATCACCACCACGCAGGTGGCGTCGTACTTCCCCTACATGGCGGTCTACCTGCTGTTCACCTCACCCCAATCCTTCGAGAAGGCGGGGCGCGACTGGAGCAAGGTCGCCGCGCTACCGGCGGCCGGGACGGGGCCGTTCAAGATCACCCGCGTCGCCCCGCGGGAGGCGGTCGATCTCGCCAAGTTCGACGGCTACTGGGACCCGGACCGGATGGCCAAGGTCGACCGGGTCCGGCTGCTGCCGATCCCGGAGGCGAATGCCCGGGTCGCGGCCCTGCGGTCCGGACAGGTCGACTGGATCGAGGTGCCGGCGCCCGACGCGATCCCGTCCCTGAAGCAGGCCGGGTTCACCATCACCACGGGCTCGTACCCGCATGTCTGGCCCTACATCTACAACATGGGCGCGAAAGACAGCCCCCTGAAGGACGTGCGTGTCCGGCAGGCGCTGAACTACTGCGTCGACCGGTCCGCCCTGGTGGAGCTGCTCAACGGAACGGCCGAACCGGCCTCGGGATGGCTCAACGACAAGGACCCGAATTTCGGGTCCCCGAAGAACCGCTACACGTTCGACGCCGCCAAGGGGAAGGCGCTGCTGGCCGAGGCCGGGTATTCGGATACGAAACCCCTGAAACTCAAGATCATGATCTCGTCGTCCGGCTCGGGACAGATGCTGCCCATGCCGATGAACGAGTACCTGCAGGAGAACCTGAAGCAGGCCTGCAACGTCGATCTCAGCTTCAACGTGGTCGAGTGGCAGGTGCTGTTGAACTCCAGCCGCGCGCTGCCGGATGCGCAGAGCCTGCAGGGCTCGTTGGCGCTCAACGTCTCCTCGCCCTCTTCGGACGCCGCCGTGATGGCGCGCTACTTCGGGAGCGACCGCTTCCCCCCGGCCGGCTTCAACTTCCCGAACTGGAAGGACGACGCGTTCGACGCCGCCCTCAAGGCGCTGGCCGAGACCACCGACGCCAAGGTGGTCGACGCCCAGACCAAGGCCGCGCACGAGCGCCTCGTGGACAACCCGCCCTGGCTGTTCATCGTCCACGACCTCAACCCGCGCGGGATGGCGAAGACGGTCCACGGCTTCGTCTCGCCGCAATCCTGGTTCGTCGACCTCACCCTCGTCAGCGTGAAATAAGCCGATGCCCGATCTCGATCCCGTCCACGCCTCCGCGGCCGAACTCGCCCGGTCGATCCGCGCGCGCAGCCTCTCGCCGGTCGACGCGGTGGACGCGCTGCTCGGGCGCATCACGCAACTGGAGCCGAAGCTTCAGGCTTTCACGGAGGTGTTCTCCGCCGATGCGCGCCTCGCCGCCGAGGGGGCCGACCGGGCGATCCGGTCGGGCCACGCGGTGGGGCCGCTCCACGGCGTGCCGGTGGTGCTCAAGGACCTGATCGATCTGGAGGGCCGGATCACCATGGGCGGCTCGGCCGCCCACCGCGCCCGCAGGGCCGAGCGCACCGCGACCGTCGCCCGCCGCCTGATCGCGCAGGGGATGATCGTGCTGGGCAAGACCCACACGGTGGAATTCGCCTATGGCGGCTGGGGTACCAACCAGCATCTCGGCACGCCCTGGAACCCCTGGGACACGGAGGTTCCGCGCACGCCCGGCGGATCGAGCAGCGGCACCGGCGTCGCGGTGGCGGCCCGGATGGCGCCCTGGGGCATCGGCACCGATACCGGCGGCTCCGTGCGCCTGCCGGCTGCCTTCTGCGGGCTGACGGGGCTCAAGGTGACGGTCGGGCGGGTCTCGACCTGGGGGATCGTGCCGCTCTCGACGACCCTCGATTCGCCCGGGCCGCTCGCCCGCACGGTGGAGGACGCTGCGCTCCTCTACGAAGCGATCTCCGGGCCGGATCCCCTGGATCCGACCACCCGCGGCATCCAGCCGGAGGCACCCTGGCCCACGCTCGACCGCGGCGTGCGCGGCCTGCGCCTCGGCCGCATGCCCGTGGTCGAGCGGGAGGGCGTCGCCGCCGACATGCTGGCCGCCTACGACGACGCCCTCGACCGGCTCGCCCGGCAGGGCGCCGAGATCGTGGACGTGGCCCTGCCGTTCCGGTTCAGCGACTGCGTGGCGATGAGCGCGATCACCAACGCCGAAGCCTACTTCGTCAACGGGACGTTGGCGGAGGACCCGTCCGCGCAACTCGGCGACGCCGTGCGGGCCCGGATCCTGGCCGGCGCCACGGTCTCGGCGCAGGCGTATCTCGGCACGCTTCACCGCCGTGCCGCGATGAAGCAGGCCTATGCCGAGGCGTTGGCGGGGATCGACGCCCTGCTGACGCCGACCACAGAATCGGCTGCCGTGGCGCTCGCCGCGGTCGACGAGGCGCACCTGCCCTCGCGCTTCACCCGGTTCGGCAACCTGCTCGATCTCTGCGCCCTGGCGCTGCCGAACGGCTTCACGGCCGAGGGCCTTCCGCTTTCGCTGCAAGTCGTTTGCGGCGGCTACGAGGAAGCGATGGCGCTGCGGATCGGGCAGGCCTTCCAGCAGGCCACCGACTGGCATCTGCGTCAGCCATCCCCGTAAGGATCGAGGCCTGCGGCGGCGGACGCGATCAGGATGCGGGGTTGCGCGTCAGCGGTTGAACAACCCCCTGATCGACGCGAGGCACCACCAGACGAGCGTCACGTTGCTGATGACAGCATTGACGCCGAAATGGACCATCAGGAAGGCGTACAGGCAGCCTACGTCAATGACCCCGATCACGCTGGCCGTGGCGTCCGACAGGATGCCGATCCACCACGCCCCCGTGACGGTGGCTAGACCGAACAGGCATAAACCCAAGGCGAGAAGGGCGGGGTGTGCCGCGCACCATTGGGCCACGGCCTGGTTATTCTGAGATGACCCGTCCATGCCCCCACCCGAATCGATGAGCGGGGCCGATCATACGGGATTGCGACTGTCCGTCCTCTTGGCGACAGGCATGACCGCGGACGCCTGTGCGGCCCAGCACTGATGATCTTCGCGCCTCGCCGCCGTCCTTCGGAGGCGCTGCTCAGGCTGCCGGAGCCTGCCCGGCGACGACGACGCCGAGGGTGCCGAGCAGCGAGGATCGGGCGCGGCTCACCCGGCTCTTCACGGTGCCGACCTGACACCCGAGCTTGCTCGCCGCCTCCTCGTAGGTATGGCCTTCGGCGCCGACCAGCAGCAACGCCTGCCGCTGCGCCACCGGCAATCCTTCGAGGCGCGCCCATACGACCTTGAGGGTGCTGGCATCCTCCTGATCGGCGAGGCTGGTCATCTGGCCCGCATGCGTTCCGTCGACATCCTCGATCTCGCGCCGGGTCTTGCGCAACTCCGAGTAGAATTGATTGCGCAGGATCGTGAACAGCCACGCGGTGAAGTTCGTGCCGGGGCGGAACCGTGTCTGGTTGGCCCAGGCCTTGACGAAGGTCTCCTGGACGAGATCGTCGGCCCGGTTGACGTCCCCCGCCAGGGACAGCGCGAAGGTCCGCAGCGCCGGCAGCGCCTTGATGATGTCGCCCCGGAAATCGAAGGGCACAAGCTGGCCGTGGGCGGCGACCGCGACCTCGAACCGCGCAACCAGATCTCCGAGTTGCGCCGGCAGAGGCTCCAGCTCGACGAGCTTGAAATAGTCGCGGATCGGCAGGGCGAGGTGCTGCCCGATGGCCGTGGCGTAGCCATCGGCCTTGCGGTCGATTTCGGCCCTGCTCGACGGCTTCGTGGCGTCTTCGATCATGGACGTATCCGGATCCCGTTACTTGTATACTGGAACTGCTCTAACATCCGTACCGGTGGAAATATGAACCGATACCAAACGCTCCCAGCGGTATCGGGGGGTAGAGGCAACGGGCGCCTAACGGCCGAGGTTAATCCATCCGTGCTTCTGAGCTGGAAGCGGCCTGTCCGGCGGTGCAGACTGCGCATCGTGAGGAGCGCGCGATGAATCAGCACCACGGGGATCACGATCATGTGCATCACGGCAGCGAAATCTCGCCGGTCGAAGCCCGTGTGCGGGCGCTGGAATCGCTGCTGACCGAGAAGGGGTATCTCGACCCGGCCGCCCTCGACGCGCTGGTCGAACTCTACGAGACCGAGGTCGGTCCGCATCTGGGCGCCCGGGTGGTGGCCCGGGCCTGGGTCGATCCCGCATTCCGGACGCGGCTGCTGACCGAGGCCACGCCGGCGATCGCGGAACTGGGCATCGGCGGGCGCGGCGGCGAGCATATGGTGGTGGTGGAGAACACGCCCGAGATGCACAACCTCGTCGTCTGCACGTTGTGCTCCTGCTATCCCTGGCCGGTGCTGGGCCTGCCACCGGTCTGGTACAAGGCGCCGCCCTACCGGGCCCGGGCCGTGATCGATCCGCGCGGCGTGCTGGCGGAGTTCGGGGTGACGCTGCCGGAGACCACCCGCATCACGGTCTGGGATTCGACCGCCGAGACCCGCTACATGGTCCTGCCGATGCGCCCCGCGGGGACGGAGGGCTTTTCCGAAGAGGCCTTGGCTGCCCTCGTCACGCGCGATTCCATGATCGGCACCGGGCTGCCCAGGGCCCTGCCGGTCGAACCCGCGGAGATGCCGGTATGAACGGTGCCCAGGATCTCGGCGGCGCGCACGGCTTCGGGCCGGTGGTGCCGGAGCCGGACGAGCCGGTGTTCCACGCCGCGTGGGAGCGGCGCGTCTTCGCGATGGCGCTCGCCATGGGCTACACCGGCGCCTGGAACCTCGACGGCAGCCGCGCCGCCCGCGAGTCGCTGCCCCCGGCCGAATACCTCGCGTCGAGCTACTACGCGATCTGGCTGAAGGCCCTGGAGAAGCAGCTCGCCGCCACCGGGCTGGCCACGCCTGCCGAGATGGAGGCCGGCCGGGCTGCAGAGCCGGCCAAGCCCGTGGCGCGGACCCTGGCGCGCGACGGCCTGGAGCAACGTTTCCGGGCGGGCTTCCCGAGCAGCCGGGCGACCGACGCCCCGGCCCGCTTCGCGCTCGGCGACGCGGTCCGGGCCCGCAACATCCACCCGACCACGCATACTCGGCTGCCGCGCTACGTCCGCGGGAAGCGCGGGCGGATCGTACGCGTCGACGGAGCTTTCGTCTTTCCCGACACCAACGCCTATCAGACGGGCGAGAACCCGGTCTGGCTCTACACGGTTGCGTTCAGCGCGCAGGACCTGTGGGGCGAGAGCGGCGATCCCGGCGGGACCGTCACGGTGGCGGCCTTCGAACCCTATCTGGAACCCGCGTGACCGACTTATCGCCCAGCCCCTTTTCGGCCCCCTGGGAGGCCCAGGTCTTCGCCATGGTGGTCAGCCTGCGCGAGGCCGGGCTGTTCACGTGGTCGGAATGGGCGGAGCGTCTCGGCCAGGGCATCCGCCCGGCGGGCGCGCCCGAGCGCGCCGCCGATTACGGCGCGTGGCTGGCCACCCTGGAGGGCATCCTCGCCGAGCGCCGCGTGGCCGGCCCCGAGACCGTCGCGGCGCGGACGGAGGCCTTCCGGCGGGCCGCCGAGGCCACGCCGCACGGCGAGCCGATCCGCCTGGAGAATGACCCGCTCTACCGACCCTGACCACGCAGGCTCTCGAGCGGCACCGGGGCGGCATGCGACCGGCCGGTCATCAGCTGATCGAGGAGCGCCAGCACCTCCGGCCGGCCGCAATTGCGCGCCGGCTCGAACGGCGTCCAGGTCTGCACGAAATCGAGGCGCTCGAACACGTCGCGGTAGCGGCGCAATTCGTTCGGGGTGAGCGGAACGCCGCGCACGAAGGCCTTGTGCGCCGAGATCGTGGTCGCCCGGCGGAAATCGGTCGGATCGAGCTCGAACTTCAGGGCGTCGCCGCAGAAGCAGATTTTTCGCGATCGATCGTAGAGAACCGCGTGGCCGTCGAAATGACCCGCGGTCCGATGCAGCTCCAGCCCCGGCAGCGGCTCCAGGAAATCGTCGTAGGGCCAGCTCACCTGCAGCGCCGCGCTCCACGTGAAGTCGGCCGCGGCCAGGCAGAGTTCCGGGTCGAACCGGTCCTGCAATTGCGGCAATGCCCCGTAGGCGTGCGGATGCGAGGCGGAGAGCACCGCAATGCCGCCGAGGCGTTCGATCTGGTCGAGGGCGGCCTCGCTGAACACCGGGCAGCCCTCGAAACCCATGTTCCCGCGCTCGGTCTGGATCAGGTAGGCGGACGGGCCGATGCCCGAGACCGGATCGTTCCAGAACCGCCACACGCCCGGCTCCAGTTCCTGCCAGTGGCACGGAAAGGCATCCTGTGCCTCCCGCGCCGTGCGGAAGCGCCAGCCGTCCTGCGGCACGACGTGGCGGGCATCGAGACACATCGGGCAGGCGGCCGGGGTCTCGAAATGGCGCTGCCAGAACCCGCAATTGTCGCAGGTGTAGGCGGGCAGCTTCAGGGCGCCCGCGAAGGGCAGATAGCCGGGCATTTTCTTGAACCTTCTTCGGGGCGGCTGGAGCAGGCGGCGCGACGGGGTGCAGCCGCCTATGTCCGATCCGGCAGCCGGCGAGCCGAGCGGGCGGCGTGGACGGTACCGGCGAGCCCGATCAGCGCCAGCCCGGCGAGCCCGCCGACCACGAGGTCGCGGGTGCGGCTCGTGACGAATTCGCTGCGGCTCGCCTTGGTCCGACCGGAGAAACGGCCGTCGATCCCGACCGGGCCCGGCACAGGTTCGAACAGGTTCCCCTTCATCTCGGGGATGGTCTCGTCCGAGAGCTGGGCCGACCACATGGAGGCGGCCTTGCGGTCGGCGAGCGCCGGAGCCAGGGCCTGCGCGGCCGCCATCATCATCGACGAGCGCCCGACCCAGACCTCCCGGCGCGGATTCTCGACGGCGTACGCGATCGCCTCGGCGCAGAGCCGCGGGTCGAAGACCGGATCCGGCGCGTATTGCCGGTGCCCGGTCCGGTTGCGCGCCCAGTTGAACTGGGGCGTGTTGACCGCCGGCAGGTAGATGACGCTGAGGCTGACATTCACCCGGTCGTGCAGCAATTCGCAGCGCAGGGCGTCGGTGAAGCCCGAGACCGCGAACTTCGCTGCGCAGTAAGGCGCCTGCAGCGGCGCGGCCCGGACCGCGAGGCCGGACGAAACCTGGATGATCGCGCCCCGGTTGCGCCGCTTCATGTAGCGCAGCGCGGCGAGCGTCCCGTAGACCTGGCTCAGATAGGTCGTCTCGGTGACCCGCCGGTACTCGTCCGGGGTGATCTGGTCGGCCGGGTTCACCACGGTCGACATCGCGTTGTTCACCCAGGCGCGGATCGGCCCAAGCTCGGCCTCGATCCGCGCGGCGGCGGCGTCCACGGCCTTCGAATCGGCGACGTCGGCGCTGATCGCCAGCACCGGCTGCCCGTAGGCCGCCAGCGCCCGCTCGGCCGCGGAGAGCCGGTCGGGATCGCGCGCGATCACCGCCACCGACCATCCACGCTCGGCGAGGGCATGCGCCGCCGCCAGTCCGATCCCGGCCGTACCGCCGGTCACGACCGCAACCCGAGCCATATCCACCTCATCGTCGTCAGGAATTCGAACGGCAACCCGGATCGCGCCGGTCGGTTGCCCTGCGGCATCGGGCCGGAACGTCACGGGGGGCGACGATTTCGCGTTCCGCCACGCAACGACCGAGTCCGGCCGCTGTTAACCGCTTGTGTTGCGTCATGCCGAACCACCGAAGGTCGAAGTCATGCGCTCCAGACGACGCTTCTCCCTGCCGATCGATCCCTGGCCCCAGGCCTCGCTGGCCGAGCGGACGGCGGTCGGGATGGTGCTGACCTTCCTGCTTCTACTTCCGGCCTGCGCGGCCGGGGCGGCGCTGTTCGTGATCGCCGTGGTCGCGATGTACATCTCCTGGTCCTACGACCTCGGCGCCGCCCTGCGCGGCGTCATCGTCCGGCACGCTGTCATCCCGGGCCGTCGTGGCCGGGTGGTCCGGAAGGTCTGAATATCCACCCGGCGCGCAGGACACCTCCGGCGCAGTCGTTTGCGGGTTCAGAATTCGCCCGCTCCGCCATCAATGGCCGCTGAAAACCCCTCGCCCCGCTTGGGGGCTTCGATGTTCACAGATCGCAGTCCGACTGAGACACGCGCCCACCCTCCCCCCTCCGCGGAGGGGGGAGGGAGATGCGCGGCCGCCCCTCAGCCCTATCCAACTCCGATCTGTGAATCCGGTAGCCCCGCACGCGGGGAGAGGAGGGCTTCGCGGCCTTCGAGACCGGATGCGTGAACCTCGCACAGCGGTGCGGACCCGCACGGCGAGCTATCCTCGCCGCCGTGTTCGCTGTGCGTTGTCCGCGCTCCGATTTGACCTGACCATGCCGGGTGGGCCAGTCAGGTTCGGAACGAGAGACCGCCATGTTCCGTAACCTGATGACCGCGCGGCGCTTCGCGCCGCTGTTCTGGTGCCAGTTCTTCTCGGCCTTCAACGACAATTTCCTGAAGAACGCGCTCGCCTTCCTGATCCTGTTCGGGATCGGCGGGGAGGCCGATGCCCATGCGGGCGTGCTGGTGACGCTGGCGAGCGCCGTGTTCATCGGGCCGTTCTTCCTCCTGTCGGGCCTCGGCGGCCAATGGGCCGACCGGTACGACAAGGCGCTGATGGCGCGGCGGCTCAAATTCGCGGAGATCTTCGCGGCCGGCACCGCGGTGCTGGGCTTCCTGCTGCAGTCCGTGCCAGTGCTGTTCGTTGCGCTCGGCCTGTTCGGGACGATCGCGGCCCTGTTCGGCCCGATCAAGTACGGCATCCTGCCCGATCACCTGCGCCGCGAGGAGCTGCCCGCCGGCAACGCGCTGGTCGAGGCCGCGACCTTCCTGGCGATCCTGCTCGGCACGATCGCGGCCGGCGCGGCTTCGGCGCTGGGCGGCTCGGGCGTCCTGTTCGGCGCCCTGGTGATGGGCTTCGCGATCCTGTGCTGGCTCTCGGCCCGCATGATCCCGGCGACCGGGGAGGGGGCGCCGGACCTGCGGGTCGATCCCAACATCGCCCGCTCGACCCTGTCGCTGCTGCGCGACCTCTGGGCCGACACGCGCCTGTGGCGCGGCTCGCTGATCGTGAGCTGGTTCTGGCTGGTCGGCGTCGTGGTGCTGTCGCTCCTGCCTGTTCTGGTGCGCGGCGCCTTCAACGGCACCGAGACGGTGATCACGCTGCTGCTGGCGCTGTTCTCCATCGGCATCGCGCTGGGCTCCGGGCTGGCCTCATGGCTCGCCAGCGGCCGGATCGTTCTGCTGCCGACGCCGGTCGGCGCCGTGCTGATGGGCCTGTTCGGCCTCGACCTCGCCTGGACGATCGGCCACCTGCCGCCGCCATCCGCCGAGGCGATCGGTCCGTTCGACTTCCTGCGGACCGGCGACGGCCTGCGCGTCGCCATCGGCTTCCTGGGTCTCGCCATGGCGGGCGGCCTCTACATCGTCCCGTCCTTCGCGGCCGTGCAGGCCTGGGCCGAGAAGGCGATGCGCGCGCGCATCATCGGCGCCGTCAATGTGGTGACGGCGGCCTTCATGGTGGCCGGCACCCTGGCGCTCGCGGCTCTACAGGGGGCAGGCCTGTCGATCGCGAGCCTGCTCGCCGTCGTCGCGGTGCTGAACCTGATCGTCGGCGCCATCGTGTTCATGACCCTGCCGACCAGCCCGTTCCGGGACGCCCTGTCGATCCTGTTCCGGGCCTTCTACCGGCTTGAGGTCCGCGGTCTCGACAACGTCGCGGCCGCCGGACCGAACGCCATCGTGGCGCTCAACCACGTGTCGTTCCTCGATGCGCCGCTTGCTTTGTCCCTGCTGGAGCAGGAGCCGGTCTTCGCGATCGACAGCGGGATCGCGCAGCGCTGGTGGGTGCGGCCGTTCCTGCGGGTCACCAAGGCGATGCCGCTGGACCCGACGCGCCCGCTCGCGACGCGGACGCTGATCAACGCCGTGAAAAGCGGCGAGACCCTGATCATCTTCCCCGAGGGCCGGCTCACCGTCACCGGCAGCCTGATGAAGGTCTATGACGGCGCCGGGCTGATCGCCGACAAGTCCGGCGCCATGGTCGTGCCGGTCAAGATCGACGGGCTGGAGCGCACGATCTTCTCGCGCCTGTCGCGCAGGCAGGTCAGCCGCACGTGGTGGCCGAAGGTGATCGTGACGGTGATGCCGCCGGTGCGCCTGACCGTCGATCCCGCCCTCAAGGGCAAGGCGCGGCGGCAGGCGGCGGGCGCGGCCCTCTACGGGATCATGTCCGACCTCGTGTTCCGCACCGCCGATATCGACCGTGGCCTGATGGCGGCTCTGATCGAGGCGGGCGATCTTCACGGCTGGCGTCGCAACGCCTTGGAGGACCCTGTCGGCGGTCGGCTCTCCTACAGCCGGCTCGTGATGGGCGCCAACATCCTGGGCCGCAAGCTCATGCCGCTGGCCCCCGTGGGCGGCCGGATAGGGGTGATGCTGCCGAACGCCAACGGTGCCGCCGTCACGCTGTTCGCGCTGGCCTCCGCGGGCCGGGTGCCGGCGATGATCAACTTTTCCGCCGGTCCCGCCAACGTCCTCTCGGCCTGCCGGGCCGCCGAGGTGAGCAAGGTTCTCACCTCCCGGGCCTTCATCGAGAAGGGGCGGCTCGGGCCGCTCGTGGAGGCGATCCGCGGATCGGTCGAGCTGATCTACCTGGAGGACGTGCGCGCCGGCATCACGACCGGGGACAAGATCCGGGGCCTGCTGGCGCCCCGCCGGCCCCTTGTGGCGCGCTCCGGCGAGGATCCGGGGGCGGTGCTGTTCACCTCGGGCAGCGAGGGCACGCCGAAGGGCGTGGTTCTGGCCAATCGCTGCATGCTCGCCAACGTGGCCCAGGTGGCGGCACGGATCGATTTCGGCCCGATGGACAAGGTGTTCAACGTCTTGCCGGTGTTCCACGCCTTCGGCCTCACGGCCGGGCTGGTGCTGCCCCTGGTCTCGGGCGTACCGGTCTACCTCTACCCGTCACCGCTGCACTACCGGATCGTGCCGGAGCTGATCTACGGCTCGAACAGCACCGTGCTGTTCGGGACCGACACGTTCCTGACCGGCTATGCCCGGTCCGCCCATTCCTACGACCTGCGCTCGCTGCGCTACGTCGTGGCCGGCGCCGAGGCCGTGAAGGAGGCCACCCGGAAGACCTGGGCGGAAAAATTCGGCCTGCGCATCCTAGAAGGCTACGGCGTCACCGAGTGCGGGCCTGTGGTCGCGCTCAACACGCCGATGTTCAACCGCTTCGGCACGGTCGGGCGGATGCTGCCGGGCATCGAGACGCGGCTCGAGGCGGTACCGGGGATCGACGACGGCGGCCGACTGTCCGTGAAGGGGCCCAACATCATGCTGGGCTACCTGCGCGCCGAGACGCCGGGGGTGCTGGAGCCGCCGCCGGGGGGCTGGCACGACACCGGCGACATCGTGGCGATCGACGCGATGGGCTTCGTCACGATCAAGGGCCGGGCCAAGCGCTTCGCCAAGATCGCGGGCGAGATGGTGTCTCTCGCGGGCATCGAGTCGCTGGCCGCCGAACTCTGGCCCGACCACCTGAGCGCGGTGGCCGCGGTGCCGGATCCGCGCAAGGGCGAGCGGCTGATCCTGTTCACGCAGGCGAAGGACGCGACGCGATCAACCTACCAGAGCTTCGCCAAGGATCGCGGCGCCTCCGACGTCGCGATCCCTGCCGAGGTGGTGGTGCTGGAGGCGATCCCGATGCTCGGCACCGGCAAGGTCGATCAAATAGCGGTCACCAAGCTGGCGCTGGAGCGGGCGAAGGAAACCGCTGCCGCTTAGGGCCGTGCCCATCGCATTGCGCACAGTACACGACAGTGACGCCACCGCCGCCGAATTGGACACGGGTCCCCTCTCCCGTGCGGGAGAGGGGGCAGGTCGCGCTTGCCAACCCTGTCGACAGACGACTGTCGTGTACTGGGCGCATTGCGATCGGGCACGGCCCTAAGCCTTTGTCGTGACGCGCTCTCTCGCGCCGAACCGGCATCTACTTCGGCGGAGAGCGCTCTGACGGTTTTGCCCGACTGCCTCAGAGCCGTGGGGCGGCATCACCCAAACGGAGGATGCAACGACTCCCGGTATGAATTCGTATCACGAATACAGCTCCGATTCGGTCCGATGACGCGATCGAGCGACCGGGCTGGATATCGTCGCCGCGGGTTGCATCGAGAGAGGCAGATCATGTCGAAGGACGGGCAAGTTCCGGCTTGGTTGGCGAGGCGGACGTATTTCAGGCGCGTCGGGCGCTGGTTGAAGCCTGGCAAGGCTCGCGGGACCGGTTCGACTTACGACGCTGCGGTCGCACCGCTCGCATCGAACGTGGTGCCGTTCCCGATCCGGTTCGATCGGCCCGAGCGACCGAACTTCGCGGATCAGCGCAGCATCGGCATCGCGTAGCCGGGGCCGCGCAAGGACGGGCTTGCCTGCGCTGCGGGAACCGGGAATCCTACGTGCCGTAAGGCGGGTCCGGACCCCGGAGGAGACGTGCCGCAGGACGGGTTCGACCCCGACGGAGGAGCGCCCCCGGCGCGGCGTCTGGCCGTCCGCTCGGGTCTCGTGACCGTGGGGTTGGGGCTGGGCCTGTTGGCGGCCGGCCTTGGCGCCGCCGGGGTCTATGCCGCGGCGCTGCCACCCGTGGACCTCTCGTCTGCGGCGACACGCTCCACCGTGGTGCTCGATCGATCCGGAGCGCTGCTGCGCCCCTTCGCGACCGCGGACGGGCGGTGGCGCCTGCCGGTCATCGCGGACGCGGTCGATCCGCGCTTCCAGGCGATGCTGCTCGCCTACGAGGACCGCCGCTGCGCGCATCACTTCGGCATCGATCCGGCGGCCCTGCTGCGCGCCGCGGGGCAGTGGCTGGCGCGGGGGCGCATCGTGTCGGGCGGCTCGACCCTGTCGATGCAGGTGGCCCGTCTGATCGAGCCGCGGCGCGAACGCTCCCTCAATGCGAAGCTCCGTCAGATGGTCCGGGCCGTCACCCTCGAACGGCGCCTCGGCAAGGCCGGAATGCGCGACCTCTATCTCGCGCTCGCCCCCTATGGCGGTCCGCTGGAGGGCGTCCGGGCGGCGAGCCTCGCGTATTTCGGACGGGAGCCCGCGCGGCTGACAGCGGCGCAGGCCGCGCTGCTCGTCGCCCTGCCGCAATCCCCCGAGGCCCGCCGTCCGGACCGGTTCCCGGAGCGCGCCCGCGCCGCCCGCGACCGCGTTCTCGACATCGCCAGCGCCCGGGGCGTCCTGACCGCGGCGGAGGCCGAGGCCGCGAAGGCGGAGCCGGTTCCGACCGCACGAAAGCCCTTCCCGATGCTGGCCGCGCACGCCGCCGAGGAAGCGGTGGCAGCCGATCCAACAAATCCGGTGATCCGCCTCGCGATCGATGCCCCCCTGCAGGAGCGGCTGGAGGCGCTGGCAGCCGAGCGCGCCGCCGCAACGGGACCCGACCTCTCGGCGGCGATCCTCGTCCTCGACAATCGGGACGGGCGCGTCCTCGCCCAGGTGGGCAGCGCCGGCTACCTGGATGCGACCCGGCGCGGCGCCATCGACATGACCCTGGCGATCCGCTCCCCCGGTTCCGCCCTGAAGCCGTTCGTCTACGCCATGGCGTTCGAGGATGGCTTGGCCCATCCGGAAACGCTGCTGGAGGATCGCCCGACGCGCTTCTCGGCGAGCTACGCCCCGGAGAATTTCGACTTGTCTTTCCAGGGCACGGTCACGGCCCGGCGCGCGCTGCAATTGTCGCTCAACGTCCCCGCGGTCGCGCTCATGGAGGCGGTCGGCCCGGCCCGCTTCATCGCGCGGCTGCGCGCGGCCGGCGCCGGGATCCAACTCCCGCGCGAAGCGGCGCCCGGCCTGCCGGTGGCGCTCGGCGGGCTCGGCATCACACTCACCGACCTCGCGCGGCTCTATGCCGGGTTCGCCCGCGGCGGCACATTGCTCGGCATCCAGCGCCGCGTCGAGGCGGGGGCGCCCGGATCCGGCCGCCAGGTGGCGAGCCCCGTAGCCGCTTGGTACATTGCCGACATCCTGCGCGGGACGCCGCCGCCCGAGAACGCCCTCCCGAACCGCATCGCCTACAAGACCGGCACGTCGTATGGCTATCGTGACGCCTGGGCGGCCGGGTTCGACCGGCGTGTGACGGTGGCGGTGTGGGTCGGACGTCCGGACGGGGCGGCGGTTCCAGGCCTCGTCGGAAGGGTCGTCGCGGCGCCGATCCTGTTCGACGCCTTCGCGCGGTTCGGCGGCGAGTCCGAGCCGGTTCCCCGGCCGGCCAACACCCTGATGGCCGGATCGAGCAGCCTGCCGCCGCCGCTGCAGCGGCTGGGTCGCGACGCGGCCGGTGCACGGGGTCCGACCTTGCGAATTGCTTATCCCCCCGATGGCGCACGGATCGACCTCGGTCTGGCGCCAGGCGGGCATGGCCGAGACGGCGACGCCGTCGCCCTCAAAGCGCTGGGCGGGGTGCCACCGCTGACGTGGCTGATCGATGGTCAGCCAGTCGCGCAAACGCTGCGTCGCCGTGCCGAATGGTTTCCCCAAGGGGTCGGCTTCGCGCGTATCTCCGTCCTTGATTCAACCGGAGCGAGTGACAGCGTTGCCGTCCGGCTGGAATAACCCGAGACCACGGATTGCATTGCGGAAGCTTGGCGGCGCCGAAGTTTTTCATACGCGTGCACTTTCCGGCCGCGGAATATTCATGCGGAGATTCATCGGTCATCAACGAATAGCGGTATAAACGTGCCCTGTGAGGTTGATGATGGCGTGGAAGGTCAGCGCCGCGGTCGCGGCGATTCTTGGATTCGTCGGCGTGAGCGTGGGGCTCGGCAGCGGCCCGGACCCGCGCCGCGCCGGCTGGCGCGACACCTATCGCCCGCCCGCCGAGATTCCGTTCCCGGCCGAAAACCCGTACACGGCCGCAAAGGCCGAACTCGGTCGTCGCCTGTTCTTCGATCCGATCCTGTCCGGCGATCGGACCCGCTCCTGCGCGACCTGTCACGTCCCGGATCTGGCCTGGGCCGACGGGCGCGCCCGCGCGGCGACACGCCAGCAGGGCGACATGGACCTGCGTACGCCCACGGTCCTCAATGTCGCTTGGCAGGACGGCCCACTCGGCTGGGACGGCAAGTTCCACACGCTCGAATCGGTCTCGGCGATGCCGATCATGGCGCCCGGCAACATGAACCTGCCGATGAACGAGGCCCTGGCCCGGCTTTCCGCCGACCCGGACTACACGGCAGCCTTCGCGAGCGCCTTCGCGGATCCGGCCGTCACCCGGGAACGGCTGGAAGCGACGCTTGCCACCTTCGAACGCCTGATCGTGACCGAGCCGGCCCCGTTCGATCGGTGGATCGCCGGCCGGGAGGACGCGATCGCCGAGCCGGCCAAGCGGGGCTTCGACCTGTTCAACGGTCGCGCCGGCTGCGCCAATTGCCATTCCGGCTGGTCGTTCACCGACAACTCGTTCCACGACATCGGCGTCGGTCAGGGGACCGACATCGGGCGGGGCCGCTTCAAGCCGACCTCGGTCGCGCTGCGCTACGCCTTCAAGACGCCGACGCTCCGGGAGGTCGGCCAGCGCGCGCCCTACATGCACGACGGATCGGTGCCGAACCTCGAAGCCGTGATCGATCTCTACGACCGCGGCGGGATCGACCGCCCGAGCCGCTCCCGGTTGATCAAGCCGCTTCATCTCACCGCCACGGAGCGGAGCGATCTCCTGGCTTTCCTCGCGACGCTGTCGGCACGGACGGAGCGCGACCTCGTGACCGCGTCGTTCTCGGCCCAGCCGCCGACGCCCTGACGCTGGATCCGCCTTAACGGCCGAGGTCGAGCCCGCGCGGGGGGCGTCCGGTATTCCGTTGCTCGCAGGTTTCCACCGCGGCGGCGAGGCGGGCCTCGTTCGCCGCCGCGCCGTTTGAGAGGCTGACCACCGTGGCCAGCGTCCAGGCCCCCGCGATGACGGCGAGCGCCACCGCGCCGATCAGCCCGTAGGTCAGCAGCTTGTTGCGGCGCAGATCCTTCGTGACCGTCTGGATCAGGTCGCGGTTGTCTTCGGCAAGCGTGTTCCGCGCGGCCACCAACTCGTTGTACATGTTGGTGATCGAGTTCGTCGACATGTACACGAGGAGCAGGTGAACGACGAAGTCGTCGTTCGTCGTCGTGTTCAAGGCGGCCGCGATCCGCACGGCGAGCTGACGCTCCCATGGCTGAAGATCGCGGCCGTGGACCGACCGGTAGAACCGCTCGAGGTTGGTCACGGCCGGAGCGCTTCCCGCCACACCTGATGGAAGTTGCGCCGGAGGCGGCGTCCTTCAACGCGCAGGCGCATCGGCGCCGTGTTGGCCAGCGTCTGCCACGTCATGTTCTGCACGCGCAGGGCCTCGATCAGGCGCTCGCCGATCTTCTCGATCTCGATCACACGGAAATTCGGCTGCTTGCGCAGGGCTTTCACGAGTTCGGAGGATTCGAGGTAGTCGAAGTTGGTCGCCTGAGCGGTGTTTTTCGCCAGGATCGCCCGGTCGCACTCGATCAGCATCGGCTTGAGTTCGCGCAGGACATCGAGGGCGGTCGGATCGACGGCACCGGCCGCGACAACCACGGCGAGGCGGATGTTCGATTCCCGGCAGCTCTCCACGATGATCTCGGCGCAGCGACGGGTCGTCTCGGTGTCGCCGGCCGGGAAATCGACCACCACGAAGCGCTCGGCGGCCTCGATCACGTGCTCGATCATGTCCTGGCACAGGGTCGGGTCGACGCGGCCGGTGCTGTCCTCAGCGCGCAGGCGCTGACGGAAGCAGGTGATGTCGGGCCGGCGCGGCACGAAACTCTCGCTGCCGGGGTTGGTCTCCTGCATTAAAGCCGTGTGGAAATGGCGATTGGCCGGATCGGTGTCGATCGCCAGGACCGGACTGACCTCGGCGCAGAGATCGGCGACCTGAAGCGCAATCGTCGTCTTGCCGACACCGCCCTTGCCGCCCAGGCAAAGGATCAGGATCTTCGCCGCCGAACCGAGAAGGTCGCGCTGGATCAATTGGATCTCGTCCGGTCCGTACCAGGCCGGAACCTTGGTCTGCGTATCGTCGGCCATGAAGTCTCTCCTTGCTGATGGATAGGGCGGTGCCGCACGCCGAAGCGGTGAGGAACCGTCCCGCGGGATGTCAGGATTGATGCGCTGCAGCCGGGGCCGCTCCCGGGGCCGGGACGCCGTCAGGGCTTCGCTTCGGTCATCTTCGATGCCCCGGCCACGCCCGGCCGGACATGCGCCAACCCCCGCGATTCGCCCGGTGGGCCGGCGGCAGAGCGATGGCCCTCCCGGTGCCACGGCTCAGGGAGGCGCGACCGCCGCAGGTCGACAGGTGTGTCGGGCCTCGGAATGGCGTCCCTCCCCATTGCGCGCATCCCGTTGCTCGGTCTCTCGCTCCGGCGGACCAGCCGCATAGGCCCAGCCCCTGAATTCGGTTCGACCAAGACAACGCGCTGGCTCACGCAAGATGCGAACCCGATACCCGCCGTCTCTGCAGGCATCTTTCCGCTACAGCCTAAACATTAATGAATCAATCTCACGCTATTCACTGATGTATTCAGTTTATGTTTGCGGTCTGATATCTTCGTTTTAAGCAATAGTTTTTATATATGCTGCTACGTGTAACATTTTATGCTTAAATACTATAAATATTGAGCGCACAAGTGGAAATCATTACGGCTCGGCGCCGGGGTCGTGGCCCTGATGCGGATCAGACCTGCGAAACGTGTCGACAGCGCGGTACAGACGTGGTCGCCGCAAAACCCAACGCGGTCGAGACTTGCCATCTGACGGGGATAGTCGAGCCAACAGCCGTCAAAGCAGCAAGCGGTTCGGCACTGTGCTGCCGAGGGTCGTGGCCCCCGCTCGAAGGTCCCGCACAGCCAGAACGAGATTCGACGCTACCTAAGCACAATCCACAGCGTTAACCGTTCACTCACATTCGTTAACAAACCCTTGGCTAAAATGCGCCGGGTATATTTAAGTAAACCGGTAACCACGGTGTCGTTGCGCTGCGACGAGGGCTCAATGCCAACATCCAACAAAAAGTCGGCCCCGGCAGTCGCCTGCGCCCTCGGCCTGACCGGCCCTTTGATCCTCGCGGGGACGAACGCCGCCGAGGCGCACGTCAAATGGTTCTGCGCCTTCGACGTGGCCGGTCAGCCGCAGGGCCTCGAACAGGTCCTCTGCCTCGACTTCGAGTGGCTCACCGGCCTCGCGCTGCTCTGCCTGATGTTCGGATGCCTGGCGGAGGGCACGCCCCTGGGAGGCGCACTGCTCAACGCCCTCGATCGCGTGACCACGCGGATCCGCACCGACACGGAGTTACTGGTCCGCGCCACGCTGGGCTTCTTCCTCGTTTCCCTGTTCGTCCTCGGCGGCATCATCCTGACGCCGGAGTTGAAGACCGACGTGGCCTGGATCCCGTGGTTTCAGCTCGGGCTGGCCGGCTGCCTGATCTGGCGCCGCACGATGCCGGTCACCGGCCTGGGCCTCGTCTTCCTGTTCAGCTACGCGACCGCGCAATACGGGCTGTTTCACCTCGCCGACTATCCGATCTTCCTCGGGATCGCCGTCTACCTGATCGTGCAGGGTCTCGACCTGAAGCCCTTCGACATCCGCCCCCTCGACCTCGTCCGCTGGTCCGCCGCGGTCACGCTGATGTGGGCTTCGATCGAGAAGTGGGCCTATCCGGAATGGTCGGCGCCGCTGCTCGCCGCCAAGCCGCAGATGACCATGGGCGCGACCCCCGAATTGTTCATGCAGGCCGCCGGCGTGATCGAGTTCACCCTCGCCTTCGCGTTGATCTGGACGCCCCTGGTCCGGCGCTGCGCAGCGATCATCCTGGCGGCGATCTTCGTCTCGGCAATCGTCGAGTTCGGCAAGGTGGACGCGATCGGCCATTCCGGGATCATCGTGGTGCTGCTGGCGATCGCCGCCGACGATGTCCGGGTCCAGGTGCGGGCGCGCCAAGTGCTCCTGGCGCCGGCTTGGTACGGCGCGGCGCTGGCGGCCTTCCTGTTCCTCTACTACGCGGGCCACGCCGCCCTGTTCGGCGGCCTCGGGACCCTGCCGGTCATCTGACGGCGGCTCGGACCGGGATCATCGCGGTGCCAGCAACGGCGCGATCACATCGGTCAGGCCGTTGATCAGGATCTGCGTGCCGACGCAGAGCAGCAGGAAGGCGAACAGGCGTCCGACCACCCGGGCCCGGGCCGGGCCGATGAGCGCCACGACCCGGTCGGCCGAGGCGTACAGGAGGGCGACCGTGACGGCGACCACCAGCGCTGCCACCGTGACGCCGAAATAAAAACCGGCCCGCTCGGCGTAAGCCGCCGGCCGGTTCGCGCCCAGGGTGATCGCGACGGCGATCGTGCCCGGCCCGGTGGTGAACGGCAGGGTCAGCGGGAAGAAGGCGATCTCGGAGAGCACCGCGGTGGGTACCGGCTCGGAGGAGGCCGCGGCGCCCGGCCCGGCCGAGCCCGAAGCCTCGGCCTGCTTGCGCGCCTCCCGCGCCTCCGGTCGGTTGAGCTGGGTCCAGGCCGACGACATCACCACCAGCCCGCCCGCGACGCGCAGGGCCGCCAGGGTGACGCCGAAGAAGTTGAGGATCGGCGTCCCGGCCCAGAGAGCGCCCAGCATCACCAGCGCCGCGTAGACGCCGATCCGGCGCGACAGGAGTACCCGCTCGGCGTGACTGTAGGCGCTCGTCACCTGGGCGAAGATGAAGGCGCCGCCGATCGGGTTGACGATCGCGACCAGGCCCGAGAGGGCGAGCAGGAACTGCTGGACGGTGAAATCGATGCTCATCAGGGTCGGTCCATGCGGACCGTCCTCCTAGGCCACCGGGCGCGCCGACGGAATCCGGTTTCCGCAGACGGCCGCTCGCGACAACGCGCGCTCAGCCAGGGGCAGGAGCCGGCACCAGCACCCGGGCCGGGGCGAGGCGACGGGCGCGCCGCACCTGCCGCACCGTGACCGGCCGGTACAGCTGCTTCGTCGCGTCGACCACGTGCAGGCCCGCGAAGGGCAGCGATAGGCTGGTGCCGGTCCACTCCCAGGCCGGCCCGGTGCGCAGCATCAGCCGCGAGCGCACCGGCGGCATGTAGAGCGTCTCGGTCCAGTTCACCGGCGAGAACAGCGTCTCGCGCATCAACCGGCCGAGCTGCGAACGGCTGTAGGGCTGGCCATGGCCGAAGGGCGTCGCCTCCCGCCGGGCCCAGACCCCCCGCCGGTTCGGCACCACCAGGATCATCCGCCCGCCGGGGGTGAGGGTCCGCCACACCTCCTGGAGCAGCTCGGAGGGGCTCTCGACGGCTTCGAGGGCGTGGATGAGGAGGATCCGGTCGACGGCGGATTCGGGCAGCGGCATCATGGTGGGATCGGCCAGCGCCGTGCAGGATCGGCCGCTCGCCGGCCAATTCACCACGCCCTGGCTGATCGGCATGAACGCGAGGGTGCGTTCGGCGATACAGTGGATCGGGCCGAGATACGGCATCGCGTAGCCGATCCCGAGCACGCGCAGGCCCGAGACCGAGCCGAGGAACGCGTCGATCGAGCGGCCGACCACGCGATGCGTGGTGCGGCCCAGGGGGCTGGCGTAGAAGGCCCGCAAATCGTTGACGTCGAGACGCATGAAGAGGCAGGCTACCGACACGGGAACGGGTGTGTACTCAATGGTGACCCGGGTCGCCCGCGGCAAGCATTACGGACCCGAAGTGCACGGAACCCGGCCGTGGGACCGCCTGTTCACGGCGACAGCGTTTGCGCCCCGAGGAGAATCCCCCGATGGCCGCCCAGCCCGAGATCCGCACCTTCCTGTGCCGCAGCGACAATATCGGTGTCCTGATTCGCGATCCTGTCACAGGTGCGTGCGCGGCGATCGACGTGCCGGAGGCCGATCCGGTCCTGAGGGCGCTCGATGAGACCGGCTGGCGGCTCACCGACATCCTCGTGACGCACCGGCACGCCGATCACGTCGAAGGCATCCCTGCGGTGAAGCGGGCCACCGGCGCTCGGGTCGTCGCGCCCGCAAAGGCCGGCGACGCGGTCCCCCAGGTGGATGTTACCGTCCGGGAGGGCGACACGGTACGGGTCGGCGATATGACCGCGCAGGTCTGGGAGACGCCGGGCCATTGCGCCGATCACGTCACGTACTGGTTCTCCGAGGCGGGGCTTGTCTGCGCCGGCGACACGCTGTTCACCCTCGGCTGCGGCCGGGTGATGGAGAGCCCGCCCGAGACCCTCTACCGATCTTTGCGGCGCTTCGACGATCTCCCCGATTCTGCTCAAGTCTTCAGCGGCCACGACTACGTACTCTCCAACGCGCGCTTCGCCCTGGCGGCCGAGCCGGACAACGCAGCACTCAAGGCCCGCTTCGCCGAGGCCGAAACCGCGAAGGCGGAGAGCCGTTTCCTCGTTCCTTCGACCATGGGCGCAGAGCGCGCCACCAACCCGTTCCTGCGCGGCGCAGTCCCAGCACTGGCAAAATCCGTCGATCTGCCACCAGGAAGCGATCCAGAATCGGTCTTCGTCGCTCTTAGGGCGTGGAAGAACCGCTTCTGACGCAGGGATAACGAGAAAAATTTGTTGCCTTCTCAAGGCAAACTGACACATAGGAGTGTTTAAGCGGACTAAATCCGCTCAGGTTAACGGGCTCCCGGGGGGAAGCCGTAACGTCAACGCGAAGCGCCGGGACGCTTCAGCCGGTATGATGGGGGTCCGTCTCGCCCTACCACCTGTCCACTTCCCGCCTTCCGCTGCCTTTTTTGAAGCCAGAATCTGACGGGTCCAAGGAAGAGGCGCTGGGCGCCAAATCCAAGCTCTCTGTCGCCGAGGTCGCCGAGACCGGCACGCCCCGGGACGGAGCCGATGTGTCTGGCGGATCGAGGCCACGCGCACCCGTAGCCGCCGACGTTCGGTTGCTCGGCATCGCCACCGAGCATCTCTCCCGGCTCGGCCCCAAGCGTGTGACGGTGGTGGCCGTAGCCGCCGAAGCGGGCATGACCCATGCCAACGTCTACCGCTACTTCCCGTCAAAGGACGCCCTCCTCGACGCTGTGGCAGGGCGCTGGCTGCGCGAGGTCGAAGCCCGGCTCGCCGGCATTGCCGATGCACCCGACCCGGCTGACGACAAGATCGAGCGTCTCCTTACCGCGCTGGCCACCGTTCAACGCGACGCGCTGGTCGACGAGCCGAACCTGTTCGCGGTGCATCTCGACGCCACCGTGGCGGCCCGGCCGATCGCCCGGCGGCACCGTGTACGCCTGCGCAGTCTCGTGGAGCGGGTCGTCGAGGAGGGAATCACCTCCGGGATCTTCTCGGCCCGGGACCGGGAGCGGGCGATCGCCTACATCTTCGATGCGAGCTACCGCTTCACGCATCCGCTGGCGATCCAGCACGATGCCGAAGTGCCGCGCGATCTGATCGAGGCGCGCTTCGGCGCCGTCATTCACGCGATCCAGAGGGTTCTGCGATCTGGGGTTCTCTGACAAGCCCGACACCACCGTGACGGATTCTCCAAGGCCCGGACCCTCAATCCGGGCCTTCGCTGTGTCCGGATGTTTACGGCACCATCGGCAGTGACGAAACGCGCAAATGACAGCTTGCAGAGTCTGTCATCGAAGCTTCTCCACACGCCGGATCCAAGTTGCACTGCACCTAAAACCTTCGCAGCGCTGGCGTTTCTCGGATTGTCTGTGCCGCCGTCCGGCACCCGGAGCTTGGCGCCGATGTCGACGCTCGACCCGCATCGGGTTGAAGCGACGGTGCTTTTCCGCCACACAGCCGCGCAGATTTGGGGCCGCGAATCTGACCGCGAACCGGAACGGAAGCGCAATCCCCGCAACGCCCGACGCATCCTCGATAGCGACACGCAAGGGAGACGGATCCGACATGGCTCGCAACAAGATCGCGCTCATCGGTGCCGGCCAGATCGGCGGCACCCTGGCCCTTCTGGCCGGCCTGAAGGATCTCGGGGACGTGGTGCTGTTCGACATCGTCGACGGCGTGCCGCAGGGCAAGGCGCTCGACATCGCCGAGGCCGCCCCGGTCGAGGGCTTTGACGCAGCTTACGCGGGTGCCAGCGACTACGCCGCCATCAAGGGCGCCGATGTTGTGATCGTCACCGCCGGAGTCCCGCGCAAGCCCGGCATGAGCCGCGACGACCTGATCGGCATCAACCTGAAGGTGATGCAGGCGGTCGGCGAAGGCATCAAGACCTACGCGCCGGACGCGTTCGTGATCTGCATCACCAACCCGCTCGACGCGATGGTGTGGGCGCTTCAGAAGTTCTCGGGGCTGCCCACCAACAAGATCGTCGGCATGGCGGGCGTGCTCGACTCGGCCCGCTTCCGCCACTTCCTCGCGGAAGAGTTCAAGGTATCGGTCGAGGACGTCACCGCCTTCGTGCTCGGCGGGCACGGCGACGACATGGTGCCGCTGACCCGCTACTCGACGGTCGCGGGCGTGCCGCTGACCGACCTCGTCAAGCTCGGCTGGACCACCCAGGAGAAGCTCGACGCTATGGTCGACCGCACCCGCAAGGGCGGCGGCGAGATCGTCAACCTGCTCAAGACCGGCTCGGCCTTCTACGCGCCGGCCGCCTCCGCCATCGCCATGGCCGAGAGCTACCTGCGCGACAAGAAGCGGGTCCTGCCCTGCGCCGCTTATCTCGACGGCCAGTACGGCGTGAAGGGCATGTTCATCGGCGTGCCGATCGTGATCGGCGCCAACGGCGTGGAGCGCGTCCTCGAGGTCACCTTCGACGCCGCCGAGAAGGCGATGTTCGAGAAGTCGGTCGCCTCGGTCACGGGCCTGATCGAGGCCTGCAAGGGCGTCGACAGCAACCTCGCCTGACCGGTAAGCGGAGACCGGGCAGCGCGTTCTGGTCGGAGACCCGATTTCTGATCGCTCGATTTCTCGACGCGCTGTTCGCTTCCACCTATTCGCTCCTCCCTACGAGGCTCCGATGAATATTCACGAATACCAGGCCAAGGCCGTGCTGAAGGAGTTCGGCCTGCCCGTCTCCCGCGGCGTGGCCATCTTCAACCCGTCGGAGGCCGAGGCCGCCGCCAAGGAGCTCGGCGGCCCCGTCTGGGTCGTGAAGAGCCAGATCCACGCCGGCGGCCGCGGCAAGGGCACCTTCAAGGGCGCGCCCGAGGGCGCCAAGGGCGGCGTGCGCGTCACCAAGTCGATCGACGAGGTGAAGCAATATGCCGGCGAGATGCTCGGCCAGACCCTGGTGACGATCCAGACCGGGCCGGCCGGCAAGCAGGTCAACCGCCTCTACATCGAGGAAGGCGCGCAGATCGCCGAAGAGTTCTACCTCTCGATGCTGGTCGATCGCGTCACCGGCGGGGTCGCCTTCGTGGTTTCCACCGAGGGTGGCATGGACATCGAGGCGGTCGCCCACGACACGCCCGAGAAGATCCATACGATCGCGGTCGATCCGGCCACCGGCGTGATGCCCCACCACGGCCGCGCCGTCGCCAAGGCGCTGGGCCTCACCGGCCCCCAGGCCAAGGAAGCCGCGTCGCTGACGGAAAAACTCTACGCGGCGTTCGTGTCCAAGGACATGAGCATGCTGGAGATCAATCCTCTGGTGCTCACGGCCGACGGCCATCTCAAGTGCCTCGACGCCAAGATCTCGTTCGATTCCAACGCGCTCTACAAGCACGCCGATATCGTCGCCCTGCGGGACGAGACCGAGGAGGACGCCAAGGAGATCGAGGCGTCGAAATATGACCTCGCCTACATCGCGCTCGACGGCACGATCGGCTGCATGGTCAACGGCGCCGGCCTCGCCATGGCGACCCTCGACATCATCAAGCTCTACGGCGAGGAGCCGGCGAACTTCCTCGATGTCGGCGGCGGCGCCTCCGAGGAGAAGGTCACGGCGGCGTTCAAGATCATCACCGCCGATCCGCAGGTGAAGGGGATCCTGGTCAACATCTTCGGCGGGATCATGAAGTGCGACGTGATCGCCAACGGCGTCATCGCCGCCGTCAAGGCGGTGGGCCTGCAGGTGCCTCTGGTGGTGCGCCTGGAAGGCACCAACGTCGAGGAAGGCAAGGCGATCATCCGCAATTCCGGCCTCAACGTGATCCCGGCGGACGACCTCGACGACGCCGCCCAGAAGATCGTCGCCGCCGTGAAGGGAGCCTGATCATGTCGGTGATGATCGACGCCACGACCAAGGTCATCTGCCAGGGTTTTACCGGCAAGAACGGGACCTTCCACTCCGAGCAGGCGATTGCTTACGGCACCAAGATGGTCGGCGGCACGAGCCCCGGTAAGGGCGGTGCGACCCATCTCGGCCTGCCGGTCTTCGATACGGTGGCGGAGGCCCGCGAGGCCACCGGCGCCGACGCCTCGGTGGTCTACGTGCCACCGCCCGGCGCGGCGGATGCGATCTGCGAGGCGATCGCGGCCGAGATCCCGCTGATCGTCTGCATCACCGAGGGCATTCCGGTGCTCGACATGGTGCGGGTGAAGCGGGCGCTTATCGGCTCGAAGTCGCGCCTCGTCGGGCCGAACTGCCCCGGCATCGTCACGGCGGGCGAATCGAAGATCGGCATCATGCCGGCCAACATCTTCCGCCAGGGTTCGGTCGGCATCGTGTCCCGTTCGGGCACGCTGACCTACGAGGCGGTGTTCCAGACCTCCAATGCCGGCCTCGGCCAGACCACGGCGGTCGGCATCGGCGGCGATCCGGTGAAGGGCACCGAGTTCATCGACGTGCTGGAGCTGTTCCTGGCCGACCCGAAGACCGAGTCGATCGTGATGATCGGCGAGATCGGCGGTTCGGCCGAGGAGGAAGCCGCGCAGTTCCTGCGCGACGAGGCCAAGCGCGGCAGGAAGAAGCCGATGGTCGGTTTCATCGCCGGCCGCACGGCGCCTCCGGGCCGCCGCATGGGCCATGCCGGCGCAATCATCTCGGGCGGCAAGGGCGGCGCCGAGGACAAGATCGCCGCGATGGAGGCCGCGGGCATCCGCGTGTCGCCGTCGCCGGCTCGGCTGGGCTCGACGTTAGTCGAGGTCCTGAAGGGCTGAGTTCCAGGCGCCAGCGTTGCATCCATCGCAGGGCTGCAACGCCCATATCAGACAGACGATAAATTCAGCGGGGCGGTCACCCGCCCCGTTTCGGTTTGAAGGCGATCCGCCGCGCGGACGGAGCGCCTGAAGGGCAGGGCAGCCTGCCCGCGCGACAGGATGGACGCACCATGGCACGCCAGGACGTGAACGAAGCGCTCCTCGAAACCTCGTTCCTCTACGGCGCCAACGCCGCCTACATCGAGGAATTGCAGGCGGCCTATGCCCGCAACCCGGCCTCGGTGGATCCCGAGTGGCAGGCCTTCTTCAAGGGCCTCGGCGAAGACGAGACGCTCGTCGAGAAGAACGCGGCCGGTGCCTCCTGGGAGAAGCCGAACTGGCCGGTGCCGCTGAACGGCGAGTTGGTCTCGGCGCTCGACGGCAACTGGGGCGCCCTGGAGAAGGCGGTCGGCGACCGGATCGTCGCCCGCGACGCCAAGGAGGCCAAGCCCGGCAAGCCGCAGGACAGCGTCACCGCGACGACCGGCGTCTCGGTCGAGCAGGCCGCCAAGGATTCGGTGCGGGCGATCATGCTGATCCGCTCCTACCGCATGCGCGGCCACCTGCACGCCAAGCTCGATCCGCTGAGCCTTGCGCCGCGGGGCGACCACGAAGAGTTGCACCCGCAACATTACGGCTTCACCGAAGAGGCCGACTGGGACCGTCCGATCTTCCTCGACAACGTGCTCGGCCTCCAGTTTGGCACGATCCGCGAGATCGTCGACATCCTGGAGCGGACCTACTGCCAGACGCTCGGCGTCGAGTTCATGCACATCTCCGATCCCGCCGAAAAGGCGTGGATCCAGGAGCGCATCGAGGGCAAGGACAAAGAAATTTCCTTCACCCCCGAGGGCCGACGCGCGATCCTCAACAAGCTGATCGAGGGCGAGGGCTTCGAGAAGTTCCTCGATCTGAAGTACACCGGCACGAAGCGCTTCGGCCTCGATGGCAGCGAGGCGATGATCCCGGCCATGGAGCAGATCATCAAGCGCGGCGGCGCGCTCGGCGTGCGCGAGATCGTGCTCGGCATGGCCCATCGCGGCCGGCTGAACGTGCTGACCAACGTGATGGCGAAGCCGTTCCGGGCGGTATTCCACGAGTTCAAGGGCGGCTCGGCCTCCCCGGCCGAGGTCGAGGGCTCGGGCGACGTGAAGTACCACCTGGGCGCGTCCTCGGACCGCGCCTTCGACGGCAACAACGTCCACCTATCGCTGACTGCCAACCCGTCGCACCTTGAGATCGTCGATCCGGTGGTGCTCGGCAAGGTCCGCGCCAAGCAGGACCAGTGGGCCAAGCCCAATATCGAGCGCCGCACGGTGCTGCCGCTGCTTATCCACGGCGATGCCGCCTTCGCGGGCCAGGGCGTGGTGGCGGAGTGCTTCGGCCTGTCGGGCCTGAAGGGCCACCGCACCGGCGGCTCGATCCACTTCATTATCAACAACCAGATCGGCTTCACCACCGATCCGCGCTTCTCGCGCTCCTCCCCTTATCCGTCCGACGTCGCCAAGATGGTCGAGGCGCCGATCTTCCACTGCAACGGCGACGATCCGGAAGCCGTCACCTTCGCGGCGAAGGTCGCCGTCGAATATCGCCAGAAGTTCGGCAAGCCGGTCGTGATCGACATGCTGTGCTACCGCCGCTTCGGCCACAACGAGGGCGACGAGCCGGCCTTCACTCAGCCGAAGATGTACCAGCGGATCCGCAAGCATCCGTCGGTGCTGGAGACCTACGGCCGAAAACTGGTCGAGAACGGCTCCGTCACTCAGGAGGCGCTGGACGCCCGCAAGGCCGAGTTCCGGCAGTTGCTCGATAGTGAGCTCGACGTTGCCAACAACTACAAGGCAAATAAGGCCGATTGGCTCGACGGGCGCTGGTCCGGCGTGAAGGCCGTGCACGAGGACGTGGACGACCCGCGCCGCGGCCGCACCGCGGTTCCGGCCGAGACGCTGCAGGAGATCGGACGGAAGATCACGCAGGTGCCGCCGGGCTTCCACCTGCACCGCACGATCCAGCGCTTCATGGATAACCGCGCCAAGGCCGTGGAAACCGGAACCGGTGTCGACTGGGCGACCGCTGAGGCGCTCGCCTTCGGGGCCACGCTGCTCGATGGCAACAGGGTCCGGCTCTCGGGCCAGGATGTCGAGCGCGGCACCTTCTCGCAGCGCCACGCGGTGGTGATCGATCAGGAGAACGAGCAGCGCTTCACACCGCTGAACGCCATCCGCGAGGGGCAGGCCTCGATTGAGATCATCAACTCGATGCTCTCCGAAGAGGCGGTGCTCGGCTTCGAGTACGGCTACTCGCTGGCTGAGCCGAACGCGCTGGTCCTTTGGGAGGCGCAGTTCGGCGACTTCGCCAACGGCGCCCAGGTGGTGATCGACCAATTCATCGCCTCCGGCGAGCGCAAGTGGCTGCGCATGTCCGGCCTCGTGCTGCTGCTGCCGCATGGCTACGAGGGGCAGGGACCCGAGCACTCCTCCGCTCGCCTGGAGCGCTACCTCCAGGCCTGCGCCGAGGACAACATGCAGGTCGCCAACGTCACGACACCGGCGAATTACTTTCACATCCTGCGCCGGCAGTTGAAGCGCGACTTCCGCAAGCCGCTGGTGCTGATGACGCCGAAGTCGCTGCTGCGCCACAAGCGCGCCGTCTCGAACCTCGACGCACTGGCCGAGGGCTCGACCTTCCACCGCGTCCTCTGGGACGATGCGGAGGAGGAGGGCGCGCCCAACAAGCTGGTGCGCGACGACAAGATCCGCCGCGTCGTGCTGAGCTCCGGCAAGGTCTATTACGACCTGCTGGAGGAGCGGGAGAAGCGCGGCCTCAACGACATCTACCTGATGCGCGTCGAGCAACTCTACCCGTTCCCGCTCAAGGCGCTGGCCAACGAGATGGCCCGCTTCCGCAACGCCGATGTGATCTGGTGCCAGGAGGAACCCAAGAACATGGGCTCCTGGGCCTTCGTCGAGCCCTACCTCGAATGGGTGCTCGGTCAGGCTGGCTCCGCGGTGAAGCGCGCCCGCTATGTCGGCCGCCCGGCCTCGGCTTCCACGGCGGTGGGCCAGATGTCGAAGCATCAGGCGCAGCTTCAGGCGTTCCTCAACGAGGCCCTCGCGGTCTGATGTTTGGGATTTGGCGGCGACCCGCTCGGGCCGCCGCCGTCACTGTCCAGGCCGTCCGGCACGGCCGAACCGATCCGGAAGTGCGAAACGACATGGCTACCGACATCCTCGTCCCGACCCTCGGCGAATCCGTAAGCGAGGCCACCATCGGCCGCTGGTTCAAGAAGCCCGGCGACATCGTCGCGGCCGACGAGCCGATCGTCGAACTCGAGACCGATAAGGTCACCCTGGAGGTCAACGCCCCGGCGGCGGGCCAGCTCGGCGAGATCTTGGTGAAGGACGGCGAGACTGTGGAGCCCGGCGCCCTGCTCGGCTCGATCGTCGAGGCCGGCGCCGGCGCGGCACCGGCCAAGAAGGCGGCTCCGAAGGCGGCCACCGAGACCAAGTCCGAAAGCCGGAGCGAGGCCCCGAAGACCGCCGCTCCCGCCAAGGCCGAGGCGCCGGCCCAGGAATCTTCCGCCGGCTACGGCAACCACGGCGAGGCGGGGCCCCCCGCAGCCCAGCAGCGCCCAGTCGGCGACAACGGCCCGGCCGTGGCCAAGCTCGCCCGGGAATTCGGCGTCGATCCGTCGGGTGTGAACGGCTCCGGCAAGGACGGCCGCGTCACCAAGGGCGACATGCTCGGCGCCATCGCCAAGGGTCCGGCTCCGTCCGCGCCCGCCAAGGAGGCCCGCCCGACCCTGCCGCGGACGCCCTCCGCGGCGGACGATGCGTCGCGCGAGGAGCGCGTGCGCATGACCAAGCTCCGACAGACCATCGCGCGCCGCCTGAAGGATGCGCAGGACACGGCGGCGATGCTGACGACGTTCAACGACGTCGACATGTCGGCTGTGATGGCGCTGCGCAGCCAGTACAAGGACATCTTCGAGAAGAAGCACGGCACGAAGCTCGGCTTCATGGGCTTCTTCACCAAGGCGGTGATCGGCGCTCTCAAGGACGTGCCGGCGGTCAACGCCGAGATCGACGGGCAGGACCTCGTCTACAAGAACTACTACCACATCGGCATCGCGGTCGGGACCGATAAGGGCCTCGTCGTGCCGGTGGTGCGCAACGCCGACGACCTGTCGATCGCCGGTATCGAGAAGACGATCGCCGGCTTCGGCAGGAAGGCGCGCGACGGCAAGCTGTCCATCGAGGACATGCAGGGCGGCACCTTCACGATCACCAACGGCGGCATCTACGGCTCGCTGATGTCGACGCCGATCCTGAACGCGCCGCAATCCGGCATCCTCGGCATGCACCGCATCGAGGAGCGCCCCGTGGTCCGCGCCGGCAAGATCGAGGCGCGGCCGATGATGTACCTCGCCCTGTCGTACGATCATCGCATCGTCGACGGTAAGGAGGCCGTGACCTTCCTGGTGCGAGTCAAGGAGGCGCTGGAGGATCCGGCGCGGCTCGTGCTGGACCTCTGAGACCGTCGTGGCGATCCGGGATCATGCAAACATGGGTCTTGATCTCGGAGATCGTGCGCAATCTGGGGCTCGCGCTCGCCGCCTTGGTGGGCGCGGCCCTTGTGTGGCGGAAGCTCAAACCTGAGCTGACGCAGACTGGATCTGCAGCGTCACAGGCGGAACTTGCGCGCCGCGCGTACGTCACCGAGCTCTTCAATCGCGCGGCTGGACAACTCGGAGACGAGCGGCTCGAAATACGCTAAGCAGGTTTCGCAAAAGTGGCCACCGGTTTTGCGACAAAAACCTGCGCTGTAACAAGGATCCAAGCGGATGAAGCGTTGGCTTGACAACGCAAATCTGCTTAGGCGGCGATCTACGTGCTACGCGAAATCGGACGCGATTTTCCTGATCTGTCCGATCCTATATTCGAACTTCTGCAGGCGCACCTACGCGAACGTCGGTCCCGCTACGAGGAACTTGAACCGCCCATCGATGTGAAAGCCGTCATCGAAACACTGCGCATGAGGATTTCCGCCGATGAACCACAGCATTCAATCTAGGGCCCATCCCGCCGTCAATTTTCGAGGCGCCATCATACGCCACACCGACGTCAGCAATGCCGATCTCCGGCAGGCGGACCTATCTGGTGTCGATGCCAGCGGTGCGGCGTTCCGAAACTTGGATTTTCAGGATGCGCTGCTCAGCAAAACGATCCTGCGAGGAGCGGATCTGACCGGTGCACGCAGCCTGACCGCGGCGCAACTCGCCACCGCGATCATTGATGAGCATACGCGCTTGCCGAACTACATCGACCGCCAGACTCTGACCGGTAAAACAGGCGATACCGTAGGAGCCGGAGCTTGACCGCGTCTTCCTACCCGGTTGCCATCGTCACCGGCGGCAGCCGCGGCATCGGCCGGGCTGTATCATTGCTGCTGGCCGAGCGCGGCTACGCCGTCTGCCTGAGCTACGTGTCGGATGCCGCCGCGGCACAAGGCGTGGTCGATGCGATTACCGCCAAGGGCGGCCGGGCGCTTGCTGTGAAGAGCGATGTCGGCAGCGAGGCCGACGTGATCACCCTGTTCGAGGCGGCGGACACGCTCGGCCCGCTCAAGGCCCTCGTCAACAATGCCGGCGTGGTCGATGTGAAGTCGGACGTCGCCGACATGAGCCTCGCCCGGCTCCAACGGATGATGACCACCAACGTGGTCGGCAGCTTCCTCTGCGCCCGCGAGGCGGTGCGACGGATGTCGACCAAGCGCGGAGGGGCAGGGGGCGCCATCGTCAACCTGTCCTCGGTGGCGGCGCGGCTCGGCGGACCCAGCCAGTTCGTGGACTACGCGGCCTCAAAGGGCGCGATCGATTCGCTGACGATCGGCCTTGCCCGCGAGGTGGCAGGCGAAGGAATTCGCGTCAACGCGGTGGCGCCGGGCATCATCGCCACCGAGATCCATGCCAGCGGCGGCGAGCCCGATCGGGTGGAACGCCTTGGCCCGGCTGTCCCGCTGGGCCGCGCCGGCACCGCCGAGGAGGTCGCCGCGCCGATCGTGTGGCTCCTCTCGGAGGACGCCTCCTACACCACGGGCGCCATCCTCGATGTTGGCGGCGGCCGCTGATCCTCAACTGACTTATCCCCGCCCGTCCCGCACGCGGCATGACCGACCGGAAGCGAACCTGCATGTCCTACGATCTCGTCGTCATCGGCACCGGCCCCGGCGGCTATGTCTGCGCGATCCGCGCGGCGCAGCTCGGCCTGCGCACCGCCGTGGTCGAGAAGCGCGCCACCCACGGCGGCACCTGCCTCAATGTCGGCTGCATCCCGTCGAAGGCGCTGCTCCACGCCTCTGAGGCTTTCGAGGAGGCGACCAAGCACTTCGCCGATCTCGGCATCGAGGTCAGCGGCGTGAAGCTCGATCTGAAGAAGATGATGAGCTTCAAGGCCGAGGGCGTGGCCGGCAACACCAAGGGCGTCGAATTCCTCCTCAAGAAGAACAAGGTCGAGACCTTCCACGGCACCGGCCGGATCGCAGGCGCCGGCCGGGTCGAGGTCGTGTCCGAGGATGGCGGCAATCAGATGCTCGAGACCAAGAGCATCGTCATCGCCACCGGCTCGGACGTGACGCGCCTGCCCGGCGTGACCATCGACGAGACGGTCGTGGTCTCCTCCACGGGCGCCCTCGAACTCGACCGGGTGCCGAAGAAGCTCCTGGTGATCGGCGCCGGCGTGATCGGGTTAGAGCTCGGCTCGGTCTGGCGGCGCCTGGGCGCCGAGGTCACCGTGGTCGAGTATCTCGACCGGGTGCTCCCCGGGATGGACGGCGAGGTCGGCAGACAGTTCCAGCGGATCCTGACCAAGCAAGGCATCGCCTTCAAGCTGTCCACCAAGGTGACCGGCGTCGAGGTCGGCAAGAAGGGTGGCGCAACCGTTACGGTCGAGCCGGCCGCGGGTGGCTCAGCGGAGACGCTCCAGGCCGACGTCGTCCTCGTGGCGATCGGCCGGGTGCCCTACACGGAGGGCCTGGGCCTCGACACGGTCGGCGTGCAGCGGGACGACAAGGGCCGGATCCAGACGGATTCGCACTACGCCACCAACGTCACCGGCATCTATGCCATCGGCGATGTGATCGCCGGCCCGATGCTGGCCCACAAGGCCGAGGACGAGGGCGTGGCGGTGGCCGAGATGCTGGCGGGCCAGTCGGGCCACGTGAATTACGGCGTGATCCCGAACGTCGTCTACACGTTCCCAGAGGTCGCCTCGGTGGGCAAGACCGAGGAGGAATTGACGAAGGACGGCGTCGCCTACAATGCCGGCAAGTTTCCGTTCACGGCGAACGGCCGCGCCAAGGCCAACGGCACCACGGACGGTTTCGTGAAGGTGCTGGCCGATGCCCAGACCGACCGGGTGCTCGGCGTCCACATCGTCGGGGCCGATGCCGGCAACCTGATCGCCGAAGTCGCGGTGGCGATGGAGTTCGGCGCCTCGTCCGAGGACATCGCCCGCACCTGCCACGCCCACCCGACGCTCACCGAGGCGGTGAAGGAAGCCGCGCTTGCAGTCAACAAGCGCGCCATCCACGTCTGAGCGTCCGTTCGAGCCGCGAGATCCCGGGTTTCCAAAGGGCTTCAGCCCTTTGGCAGGTTCTTAAGGCGGAGCCCTGAGATCTTGACCCGGGCTCCGCCCTGGACCCGCGAAAGGTCTCGACCTTTCGAAGCCATGACTTGGTCCATCCCCGCGGCGCGGGATCAGGCGATCTTGCGCCGGGCGTTCGGTAAATCCACGATCCGCAGCAGCGCGCTCGGCGCCGGCGGAGCCGTCAGGGCGTTCAGGAGATACGGCCGGCGCAGGCCCAGCGCGTTATGCAGGGCAAGGTCGATGTCGCGGGCGTAGAACGGCATCCGCAGCACCGCATCGACGCCGAAATAGCGGCCCGCCTGGGCAACCGACTCCGGCTCGGAGGTGGTCAGGAGGGTGATGCGGGTGGCCAGGCCCAGGGGCTGGATCTGGCAGGCGAGTTCCAGCCCGTCGATGCCCGTGAGCTTCACGTCGATGAACGCGAAGTCATAGGCCGCGAGCTTCAGTAGCTTGAGGGCGTGGCGGCCGTCATCCGTCTCGTCGAGCTCGATCGAGAAGCCGCTCCGGGCCACGACCCGGCTGATCGCTGAACGCCCGGCCGGAGACGAGCAGGCGAGCAGCGCCCGCGTCGGCGCCCGGCGGCGGGCGTTGGCGTGGAGCAACTGCTCGATATGGCTCGGGTCGAGCGGCGTCTTGAGCACCTCGTAGGCGCCGAGGCTCGTGGCGATCTCCTGCCACTGGGCGAGAACACGGTTGGCGACGAGGACCAGGCAGGGCGGCTCCGCGCCCGCGCGCCGCGCCACCGCGACGGCCTCGGGCCCGCTCAGATCTTCCAGTTGAAGGCCGACGAAGGCCAGGGTCGGGCGACGCCGGAGGAAGATGTCGCACAACGCCTGACCGGACGTCGCCTCGTCGATCACGGCCGTGGGATCGAATCGTTGGACCACGTCACCGAGCGCTGCCCGGCGGCCCGCGTCACAATCCGCAATCACGACCCGTATGGGCGTCCGCGCCTCCGCAAGCTCCATCACGACCGTCCGCGCCGACCCACCCCGTAACGGTCAGAATGGGTGCAGATGGTGACGAAGCCCTTAAAGAAACCGGCTGTTCAAGGGATATAGCCGATCATCTTACCAGTCTGGAGACAATTGGCCGTCGAATGAGCAACAATGACAATCTAGATCAGCGTCCAGCCCGCGGATGCGCGGCTGCATAGGCGCTCATCAGCCGGGCGGCATCGACCTGGGTGTAGAGCTGCGTGGTCGACAGCGAGGCATGGCCGAGCAGTTCCTGGATCGCACGCAGTTCCCCCTGTCGGGCGAGAAGATGGGTTGCGAAGGAGTGGCGCAGGGCATGGGGCGTGGCGCTCTCCGGTAGGCCGAGGGTGCCCCGGGCACGGGCGACCGTGTACTGGATGATCCGCGGGGAGAGCGGGCCGCCGCGGGCGCCGACGAACAGGGGCCCCTCCGATGGAAGCGGCAGCGGGCAGGCGGCGAGGTAGTCGGCGACCGCCTGCGCCACCACCGGCAGGATCGGCACCATGCGCTGCTTGCCGCCCTTGCCCAGCACGGTGACCTGATCGATGCCCGGCAGCGGGGCATCGCGGCGGGTGAGACCCAGGGCCTCCGAGATACGCAACCCGGCGCCGTACAGCAGGGCCAGCACGGCGGCATCCCGGGCGAGCACCCAGGGCTCGCGCTCCTCGCCGGCGCGGATCCCCGTATCGGTGAGCGCCACCGCGGCGGAGACCGGCAGGGGGCGGGGCAGCCGTCGCGGAACCTTCGGCGAGCGCACCCCACCCAGCGCCGAGACGGTGCCGTGGCCCTCGCGCTCCAGGAAGCGCGCGAAGGACCGCAGCCCGGCCAGCATGCGCATCAGCGAGCGCCCGGAAACCTCGTCGGCCCGGCGCGCCGCCATGAAGGCGCGGATGTCGCGCACCTTCAGGGCGACCAGCATCGGGATGGTCGGCGTGCCCAAACGACCGGCGAGGTGGTGGAGGAACTGGCGCAGGTCGCGCCCGTAGGCCTCGACGGTGTTGGGCGCCATCCGCCGCTCGCGCGCCAGCCCGTCGAGCCACGCCAGGACCATGGCGCGCAAGCGCGCGTCGCCGGGGAACAGCAACAGGTCGGCGGTGGAGGCGTGCGCGTTCATGGTGCCAATCGACCGGATCAGCCTTGCCGGAGACTTAACACGGCCCGCCGTCCAGGCCCGAGACTCGCCTCATGGGAGAGGCCGTGCCAAGCTTTGACCATGACCCTCCTCGCTTATGCCGGTGCCGCCCTCGCGGAGATCGCCGGATGCTTCGCGGTCTGGTCCTGGCTCCGGCTCGGTCGCTCCCCTCTGTGGGTGCTGCCGGGCCTCGCATCGCTGGCGCTGTTCGCCTGTCTGCTGACCCTGGTGGACAGCCCTGCGGCGGGTCGTGCTTTCGCGGCCTATGGTGGCGTCTACGTCGCAGCCTCAATCCTGTGGCTGTGGCTCGTCGAGGGCCAGCGGCCGGACCGCTGGGACCTCACGGGGGGCGCGATCTGCCTCGTCGGCACGGCGATCATCCTGCTCGGCCGCCGGCCCTGAATCAGCGGCCCATCGCGTAGAACTTGTCGTTCGGGCGTAGATCCGTCACGCTGGCGATCCGGTTCGACAGGGCGAAGAGTGCCGTGATCGAGGCGATGTCCCAGATGTCGTCCGGGCTGAACCCATGCCCGCCCAGCGCGGCGTAATCCTCCGCCCCGACGGCTTGAGAGCGGATCGCCACCTTGACCGCAAAATCCAGCATGGCGCGCTGGCGTGGGGTGATGTCGGCCTTGGCGTAGTTGACCGCGATCTGGTCGGCGATCCGCGGGTCCTTGGCCCGGACCCGCAGGATCGCCCCGTGGGCAACGACGCAGTAGAGACAATCGTTGGCCGCGCTGGTGGCGACCACGATCATTTCGCGCTCGACCTTGGTCAGGCCGCCGGACCGGTCCATCAGCGCGTCGTGATAGGCCAGGAAGGCGCGGAACTCCTCCGGGCGATGCGCCAGCGCCAGGAAGATGTTGGGCACGAAGCCGGCCTTCTCCTGCACGAGGGCGATACGGGCGCGCAGATCCTCCGGCATCTCGGAGAGCTTCGGCACCGGGAAGCGGCTGATCGGGGTCTCCGCGCTCATCATCGTCCTCACGAAATCCGCGTCTTGGTGAAACCAAGCGTTCACGATACGTACGGCAGCCTCGGGCCGTTCGTCGAGCCGTTCGTGGACCTGTGGAGCATCATGACCAGCCCCGTCCGCATCCTCGGGATCGATCCCGGGCTCCGCCGCACCGGCTGGGGCCTGATCACCGCGCAGGGGTCCAAGCTCACCTACGGCGCGTGCGGCGTGGTCACTTCGGACGGCGACCTGCCCCTGGCCCTGCGGTTGCGCGAGCTGTTCGAGGGGATAGGCCGCATCGTCGAGAGCCAGCAGCCCGACGAGGTCGCCGTGGAGGAGACCTTCGTCAACAAGGACGCGCAGGCGACGCTCAAGCTCGGCCATGCCCGCGCCATGGCGCTGGTGGTGCCGGCGCTCGCCGGGCTGCCGGTGTTCGAATACGCCGCCAACCTGATCAAGAAGACCGTAGCGGGCTCCGGCCACGCCGAGAAGGTGCAGATCCAGGCGATGGTGCGCTTCCTGCTGCCGAAGGCCGAGTTCCGCGTGGCCGACGCCGCCGACGCGCTGGCGATCGCCATCACCCATGCCAGCCACCGGGACTCGCACGCGCTCCGCAAGGCGCATATGCCGGCGGGCAAGCGCCGCAGCCTCACGGGCCAGGCGGCCGCGGGGCAGGGGCTCGAAGGAAAGGGCTTTTCCGCCGCAGCCGCCGCACGCATCGAGGCGGCGCTCGCGAAACAAGGCTAATGGGATCGGGATCGACTTGGTGGGGGAAGTAGGACTCGAACCTACGAAGCTTACGCAGCGGATTTACAGTCCGCCCCCTTTGCCGCTCGGGACATTCCCCCAAGGCGGGTTTTTTCGCCCGCGGCGCCCTTATGGTGAGGGGTGGGCCGGGTGTCAACGCTTCTCGTGCGCCGATCCGGCACCGGGCTGTGCAGCGCCGCTCCGCTGGCACGCAGCCGTACCACCCGTCCGGAAGAAAACGCGAACGTTCCGCGACGGAAGGGATTCACAAAGGAATCCCGATCGGCCACGGTGGGCGTATGTCGCCCTGCTTCGTCGGCCATTGACCCGTCCCGCCCCGTCCCTGCGGTCGCACCAGCGTACGCTGATGGCCCTGGTGGCGGCCATGGCGAGCGGGGAGGCGGGCGCCGTCCGCGATATCCTGGCGGCGGTGACGCCCGGCGGCGGCAAGTCGTTGCTGCCGGTGATCGCCGCCCACCAGTTGATCGCGGCGGGTCTGGTCGAGCGTGTGGTCTGGGTGGTGCCGCGGGATTCTCTGCGCCTCCAGGCCGAGGAAGCGTTTGCCGACCCGCTCTGGCGCGCAGCCTTCGGGCACGCGCTCAGCGTGCGCGCGGCCGACAACGAGCGCGATCCCGCACGGGGGCTGTCCGGCTACATCACCACCTATCAGGCGATCGCCGCCGCGCCGGCCCTCCACTTCGCCGAGGCGCGGGCGCACCGCACCCTTCTGGTGATCGACGAGGTCCATCACCTGCCGGCCCCCGGGCGGCCGGGAGCCGACGAGGGCAGTGCCGAGGATGCGGAGGCCGGGGCGTGGTCCCGAGCCATGCTCCCTATAATGGAGGCCGCCACGTTCCGCCTCTATCTGTCCGGGACGCTGGAGCGGGCCGACGGCAAGCGCATCCTCGGACTGCCCTACCGGGCCCCCGCACCGGGGCGCGGTCCCGAGCTCAATCTGGATACACCCGGGCTCGCGGTGATCGGCTATTCCCGGTCGCAGGCGCTAGCCGAGCGGGCCGTGCTGCCGGTGACGTTCGGGGCTATCGACGGCGAGGCGAGCTGGCTCGAAGGCGGGCGGATCGCCGGGGACAGCCCCCGGGTCGGGCCACACCGCCTGGGCGCCGGTTCGGTCCGCATCACCACACGACCAGCCCTGTTCACGGCGCTCCGCACCGGCTTCGCCCGCGACCTTCTGAGCGAAGCGTTCCACGCCACGAAGCGCCTGCGCGCCCGGCGCCGGGCCGAGCGCGATCTGCCGCCCGGCGAGGCGGTGCGAGGCCTCGGCAAGCTCCTCGTGGTGGCGCCCGATCAGGCGAGCGCCCGTGCGTACCTCGAAACCCTCCGGGGCTGGATGCCGGCGGGGCAGGGCGCGCGGGACGTCCGGCTGGCCACCTCGGGCCAGGGGGATGCCCACGCGGCGCTGGCCGCCTTTCGCCTGACGCCGGAGCCGGCGATCCTCGTGACGGTGGCGATGGCCTATGAGGGGCTCGACGCCCCTGAGGTCGCCGTGGTGGCGGCCCTCACACATATCCGCTCGCGCCCCTGGCTGGAGCAGATGCTGGCCCGGGCCACCCGGGTCGATCCGCATGCCGGCGCCTACGACACGCAGCAGGCGCTGGTCTTCCACCCCGACGACCCGCTCTTCGCCCGGTTTCGCCTGGAGCTCGAGACCGAGCAGGGCAGCAGCATCCGGCCCCGGCGCGAGCGGCCGGCCAGCGCCGTCGTGCCCGAGCGGACTCATTGGCGCGACGAGGATCCCGGAGGGATCACCCCGCTGGAGAGCAATGCGATCGGTCTTCGCTATGCCCTGCTGCGCCCGCGCCTCGTCGAGCCCGCCCCGGCGGCCCCGGCACCCGAGCCGCCCTCCGTCACCGAACGGACCCTGCGCCAGAGGCTCGCCGCCACGGTGGCGGCCCAGGCGGTGGAGGACGAGGCGTCGCTTCGGGTGGCCCGCGGCAGCAACCTCGCGCACCGCTACAACGCTGTTCTGAAGCGCGTGCTCGGCAAGGGCCGCGCGACCATGACCCTGCCCGAGTTGGAGGCCGCGCTCGGCTGGCTTGAACGCAACCGCCTGTCGGACCATCTCGACTGCCTCGATGGCGATACGCGCTACGCGTGGTCTGCCCGCCAGCGCCGGGGCCGCTGGACGCTGGAGCGCGCCGCCCGACGCTGAAACGCTACGGGACCGAGGAGAGCGCCGTGACCGAGATCCTGCCTGTCGCCGGCCCGGCCTTCGCCGCCTTCACGGCGACCCTGACCGAGCCCACCCCGCCCACGGCATGGCCGGCCCCGTTGGCCGCGCTCTGGTGGCTGGCGCAAACGCCCTCCGGACCGGGTTCGACCAGCTGGGAGCAGGCCCACGCCCTCGTGCAGGCGGAACCGGGCCGCGATGCCGCTTGGGTGCACGCCCATCTCCATCGCATCGAGGGTGACGCGGGGAATGCGCGCTACTGGTACGGGTGTGCCAGGCGCACGGATCCGCACGGAAGCGTGGCCGAGGAATGGGCCACGATCGTCTCGGCCCTGCTCGACCAGGTCTAAATCCCAGTTTTGTGAGGGATCGAAATACGATCTGTCGTCGTTCCTGGCGGCACCTGTGCATGGGACGGTCAAGTGAAAAGCCTTCGAACCACCGCCAGATCTATGACAATTTATTTTGACAGGTCGCTCGATCGCCCGTCTGCGTGACAGAAGTTTCATAGTTACAGGGTCGGTCACTCTGCAACTTCAGATTATGTTCATGAACATTAGAACACGCCCACGTGATGCAGCCGTGGAAATTGTCCTCATCCAAATTGACTACGTTGTTTTTTGACTCGCATAAGCGCGAAAACTGATTATGGCTGATCGCGTAGATTTTGGTTCAGGGGAACTCACTGGTCGTCGTGATAAGTTTGGTTTGCTTGATTAGCGGGATCGCCCTCGCTTACAGTTCGCTCCATGATCCCGCCCGCGCCGCCGTGCTGGAGCGCTGGAGCGGCGTGTGTCTCGTCCTCGGTCTGAGCCTGCTCGGCGTCGCGCTCCACGGCGCCCACGGATAGAATCCGGGCGGCGGTGACCGAGTCGTGGCATCCGTGTCGGAACGCCAGGCTAGAACCGCCCGTTAAACGCCCGCCCGGCACGTGAGCCGGGCCACATTTATCGGAGCGGACTCATGAGCCTCCTCGGCAGCATCGTCGGCAAGATCCTCCACCCATTCGGCGGCGGGACCGCGGATGCCGCGCCCGCGCCAACCGCAGGCTCAGGCGGCCCAGCCGGCACCAGCACCCCGTCGACACCCTCGGCACCCGGCACTGCGGGCGGCAGCGAGCCCGTGGACGTCGCGGCGGTCCTCACCGGCCTTGCCGAGAAGAACCCGCAGACGCTCGACTGGCGTCACTCCATCGTCGACCTGATGAAGCTGCTGGGCCTCGATTCCGGCCTTGCCTCGCGCAAGCAGCTCGCCGACGAGCTGCACTACAGCGGCGACAAGGACGACTCGGCCACGATGAACATCTGGCTGCACAAGCAGGTGATGCAGAAGCTCGCCGAGAACGGCGGCAAGGTGCCGGACGATCTGAAGCACTAGAACCACGACGGAGAGTTGCCGGACTTCCTGGGGGCATCGCTGCCAGGGGTTGGTCCCGAACTCTCCGACACCCCGATGCAACGCCGTTGAGCTAGACCATCGTGCCGGTTTCGATCACCGGCACGATGGTCTAGGCTTACGCGCGATTGCAATGTGATCGGGCCCGGCTCGACGTAGGCGGACCAAGCGAAGGCATCGTGCGGGAGCGGTTCATCGCCTCGGTGGTGCTGGTCGCGGCCTACTCTGCCGCGGTGACGTGTGCCTCATCACGCTCCACCGAGACGCGCAGCGCCTGGAAACACCTGATCCAGTCTGCCGCCATGCCGCGAGACCGTGCCGTCGCGTTCAGCGACCCGCGGCTTGCCGAGATCGTCGCCCCCATCGCGCGCGGCGATACCGCCCGCATCGCTGCCCTGGCGGACGACACCGATCTGTCCGCCCATGGCGACCAGAACGTAACCCTACTCGAATGGGCGATCTGGAAGCGGCAGCCACGCGCATTGGCGGCCTTGCTCGGGGCCGGCGCCGACCCGTCCGAGCCGGGCATGGACCAAGAGACCGTCGTGCACATGGCGGCGATGGTCGAGGACCCGCAATGCCTGACGATCCTGCTGTGGCACGGCGCACCGGCCGAGCCGGAGAGCCCGCGCGCCGGTTGGATGCCTCTGTTCCGCGCAATGCAGAGCAGGCGTGAGGCGCAGGTCCGGTCGCTGGCGCAAGCCGGAGCCGATCTGCACCGGATCGATCACTTGGCAACTCGCTGCTGCATCTGGCCGCGCAGGGCGGCCCGAACTCGTGGGTGTTGAGATTGCTGGAGGCAGGGCTCGACCCGAGCCTGCACAATGCGCAATGCGCATGACAAGACCTTCCAGCCGTACATCCTCACCATACCCGAAGGCCTGCTGAACGACACCGGGCGACGGACCCGCGCCGCAATCCGCACGCGGTTGACCATTCGCGGCATCCCGATGGAGGAGAGCCGCTGACCGGATCGGCGAGGCCACGTCCGGCCTTCGCGCGTCAGCGCCCGGTCCGGACCCGGGTCCAGAGCCGTGTGACGAAGCGCTGGGTGCGGTCGTCCCAGGCGGTGTTGGTCGAGAGGCGCTGCATCGTCGCCTCGTCCGGGTAGATGCCGGGATTGTTCAGAATCTCGGGCTTCACGAATTTCTTGGCAGCCAGATTGCCGCTGGCATACGAGACGAAGTTGCTGTTGGCCGCCGCTACCTCGGGCCGCATCATGTAGTCGATGAAGGCAAGCGCCTCGGCCGGGTGGGCAGCATCCTTCGGGATCGCGAAGGTGTCGAACCACATCAGCGCGCCTTCCTTGGGCACCATGTAGGCGATCTCGATCCCGTTCTTGGCCTCGTCGGCCCGGCGCTTGGCCTGCATCACGTCGCCCGAATAGCCGACCGCCACGCAGATATCGCCGTTGGCGAGCGCCTGGATGTATTCCGACGAGTGGAACTTCCGCACGGTGCCGCGCACCTTGAAGAGGGCGTCGGTCACCAGGGTCACGTCGTCCCAGCGCTTGGAATCGGCCTTGGCGCCGAAGGCCGGCAGCATGCTGGGGATCAGATCCTCCGGGCTGTCGAGCATCATGATCCCGCATTCCTTCAGCCTATTGGCCGAGGCGGGGTTGAGGACGAGATTCCAGGAATTCACCGTGGCGTTAGCGCCCAGGCGCTCGCGCACGGCGGCGACGTTGTAGCCGATTCCGGTGGTGCCCCACATGTAGTCGACGGCGTAGGTGTTGCCGGGATCGTAGGCCGCGAGCCGGCTGGTGACCTCCGGCCAGAGAGTACCGAGATTCTTCAGCTTGGACTTGTCGAGCGGCAGGAAGGCGCCGGCCCGGATCAGCCGCTGCAGGTAGGGACCGGACGGCACGACGATGTCGTAGCCGGACCGGCCGGCCAGCAGCTTGGTCTCCAGGATCTCGTTGTTGTCGTAGGTGTCGTACACGACCTTGATCCCGGTCTCCCGGGTGAAGGTTTCGAGCACCTGCGGGTCGATGTAGTCCGACCAGTTGTAGATGTTGAGGACCCGCTCCTCCGCGGCCCGGGGCATCGCGGCCGAGCCCAGCGCCGCCAGGACGGCGAGGGAGGCGGCCACCAGGATGGAGCGGCGGGGAAAGCTCACCGGCTTCTCGCTGCCACGACTACGATCTCGACGAGATATTCGGGGGCGGCGAGCTTGGCCTCGACGGTGGCGCGGGCCGGCGGATTCTCAGGTGACACCCAGGCATCCCAGGCGGCGTTCATCTCCGCGAAGGTCGCGATATCGGCGAGATAGATTGTGGCCGAGAGGATGCGCTCCTTGTCGCTGCCCGCGGTCGCCAGCAGCCGGTCGATCTCGGACAGGATCTGCTGGGTCTGGATCGTCACCCCGGTCCCGACCGTGTCGGCGGCGACCTGCCCGGCGAGGTAGACCATGTCGCCGAAGGTGACGGCCTGCGCCATGCGCTTGCCCGGCTCGATCCGCTGAATGTCCATACCCGTCTCCAACCTCCCAGAACGGGCTTATCTGCCGTCGTGGCGGGCCGGCCGTAAAGGGCGTTGCGTCCGCACAACGCGGGTCGCAGCGGAAATTTGTGATCCTGTCGCAGGGTGCGGGCAACCGTCGCGGGGCCCGAAGCGTTCTGCCGGCATCGACAATCAAGCACTGGGGTTTGTTATGGGTATCCTCTGGACCGTCATCATCGGGTTTCTCGCCGGCGTCATCGCCAAGTTCCTCATGCCGGGACCGAACGAGCCGTCAGGCTTCATCCTGACCACGATCCTCGGCATCGTCGGTGCCTTCGTGGCGACCTTCCTGGGCCAGGCCATCGGCTGGTACGGGCCGAACCAGGGGGCGGGCTTCATCGGTGCTGTCGTGGGCGCCGTGGTGGTGCTGTTCATCTACGGCTTCATCGCGAGCCGCCGCACCACGACCTACTGATCTCTCCGGCACACCCGGAAACGACGAGGGGCGCCCCGCGGGGCGCCCCTTTTTTGTAGGACCGTGTCCCGTGCGCTCAGAGATGCTCGGAGGCGGCCTTCACGGCGCAGTGGCCGGTCGCGCCACGTACCGCCAGTCCGACGCCCACGACGAGCGCCAGCAGGCTTAGGAGCTTGTTCGGTCGCGGTTGCGCGGCCGCTGCCGCGATGCCGAGGCCCAAGGCCACCGAGACGGCGCGCTCCGTGGTGGAGAGGTTCGGCTGCCCGCTGAAGATGTCGTGCATCATGTCGTTGGCCATGGAAGAATCCTTTGGTGTGGGGTCGCCGGGCGAACGCGGACCAGCGAGCAGCGTTCCCGCCGCGACCCGGTTCCGATGGCCGAGACCGGTCGGTGTTGCGCTACGGGTTGCTCCCTTCCGCGAGCCAGGACGATAACCCGCAAAGAAAAAGGCGCGGCCCCGGAGGACCGCGCCTGTCTTAAAAACCCGCGCCGGCCGGAGCCCGCGCGGGTGTACTGATGCTTACTCGCCGGCCTCGCGGCGGCGCTCGCCGCGATGGCGGCCGCCCTCGCGGGGCTCGCGCGGCTCGTCGCCGCGCTCGGGCCGGTCGGCGTCGCGCTGGGCCTTCACCTTCTCGGTGATGTCCTCGCCGGTCTCCTGATCGACCACCTTCATGGACAGGCGGATCTTGCCGCGATCGTCCTGGCCGAGGAACTTCACCTTCACCTTGTCGCCGTCCTTGACGACATCCGTCACCTTGGCGACGCGGTTCGCGGCGAGCTCCGAGATGTGGACGAGGCCGTCCTTGGCGCCGAAGAAGTTCACGAAGGCGCCGAACTCCATGCACTTCACGATCGTGCCGTCGTAGATCACGCCGACCTCCGGCTCCGCCACGATCGAGCGGATCCAGTTGTAGGCCGCCTTGATCGCCTTGCCGTCGGCCGAGGCGATCTTGACGATGCCGGTATCCTCGATGTTGATCTTGGCGCCGGTCTTCTCGACGATCTCGCGGATCACCTTGCCGCCGGTGCCGATCACGTCGCGGATCTTGTCGGTCGGGATCTGCATCGTCTCGATGCGCGGCGCGTACTCGCCGAGCTCCGGACGGGCGGCGGTCAGGGCCTTCGCCATCTCGACGAGGATATGGGCACGCCCGTCCTTCGCCTGGTCGAGGGCGACCCGCATGATCTCCTCGGTGATGCCGGCGATCTTGATGTCCATCTGGAGCGAGGTCACGCCCTCGTCCGTGCCGGCCACCTTGAAGTCCATGTCGCCGAGGTGATCCTCGTCGCCCAGGATGTCGGACAGGACCGCGAAGCGCTCACCCTCGAGGATGAGGCCCATGGCGATACCGGCAACCGGACGGCGCAGGGGCACGCCGGCATCCATCAGCGACAGCGAGCCGCCGCAGACCGAGGCCATCGAGGACGAGCCGTTCGACTCGGTGATCTCCGACACGACGCGGATCGTGTACGGGAACTCGTGAGCCGGCGGCAGGACCGGGCGGATCGCCCGCCACGCCAGCTTGCCGTGGCCGATCTCGCGACGGCCCGGGGAGCCCATGCGGCCGGTCTCGCCGACGCTATAGGGAGGGAAGTTGTAGTGGAGCAGGAAGCGCTCCTTGTAGGTGCCGTCGAGCGAGTCGATGAACTGCTCGTCCTCACCGGTGCCCAGCGTGGCGACCACCAGGGCCTGGGTCTCGCCGCGGGTGAACAGCGACGAGCCGTGAGCGCGGGGCAGAACGCCGACCTCGGAGACGATCGGGCGGACCGTCTTCAGGTCGCGGCCGTCGATGCGCGAGCCGGTGTCGAGCACGTTCCAGCGCACGACCTTCGACTGCGCCTCCTTGAAGGCGGCCTTGACCTTCTCGGCCGGGTACTTCTCGGCGCCCTCGGGACAGAGGGCGGCCATCACCTTCGCCTTCACGGCGTCGACGGCGGCGTAGCGCTCCTGCTTGACGGTCTTGGTGTAGGCGGCGCGCAGTTCGGTCTCGCAGACCTCTAGCACGGCCTTCTCGACCTCGCCGTTCTCCGGCGCCTGGAAGTTGCGCGGCTCCTTGGCGGCCTTCTCGGCCAAGCGGATGATCGCCTCGATCACCGGCTGGAAATGCTTGTGGCCGAACATCACGGCGCCGAGCATCACGTCCTCGGACAGCTCCTTGGCCTCGGACTCGACCATCAGCACCGCGTCCTGCGTGCCGGCGACGACGAGGTCGAGGGAGGATTCCTCCTTGGTCTCGGTGACCAGCGGGTTCAGCCGGTAGCCGCCGTTGATGTAGCCGACGCGGGCGCCGCCGATCGGGCCCATGAACGGCACGCCCGAGAGGGTCAGCGCCGCGGAGGCCGCCACCATGGCGACGATATCGGGGTCGTTCTCGAGGTCGTGGGTCAGGACGGTGACGACGACCTGCGTGTCGTTGCGCCAGCCGTTGACGAAGAGCGGACGGATCGGGCGATCGATCAGGCGGGAGACAAGGGTCTCCTTCTCGGAGGGCCGGCCCTCGCGCTTGAAGTAGCCGCCCGGGATGCGGCCGGCCGCGTAGGCCCGCTCCTGGTAGTTCACGGTGAGCGGCATGAAGTCGATGCCGGCCTTGGGCTCCTTCGTGGCGACCACGGTGGCGAGCACCGAGGTCTCGCCGTAGGTGGCGACCACGGCGCCGTCGGCCTGCCGGGCGACCTTGCCGGTCTCGAGGACGAGCTTGCGGTCGCCCCACATCAGCTCTTCGCGTTGAACGTCGAACATTCTTGATCTCTTCCTTGCCTGCGGCGGGCGTTGGCCCGGCGCCGCCGGGGGCAAGACGGCGAGACACTCCGTGTGGAAGTGTCTCGCGATCCTGCCCCGATGCCGACGCCTCGAAGCGGCCCGCTTGTCGGGAGGCCGGACCCATTCCGGCAGCCCGTGATCGTGAAACGCGGCCCCGGGCCGGGCCCGGAACCGCGCGATAGACGCCTTAGCGGCGGATGCCGAGACGCTCGATGAGGGCGCGGTAGCGGGCCTCGTCCTTGCGCTTGACGTAGTCGAGCAGCGAGCGGCGCTGCGAGACCATCTTCAGAAGGCCGCGCCGGGAATGGTTGTCCTTGGCGTGGGTCTTGAAGTGGCCGGTCAGGTTCGCGATCCGCTCGGTCAGGATCGCCACCTGGACCTCGGGAGACCCGGTGTCCTTGGCGTCCTTGCGGTGTTCCTTGATGAGCGCGGTCTTGCGCTCTGCCGTGATCGACATCGCATGCCTTTCGGGTTGTGCTGATCGGATGCGGCGCCCCATCCGGGCGCGCGCAAGCTCGGCGTTCGGCCGGTGCCGGGATGTCGTCCAGCACGGTCACAGCGCAAAGCGGTTCAAGCCCCGCCCGGTAACCCGGGTCGAGGCAGCGCGATCCATACACGAAACCAGCGGTTATGCCAGCCCCGGGGCCTGTTGCGGTCGAGCCGCGGCACGCGGCGTCTCGGCC
>NZ_JAKSYH010000205.1 GCF_022829295.1 Methylobacterium sp. J-088
TTGAGCGCCCTCACGCTCCTGCCGGCGAGCGCGCCGGTTGCCGTGTCCTCCCCGTTCACGTGTAGCCGGCGCGTCCTACACAGTGACAGTGCGCCCTTTGGATCGGCGCACATCCTCCCGAAGACAGCAGGTGCTACAGCGCAACTCATGAACGTAGCGGCGCGATCTTCCAGGCTGATTTTCTCCCGATCAGATTTGTAGTTGTGAATCGGTCGCAGTTAGCGTACAAGTCACAGATCGATCTTTGGCCAGATATTCGGCCGTATCGCCTGAACAGGGCGAGCGCTCTGCATAGCTCCCATTTTCGACCACCAGCGACCGAGCGCGTGCGATGCATGCGCCCGACCTGTTCGCCTGCCTCGATAGATACGGAATACCTATGACCATCGGCACCGTTAAGTGGTTCAACGACACCAAGGGCTTCGGCTTCATCCAGCCGGACGATGGCGGTAAGGACGTGTTCGTCCACATCTCGGCCGTCGAGCGTGCCGGGATGAACAACTTGGTCGAGGGCCAGAAGGTCTCCTACGAGATGGAGACCGACCGCCGCAGCGGCAAGCAGTCGGCCGGCAGCCTTCAGGCCGCCTGAGCCGCGCTCATCGGCCTCTGACGCGTTTCGAAGCCGTTCCCCCGGGGGCGGCTTCATCTGTTTCTGACGCCGGGTCTCGGCTTCGGCGCGATGAAGGACTGTACGTGGGTCAATTCAAAACAAGCCAGCTCGTCGATCGCCTGGATGCGACAGCAAAAGCGCGACAGGCGACGCTTGACCGGTTCCGGGCCCGCCCGGCAGCGGATGACCCGACGGTGCTGGCCCGGCAGGCCGAGCGGCAGGCCCTGTCCGAGGCGCGCGAGGTGCGGGTCACCGAGCGCGAGGCGGCGCGTACGGCCGCCGAGGCCGAGCGTGAGGCGGAGGCCCTTGCCGCGCGTGAGCGCGCCGAGGCGGAACTCGTCCGCCAAGCTGCCGAAAGGGCGGAGCAGCAAGCCGCACTGGCAGCCGAGCAGAAGGCCGCGCGCGATGCACGCTTCGCGGCTCGGAAAGCCAAAGCACGCCGATAGGCCAGCCCGGCCCGCAGAACGTCATTATCGAAGGACGAAAGATGTCTCACAAGTTCAAGATCGGGCAGAATGTCCGGCAGCTCGGGACCACCTACGCTGGCAACAAGAGTAGCGTCGTCGATGGTCTTTTCGAGGTGGTTCGACTCATGCCAGACGATCGATCCGGTGAGCCTTGCTACCGGATCAGGTCGGCGGCCTGCGAGCGGGCTGCCCGGGAGGGCGAACTCACGCTCGCGTCACTGGACTGATGTTGGATTACGGTGGCCCGACACGTCCATGATCCGCGTGAAATCCAGGCACGAAGCATAAACCACGTCGTTACGTAGCTGCTCTCAACGGTTTAGCGCGTCGAAGGCCTGCCCGTGCTGGCGCAACACAAGCCGCAGGCTCACGATGTCGAGATCGTGTGGCTTGCAGTCGGTGATTACTATTATCTCCCGCAGCGCCTTGAACACTTCCGGGCGGGCATAGATCGAAGCGTGACGCTTCGCGTACCAGCCGCACCGCTTGTACCCCTCGGGGCCGGCAGGCTCGTCGGCCGAGCGATCCGCTGCAACGGTGCCCCGTTGTGCTTGACGTGTTGCCCGGACCGGAGCGAACGCCCGGCATTAGCCGCTGCCAGCTGCCACGCCCCTTCGGACTCCTGCGCGTCCGCGAGCGCGGCCGGTTCGACTGTGCGTTGGACGATCCGAGCAACAGCGCGATCCGTTTTTCCCTCGACGCCGATGCGTCCCTGTCTGTCGATCGGCCGGAGCGCCCGCCCCCCTTCAGGCGCGCTGCCGTGATCCAGGCGGGGGAACTGCGCACCGGGCAGGTCTGCATGTCTGAGCCATTGCGAGCGCCAATCTCAGCGCCCTCCCCCGATGGCTCCGATTTGCTGCGGGTCGAAGTGGATCGCCAAGCCGTCCGGGCGCTCCTCGATCCAAGCGCGGCCGTCCCCGCGAGTGATCTCCAGACCCGCGTGCCCGGATCGCCGAAGCGCTGCAGCGAAGCCTGCGACGATCAGCGCCCGGTCGCGCCATCCGGCCAGGATGTCGGGCAGGGTCGCAACGGCGCGTCGGGGATCCACCGTCATCAGCGGCCGCCTCTGGGCGGCCAGTCGACCGTGCGCCCGTCTGATCCCACGCCACGCATGCGGAGGGCCGCCGACCAGGTGTAGGAGGCGAGACCGGTCGAGGCGTTGGCTCGGCGGGTGTTCTTGGACCGCGCCTACTCGGCCCACTCGCCGGCGCGACCGGCGAAAGCCTGCAGGCCCACCGGTGATGGTAGGGTGAATTTTCTGTTCAAGGCTGAGTATCCTCGGCGAGTGGTTCGCCCTCGTCGATCGCCTGGACAATCTGCTTCCGAACGAGCTTCAGCGCCGCCTGCACCGGATCGGCCCAATCAGGCCGCTGAGCCTTCTGAATGGCCTCAGCCGGAACGACCACGAAGAACCGCGTCCGCCCCTTCGATCGAGCATGCCAAAAGCCACGGACCTCGATGCCATCCGGGACCGGACGCGCCTTGACGATGAAGTCCTGCCCGGCGTGTGAAAAGGGGAGGCGCGGCGGCGTCGATGGCATGCTGTCTTCTGGTGTCCGATAATCTCTACTCGTCGGTCCTTAGGACATCACCCGGGAACTGCCAACGGGACCGCCCGTAACGTGGTCATAGGGCAACGTTTTTGGATGTGCACGTCTCGGCGGTCATGGACCCACCCGCCGCGTCGCGATCGGGACTTGCACTTGGTCGAGACCCGATTCGTTTGGCCGTGCGAGGGGCTGTTATCGACCCAACTCGGCTGTTCCTCCGGTTATCGGCGCGTCTCGCAAGCGGTCATTCGTTGGCGGTCCGGCAACTTCGGCTCAGGGTAGAGGCTGTGGACAACGCGCTCCCCGCGCGGCTCGTGGTGAGCGCGACGACAAACCTGACGAGCGGACTATGATGATGGCGCCCCGCCTTTTGTCCCAAACCGAGTTCTCAGCCTGCTTCACCGCTCCGATGCGGAACGTGACGGCAACCGCCGAGGCAGTCGTCGATGTCTGGTCGTATACCGAATCGATCGCGTTGCCGCTGGGACCTGTCACGGAGCTTCTCGACGTCACCGACGTCTATCGCGATGCAGCCGACCGGTTCGATCAGGTGCTGATCGGTACAAACGTCGACAACCTCTTACTTGTCGTCATCGTGGATAACTTGCGCCACATCGTACACGGTCATTATTTTCTTGATTTAGTAGACGCGTACGGCCTGACCCGAACCTGAAAGCCAAGCGTTGGCTCAGTTCCGCATAACACACAGCCTGCACGCCGAGCAGCATCGGCGGCCGGTGCTGGCCGAAAGCGAAACGACTGTTTCGGGCCGATCCAAGCGAGGCTGAGGACCATCCCATGGACGAAAGACTTCGTGGGACATCGCCCGGCAGCGATCACGCTCTGTCGAGGAACAGGGAATAGGGTAAGCTCTCCATCACGTTAAGGCGTCACATTTCGTGAGGGCGATGTGAAGGCGGTGGCCCGCAGGCTGAGGACAAGACACTGCGTTTTGGAGCAACCCCGGGTGAAAGGGGTCGGCGTGCGCATCAACGTCGCGCTTCTCCGAAGCCGACCTGCGGGTGCCGGCTCGATCGAGCTGGCAGCCCTGCTTCCGTTCAACCCGTCGTCGGCCGTGACGGGACGATCAAACCGGACCTTCAGGACTTGGACACCCTCGCCCACCGCGGGGATACTTCGCTCGACCGTCAGCCACAGCGCGGTGCAAACGGATAGCGATGCTCAGCGGACCTTTCGCGAAACAACGGCCCGGCACGTGCGTGCTCGATTGTTAATCCGCGCCATTCGCGGATCGGCGAAAATTCTGTCGCCGGCTGCCCCCGCGACAGGAAACCGAGAACAATCCGTATTAATCATCTAAGACTTATTGCCTTTGCAGCTTGACGGCTCGTCCTGTTTCGAAGAGATCCTCATCGCATAGTGCCACGACGAAGGGCACACGGCGCAAACGCTCGTTGGGAGAGGAAACGATGGTCTTCGCAGGTCGCACGGCTGCCGCCGTGCTCTTGTTCACGCTCGCGGCGGTGCCAGCGCACGCTGCAGACCCCATCAAGATCGGGCTGAGCGGCCCTTATACCGGGGGCTCGTCTTCGATGGGCGTCTCGATGCGCGATGGCGCCAAGCTCGCCGCCGCCGAGATCAACAAGGCCGGCGGCGTGCTCGGCCGCCCGATCCAGCTCATCGAGCGCGACGACGAGGCCAAGAACGAGGTCGGCGCCCAGGTCGCGCAGGAGTTGATCAACAAGGAAAAGGTCGTCGCGAGCGTCGGCTTCATCAACACCGGCGTGGCGCTTGCCGCCCAGCGGTTCTACCAGGAGGCCGAGATCCCGGTCTTCAACAACGTCGCCACCGGGACGATCATCACCAACCAGTTCAAGGAGCCGGATTACGAGGCGAACTACGTCTTCCGGAACTCCGCCTACGACGTGCTCCAGGCCGGCCTGATGGTCGACGAGGCCCTGGCCCAGAACCACAAGAAGATCGCGATCCTCGCCGACTCGACCAATTACGGCCAGCTCGGGCGCGAGGACATCGAAAAGTACCTCGCCACCAAGAACGTGAAGCCGGTGGTGGTCGAGAAATTCAACATCAAGGACGTCGACATGACGGCCCAGCTGCTCAAGGCGCAGCAGGCCGGCGCCGACGTGATCCTCGCCTACGGGATCGGACCGGAACTGGCCCAGATCACCAACGGCATGGCCAAGCTCGGCTGGAAGGTGCCGATGATCACCAGCTGGCCGGCCTCGATGCAGAGCTTCATCGATATCGCCGGCGCGAACGGCAACGGCGTGATCATGCCGCAGACCTTCATCGAGGATCAGACCCTGCCGAAGCGCAAGGCGTTCCTGGAGAACTACTACAAGACCTACGGCGTCACGAAGATTCCGACCCCCGTGGCCGGCGCTCAGGCCTACGACTCGATCTACCTCCTCGCGGCGGCGATCAAGCAGGCCGGCGGCACCGATGGTCCGAAGATCCGCGCTGCCCTCGAGAACCTGAACGAGAAGGTCGAGGGCGTGGTCACCACCTACGACAAGCCGTTCACCGCCAAGGACCACAACGCGATCTCGCGCAACATGGTCGTGTTCGGGAAGGTGCAGGACGGCAAGATCGTCTACGACAAGGCCGAGGACGCCAAGAACGCCGGCGTCGTCCGCCTCAAGGAAAAATCCTCGAACTGAGGACGCTCACGGCCGCGCGCGATCGCGCGCGCGGCCGTTCCCCGTGAATCCGGCGGCGTCCCGAGGCCGCCCGCACGACACCCAGCCGTCGCGCGGCGCCCGCCCGCGCGATCGGACGCTTCTCCGGTGACAGTAGATCCATGGAAATCCTGCTCCAGCTCATCGCCTCCGGCGTCGCGGTCGGCATGATCTACGCCGCCATCGCGTTCGGCTATCAGCTCACCTTCGCGACCTCGAAGACCCTCAATTTCGGCCAGGGCGAGGCGCTGGCGCTCGGGGCGCTGTTCGGCCTGACCCTGGTGCCGTTCCTGGGCTACTGGCTGATGATCCCGCTGGTTCTGGTCTTCGGCTTCGCCCTCGGGGCGGTGGTCGAGCGCCTCGGCGTGCGCCCGGCCGTGAAGATCAAGTCCGAGTACGGGTGGATCATGGCCACCATCGCGCTCGGCATCATCTTCAAGAACGTCGCCGAGAACGTCTGGGGCCGGGACGACCTGAAGTTCCCCTCCCCGCTGCCCGAGACCGCCCTGCAGGTCGGCGGCGTGCGCATCCTGCCGATGGAACTGCTGATCGTCGCAGGCGCGTTGCTGATGATGCTGGCGGTCGAAATCTTCAATCGCAAGTCGATCTGGGGCAAGGCGGTCGTCGCCACCTCCAACGATATCGACGCCGCCGGCCTGATGGGCATCAACACCCAGAAGGTGATCACCCTGTCGTACTCGATCAGCGCCATGACGGCCGCCTTCGCAGGCGTGCTGGTGGCGCCCGTGACGCTGACCGGCGCCACGATGGGCTCCGTCCTGGCGCTGAAGGCCTTCGCGGTGGCGATCATCGGCGGCCTGGAATCCGGCCTCGGCGTCATCGTCGGCGGCCTGATCCTCGGCGTCGCGGAGACGCTGACCGGCTTCTACATCTCGACCGGCTACAAGGATGTGCCGGGCCTGATCCTGCTCCTCGTCGTCCTCTCCATCCGCCCGGTCGGCCTGTTCGGCAAGGCCGTCATCAAGAAGGTCTGACCGTGACCGCCCGCGCAACCCTCACGGCAGCCTGAGCCATGGCGCAGACCCTCGCCCCCGCCGAAGCGCCCGCTCAAGCGGCCGCCCCGAGCCTGTCCCGCCACATGGGCGTCCTCGGCGCCGTGCTGCTGGTCGTCGGCCTCGCCGCTTTCCCGCACGTGGTCACGAGCTCGTATTACATCCATTTGATGGTGGTGATCGCCATCTACGCGATCCTGATCCTCGGGCTCGACATCGTGGTCGGCTATACCGGGCAGGTCAGCCTCGGCCATGCCGGCCTGTTCGGCGTCGGCGCCTACGCGGCGGCGGTGCTGTTCCTGCATTTCAAGCTCGGGGTGTGGTGGGGCATCCTGGCCGGGATCGGCGTGACCTCGGCCTTCGGCGTGCTGCTCGCGGTGCCGGCGTTGCGGGTGACGGGCCCCTACCTCGCCATGGTGACGCTGGCCTTCGGCACCATCGTGCAGATCTTCATCAACGAACTGACGCCGCTGACCAACGGCCCGCTCGGCATCACCCTGCCGCCGGCCCGCGTCCTCGATTTCTCGCTGCTGGGCCTCCAGGCGCCCTGGGGCGCGGCCGGGCGCAAGCTCGAATTCTACTATCTCGTCTGCGCCGCGCTGCTGGTGACCATCGTGGTCGTCAACCGGGTGGTGCGCTCGCCCTACGGCCGCGCCTTCGAGGCGCTGCGCGACTCGCCGATCGCCTGCGACTGCATGGGCGTCAGCGTCTACCGCTACAAGGTCTACGCCTTCGTGATCTCGGCGGCCCTGGCGGGCCTCGCGGGCGCGCTGTTCGCGTGGTCGGAGCGCTACGTGGCGCCCAATTCGTACGGGTTCGAACTCACCGTGCTGTTCCTGCTCGCGGTCACCATGGGCGGTCGCAAGTCGCGGGCGGGGCCGCTGATCGGCTCGGCGATCATCGTGATGATGCCGAACGTGCTGGCCGATATCGGGCTGGTGCGGATCATGGCGGGGATCATCGCGCTCGCCGCCCTGGTGGTGGGCGTCCTCGCCGTCCTGCGCCGCCGGGAGGACCGCTACGCCCTGCTGATCCCGGTCGGGCTCTGCCTCGCCTTCTTCCCCGCGACGCTGCTGCTCGAATCCGTCACCGATTATCGCCTGTCGGTGTTCGGGCTGATGATCCTGTTCGTGGTCTATTACCTGCCGGACGGAATCGTCGGCTTCCTTCGCGAGAAGATCCCGGCGCTGCGCCCCGCCCACACCGCCGAGGGCAAGAGCCTCCACGCCGAGGGCGCGGCGCTCAGCGTCCAGAGCGGCGACCGGGGCGCCGATCCGCTGCTGACGGTCGATCAGGCCCTGATGCAGTTCGGCGGTCTCAAGGCCCTGGCCGGCGTCGACCTCGCGGTGCGGCCGGGCACGATCCACGGGCTGATCGGCCCCAACGGATCCGGCAAGAGCACGATGATGAACGTGCTCACCGGCATCTACCGGCCGACGAGCGGCACCGTCACCCTGGCCCGCGGCCACGGCACGCAGCGCCTCGACGGGCGCACGCCCTCCGAGATCGCCGCCGCCGGCATCGCCCGCACCTTCCAGAACGTCCAGCTCTTCCGGGAGATGACCGCGCTGGAGAACGTGCTGGTCGGGCTGCACCACAGCTTCCGCGGCACCCTGTTCGACGCGATCCTCGGCACGCCGCGCCGCCGCCGGGAGGAGCGCGAGCAGCGCGCCCGCGCCATGGCGATCCTCGACTTCGTGGGCTTGAGCGCCCTGGCGCAGGTGGAGGCCCGCAACCTGCCTTACGGCAAGCAGCGGCTCCTGGAGATCGGGCGGGCGTTGGCCCTCGATCCGGTGCTGCTGCTGCTCGACGAGCCCGCCGCCGGTCTCACCGCCCCCGACATCGCCGAGCTGACGGCGATCATCCGCAAGATCCGCGACGCCGGCATCACGGTGATCCTGATCGAGCACCACATGGATGTGGTCATGGGCCTGTGCGACCGCGTCAGCGTCCTCGATTTCGGCCACAAGATCGCCGAGGGCAGCGCCCGCGAGGTGCAGGCGGACCCGAAGGTGATCGAGGCCTATCTCGGCAGCCCGGTCGCCGACGAGGAGACGGCCCATGCTTGAGGTCACGGGGCTTTCGGCCGGCTATGGCCAGGTCGAGGTGCTGCACGGGCTCGATTTCACGGTGCCCAAGGGTCAGGTCGTGGCGCTGATCGGCTCCAACGGGGCCGGCAAGACCACCACGATGCGCGCCCTGTCGGGCATGATCCGCCCGCGGGCCGGCTCGATTCGCTTGAACGGGCGCGAGATCGGCGGCCTCGAAAGCCACGACGTCGCCCGCTTCGGCCTCGCGCATTCGCCGGAAGGCCGGCGGGTGTTTCCGACGCTCTCGGTCGAGGACAACCTGACGCTCGGCGCCTTCCCGCGCCTGACCGGCTCGCGTCCGAAGGGCGACGTCGCGGCCGACCGCGAGCGGGCCTTCGAGATGTTCCCCCGCCTGAAGGAGCGGCGCACGCAGCTCGCCGGCACCCTGTCGGGTGGCGAGCAGCAGATGCTGGCCATGGGCCGGGCCCTGATGCTGCGGCCCGAGATCCTCCTGCTGGACGAGCCCTCGATGGGGCTCGCCCCCAAGCTCGTGAAGGAGGTCTTCCGGATCATCCGGCTGCTCAAGGCCGAGCAGGTGACGATGCTGCTCGTCGAGCAGTTCGCCATGGCGGCGTTGGGCGTCGCCGACCACGCCTACGTGCTGGAAAACGGCCGGATCCGCTTCCAGGGCCCGGCGCAGCAGATGCGCAACGATCCCGCCGTGCGAGCGGCCTATCTCGGCGGCACGCATTGAAGCGCTCTCTGCCGAAGTCGATACCCGGTTTGGCGCAAGAGGCTGCGTCACAACAGGAGCTTAGAACCGTGTCCGACCGCAGCGCGATCAGACACGATTCTAACTGTCGGATACTGTCAGTGCTAGAAGCGGACCGCCGCTGGATCGATTTGGCTTGGTGATCGACGATCGCTACTTCGCGCGCCACGATGATGATTGCTATGTAGGGCTCTGACGCATTCACTTCGTTCATGCGAATGAGCGCTAGTTCTTTGGTTTTGCATCAATTTTTCCGGAATCGGCTGACGCCTCCGTCTGGATCGATGCACTAGCGCCTATGGGGCTCTGCCCCGCTGTTCATCGGCCATGATTTGTCGGTGGTCGAGCACATGTCGGACCTCGTATCGGTCATGCATGGCGGCCGGATCGTCGTGACCGTCGAGCGCCACGCGTTCTGGCGCTCGTCCGCGCATCCCTACACGCGCCTGCTGTTCGCCCCCTCCCATCCCGCGGGCACCGGCGGAGCGACGCGGTTTCACCATCCCGGGCCGGCGCCACATGGGATCCGCCCTGTCCCTCAGCCCCGCGCACCGGGTGTCATTTCCAGGCACGCTGCCCCCTGGCGATGCCGAACGGAAACTCCGCAGTTGCGCCCGATCGGCCCGGGGCATCAGGTCGCTTACCACGTGATGTAACGGAGTGCCGCGGTTTCAAGCCCCGTGCTTCGGCTTCGTCCGCAAAAGCATCAGGAGCAGCGAGCGGCTCCAGCATCACCGCTGGGTCGTCGAGCGCCCCCCGGCGTGGTTCAACTGCTTCCGCCCCCTGCCCGTCCGCCACAAACAATGTGCCGGCCTCTACAAAGCCTTCACCAGCCTCGCCGCAAGCCTCATCACCCGCAACCAGATCAGACGGCTCTGTTCAATGCTCAGAGATGGACCTGCACTAAACCGGTGCGGCAGGTTGAAGTTTGCCAGCCGTTATCATCCATGTCGCAGACGATCGCCCGCTCAATTCTTCATAGTCACCCCACGTTTCATCGAACGCTCACGAACCGACCACGGGCCTGCTCTGACTCGAGAGCGGGTGCGACGGCGATGTCTGCCTCTGTCGGCTCGCGCGCGAAGGCTGCCCGTCCGGATCCAGCGATGTGAGACACGCACGTTGGTCTCGGAATGGCCGAGTCTGACCGAGAGTGACCTGTCCGCTTCGGAGCAGGAACGCCGAAAAGCGACCGGCCCGCCCTCGACATCCTGCGATCACGACGTGTGGTCCCGCGAGATCGGAAGGCGGACGAGTCCTGGGACGGGCACCTGAGCCACGGCAAGGCAGCGGCGCAGGCGCGGTCGTCCACCATTACGCCTGTAACCGTATCGCCGATCGGCGAAACGCTGCGGTCATACGCTGAGCGCAGACCCCCCGGCAGGAGCAGAGATCGTCGTTCACCGCCGGGCACGGAACCGTGAAGCGCGGCCGAACAGAACCTGCTTTGTCGCCGTCACGGGTCCTCCATGAAAATCCTCTTTGCCGCCACGCCGGCTGCCGGCCACTTGAATCCGCTGCTGGCCATCGCACGCATGGCCTTGGCGCGCGGAGACGAGGCGCTGGTGGCCACGGCGGGGTATCTCCGCCCGTCCGTCGAAAAGTCCGGCGCCCGCTTCCTGCCCCTCGCCGCCGGCGCCGACATCGACTTCACGCGGATCGAGGACGTGTTGCCCGAACGCGCAAGTCTCCCCCCGGGCCCGGAGCAGCTCCGCTACAATTTCGAGCGGATCTTCCTCGACCCGATGCCGCCGCAGGCCGAGACGCTGCGCAGGATCATCGCGTCCGAACGTCCCGACATCATCGTCGTGGACGATCTGTTCTTCGGCGCGACGGCCCTGTTCCTGGACGAGGGGACGTCCCGGCCACCGATCGTCGCCTGCAGCATTACGATCATGGTGGCCGACAGGCCGGACGGGGCTCCGGCCATGATCGGGTTGCCGCCGGCACGCGACGAGGCCGCGCGTGCGGCATACGCGGCCATCGCGATCGAAGCCGAACGTGTCTTCGGCGCGCCGGTCCGCGCGTACGCGGATGCCAAGCTCGCCGGGATGGGCCTGCCGCCGTTGCCGTGCTCGGTGCTGCATTCGCGCCATCTCATGGCCGACGCCTTCCTTCAGACGACCGTACCGGCGTTCGAGTACGATTTCGGGGTCCTGCCCGACCACGTCCGGTTCGTCGGCGCACTGCCCCCTCCCCCGCAGCCGGACGCTGCCTTGCCGGACTGGTGGGGCGAACTCGACGGGTCCAAGCCGGTCGTACTCGTGACCCAGGGGACAGTCGCCAACGCCGATCCCGGCGAACTGATCGAGCCGACCCTGTCGGCGCTCGGCACGCGCGACGACCTGCTGGTGCTCGTCACCACCGGCTTCCGACCGATCGGGAACGTGCGCGGACCGATCCCGAAGAACGCTCGTCTCGCGGAGTTCCTCGATTTCGCGGTGCTCCTGCCGAAGGTCGACGTGCTGGTCACCAATGGCGGTTACGGGACCGTGCAGCTGGCGCTTCAAGCCGGTGTCCCGATCGTGGCGGCCGGGCGCACCGAGGACAAGGCCGAGGTCGGCGCTCGGGTGGCGTGGTCGGGCGTCGGCATCGAGATCCCGTCGCAGCGGCCGGAAGCCCGAGAGCTGCGTGCGGCGGTCGATCGGGTTTTGGCCGAGCCGGCCTTCGCCGAGCGCGCGCGGGCGATCGCGGCGGATATGGCGGCGATCGATACGCCGGCGGTGATTTTTGGAACGCTGGACCGCCTCGTCGCCGGATCCAACGCGGCCTGATCCGCCCCCAAGAGTCCCGGCAGCGCAAGCCCTCGTCTCCCGGCCTGACGGAGGCGCGTCGGCCACGCCGAGGCGACCCGCGAAGGACCGTGAGCCCGCCAGAGCCAGACCGCGGCCCGTTCGGGACCCGGCATCCCGGCGCGTGGCCTGCCCCACGAACCGATGATGCTACGATTGCCCGGGCGGCAACGGGCCGCCCCGTTTCCCTGGATGCTGACCGGAAGCGCGAGAAGGCGGCATCCGTCGGCAGTCCCCGTCGATCATCCTCCCGCACGTGCGCAGCGACGATTTCGACGCCAGCCCTCGGCCGGTGCATCTCGGCCTCAATGGCGGGTCGTCTCGACGATCAGCAACCCGCGCGTCTTGCCCGAGGTGCTGTCCCGCGTCGCGACGGCGCGCCATAGGCGCTCGGTGCCGACCAGGAACGGCCGGTCGTCGCCGTTGACGTCGCCGACGAAGACGAGGTCCGCGTCCGGCAGATATCCGAGGATCGGCGAGAAATGTCCGGCGCCGCGGCCGAAGAGGGGGCCGCGATGGAAGTTGACGATCAGCCGCGTATCGGGGTCGTTGCCGCTTTTCATCCGATCGCGGAACGCCGGCAACGTAAGATCGCGCACGACATCGACCGGGTGGTCGAGCCGCCTTCGGATCAGGTCGGCCAGTTCGTCCAGTGTGAGCCCGTTCACAAGCACGCCGAACCAGGGCTGGAACGCCGTCCCCCGCAGCACGTCGGCTTGCGAAAAGTCGACGCCAAGGGAGTGCAGAAGATTCGCCACCGTGGCCGGACCGCAGAAGCTTGGATTGCTCTGGTATTCGTAAGGCCGTCTCCGGTACGCCGCCGCCACCGGTAGGGTCCAGGCCCGCGCCAGCAGCGCAGGATCATGATAGTCCGGTTGCGTCTCGATCGACGTGACGGACGCGTCGGCGTTCGGCCTGAGGAGACGCGGACCGACGCTGGCCGCGCCGGCCAATCCGGCCAGAAGAACGGCCGACCCGAGGAAGGCGACCAGACGGCGCTTCCGGACCCGGCCTCGACGAACCTGTTCGGCCATCATGCGGATGAATCCCGGTCCCGTTGAGAGTGCGCCCGGCCGCTACGGGGCCAACGCGATGGCGAACAGGCGCAGGACGACACGCGCGCCGCGCACGGGCTGAACGGCGACGATCCGCGCCTCGCTCGACGTCGCAGACCGCACCACGGCTTCCGAGGCGATGCAGTCGCAGTCCGTCGTGCGGGTCATCTGCTCCAGGCGGCGGGCCACGTTGACGGTATCGCCCACCGCGGTGAACTCGACGCGCTCCGCCCCGATTGTGCCGACGAAAACCGGGCCGCGGTGAAGGCCGACCCCGATGCGGACCGGCGGCAGACCCGTCCGCACCCGCTCTCGACTCCAGGCCAGCATCGTGGCGGCCAGGGAGCGGGCCGCCACGACGGCGCGATCCGTATCGTCGGGGGCCGCGCGCGGCACGCCGAAGACGGCCATGACCTCGTCGCCGACGAATTTGTCGACGAGGCCGCCCGCCGCCTCGATCGCCCGCGCAGCGCGTCGGCGGAATTCGGCGAGGAACGCCGCGACTTCGCCCGGCGGTAGCGTTTCACAAAGTCCGGTGAAGTCGCGGATGTCGGCGAACAGCACCGTCGCCTCCTGCTCCCAGCCGGCGCGCAGGGTGACGGCGTCGGTTTCGGCCACCAACCGGGCGACCGCCGGCGCCGCCAGTCGCGCGAGGTTGTCCCGGTGTCGGGTCACGATCCGCGCTGCGGAGCGCAGGTGTCGCACCTGTAGCGCGAGCGACGTGAGGGCGAGCCCGGCGAGGCTGAGGGTGATGGGTTCCGACCCGGTCGCGGTTGCGAATCCCATCAGCAACGGCGCCGGCGCCGCAGCGAGGACCGCGTTGCCACAGGCTGCGGCTGCGCGGCGGCGGACAGCCTGGGCCAGCTCGGCCGCACGGTGCGGCCGGCCGAGCCAGGACGCCGGGTCCGCCCCCGCGGCGCTGACGTCGGGGAGGCGTATCGCCGACATCAGCAGCCCGAGCAGATGCGGTTGATGATGCGTTGCGCCCGGAGGTGCTCGCGCTCGACCGTGGGCGAGCGGAGGTCCCGGATCGTCCGGTACGGGGGCGGGAGCGACCGTGCGGTGGGGTTCGGCACGTCGGGCTGTGCGAAGCGCGGGACCGGTTGCGACCGCACGGCGTTCGGGACCGCGAGGATCAAGAGAAGGGCTCCCGCCGCCGCGCCTGCAAGAGTTCTTGTCAGCCTTGAAATCATGATCGTCTGCTCCGGTGCTTGGAGCTTCAGTGTTGAATTTCAGGAATTGCGCCGTGATTTCGGAAAACCGGAAATCTATGACAGCCGACATGTCGATGACTGGTCCGATTGCTCGTGGCGTCGGCCGGAAATCCGATTTCCGGTCGAAGGCAACCTGCACATCTTCGAGGGTCACCCGGCCCAGCGGGCCGGGTGCCGTCGGGCGCTCCGTGGAACGGCGGCCCGTTCACGGCGGCTCCCTAGTGCATCGATCCAGACGGAGGCGTCAGCCGAGGCTGGAAAATTGATGCAAAATCGAAGAGCTAGTGCTCACTCGCATGAACGAAGTGAATGCGTCAGAGCACTGGGTTGATCCAGCGCCCGATCAGGCGGCAACCTGCAGCGGACCGATGCGCCGGATGCCGCTGTGGCCGTGGAGGACCGGCATCGCGCCCGTCAGGCGCAGGTTTGGCGCGAGGCGCATCAGGGCGGCCAGCCCTTCCTCCAGCTCGATCCGGGCCAGGGCCTCGCCGATGCACCGGTGTGCGCCGCCGCCGAAGATCGGATGCAGGCGCGGGAGGTCGGTCCGGCGGATGTCGAACGTGTCCGGGTCCTTGAAGGCCGCCGCGTCCCGCAGCGCCGACAGCGTCGAGAGCATGATCAGGCTTCCGGCAGGCACGACGGTTCCGTCGAGGTCGATCGCCTCCCGGGCGACCCGCCCCGCGGAGCCGACGCTCGGCTCGTAGCGGAGGGATTCCGCCACGGCGGCCGGGATCAGACCCGGATCGCGGGTCACCGCCGCCCATTGGTCCGGATGCTGCAGCAGCAGCGCCGCCTGCATGGCGCCGGCGACCCGGGTCGTGTCGGTGCCGCCGATGATCATCTGAACGATTTGGACGGTCACCTCCTCGGGGGTGAGATCGCCCGCCGCCTCGGCCTCCGCGAGGAAGCGCGACAGGAAATCGTCCTGCGGTGCCGACCGGCGCGCCTCGAGGATCGCGCGCACGTAATCCCGGAGCGCGACCGCCGCCGCTTCGAGGTTCGGGATGTCGTCCGGTCCTAAGGTGAAGCTCAGCACCCGGGAAACTTCGTAGGCGAGTTGCGTGAAGCGGGGGATGTCCGCATGCGGCAGACCGAGGATGTCGGCGATGGTCTGGGCCGGGATCAGCGCGGCGTAACGCGCCACGAGATCCACCTCCCCGTCCCGCAGCCAGTCCCGGACGAGGCTCTCCGCGGCCGCGCGGATCCGCGGGCGCAGGCCTTCGATCATCCGGGCCCCGAAGGTCCGGGTGAAGGGCGAGCGGCGCCGCCGATGGGCCGCACCGTTGGCGGTGAGCATCCCGTGCGCGAAGATGTCGAAGAGCCTGCCCTCCGGTATCCCGCGCGTCTCGGGGTAGAGCGTCTCGGTCGCCTGCATGCGCGGATCGCGCATCAGCCGATCGACGTCCCCCGCCCGGAGGACGACGAAGCCCGCGACCTCGTGGCCGACCACCGGCAGCCGGGGCCGCCAGGTCCGGAACACCCCGTGCGGATCGGCCTCCAGTTCGGCCACCGTCAGCGTCGGGATGTGTCCGGGCGGCTCGAGCGAACCGGCCTGCCGCGTCCGATCTTCGGGTCCATCCATCGCCATAGCCTCGCTGCTGCTGTGCGCGAGGAGCCTCGAAGGCGGGGGCTACACGATCATGTCGGACGTGGCGCCGATGGTTACCATTATAACATGCGGCCCGCCGGGGCGTCCGATGCGTGCGCAACGACACGTCGGGCGCGCAGCGCATTCGCGCGTCGAATGTCCTGAAATCGCGCCGTAACCTGTCCGATCGAAAACGACTCCGCTTCACGGGAGAGATCCTCATGCGGACAGAGCAGGCGGACCACGACATCTTCGAGACGTTGCTGCGGCGCACGATCACCGAATCCGTGATCACGGGCCTCGATCACGGGATCTCCGGCGCGACGGACCTCGCCACGCGCCTGCGGCACTACGCACGGCGGGCGCACCAGGAGGAGCTGAGCCCCCAGACCCTCCAGGTCATCGCGTCGGCGCGGCGCCTCCTTGGGGACCGGCCGGGAACGCGGCTCGCATCGTGACACAGCCTCGCGGTGCCGGGCGGCCCCCGTCCTGGAGGCCGCCCCGGACACACGCATCACGCCGCGGGACGGCGTGGCCGCTTATTCGGCCCCGGCCTTCAGGCCCACGGCCAGGAACCGCTCGATCATCGCGTCGACCTGATCGGCCACCTCGAGCGTGTTGAAATGTCCCGCGAGCAGCGTCTTGGCGGTGACGAGTTGCGGGCAGAGCTCGCGCAGCCGGTCGAGATTCCGCGCCGCCTCGACCAGGGGTACGTCCGCCGAGATGTACGCCATGGGGATCCGGCAGGCGCGCGCGGCCGGGACGGGATCGTGGTGCAGCGCGATGCTCCGCAGCGCCGCGCAGGCCACGTGCTGCGGCGTCCGCTCGGCCGGGCCGCGGATGAACGTGTCGAAGAGCGCCTGCCGCCGTGCCGGATGGTCGTAATCGCACCCGATCGCCCAGGCCATGTCGCGCACGACACGCCGGTAGTCCGGGCCGCCCACGCCCGCCAGCAGACCTTCGATCTCGGCGCTGCCCGCCCCGTCGGGCGACGGCAGGACGATCGTGTCGATCATCACGAGGCCGGTGGCGAGGTCGGGATGGCGGCCGCACAGCTCCAGGGCCACGGCGCCGCCGAGGCTGTGACCGATGACGACCGGCTTGGCCAGGTCCAGGGTCCGGCACTGCCACGCGATGTCGTCGGCGAAGCCCTCCATCGTGTAGTCCCCCTCGGGCGCGTCGCTGGCGCCGTGGCCGCGCAGGTTGACCGCCACCACGCGGCGCATCCGCGCGAAATGCGCGATCTGCGGGGTGAAGATGCCGTGATCGCCGGTCCAGCCGTTGATCAGGAGGAGCGGGTGCCCCTGGGGCCTGGTGGGGCCAGCCTCGATATGGGCGAGCCGGGTGCCGTCGCGGGTCAGGTGGACGGGCGGCCACGGGGGTGGGTCGAAGATCATACGGGTTCTCCGTGTCGCTGGGAGGGAGAGCGGGACGAGGACGGACGGGCGGCCGGGCGCGCGAGGCCGGCGAAGGCCGCGATCGCCGCGAGGCAGCCGCCGAGCATCACGGCGGCCATCGACAGGGCGGAGCGCCCGTCGAAGAGCCGGGCGACGAGATCGCTGGCGATGGCCGCCCCGATCATCTGCAGGCAGAACACGATGGCGCCGGCGGTGCCGGCGGCCTCGGGGGCCGCCTCCGTCGCGCCGTGGATGGCGTTCGGCGAGACGAGGCCGAAGGCGAGACCCATGCCGGCCATCGCGGCGATCACCGGCACCTCTGAGGGCGTGAAGACCAGTGCATCGACGAGGAGCATCGCCGCCAGGAGTGTCGCCCCGGCGAGCCCAGCGCCGATCACCCGGTGGGAATTGATGCCCCGGGCGGCGAGGCGGCCGTTCAGGGCGGCGCCGGCCATCACCAACAGGGAACTCGACCCGAAGAGGAGCCCGTAGGCCGACGGGCTGAACCCAAGGGCGCCGACGAACACCAGCGCGGAGCCTGTGATGTAGGCGAAGACCGCACCCGCCGCCTCGGCGTTGCACAGGGCGTGGCCGAGGAAGCCCCGGTTCGCCAGGATTTTTCGATAGGCGCGCAGAATTCCGGACGGAGCGGGGCCGGGGGCACAGGGCAGGGTTTCTGCCACCCATGGCATCGCCGCCAGGATCGTGAGGGCCGCTGCGAGCGGCGCGGCGTGGATCAGGCGCCAGCCGCCGACATCCATCAGGCCGGCCCCCAGCGTCGGGGCCACCATCGGCACGACGTTGACGATCAGGACGACGAACGACATCCGGGCACGCGCCGCCTCGCCGGCGAACAGGTCGCGCACCATCGCGAAGACCGCCATGCCGGGACCGGCCGCACCGATCCCCTGGACGGCGCGGGACAGCAGGATCTGTGGCAGCGTCCGTGACGCGGCGCAGCCGAGGCTGCCCCCGATCAGGAGGAGGCAGCCGCAGACGATCGCGGGCCGGCGCCCGAGCCGATCCGAGACCGGCCCGTAGACCAGGAGCGCGGCACCGAGCCCGAGCAGGTAGACGGCCATGGCCGCGCCAATTGCGGCGGTCGGGACGTGCAGTGCGGCCGCCGTCTCCGACAGGCTCGGCAGGATCATGTCGATCCCGAAGGTCGGGAGCGCTGCGAGCAGCCCGAGCAGCGCCGAGAAGGCCCGTGACTCGGGGTGGATGCGGGGCCGCGCCGGCATGGCGGTCCCCCTCACGCCCAGAGCCGGCCTCCGCCTCGGGATGCGGCATCCCGGTGCGCGGCGACCATGGCGGCGATCTCGCGGACGAGCCCGCCCGCGTTGAGATCGGCCTGAACGGCGGCACCGAGGGTCCCGGCGGCCGTGCGGAAGCCCGGTTCCACCAGGAGCCGGCGGACCGCCGCCGCGATCGCGTCCGCGCTCGCCGTCGCGGGCAGGCGCAGGCCGGCGCCGCGCAGCGCGATCCGGGCGGCGTTGTCGGTTTGGTCCCGGGCGAGCGGGATCACCAGCAGCGGCACGCCGTGCAGCAGCGCGCGGCTGATGGTCCCGTGGCCGCCCTGGCAGATCACCAGGTCGGCCTCGGTCATGAGGGCGTCATGGGAGGCGGTCGCCACGACGCGGATGGTATCGGGGGCGTCTAGGTCCCCGACCTCGACGTTCGGGCCGGTGGTCACGATGGTCTCGGCCTCGAGTGTCCCGACGGCGCAAACGATCCGCCGGAGGAGGTCGGTCTGGTTCTGGGCACCGGTGCTGCCGGCGACGAGGATGCGCGGCCGGCCCGCCCCGGACCACAGGGTCCGGGCGCCCCGCGACCAGACCGGCTCGTCGAGCAGCGGGCCGATGTAGCGGTAATTGGCGGGGAGCATCGCCCCGTCGAAGTCGAAGGCTTGGCTGACCGCCAACAGGACCCGCTCGGCCCGATCGTAATGCGCGAAGGCGCTGGCGACCGGCGGAAGCCCGAAAGCGCGCCGTGCGGCGTTGAGCGCCGGCCGGCTGCGCTCCATCGCCAAGACGATCGCGTCGGTCGCCGCGTCGACCGCAGCCCGCTCCGCCTCGGTCCGCGGCGGCGTCAGACCGCTCGCGGCGGGGGGCATGCCGGGGAGCGGGCGAATGCTGATATGCGGCGACAGGACGGCGTGCGGGATGCCGGCCGCCTCGGCGGCCAGGGCGCAGCCGACCAGCAGATCGATGCTGAGGACCGCGTCGGTCGGAAGGCGACGGATCTCGTCGAGCGTGTCGGCGGCGTAGACGCCGGCCGGGGCGAACATCGCTTGGCGCAGCCAGTCGGCCAGATCCGAGAAATCGACCGGATCGGCTTTCTGTCCGGTCGGGGCCCGGCGCCACCCGATGAACGGGAAGCCCGCCGCCTCGACCTCGGCGCTCATGGCCGGATCGGCCATGATGCGCGGGCGGTGACCGGCCCGGTGCAATTGCCGGGCTGCCGTGAGCATCGGGCTGAGATTGCCCGTGGTTCCCCACGAGATGCACAGGACGTCGAGCGACATGGTGTTTTTCCCAGTCTGATCGCGCGAGAGCGCAGTATTCAGGTGTGAGGGGGGCTTTACCGGCGTGCGGTCGTGGACCCGGAGCGCGGAACGACAGCAGCGTGCCGGCTCAGGCGAAGCGTGAGCCGGATGAATGGCGATCGGCGCTCGATCGAGAGCGCCCTCCGCCGAAGCGGGCGCTGGTTCGGCGCGAGAGAGGGCGGTGAAACAACGGCTTCAAGTTGTGCGCGATTGCAGCGCGCCCAGTACACGACAGTCGTCTGTCGACAGGGTTGGCAAGCGCGACCTGCCCCCTCTCCCGCACGGGAGAGGGGACCCGTGTCCAATTCGGCGGCGGTGGCGTCACTGTCGTGTACTGTGCACGTTGCCATCGGGCACGGCCCTAAAGCGGAACCTTTCTGTTCACGTCGTGCAGAAAATTGATGTAATCCGGGTGGATATTGTGGAGACAGCCGCCGTAAGCGAAGCTGACCACCAAAACCTCAAGCCATCGGCAGACGAGACCGGTGCGGGCTGGTCGGCATGCTGGGGACGAAGCCGGATCCGTCCGTGGTCGCCGTCGAGCGGGCGTCCCGGCAGGTTCATGGGGAGACACGCAGCGCTCAGATCTGGACAGTCGAAACCGTCTGCGGCGGAGGGTTCGTCGCTCTGCAATTGGGGGGCCTGTCATGCTTACCTCTCGCATTGAGCAGTATGACTGTGAGGCGCTCTAATTACGCTGCTATTTCGACCTGTATGACTTTCTGTTACAATGGTAATACGACTCTATTGAGCTTGCGGGTTGAAGCCATGTCTTGCGCGAATGCTCACGCCGTGCCGCCCCGCACAATGTGGAGGGCGCAATCCTTTGGGGGGCATGATACCAATCCAGCCGTGCAAGGCCCGACGTCCGGACACGCCCTGATAGGCAACCGGGGCGAGCCGACGACGGACGCGCGGGTCTGCCGGGGAATGATCTCCCCGCTTCGAGCACGCCCCCCTTCCTGAATCGGCGCGTCGAGATCGTGCCATCGCGGCCAGCGGCCGCATGATGGAGTTGGCGATGTTCGAACCCAGTCTGGGCCGGGGCCAGAGTCGAGGCGCGCGGGCCGGTACGACGCGCATCCTGCTGATCGAGGACGATGCGGGCATGCAACGCATCGTGTCGGACCATTTCGCCGACCACGATGTCGACGTCACTCCGGCGACCGACCGGCGGGAGGCGGAGCAACGGCTCGCGGAGGACGCGTTCGACCTCGTGGTGCTGGACCTGCGCCTGGGGTCGGAGAACGGCCTCGACCTGTTGCGCGACCTGCGCGCCAAAAGCGACCTCCCGGTGATCATCACCACCGGCCATCGTCGGGACGAGATCGACCGGGTGATCGGACTGGAACTCGGTGCGGACGACTACATCGTCAAACCCTACGGCCTGCGCGAACTGCTGGCGCGGGTCCGGGTCATCCTGCGGCGGGCCGAAGTCACGCCGGCTCCGGCGCGGGTTCAGGACTCTCATCGCAGCGGCTTCGACGGCTGGGTGCTCGACCGGCGCCGCCGACGCCTGACCGACCCCGCCGGCGCGGACGTCGCCCTCAGCAAGGGCGAGTACGCGCTGCTGGTCGCCTTCCTCGATGCCCCCCAGCGCCCGCTGAGCCGCGAGCAGCTCCTGCAGGCCACGCGCGTCCACGAGGACGTGTTCGACCGCAGCATCGACGTCCAGATCCTGCGGCTGCGCCGGAAGCTGGAGGCGGATCCGAGCGCGCCGCGTCTGATCGTGACCGAGCGCGGTATCGGCTACGTCTTCGCCGTGCCCGTCGAGAAGCTGTGACCGTGGCGCCGCCGCGCGTGTTACCGGTCCCCTTAGACCGGTTCCGCTGGGCAGCCCTCGCGGCCGCCCTGATCGGCAGCGCCCTGGCCGTCCTGCCGCCGGCCGCCGGGGAAGGGCCGCCGGGCCGCCCTCCCCTGCCAACCGAAGCCGTGGACGCCCAGGACGTCATCACGCCGGTCCCGAGCAGCCTCGGTGCGGATCCGGACCGGGTCGCCCTCGGCCGGATGCTGTTTTCCGACACGCGGCTGTCGCGCGGGGGCGACCGGGCCTGCATCACCTGCCACGACATCCGCACGAATGGCGCCAGCGCGGTCGCCCGGAATCTCACCGCCGACGGCACACCGGTGCCACGCAATACGCCCACCGCCTTCAACGCGGCGCTGAGCTTTCGCCTGGGCTGGGCGGGCGACATTCCCAGTCTGCCGGACCAGGCCGAGATCGCCCTGACGCAGCCGGAATTCCTGGGCGGATCCTGGCTCCGCATCCTCGCGGTCGTCCGGGGCGATCCGGCGCTCGCCGGCCCGTTCCAGGCGGCCTACGGGCGGGAGGCCGACCGGGCGGCGGTCATCGACGCGATCAACAGCTTCGAGCGCAGCCTGCTCACCCCGGACAGCCGCTTCGACCGGTGGCTGCGCGGCGACACCCACGCGCTGACCGAGGCCGAGCGGGCCGGCTACGCGCTGTTCCAGGGCATCGGCTGCGCGGCCTGCCACCAGGGCATCAACGTCGGTGGCAACCTGTTCGAGAAGGTCGGGATCTTCGTCACGATCCCCAACAAGACCGCCGAGGTGCTGCGGGTGCCGAGCCTGCGCAACGTCGCGGTCACGGCGCCCTATTTCGACGACGGCGGCGTCGCCACGCTCCCCGAGGCGGTGAGACTCATGGCCCAGGCGCAGCTCGGACGGGAGCTGACGCCCGCGCAGGCCGCCTCGATCGTAGCGTTCCTCGGGACCCTGACCGGCTCCTACGAGGGCCGGCCCCTGACGGCGCCCGCTGCCGCGCCGCAGCCATGAGGTTGACCGTACAGGCCGCCATCCTCGGCGCGCTGCTGGCCGCGCTGCTCACGTGGCTGATGATCAACGGCAAGGGCGAGATGGATGCCGCCTACGCGCAAACCCACCGCACCGTCGACGCCATCGCCCTCGCCGAATCCCGGATGCAGCACGACGTGCTCCGGGCGCGGACCGGGCTCCTGCGCAACTACGATCCGATCGTCGCCCATCTCCGGGAGATACAGGCGGCGCGGACCGGGTTGCAGGCGGCCAGCGGCCCGGACGACCGCGCAATGCGCACCCTGACCGAGGCGATCGCCCGGGAGGCGCAGATGGTCGAGCGCTTCAAGACCGGCAATGCCCTCGTCCAGAACTCGATCGCCTATTTCGACTCCCTCAGCGACCGCCTGTCCGAACCCGATATCGATCCCAACCTCGCCCGCGCGATCGCCGCTCTGCAGATCCGGGTCTCGGAACTCGCCCGGGACGCGAGCCCCAAGCACCTGGACGACATCCGCGCCCGGCTCGATGCCCTGGCGGCGGGCGCGCCCTCGAACCGGGGCGCCGATATCGCCGCCATCGTCCTGCACGGGCGCCAGCTCCTGGAGCTGCTGCCGCAGGTCGACACCGTCACCCGCTCGCTGCCGGACGCATCGAGCGAGGCGGCGCGCCAAGCCCTGCTGGAGGCCCGCCGCGCCCTTCGGGACCAGCGGCAGGCCCGCGCGGACGGATTCCGCCTCGCACTCTACGCGGCCGCGCTGGCCCTTGTGGCCCTGGTGGTTCGGGTCGGGCTGCTGATGCGGGCGGGGACCTTCATCCTGCGCCGGACGATTGCCTTCCAATCGGTCGCGGCCCAGGCCGCCAACCACTTCTCAGCGAGCCAGCCCGACGAGATCGCAGCGCGCATCGTCGACGTCATGGCGATGGTGGGCACGGGGGCCTGCACCGACCATTGCTACATCCTGATGCTCGATGGCTCCGACACGGTGCATTTGTGGAATCGATCGGGGCTGCCGGAGCCCCGTGGGTGGCCGCTCGCGCAACGCGCCCTGGTGCCCGACATCATCGCGGCGGCGGAAGACTACATCTTCGTCGAGACGGCGGACGCGATCGGCCCTCCGGCCCTGGTTCGCCCCCTGGCGGAGCGTGGGGTCGCCACGCTCACATGCGCGCGGCTGCGGCGCGGGGGACGCATCGTCGGCGTGTTGTGTTTTGAGCGCACCGTCAGCGTCCTGCCGCCCTGGATGCGGCACTCGCGCGGGCTTCTGCACGTCGTCGCCGAGAGCTTCGGCGCGGCCCTGGAGCGCCAGCACGTCTGGGCGGAGCGCCGCGAGATCGAGGCGACCCTCCGACGCGCGCAGCGGCTCGAAGTGATCGGGGTCTTCGCCAGCGGCGTGGCCCACAACATCAACAACGTGCTCAACGTCCTGCTCGGCCACGCCGAGATCGCCGCGGATGCCCTACCAACCGATCCGGGACGCGCGGCCGAGCATATCGGATTGCTGGTCCAGGCGGGCGGCCGGGCCCACGAGATCGCGGGGCAGATCCTCGATTACGGACGGCGGGGCTGCGCAACGCAGGCCACGAGCGCCGTCGACGCGATCGTGGCCGAGACGGTGGATCTGATCCGCACATCGACAGCCGACCCGACCGCGATCCGCCTGACCGGGACCGCCGACGGCGAGCCGGCGCAGCTGCAGCAGGTGATCCACAACCTGATCCGCAACGCCATCCAGGCCTCCGAGCCGGGCGCAGCGGTCGACGTGCAGCTCGAACGCCTCCGATTACCGGGGCGGCGGGTTCTCTCCCACGGCGAGCTGCCGTCCGGCGCTTACGTGTGCATCCGGGTGTCCGATACGGGGCGCGGGATGGACGAGGCCACGCGCGCCCGGATCTTCGAGCCGTTCTTCACCACCCGTCCGGCCGGGACCGGCCTCGGGCTCGCCACAGCCTTCGAGTTCGTCCAGGAACAGGCCGGCGCGTTCGACGTCCGGAGTGCGCCGGGCGTCGGCAGCACGTTCGCGGTGTGGCTGCCCGCACTCCCCGAAGCCGAGCCTGGCGTCTCTGCCGCCGGCGGCACCGTGATGATCGTCGGGGCCGCCCGCTCCGCTCTGCAGGATGATGAGGAGATCCTCGCGGCCCTGGGTTACGAGCCGATCGGCTTCACCGACCCGGACGCGGCGCTGACCGCTTTACGGGCGGAGCCGGGGCGCTTCGACCTGCTGATCGTCGAGAACCAGCCGGCAGGTTCCCTCGGTCTCGCGTTCGCCCGTCGCGCCGCGCGGATCGTGGACCGTCCCATCGTGCTCTCGCTCTCGGCCACCGACACGGTGCGACCGGAAGTTCTCTCGGCAATCCCGATCGTCGATGTCGCGCACCGGCCCTGGCGTTCGAACGCGCTCGCGCTCACGCTGCGGCGCCACCTGGGATCGGAAGCCCGGAGCGCGCAGCCCCGGCGCAGGGTCGCCGCGGAACGGGCGGCGGCGCAGTAGCCCGTCATCACGAGGCCCCCGACATGCAGCAGTCGCGTCGGACCCTGCGTGAACCATCGGCGGATCGGGATTCATACACGCTCGGAGCTCTATCGGCGCCCCGTGGTTGAAGGTTTCGCTTCCCAGCCGCACAAGGTTGCGCATCGCTCGTACCGCGACGTGTGCCGGGGACCCGCATGACCGACGATTCTATCGCCATTCCCGAGCGCAAGCGCGGCGCGGGGGCGAAGATCGTCTACGATCTGCTGCGCGACGAGATCCTGAACCTCAAGCTCGCGCCGGGCAGCCCCATCGACGAGGTGCAGCTCGGTGAGCGGTTCAGCATGTCGCGCACCCCGATCCGTGAGGCGTTGGTGCGGCTTGCCGAAGAGGGCCTCGTCAGCACCCTGCCGAACCGCTCCACCATGGTTGCGCAGATCGATTTCCTCAACCTGCGCAATTACTTCGACGCGCTGTCGCTGATGTACCGGGTGACGACCCGGCTTGCCGCACAGCATCACCGTCCGGCCGACTTGCGCGGGATCCGTGCCGTGCAGGCCGATTATGCCACGGCGGTGCAGTCGCAGGACGCCCTTGCGATGATCGCCATCAACGCCGCGTTTCACATTGCCATCGCCGAGGCAGCCCGGAATCCGTACTTCACCGGCCTGTCAAAGCGCCTGCTCGGCGAAGGGCGGCGCATCCTGCGCCTCTACTACGAGTCCTATGACGACCAGTTGCCGATGCATCTCGTCGTTGAGCACGAGGAGCTGATCCAGGCCATCGCCGACCGGGACATCGAGGCCGCCGACCGACTGGCCAAGGCCCATGCGGAGCAGATCGCCCAGCAGGTGCAGACGCTGCTGACGCGCGCGGGGGATACCAGCATCGTACTGTGAAACCGCCCCGCGTTTCTTGTCGACAAATAAAATGCAAGATGGCATAGGTGGCCTCTCCGGTCGGCGGGGCCCTCGCGCTCACGCTTCTTCCGAGTGACCGGCTCCTGGAGTTCGCGATGAAGGCCCCGATCTTTTCCGGCGTGATCCCTGCGCTGATGACCCCCTGCAAGGCGGATCGCAGCCCCGACTTCGACGCCCTCGTCCGCATGGGCCAGAGCCTCATCGCCGCCGGCATGTCGGCGGTGGTCTATTGCGGCTCGATGGGCGATTGGCCCCTTCTGACCGACGATCAGCGCATGGAAGGCGTGGCGCGCCTCGCCGCGGCGGGCGTGCCCGTCATCGTCGGCACCGGCGCGGTCAACACGGCCGTAGCCGTCGCCCACGCCGCCCATGCCGAGAAGGTCGGCGCCAAAGGGCTGATGGTGATCCCGCGGGTTCTGTCGCGCGGCTCCTCGCCCGCGGCGCAGCAGGCTCACTTCAAGGCGATCCTCGCCGCGGCGCCGGGCCTGCCGGCGGTGATCTACAACAGCCCGTATTACGGCTTCGCCACCCGGGCGGACCTGTTCTTCGCGTTGCGCGCGGACCATCCGAACCTCGTCGGGTTCAAGGAGTTCGGCGGACCTGCGGACCTGCGCTATGCCGCCGAGACGATCACCAGCCGCGACGACGACGTGTCGCTGATGATCGGCGTCGATACGGCGGTGTTCCACGGCTACGTCAATTGCGGCGCGACGGGCGCCATCACCGGCATCGGCAACGTCCTGCCGCGGGAGGTGCTGCACCTCTGCGCCCTCGCCGAGGCGGCGGCCCAAGGTGACGTGACGGCCCGCCGACGGGCGCTCGAACTCGAAGCGGCGCTCGCGGTCCTGTCCTCGTTCGACGAGGGGCCGGACCTCGTCCTCTACTTCAAGCACATGATGGTGCTGAAGGGCCACGCGGAGTACCGCCTCCACTTCAACGAGACCGATACGCTCAGCGAGAGCCAGCGCGGCTACGTCGAGGCGCAGTTGCGCCTGTTCGAGGTTTGGTACTCGGCCTGGAGCCGGGAGACGGCCGCCTAGCCCCCCGAACATCCCGACCTTCGGACCCAAGCGTGTCGTCCGCCGAACGGGTGCCCGCTTTCGGTGCCGGAAGACGTGCCAAGGCCGCAGCCGTCGCGTCATGGGGAGCGGCGGCTGTTTTCGTCCATACGCCTCAATCCCCCGCTCACCGGCATCGGCCGGGAGTCGTTCGAGGAGCGCGACTTCGGTGCCGCTCACAACGATGCCGGTGCGTTCGGCCTCGGCGCGCGCCCGCAAGCGGCGCTCAGAGGGCAAGAGCGCCCCCTGGTCGAGGATGGCCTCGAAAAGGCGTTCGGCCCGGGCGAACGGATCCCCCGACCGATGCCCGGCAAACGCATCGGGCGAGAAGGCCAGAATCCGCGCGCCATGCCTGGGCGAGAGGGCCGTCGTGCCAAGATGCGCCAGAGTCTCGGGACTGATGAGGTCGCCGATCATGATCCCGGCGAGCACTTCGATCATGGTGCTGATCGCCGAACCCTTGTGCCCGCCGAAGGGCAGTATCGCCCCGGCGAGGGCCTCCTCCGGCACCGTGGTCGGCGCGCCGGCGGCGTCGTGCGCCCATCCCTCCGGCAGCGTCTCGCCCGCGCGCCGCCGGAGCTCGATCTCCCCCCGGGCCGCGACGGACGTGGCGAAATCGAACACGTAGGGCAGGCCGCCAGGGCGCGGCCATCCGAACGCTAGGGGATTCGTGCCGAGCAGCGCCGTGCCCCCCCGGCCGGAGCCACGCTGGCATAGCTCGGGCACAGCGCGAGACCGGCCAGGCCGCAGGCCGCCACCGCCTCGACCTCGGGCGACAGAACCGCGAAATGCGTACAGTCGTTGATCACCAGCGCGGCAAGGCCCCAGGCGCGAGCCCGCTCGGCCAGGAGCGGTAGACCCAACGCGAAGGCGGGATTGGACAAGCCCCCGCGGGCATCGACCCTGACGATCGCCGTACCGTCATCCGCACAGACCTCCGGCAGCGCATCCCCGCTTACCTTTCCGGCGCGCAGCGTGCGCAGCACGCCCTCGATCCGGTAGAGCCCGTGGGATCTGCAGGCGTCCCGCTCCGCCGTAGCGATGACGCCCGCGATGGCCTCCGCCTGAACGGCATTCAGTCCGCAAGCCCGGAAGATCGCCCCGATTCGCCGGGCCAAGGCTTCGGTTGTGAAGATGGCACCGTCGGTCATGAGTTCGAGCCTCGTTTGAGCAACCGCATCTCGGACAAGGTGCCTGCGAAGGAAAAATCAGAACTTCAGGTTGATAAAACTGTCGTTGCACACTTTATGTATTTTTGTTCTATGAGGGGACACAACACGATACGGCCGAGCGAGCGAGCTTGAAGTGACACGGGAGATGACACAAGATTAAGTTCCCTCATTCCGACCCTGCTGGCCACTGCATTGCTCGCTATCCCAGCTCAGGCCGACAAACTTGATGACATTATTGCCTCCGGCAAACTGAGATGCGCAGTTGTCATCGATTTAAAGCCGATTAATTCGCGCAATGCGTAAAACAATCCAATCAGATTTGATGTCGATTATTGTAACGATCTCGCAAAATCCCTCAACGTGAGGAAGGCTTCCGCCCTGGTCCTGTGGCTCGGCCTGATCGAATTGCTGGGCGCCTCGCAGATCCTGGTCACCCGCCTCCAGGAGCCGATGCTGATCCTGATGATCTGCAGCGGGATCTACTTCGTCCTGTCCTTCCCCATCGCCCGGCTCGGCGGCCTCCTCGAAAAGCGCTGGTCTCCCCGATGATCGAGATTCAGAACGTCCGCAAATCCTTCGGTTCCCTGGAGGTCCTGAAGGGGATCGACCTCACCGTCCACATGGGTGAGGTCGTGACGATCATCGGCGGCTCGGGATCGGGCAAGTCGACCCTCCTCACCTGCATCAACGGACTGGAGCCGATCGCGTCCGGCCGGATCGTGGTCGACGGCATCGGCGTTCACGGCAAGGGCACCAATCTCGACGCCCTGCGCTCCAAGATCGGTATCGTGTTCCAGCAGTGGAACGCGTTTCCGCATGACACGGTGCTGGAGAACGTGATGCTGGCGCCGCGCAAGGTCCTCGGGCTTGCCGACAAGCTCACGGTCTACCCGACCCGGTTGTCGGGCGGCCAGCAGCAGCGCATGGCCATCGCCCGCGCCCTGGCGATGGCGCCGGCATACATGCTGTTCGATGAGGCGACCTCGGCCCTCGACCCGATGCTGGTCGGGGAAGTGCTCGACACGCTGCGGATGCTCGCCTCCCAGGGGATGACGATGATCTGCGTCACTCACGAGATGAAGTTCGCCCGGGAGGTGTCCGATCGGGTCGCCTTCTTCCACCGGGCGGTGATGGCTGCGATCGCGCCGCCGGACGCGCTGTTCGGCGCGCCGCGGGAGCCGGAGACCCGCGCCTTTCTCGCGACGGCCTACTGAGATGGGCATGGCGTCACAGGATGAGAGCGTCGTTGTGATCGGCGCGGGGGTCATCGGCCTCTCGGCCGGGCTGGCGCTCCAGGCGCGGGGGCTTCCGGTGATGGTGTTGGACCGGGAGGGACCGGCAGCCGGCGCCTCGGCCGGCAATGCCGGCGCCTTCGCCTTCTCCGACATCCTGCCCCTGGCCTCGCCCGGCATCCTGCGCAAGGCGCCGGGCTGGCTCGTGGACCCGCTCGGCCCGCTGAGCGTGCCGCCGGCCTACGCGCCTCGCCTCATGCCGTGGATGCTCCGCTTCGGCCGGGCCTGCGCGCCAGGGCGGGTCGCGGCCTCGACGGAAGCCCAAACCGCCCTGATGAATCTCTCGAAGGCAGAGCTCGAGCCGTTCCTCGCCTTGAGCGGCACGGCCGCGATGCTGCGCCGGGAGGGCAATCTCCAAGTCTACGAAAGCGAGGCCGAGTTCGCAGCCTCGCTTCCGGGCTGGGAAGCGCGGGCCCGGCACGGCATCGCGTTCGATCACCTGAAGGCGGAAGAGATGGCCGCGCTTCAGCCCGGCCTCGCCCCGCGGTTCGTCCGTGGCACCTTCACGCCGGACTGGCACGCGATCTCCGACCCGAAGGACTACACCGTCGCCCTCGCCGACCGGCTGCGGGCGGGCGGCGGGACGATCGCGCGGGCCGCGGTGACCGGGCTGCGCCCCGAGGGCGAGGCGGTCGTCATCGAGACCGAGACCGGGCCGCACCGGGCCACCTCGGTCGTGCTCGCGGCGGGTGCCTTCTCGCATCGCATCACCCGGACGCTGGGCGAGCGGATCCCCCTCGAGACCGAGCGCGGCTACAACACCACCCTGCCCGCCGGCGCCCTGGACCTGCGCACCCAGATCACCTTTGGCGGTCATGGCTTCGTCGTTACCCGCCTGACGGACGGCATCCGCGTCGGTGGCGCGGTCGAGTTCGGCGGGTTGGAGCGACCGCCGAATTTCCGCCGGGCCGGGGCGATGCTGGCCAAGGCGCGTACCTTCCTGCCCGGCCTGAAACCCGAAGGCGGGCGCCCGTGGATGGGGTTCCGCCCCTCCCTGCCCGACAGCCTGCCGGTCATCGGCCCGGCGCGGGCGACACCCCGCGTTGTCTACGCCTTCGGCCACGGTCATCTCGGGCTTACCCAATCGGCGGGCACGGCCCGTCTCGTGGCCGACCTGCTGACCGGCCGATCCCCCCCCATCGACATCGCCCCGTTCTCGCCACGCCGCTTCTGACCGAGACTCGCCCATGGCTAACCACACGTTCTCCTGCCTCGACGGGCATACCTGCGGGAACCCGGTTCGCCTCGTGACGGGGGGCGGCCCGCGCCTCGACGGGGCGACGATGCTGGAGCGGCGCGCCCACTTCCTGCGCGCCTACGACTGGGTGCGCACCGGCCTGATGTTCGAGCCCCGCGGACACGACATGATGTCGGGCTCGATCCTCTACCCGCCGACCCGGGCCGATTGCGACGTCGCCGTCCTGTTCATCGAGACGTCGGGCTGCCTGCCGATGTGTGGCCACGGAACGATCGGCACCGTGACCATGGCGATCGAGAACGGGCTGGTCACGCCCCGCCTGACCGGCCGCCTGTCCCTCGATACTCCCGCGGGCAAGGTGGAGATCACCTACCGCCAGGAGGGGCGCTTCGTGGAGGAAGTCCGCCTGACCAACGTACCGGGCTTCCTGTTCGCCGAAGGGCTGACCGCCGAGGTGGAGGGGCTCGGCGAGATCGTGGTCGATGTCGCCTATGGCGGCAACTTCTACGCAATCGTCGAGCCGCAGCGGAACTTCCGGGATCTCGCCGACCACACGGCCGGACAGCTGGTCGGATGGTCTCCGAAGCTGCGCGCCGCCCTCAACGCCAAGTACACGTTCGTGCATCCGGAGCACCCGGAGATCCGCGGCCTGAGCCACATCCTCTGGACGGGCGCCCCCCGGGATCCGCAGGCCCATGGCCGCAACGCCGTCTTCTACGGCGACAGGGCAATCGACCGTAGCCCCTGCGGGACGGGAACATCCGCGCGGATGGCGCAGCTCACCGCCAAGGGGAAACTCGCCGTGGGCGACGATTTCGTGCACGAGTCGATCATCGGTTCGCTGTTCAAGGGGCGGGTCGAAGCGGCGGCCACAGTGGCGGACCGTTCCGCCATCGTCCCCTCGATCGCCGGCTGGGCGCGGCAGACCGGCATCAACACGATCTTCATCTACGACCGCGATCCCTTCGCGCACGGTTTCGTCGTGACCTGAACACGGGCCGCAGGCCTCGCCGGACTCCCGGCGGCCCCCTGCGCCGTGTCGCTGAGAGCGTCGGTTCGAACGACAACGGCGCAGCGACCCGAAGGGTCACTGCGCCGCTGGATCGGGCTGCCGAGGGGGCACTGCAGCCCACTACAAGGCTATGTGCGATCGGATGTTTTGGACGGTGCGCTGGAGCACAGACCGGATCAAACTGCCCGCCGAGCGATAGGCTCGACGGCGCCTTGCTCAACGATAAAGAAACACCCCGGGAGCGGAGGCTCCCAGGGTGTCGCTGACTGCGCGGCCCGTGTGATCGGGCTGGACATGCGAAGGGCAACCAATCAGCTGCTCTTCGACGGCGGCGAGCGGTGGGGAGGACCAACTGCCCCTCGCCCGCCGCCGTGTTCTCCCGGCACGATGGCCGGGAGCAGCGCCACCGGATCTTAGTACGAGCCGAACTTGTAGTTCAGGCCGGCGCGGA
>NZ_JAKSYH010000214.1 GCF_022829295.1 Methylobacterium sp. J-088
AATGCCCCTCAAAGCGCAGCGACCCTCTGGGCCAATCGATGCCCAAAACGCCTCCCAGCCTTGTGAGTCGTGTACCGTGCGCGTTGCTATCGAGCACGGCTCTAAGTCTTCGTATTGATGCGCTCTCTTGCGCCGAACCGGTATCCACTTCGGCGGACAGCGCTCTAGCCGCTGCGCCGGTTGCAGCGCGTGTACGACACGGTCCCGCGGCTGCTCGACCATGTCAGGTGATCCTCGTCCACCGTCAGCCGGACCTGCGACGACCAGTGCCGCCCGCGGTCGCTGCATTCGGCCGCGGTCACCCAGGCGCCTCCGGATCGATGCATCTCGTGGAAGCTGCAGAGGGTACGGCCGGCGCGCGCCTGATCCGGCGTGATCGTCGCCGGGATGTAGCCCCGCCGCCGCGAAGGGTGCCCGCAGGCCGCCGGGCTCGGGCCCCAGAGCCCGACATAATCGGGCGCCGTCGCCACTGGTCGGGGGAGGGGGCTTGTCTGGACCGGCCGGGCAGCCTGACGTACCGCAGAAGCCGCCGTCGGGGCTGCTGCCGTCTCGCCGGTGCCGCGCTGCGATCCGGCTTCCGTCTGATCGAACTTCGCGAGGCGGCTCGATAGGGCCCGCGGCCCGGCGGCTGTCTCCGCGGATGGCGCCTCGGATCGTTGGGGCCGGAACGGTAGGTCTTCCGTCAGGTAGGCGGCACTATAGGCGAACAGCCCGACCCAGCCGGCGATCAGCAGGGCCGGCAAGACGTAGCGACGCCTGGGCCCGGAACGGGTTCCGTCGCCCGGATCCGCCAGCACCACCGCTCCCATCGTCCCCCCTCCGTCGTCGGTTCAGCGACCGAAAATCCCCTTCAGGAACTGCGCCGTGCGGTTACGCTTGCGCTTGCGCTCCAGCTCCGACGCGTCCTTGAGCCACGCGACCTGGACAACCCGCCGCTCGCCCTCGAACGGCTCGTGCCCATGCCAGGAATTGTCGGCGCGCAGAAACGCGAACATCGTCCCCATGGTGGGCGGCACCTCCACCGCGAAGGGCTCGTAGTTCTTCCCGTCGTAAAGCACCCGCAGGCGGCCGGCGGCCGGGGCCTCCCAGGCGTCGTTCATGTAGACGAGGAGCGTCAAGACCTTCGACGGTCCGTCGGTGTGGATCGAACCGTATTTCGGCTGGCTCTTCCGCATGATGGTGGTGAGCCGCGGGCAGGAGACGAGATCAATGCCGAACTTCTCGCCGAGGATCTTCGAGAATTCGTCGCTCTCCAGTTCGTCGATCAGCGCCTTGAAGCGCCCCTTGAGAGCGACTTCGTCGACGGTGAGATAGCCGGGCTTGGAGATATCGGGGAAGTCACGGCGGATCTCGTCGATGGCCTCGGGATTCAGGACGTTGTTGCCCAGCGTATAGGCGTAGGGCTCCCGGGAGAGGGGCGCAGCGCGCACCGCCGAGATGTCGAGGATCGAGAGGGCGGACATCGAGGGATCCCTTGGGTCCAGGGCGAATCGGCCGACACGCCGGGCGCGGATGGCACGTGCCGGAGGTCCGGGCGGAGGCATCGGCCTGTTCAGCCCCCGTCGGGCCCCGTCCGTCCTGGTGCAACCCGTCGCGGCGGTCCGAAAATCTCATAATCTGCCGATTGCGGCGGTCCGACGGCGAAAGCCGTCAGGTGGCGCATTCCGGTGACAGTCTCGGGCCGCGTGCCCGTGCAGGATAAGTTTGATGCCCGCGGATAGTCGTCCTGGGCGCATGCTGGACCCGTGTCTGATGAGGCCGCTGGCCCTCGCCCTGCTGTGTACACACCTCGTCGCGGTCGCGACCGGGGCGGAGGCGCTTGCGCAAACCCGGGCGCCGCGCGGCTCGATGACGGCCCGGATGACCTGCGCCGAGGCGATGGCGCTGGTCAAAGGCGAGCGGGATGTCGTGATCGCGGCCGGGTCGGCACCGGAGCGCTTCGTCAGCGGTCCCGCCCAGTGCAGCGGCTCTGAGATCGCCGAGTTGCGCTTCGCGCCCACCCGCGACAACCCGCAATGCCCGATCGGCTATCGGTGCCGCGAGCCTGGCTTCGAGGAGTGGAACTGGTAGGCCCGCAATCGGCGTAAATCGCCGCATCCCGCGAACGTGACGATAATTTCACGCGACAGCGTGCGGCAAAGGCCACTATCTCGCCATCGACCGGGGTCAAGGCCGCCGGGTTGCGCTTCTTTCAGGCGCGGTGGGGCGGGAGAGACGCGTGGCAGCACTCAGGACCGGGCTCGGGATCCAGGCCGTGCTCACGGCCATCGCCGCGCTGATCCTGCTGGCCCTGCCGGGAATCCCGAGCCCGCCGCTCTACGTCTCGCTCGCGGGCTTCGCGCTGGCCGGCATCCTGATCGCGTCCAACACCATCTCGGCCTACCTGAAGGTTTTCGTCTCGGTCTACGGCGTCGGCTACCTGCTGCTCGCCGGCACGAAGACGGCCGCCGCGATGGGCTTGCTGCCGCCCGTGATCGCCGCACTCCTGCCGCCGGCCTTCGCCGCCACCGGCGCGGTGGTGTTCGCCGCCATCGTGCTCGGAATTGCCTATCTCGAACCGATCCAGGCGATCACCAACATCGCAGACCCGTACTTCGCCAACCGCGACAAGCCGACCAAGGAGATCGGCCTGTTCCGCTGGTTCGGGACCACCGAGGGCCGAATCGGCCGCAACCTCGTGGCGCTCTCGATCTTCGTGAACTTCGCCGACGTGGCGCTGACGCTGCGGTTCAACTTCTTCTACCGCGACATCTACAACTCCCTCCAGGAGTACGACGCGAACGCCTTTTGGTACCAGCTGCTCTGGGTGTTCGTACCCCTCGCGACCCTGAACATCGCCATCGGCATGTTCGACCTGTTCGTGGATTCCTCGCTGCTGATCCGCTGGCGCACGTGGCTGACCCACAGCCTGTACGAGCGCTGGCTCGGCAACGGCACCCATTACCGGATCCCGTTCACCGACGAGGAGGCCGACAACCCGGATCAGCGCATCCAGGCGGACGTCAACAGCTTCATCGTGCAGACCACGACGCTGTCGATCCGGCTGCTGAGCCAGGCGGCGCAGCTCGTCTCGTTCATGGTGATTCTCTGGACCCTGTCACGCGACTTCGTGGTGCCTTTCACCGACACGGTCATCCCGGGCTTCCTGGTCTGGCTGGTGATCGGCTACGCGGTGGTGGGCACGTGGCTCACTCACTTGATCGGCCGGCCGCTCATCGGGCTCGATTTCCGGCAGGAGCAGGTCGAAGCGAATTTCCGCTTCGCGCTGGCCCGCAACCGGATTTATTCCGAGCAGATCGCGCTGCTGCGCGGCGAGCGCGCCGAGGCTTCGCGGCTCTCGACGCTGTTCCACAGCGTCATCGACAATTACGTCGGCATCATCTTCCGCCGCATCAAGCTGATCGCCTTCACGTTCAGTTACCGGCAGGCGAGCGTGATCTTCCCGATGGTGCTGGCCGCACCCTCGTTCTTCGCCAAGAAGATCACGCTGGGCGCCCTGCAGCAGACCTCGCAGGCCTTCGGGCAGGTGCAGAGCTCGCTCTCGTTCTTCGTGGATTCCTACACGACGCTGGCTGCCTACAAGGCCAACACCAACCGTCTCGGCTCCTTCCGCCGGGCCATGACCAAGGCCGAGGCGCTGGAGAATGCCGGCTACGGGCTCGTCCAGGGCAACGACACGACCGGCGACGTGACCGCGCGCGGGCTGGTCCTCGCCCTGCCGGACGGGCGCCCGATCGTGACCGCCGATGCTCTGACGCTGCCGCGGGGGAGCGCGACCCTGGTGACCGGGCCCTCCGGCTCGGGCAAGTCGACGCTGTTCCGCGCGATTGCCGGGATCTGGCCGTTCGGTCAGGGCCGGGTCGACGTGCCGGCCGGGCAGTCGGCGCTGCTGCTGCCGCAGCGGCCCTACATCCCACTCGGCACCCTGCGCGGCGCCGTGGTCTACCCGAACACCACCGATCAGTTCTCCGATGACGCCGTCAAGGAGGCCCTGGTCGCCGCCCAGCTGCCGCAGCTCGCCGACCGCCTGGACGAGGTCGATACCTGGGAGCGGCGCCTGTCGGGGGGCGAGCAGCAGCGGCTCGCCATTGCCCGTGTGCTGCTTGCCAAGCCGGCATGGCTGTTCCTGGACGAGGCGACCGCGTCCCTCGACGAGCCTTCGGAGGCGGCGCTCTACCGGATGCTGCGCGAGCGGCTGCCCGGGACGACCATCGTGTCGATCGGCCACCGCTCGACGCTGGAGGCTTTCCACGACCGGCGCATCACGCTGGAGCCGGAGGGTGGGGTGTTCACCCCGCGGGAGCAGAGGCAGCCGCTGCCGGCGGCGTGAGGCGGGCCGCATCCGCGTCACTCCCTACCCCCCACCGCGGGGCAGGGTGGGCCGGCCGTCGAGCCGGGTCGGAAGAGGGGAACCCGGCTTCAGGATCTGACGCGGCCTTCATGACGGATAACGCTTCATTCTGCACCGTCGCTCCCCTCTCTTGACGCCCTTTCCGGGGGCCACCCTCCTCCGCAGAGGGGGGAGGGAAGCCGTACGGCCAGTTCAGCCTTACGCCGCCTTGCGCAAACCCGCAGCAGCCCGAGCCGCCTGCTCGATCGCCGCCGGATCGGGCGTACCGGGCTTCACCACCCAGCTGCCGCCGACGCAGAGCACCGACGGGATCGCCAGCCAATCCGGCGCTGTCGCCTCGGTGATACCGCCGGTCGGGCAGAACCGCACCGCGCCGAACACCGCCGCGTGGGACTTCAACGCCTTGATGCCACCCGCTGCTTCGGCCGGGAAGAACTTGAACCGGTCGAGCCCGTGATCCAGTCCGCGCATGATGTCGGCCGCGGTGGCGATGCCCGGCAGGTAGGGTACGCCATTGGCCTTGGCGGCGTCGGTCAGCGGCTCCGTGAGGCCGGGCGAGACGATGAACTCGGCCCCCGCCGCCAGGGCGTTCTCCAGATCGCGGGGGTTGAGCACCGTCCCGGCACCCACGACCGCACCTTCGACCCGGGTCATCTCCCGGATCACGTCGAGGGCGGCGGGCGTGCGCAGGGTGACCTCCAAGGCGGTCAGCCCGCCCTTCACCAAGGCCTCGGCGATGGGCCGGGCCTGGGCGACATCGTCGATCACCAGGACCGGTATGACGGGCACGGAGCGCATCAGCGCGTCGATGCTGGTCAGATCGTTCATGGTCGGCAACTCCTGTCCTAAATTCAGAGGCCGGCGGCGGCGAGCATCGCGGAGGCGCCGCGCTCCGCCGTATCGGCCCCATGGCGCATGAACGCGAATAACTCGCGCCCGGTGCCCTGGCTGGGCGGCGGTGCTTCGGCTTCGGGTCGGGCGGCGAACTCGGCTTCGTCCACCAGCACTTCGAGCAGACCGTCGGCGGCGCTGAGCCGGACGATGTCGCCGTCGCGGATCCGGCCGATCGGTCCGCCGCCGAGCGCCTCGGGGCTGAGGTGGATGGCGGCCGGGACCTTTCCGGAGGCGCCGGACATCCGGCCGTCCGTTACCAAGGCAACCTTGTGGCCGCGGTCCTGCAGCACGCCGAGCGGCGGGGTGAGCTTGTGCAATTCCGGCATGCCGTTGGCCTTCGGCCCCTGAAACCGGACCACAACCACGACGTCCCGCTCCAGCTCGCCGGCCTTGAACGCCTTCAGCACCTCGTCCTGATCGGAAAACACCCGCGCCGGGGCCTCGATGGTCCGGCGCTGCTCCTCGACGGCGCTGGTCTTGAACGTCGCCCGTCCGAGATTGCCCTTCACCAGCCGCATGCCGCCATCCGGCTGGAACGGGGTGGCGGGCCGCCGGAGCATGGCATCGTCCAGGCTCTCCGACACGGCGTCCTCGAAAACCAATTCCTCCCCGTCGAGCTTCGGGTCGCGGGCGTGGTCGCGCAGCGACTGGCCCGCCACGGTGAGGATGTCGCCGTGCAGCAGGCCCGCATCCAGCAGCGCGGCCATCACGAAGCTCATGCCGCCGGCCGCGTGGAAGTGGTTCACGTCGCCCGCGCCATTCGGATAGACGCGCGCGATCAGCGGCACGGCGCTGGATAGCCGGTCGATATCCGCCCAGTCGATCACGATGCCGGCGGCGCGTGCGATGGCCGGCAAATGGATCGCGTGGTTGGTCGAGCCGCCCGTGGCGAGCAGGCCGACCGCGGCGTTCACGATCGCCTTTTCGTCGACGCAGAGGCCGAGAGGCCGATAGTCGTTGCCGCCGCCGCCGATCTCGGCGAGCCGGTGGATCGCCGCCCGGGTTACGGCCTGCCGCAGCTTGGTACCGGGATTGATGAACGAGGCGCCCGGCATGTGCAGGCCCATCATGTCCATCATCATCTGGTTCGAGTTTGCCGTGCCGTAGAACGTGCAAGTCCCGGCCGAATGATAGGAGGCCGACTCGGATTCGAGCAGTTCCGCGCGGCCGACCTTACCCTCGGCGTAGAGCTGGCGGATCCGCTGCTTTTCCTTGTTGGCCAGCCCCGACGGCATCGGGCCGGCCGGGATCAGAATGGTCGGCAGGTGGCCGAAGCGGAGCGCCCCGATCAGCAGGCCCGGCACGATCTTGTCGCAGATGCCGAGCAGCGCCGCCCCGTCGAACATCCCGTGGCTGAGCGCGACCGCGGTGGAGAGCGCGATCGCATCCCGGGAGAACAGCGACAGCTCCATGCCGCTCTGGCCCTGCGTGACCCCATCGCACATGGCCGGGGTGCCGCCTGCCACTTGAGCGGTCGCGCCGCGCTCGCGGGCGAACAGTTTGATCTGCTCCGGGTAGCGCCCGTACGGCTGATGGGCCGAGAGCATGTCGTTGTAGGCGGTGACGATGCCGATGTTCATCGCGGTCCGCTCGTCGCGGATCGCCGCCTTGTCCTCGCCGGCGGCCGCGAAGCCGTGGGCGAGGTTGCCGCAGGCGAGCTTGCCGCGCCGGACCCCCGCCTCGCGCTCGCGGGCGATCAGGTCGAGATAGGCGCGTCGGGTCTCGCGGGAGCGCGTCACGACGCGCTCGGTGACCGCCGCGACCTCGGGATGAAGCTCGGTCATGCTGGTTTCTCCAGGCTCGGCGCAGGGCTACGTCGGTTGCCGGTACTTAAGCTGTGTGCCGCGGGATGTAACCCGGCCGGTGCCGAGACCCGCTCTGCCTCAATCCTCTGCCGGCGGCCGAATTCGTACGTCGCGTGCGGCCCCGACGCTGGCCGCAGTTGCCCCTCGCCCCGCTTGCGGGAAGAGGGCTCCGGCGACCTTGCCGTCGCCGGAGCGAGGCGGTAGCCGAAGGTGAGGGGGAGGCGCCGGAAGAGTCTTATCCCGTCGAGCTCCCTCACCGCCGCTCCGGCTACGCCTCCGCTTCCCGCACGGACGACGAGGTCCGTGCAGGCCTCTCCCCGCGTGCGGGGAGGGGGGATTCGGGGCAACCATGACGCCTCTTCAGCAAAGCCCCATCGTGAATTGCAGCGGCCCTCAATATTCCCAGAAGATCCGCTGCAGCTCCTTCGTGTCGCTCGTCTTGGTGAGCGCCACGGCCGCCAGGATCTTGGCCTTGGCGGGGTTCAGGTCGTTGGCGACCACCCAGTCGTACGTGTCGTCCGGCTGCTCGGCGTTGCGCAGCACGAGCCCATCGGGCACGCGCGACGAGCGGATGATGAGCGTACCCTTGGAGCGGATGTCCTTGAGCTTGTCGACGAGGTAGCCCGCCACCGAGCCGTTGCCGGTGCCGGCATTGACGATCGCCTTCGCGCCCGCCTGAACCTCCGCGTCGTAGACACCCGGGATCATGTTGCCCGAACCGTAGACGATCCCGACCAGCGGCAGGCTATCGATCTGGTCGATGTCGAACTCGGAGCTGGAGTTGTGCCGCTTGGAAAGCGAGCGGAAGAAGTATGTTTTGCCCTCGATGACCATGCCGAGCGGCCCCCACTGGCTGAAGAAGGCGCTGGGCACGACATTGGTCCGCTTGGTCACATCGCGGCCGGACTGGATGGTGTCGTTCATCGTCACGGTGACGCCCTTGCCGATCGCCTCCTTGCTCCCCGCCACGGTCACGGCGTCGAGGAGGTTGAGGGCGCCGTCGGCTGAGATCGCCGTGCCCGGCCGCATCGAGCCGACGACCACGATCGGCTTGTCGCTCTTCACGACCAGATCGAGGAAAAAGGCCGTCTCTTCCAGGGTGTCGGTGCCGTGGGTGACGACCACCCCGTCGACGTCGTCCTGCTTGAGGAGCTGCGAGACGCGCTTGCCGAGCTGGACCAGCTGAGCGTCAGTGAAGCTCTCGGAGGCAATCTGGAAGACCTGCTCGCCGCGGACGTTGGCGATCGTGCTGATCTGCGGCACGGCCGCGATCAGCTTGTCGACCGGCACCTTGGCGGCGGTGTAGGTCGCGCTGTTGGCGGCATCCGCGCCGGCGCCCGCGATGGTGCCGCCGGTGGCGAGGATCACGACGTTCGGCTTCCGGGTCGCGGCGGCCGTCCCGGACTCGGGCATCTCGCGCGCGCTCAGCGGGCTCGCCCCGCACAGGCTGGCCAGGGCCAGCGCGAAGGCCGCTCCGCGCAGGGAATGGGCCGCGCCGCTTCGGCAGGAAAACATGCGGTGATCCTCTAGCTCTGAAACGATGACGAGTCGGACTCGCCACGGCGATGGTAGCCGCACGGACTTGTCAGGCAAGGATCGTGCGGGCCGCCGCGGTTCACGCCGGCCTGGATCGTTACGCAAGCTCAAGCGTTAGAGCATGTCGCTCTCCGAACGGAGGTTCGCCCCATGCAGCATCTCGCCGACCTGCTCGACGAACTGGAGCGGAGCGAGCCCGCCCGGGCCGCGATGGCAATCCTCGAAGGCTCACTCTCCCGTCGCTCAGAAGAGGAGCAGGGTGCCTTCTGGCGCGCCGTCGACATTTACTACATCTCGCGCAAGGCGCCGCCGGAGGCGACCCAGGCCTTCGCGGTTGCACCGGACCTCGCTGTCGCTTCGTGACGCACGGGGCGGGTTCAGTGCTCCTTACGATTATGACGCACGCCCTTTTCCCAGATAGGTGAAGCAACAGCGGAACCTGATCTGGGATTCAGCATACGACGTGCTGCGTCAGCGGTACCGTTCATCGAGCTGGACGCTCCGTGCCATCGTGAGCTGATTCCCAGGTCGCATTCCGCGGGCGCTGCATGCGCCCGGGAACGGGCCGGTGCAGGGCCCGGCAATGTGATGATGGCGAATCTTAGCGTTACACTTCGGGAAGATCTGCCCCGAGCGTAATCTCGATCGGCGCTCGTTCCTGTGGCTGCTCAGGCATTCGCAGGAACGACCGGCGGGAGCGTGGCGCCGGTCTCGGGCTCGTTGCCGGCGGAGACCGCGTCGCGGGTCTCGGGCATCAGCGTCAAGTACAGCACGAAGCCCAGGGCCGCGATGGCGGCGAGCGCCAGGAAGGCCGTCGAATAGCCAGCCGACACGATGATCACGCCGGCCAGCGTGGCGCTGAGCGAGGCGCCGATGCCCTGAGCCGTGGCGACGGCGCCCTGGGCGGTGTTGAAGCGCCCGCCGCCACGGGTCAGGTCGGACACCACGATCGGGAACAGTGCGCCGAAGATGCCCGCGCCGATCCCGTCGAGGAGCTGGACGCCCACCAGCCAGAACGGGTTGTCCGATAGGGTATAGAGCACGCCGCGCAGGGCCAGCACCCCGAAGGCCGCCAGGAAGATCGGCTTGCGGCCGATCACGTCTGCCTTGGCGCCCACGAAGATCGCCACCGGCACCATCACGCATTGCGCCGCCACGATGCAGATGGCGATCAGCGAGGTCGCGTGATCCTTGCCCGACAGGTGCGTCAGGAGCTGGCCCACCGAGGTCAGCATGGCGGCGTTGGAGAGGTGGAAGATCGCGCACAGCACCGCGAACAGGAGCAAAGCCTTGTTCTGGAGCAGGGTGGCGAGGCCGGAGGGCTTCTCCTGCGCGGCTTCCTCCTCCCGGGTCATACCCCGCGCGAGGTCGTCGTCGATCGCGTCGGCCGGCACCATCAGCATGGCGCCGATGGAGCAGGCCGCCAGGATGCCCATCAGCCAGAACACCACGATCGGCCCGAAGAAGTAGGCCAACCCCCCCGCCACCGCGGCCGAGACCGCGTTGCCGGCGTGATTGAAGCCCTCGTTGCGGCCAATCCGCTTGGCGAACATTTTGGGGCCGACGAGGCCGAGGGTGATGGCGGCCAGAGCCGGCGGGAAGATCGCACCCGCGATGTGCGCGACCGATTGGGTCGCGGCCACGAGGTAGAAGTTGGAGATGAACGGCAGGACGAGGCAGCTCGCCGTCACCGCGATCGCGCCGCCGATCACCACGGCGCGCTTGTGGTTGGTCGCGTCGATGAAGGCGCCCGCGGGCGTCTGCGCCACGAGGCCGAGGATACCCGCGACGGTCATGACGAGGCCGGTGGTCGCCTCGTTCCAGCCCTGGTCCGGTCCGCGCACGGCGATGAGATAGATGGCGAGATAGGGGCCGAGCCCGTCGCGCACGTCGGCCAGGAAGAAGTTGAGCGCATCGAGGCCGCGCAGGGCCTTGGTCGAGGCGGTGCGGGTCTCCGCGTCGGCGCCCGTCGCGCCCGTCCCGATGCTGCTCATCCCGATCCGCCCCGATCACACCAAAGGGCCCGCCGGAATCCGAACGGCCCAACACTCGCGGTGCTCGACGCCCACGCGGATGTTCGGTTCCGTCACACAGGTGATCGTGGCCGCATCGGGGACGATTGCCTGCGGGACGAACGGGTTATTCGGTATCGAGGCTGGTCGAAGCGTCAGGATTCCCGACATCGCATGTCGGATCGGCCGACAGATCGAGGCCCGGTGCGCCGAGGCCATAACGCTCGATCTTGGCGTAGAGGAGCTGGCGCTGGATCCCCAGCCGGCGGGCGGCGCCGGCCCGGTTGCCGTCGGTCTCGCGCAGGGCGGCCACGATCATGGCCCGTTCCAGGCGGGCGACGGCACCCGGTAGATCGCCGGACAGCCAATCGGCCGGCGGAGTATCGCCAGGCCGCCGGTCGGGCCGGTCGGGCCGGTCCGACGGGAGATCGAGATCCGCGGCCGCGATCACGCCGCCGCGGACCAGCACCGCCGCGCGCTCGACGACGTTGCGCAATTCGCGGACGTTGCCCGGCCAGTCATGGGCCAGCAGGCGGGACGCGGCGCCCCGGTCGAGGCGCTTGCTCGAACGGGCGAGAAAATGTTCGGCCAGCGGGACGATGTCGGCAAGGCGCTCGCGCAGGGGCGGCAGGGCGATCGGTACCACGTTGAGGCGGTAGTAGAGATCGGCGCGGAACCGGCCCTCGGCGACGAGCGCCGGGAGGTCGCGATGGGTGGCGGCCAGCAAGCGGACATCGACCCGGGCCGAGCGGCCGCCCAGCGGCGTCACTACGCAGTCCTGGATGACCCGTAGGATCTTCGCCTGCATGGCGGCCGGCATGTCGCCGATCTCATCGAGGAACAGCGTGCCGCCTTCGGCGAGGTGAAAGGCGCCGGCCCGATCCCCGGTCGCGCCCCCGAACGCCCCCCGGACATGCCCGAACAGCTCACTTTCCAGCTGGTCCCCCGGAATCGCCGCGCAGTTCACCGGGACGAAGGGGCGTGCCCGCCGCCGGGAAAAGGCGTGGAGCGCCCGCGCAACCTCTTCCTTGCCGGTGCCGGTCTCGCCCTGGATCAGCACTGTCGAGGCGGTGTCGGCCACGAGCCCGATCGTCTTCTGAACCCGCCGCATGCCTTCGCTGGAGCCGACGAGGCCCGGATGGCCGGCCGGGGCATCCGGGACGGCGCCCGCCGGCCGGACCGTCTTGAGCATCGCCTCGAGGACGGAAGCGAGGTCGGCGCGGCCGATCGGCTTGGTCAGGTGGTCATGGGCGCCCAGGCGCATCGCCTCGATGGTGTTGGCCGGGCTCGCGAACGCCGTCAGCACGGTCACGGGCGGCCGGTCCGGCAGCGCGCAGATCCGCTCCAGCACCGACATGCCGTCGAGGTCACCGGGCATGCGCAGGTCAAGGAGCACCGCGTCCACCGGGCCCACCTGCAGCCGTGCCAGCGCCTCCGAGCCGGACGCCGCCGGCAGCGGCCTGTGTCCGAGGTCGGCCACGGTTTCGGCAAGCCCCTCGCGCAGGGCCGGGTCGTCGTCGACGATCAGGATGGTTGCCATGGCAGATCCAGCAGGAAGGTGGTCTCCGACGCGTTCTCGTCCAGCCTGACCTCGCCGCGATGGGCCAGCGCGATCTCGCGCACGATCGCGAGCCCGAGGCCGGTCCCATCCGCGCGACCCGTGGCGAAGGGCTCGAACAGGGTGTCGCGGATCGTCGGATCGATCCCGGGGCCGGTATCGCTGACCCGAAGCCGCAGGCGGAGGGCGCCATCGACCGCGGCCCGTTCGGCGCCGAGGTCGACCCGACCACCGGGCGGCGTGTTCTGGAGGGCGTTCAGGAGCAGGTTGTCGAGGGCGCGCGCGATCTGGGCGCGGTCGATATGCGGATGGTCCGCCTCGGGCAGTCCGGCCGCCGCGATCCCGATCCGCACGGCGCGCGCGGTCGCGAGATCCTCGTGCAGGCCGGCGCACTCCACGAGCAGCGGCGCCACCGCGGTCGGCGCCCGGTTGAGCGGGCGGACCTGCGTCAGGTTGAGCAGATCGCGCAGCAGCGTGTCCACCCGCGCGATCTGGCCGAGCACCGTGCGCAGGGCCGATGTCGCCCGGTCCGGATCACCGCTGACCAGGGCGTTCTCGGCCTTCAGCCGCATCGCGGCGATCGGGTTGCGGATCTCGTGGGCGATGCTCGCCGCGAGCCGGCCGACGGCCGCCAAGCGCTCGGCGGCCACGACCCGGCCGCGCGCCTCCCGCAGCCGTCCGCCCGCCGCGTTGAGGGCCTCGACCAGGCGGTCGAACTCCCGCTCGCCGGTGTGTTCGAGGCGCGGCAGGTCCTCGCCGTCCGGTCGCGCCGCCGAGAGGGCAGCCTCCAGCCGGGCGATCCGGTCGGAGAATCCATAGAGGAACCAGCCGAGAAAGGCCGCCGAGCCCAGGACCGTGGCGGTCAGGAACCCGAGCCCCGCGAGGAAGCGCGTGTAGGTCGGGCCGTCGTTGACATGGGCGCGACCCATGGCCCAGGCCGTCAGCCCGGGCTCCGGTCCGCGCAGGGGGCAGGCCTGGAGCAGGAGCACCTGCGTGCGGCTCGGCCGGTTCAGCGAGACGGCATGGCCGACGCGCAGGGCCTGGGCGTTCACGGTTGCGATCGTGTCGCGCTCGGCGACCGGGAGGTCGGTCTTCGGACCGGTCCCTTCATAGGTCGGATAGGCATAGGCGATCGACCCGTCCTGGGCGCTCCAGATCCCACCCTCAATCCCCGGTGTGCCGGCCAGCGCGGCTTCGACCACACCGGCGAGGTCGGATTCGGCAACGTCCCCGCGCAGGCCGACCCGGGCGGCGTACCGGTCGATGATCTCGCGGCAGGCCCGTCCCACGGTGATGTCCGCCCGGGCCACCTGGACGCCGGTCGACTGAGCGTAGACGCCGAACATCAGGTAGGCGGTCGCGATCGCCGAGGCGAGGAGCAGGATCCACAGGGCGAGGAGCCGGGCGCGCAAGCTGTAGGCCGTCACGGCGGCGCTCGGTCGAACACGGCTTCGAGTCCCCGCTGCGCCGCGCTTTCTTGCGCCGAACCGGTATCGGCTCCGGCGGAGAATACTCTAGATCCGACCGGCCGCCACCAGCTTACCGAGCACGGCATTCACGCGCGTCTGCCAGTCGGGGCCATTTCCCCGCAGGTATTTCACAGTCTTGGCATCCGGGCGGATTTTGACCTCCACCTTCGGCGATTCCGCTTTCGGCCGCCCGCGCCGGGCCGGCACCATCCCGGCCATGAACGCCGCGTCCAGCGGCGGATTATCGGCGTGACGTTCGGCATCAAACCTGGCCATGATAGAACCTCAACGCGTGCTTCTCCGCCGGATGCAAGCTGATGGCCCGGATCGCATCCGCCTGGGAGCCTTCCGTGAAGACCAGCACGTGCGGGCGATCCCCGATCAGGCCGAGGGCGACGAACTGGACCTCCCCATCATCGAAGCGATCGTCTTCACGCTCCAACGCCGTATCCCAACCGAATTCTTCCGCGGCCACCAGGGATACGCCGTGCTTGATGACGTCGGCACGGTCCTTGGCCGGGCCGAACGCGATAGCCGCGATTTTTCGGACACCCAGAAAATCGGACGCGCAACATCGGCACCGGCTCCGTCAAGCCGGTCGCGGCCCGGTGCAGGCGTGCGCATCGCAGCATGCACCGAGAGTATCGTTCTCAAAAGCCGGTGCCCGGCTAAGGAACGATAATACAAGGGCAGAGGTCCGGAGCATCGTGCCGGTTCCGATTCCGGCCAAGATGTCTTAAGGTGTCGGGCAGGACTGCGAGGCAGCGGAGCTTTCCGCTGTACGGACGGGTTCTTCAGGGCTGTTGCCGATCGTCATGCGCTCGGGACCGCCACCAGCAGGCTCCGACGGAGACGGACCGTGTCCCAGGCGCTCGTGAATCGAGAGGCGCTCGACGAGCTCAGCGCGGTGATCGGACTGGAGAAGCTCGGCCGCATCGTCGATCGGTTCCGCCTCAGCCTCGCCACCGCCTTCGCGGAGGGGGACCGCACCGCGGCCGATTACGGACGTGAGGCCCACACGCTCGTGTCGATGTCGGGCATGCTCGGTTGCGACGCGCTCTCGCAGGCCTGCCGCGTGGTCGAGGAGAATGCCGCCGCGGGACACGACCTGGCGGAGCCCCTAGCTGCCGTGCGGATGCTGCGCGATCGGACGATCCCGGCCCTGCAGGATCTGACCGCCGTCACGCCCGGCGCCGGTCAGCCGGCGATGACCGCTTCGAGCGGTGCCTCGAACGTCAGCACCACCCCTTCCGGCGGATAGGTCAGCTGCGCCGATCCGCCGAAGCCGTGGACGAGGCTGCGGGCGATGAGGCGGGTGCCGAACCCGCTGCGGGTCGGCGGCGTCACGGGCGGGCCGCCCCGTTCCTCCCAGCGGAAGCGCAGCCGCGAGCCGCCCTCCGCGTCGATCACCGTCCATGTGATGCCGACCTTGCCGCCGGCCACCGAGAGGGCGCCGTACTTGGCGGCGTTGGTCCCGAGTTCGTGCAGCATCAGCGCCAGCGTCAGCCCGTGGCGCGGTCCCAGGGTCAGGTCGGCACCCTCGACCCGGAACCGATCGGTCAAGCCATCGTCGTGCAGCGAGATCGCCCCCGCGACCAGGCCGACCAGGGAGGCTCGGGCGAATGAGCCCTGGAGCAGGACGTCGTGGGCCTTCGCCAACGCCAGCAGGCGCGCCGCCAGCGCCTCACCGGCGGCTTCCAGCGAGACCGCGTTGCGCATGGTCTGCGCCGCAACCGCCTGGACCATGGCCATCGTGTTCTTCATCCGGTGCGCGAGTTCCTGCATCAGCATCGTCTGATGCGCCTCCGCGAGCTTCAACTCGCTGATGTCGCGCGACACCGTGAGGATTCGTTCGGGGCTGCCGGGCGTCGCGCCGATCGGCGTTACGGCTACGTCCCACCACCGGATCTCTTGGACGGACTCGATCCGCGCCTGGAAGCGGCTCGGACGACCGAGGCGTGCCCGGTCGAGGGCACCGGCTGCGGCCTCACGATCCTCCGGCCGTGTCCACACGTCGATCCAGGGGCGGCCGATCACCTCCGCCTCGTCCTGAACACCGGATAGGGCGGGGCCGTCCGCCGCGGCGGTGATCAGGTATCCGTCGTGATCGAGCAGCTCCAGGTAGTCGTTGCAGGCCGATGGCCTCGGTTCGGCCAGCGGCGCCCGGGCCTCGGGCGCTGCGGTCAGCGGCCGCTCGGCGGCGACCCGGCCGGCCTCGATGCGGCTCGCGGCCTCGATGATGCGGCCGAGGCGGCGGCTGCGCTGCCGCTCCCGGTCGGCCTGCGCGCTCGCCTGTGCCAGCAGATCGCGCAGTCGGGCATTCTCCGCTTCGAGCATGTCGAGGCGCCGCTCCGCCCCATTGGTCCGCGGCAGCACGATGACCGCTTCCATCGTTTGCCCCCCCTCGTCCACCCGGCGGCTCGTCCACCCGGCGGCGCGCCCACGCGCGGCGCAGCAGGCCACCGACGCGCAGACGCGGCGACACGAAATCGGGTGGGAGGCACCGCCGGCTCAGGCCGCTTCTGATGCCGGATCCCCGCCCGCAGCCGAGCGAATCGTTGGATGCCTCACGCTACCATGGCGGCCCGGATAATCAATCGAAACGTGTATTCACGGGTGGGCGAAAACTTATGTCGCGATCGGCCTTCGTAACGAAGTCGGCTACTTCTTGCGCATCAGCAGCACGAGCCAGCCGATCCCGAGGACGAAGATTATCAGGCCGATCGAGACGAAGACCGGCGTGCCGAGGTCGATGAGCCGCGGTGCGAGCTGGGTCGCGAACGCCGCCACCACCAGGGCCACCGCCACCCGGGCGGCGGCGCGCTCGATGCCGCGGGTGAGCTTGTCGAGCCCCTTCACCTCGATCTCGACCGTGACGCGGCCCTGCTTGAGGCGCACCAGCATCAGATGGATCAGGGTCGGCAGCTCGGAGGCCGCCCCGTACAGGCCGACACCGAGCGCCTCGGCCTTCTGCTTGAGGGCGGAGAGCGAGAACTGCGTCTGCATGCTCGCCTTCACGGTGGGGCCAGCCGCCGCGAACAGGTCGAAATCGGGATCGAGGTGGCGCATCACGCCGTCGGCGGTCACCAGCCCCTTGAACAGGATGGCGAGGTCGGTCGGCATGGCGAGGTCGTTCTCGCGGGCCATGTTCATGAAGTCGGTCAGCACGAGCCCGAGATTCAGCGGGATCGAGGAATGGCTCTCCACGAAGGACTGGGCCGAGACCTGGAGACGGGTCAGGTCGGGGTTGCTGGTGCCGGTCCAGTCGAGCAGTACGGCCATCAGGCCATCGGAATCCTGCTTGAGCATCGCGCCGATCAGCACCAGCAGCTGCGATCGGCGGCGCTGCGACAGGCGCCCGATGATGCCGAAATCGATGAAGCCGATCTTGTTGCCCGGCAGCGCCAGCATGTTGCCGGGGTGCGGATCGGCGTGGAAGTGCCCCTCGATCAGCGCCATCTGCAGGAAGGCGTCCGTGCCCTTCTGGGCGAGCAGCTTCTTGTCGAGGCCGGCCGCGCGGAGCGCCGCGTCGTCGTTCGGCGGGATGCCGTGAATGAAGTCCTGCACCAGCACCCGCTCGGAGCAGTGCTCCCAGTGGATCTTCGGGAAGACGATGTCGTCGCGGTCCTCGAAGATCTGCGCCAGCAATTCGCAGTTGCGCGCCTCGTTGAGGAGGTCGAGCTCGCCGTTCAACCCGTCGGCGAGGTGGCGCATCTGCTCCCGCGGCTGGTAGCGGGCCATGTCGGGCCACTCGTTCTCCACGATGCGGGCGCCGTGGGCCATCAGGCGCAGATCCGCCTCGATGATCTTGCGCAGGTTCGGGCGGAGCACCTTGACGATGACGTCCTCGCCCGTGTGCAGCCGCGCCCGGTAGACCTGGGCGATCGACGCCGAGGCGATCGGGTTCGTGTCGAACTCGGCAAACACCTCCTGGGGCGGTGCGCCGAGATCCTGTTCGAGCTGCGGCCCGATCTGTTCCCAGGAGACCGGCACGACTTGGCTGTGAAGCTTCTGAAGCTCCTCGGTCCAGGCCGGCGACAGGAGGTCGGGCCGGCTCGCCAGAACCTGCCCGAACTTGATGAAGGTGGGTCCGAGCGCCTCGATCGCCCGGCGCAGCCGCTCCGGCTCCGACAGTCGGGTCACGTCGACCCGGGGCCGTCGGCGCGGCAGCAGGGGCAGATAGCGCAGGCCGAGGCGATCCACGACGCGGGTGACGCCGAAGCCGATCAGGATCGTCGCGATCTCCGACAGCCGCTGGCGGTCGCGGGCGGCAACGAAGGCGGTCTTCAGCATGGAGGGCGCGATCCGGTCCGACGGGATGGAAGAGCGCCCGGACAGCACGAGCATAAGGTCTTTTTTGCGGTCGCGACGCGTGGAAGGTCGCCGCGCCGGTCGTCGAAGGGGGTGCCTCCTCCGTCCGATCAGAAGGCCGGCTCCAGTCCGCTCGCCCGGTAGGCCCCGGCGGCCTCCGGCGTCGTCAGCCCGGCGAGGAAGCGGGCGGCGCCCGTCCGGTCGGTCGCGCCCCGCAGGATCGCGGCCGCGAAGGTCGTCACCTCCTGCACCGGCTCGGGGAAGGGCCCGACCACCTCGATCCCCGGCACCACCATCAATTCGCTGATCTGCTGGACCGCGAGGTCGGCCTCGCCCGACGCCAGCTTCTCGGCCGTGAAGCCCTGCGGGATGATGGTGGCCTTGGCGTTCACCGCTTCCGCGAGCCCGAGCCGCGGCAGCAGGCCGGCGAAATAGATCCCGCTGGCGCCGGTGCGCGAATAGGCCACCGAGCGCGCTGCGGTGAGCGTGCGCTTCAGTGCCTCGACGGTGGAGATATCCGGGTGGGGCGTCCCGGCCTTCACGGCGACGCCGTAGCGCGAGCGCACCGCATCGACCCGCGTTTCCGGCTCGACCCGGCCGTCCGCGAGCAGGCGGTCCATGGCGTCCGACAGGACCAGCACGGCGTCGGCGGTCTCGCCCGCTTCCAGCGCCTTCATGATGACGGCGGTCGGCGCCCAGTGGATCGCCGCCCGGCCGCCCGCCGCCTCGAACGCCGGGATGACATGCGCGTCGAAGGCGCCGCGCACCACCAGGGCGCATTTGAGCCGGGTCGCCGTGTGATCGTCGGTCATGTCGTGATCCATCTTTTTTTTGAAGAGCGGGTCGATCCGACGATCGGGCTCGCAAGCCCGTTCGCTTCTTTCCCTCCCCCGCAGAGGGGGGGAGAGCGCGGCAAGTGTGGATCAGGATTTTCCAGAATTCCCCCGGGAATAATCGAGCCCCGTGAATCCGCCGCCCTGGTAGCGCTCCACCACCGGATTGCCGCTGGTCTTGGCTTCCAGTGCCTGCGTGTAGGGATCGGCGCTGTCCTGCGGGGCCCACGCGATGGTGTCGCGCCCATCCCGGCCCCACCACGTCATGCGGCTGTTGTTCGAGGCGCCCCAGATCACGATCGTGCCGTCAGGGCCGAGGCTCGGCGCCAGGGTCGCGCGCATGACCAGCCGGGTCATGTCACCGTAGGATAGCCACGTCGCCAGCATCCGCGCGTCTGTGGGCTCCGGGAAGCACGAACCGATCCGCAGGAAGACGCTCTCGACCCCGTGCTTGTCGCGGTACAGGCCGCCCATCAACTCGCCGTAGGCTTTCGACAGGCCGTAATAGCCGTCTGGTCTCAGGGCGCACGCGTCATCGAGCACCGCGGACCGCTCGTGGAACCCGATGGCGTGGTTCGAGGACGCGAACACCATCCGCGCGCCCTCCCGCCGGGCGGCCTCGTAGGCGTGGTAGAGGCCGCGGATGTTGGGGCCGATCACCGTCTCGAACGGAAGCTCCACCGAGATCCCGCCGAAATGCAGGATCGTGCCACAGCCCTCCGCCAGCCGCAGGATCGCGGGGCCGTCCTCGAGGTCGGCGAGCTGAAAGCGAGCGCCCTCCGGCAGCGGTTCGGGGAAGGGGACGCGGTCGGTGAGCCGGAGCGTCCAGCCGGCCTCCCCGAGCGCGCGGGTCAGCACGCGCCCGAGGGCGCCCGACGCACCGGTGAGCAGGACGGGTCTTTGCGGGAGGGTCTCGGCACTCATGGATACTCCGGGGTCAAACGGCCTTGGCCACGTCGAGGGAGGCTGCCGGCTCAGGTAGGCGGGGCCGCCGCACGAAGATCGCCATCGCGACGACGCCCGCGGCCGCGACCAGGGCCGCGATCACGAAGGCGCTGGCGTGGCCGCCGAGATACTGCACGGCGAGGCCGGTGGCGGTCGGTCCGATGATGCCCGAGATGTTGCTCAGGAGGTGGATGAAGCCGCTCACTCCGCCGACGCGGGCCTCGGGCACCAACTCGTGGATCGTCGCCCAGCAGGATTGCACGGAACTCGTCAGCATCAGCACGGCCAGCGCGATCAGCGAGACCGCCACCGCGGCATTCGGCGCGGCGTTGACCGCGATCAGCGCGACACCCGCGATGGCGAGCGGGACGATCGTGGTGATCTTCCGGGCGGCGAGCTTGTCGCCCATGCGCTTGTAGAGGTGGTCGGCGACGATGCCGCCCCCGACATAGCCGACGAAGCCGCAGGCCCATGGAATCGAAGCGACCAACGCCATCTGCTGCACCGGCATGTGCAGGGCGTCGGTCAGGTAGCTCGGGAGCCACGAGAGGAAGATGTAGAGGGTGTAGTTCACCGCGAACATGCCGAGGCCCAGCGACAGGGTGCTGGGCAGGAACAGGTATTCCTTGAGCGAGCGGGCATGGTCCGACGGCGCGAGATGCGTGACCGCCCGGCTGCGCTCGATCAGGGCGATCTCCTCCGCGCCGACGCGGGGATTGTCCTGGGGCCGGTCGGTCATCAGGAGGCGCCACGCCACCACCCAGAGCAGGCCGACCGCGCCGATCGCCACGAAGGCGACCCGCCAGCCGTACTGGATCGCCAGCAGGCCGACCACGGGGGCCGCGATGGCGCTGCCGACCGTCTGGCCCGAGAAGGTGAAGCCGATGGTCCGGGCGGTCTCCTCGCGGGGGAACCACGTTGTGAGGGTCCGGTTCGTGGTGGAGTTCATCGGCCCCTCGGCGAAGCCGAACAGGGCGCGGACCGCGAACATCTGGGCGAAGCCGGTCACCGCCCCGGTCAGCATGCACAGGACCGACCAGGCGGCGGCAGCCCAACTGTAGACGCTGCGCGGGCCGTACCGGTCGGCGAGCTGGCCGCCCACGAACGCGAACAGGGCGTAGCCGAAGAAGAAGGTCGAGAAGATCACCCCGAGTTCCGAGGGCGACAGGTTGAGATCCTGCTTGACGAACGGCGCCGCCACGCCGAGCGCGGCGCGGTCCATGTAGTTGATGATCCCAGCTATGAACAGCAGGAACGCGATCAGGAACCTGTAGCGCTTGGCGAACATGGGTCTTCCTCCGAGCTTATTGATGGTCTGTTATTTTTATTGTGTTCGATGCTTATCGAGCGGCTACAGAATCGAGACCGGCGAGTCCGTGTCTCCCTCCCCCCTTTGCGGGGGAGGGAAGAGGCGGATCGATCAGATCTCCCACGGTACACGACTCACAAGGCTGGGAGGCGTTTTGGGCATCGATTGGCCCAGAGGGTCGCTGCGCTTTGAGGGGCATTGAGGAGATCGCCGCGTAGGGCATCGAGGCCGGTGCGGAACCAGGATTTCCCGCGCCGCCC
>NZ_JAKSYH010000228.1 GCF_022829295.1 Methylobacterium sp. J-088
AACGGCCGCGTAGACTTCCACGGCAAACATCCTGGGCCCCTCCCGAAAGAGAAGCCTCTCCACTGGCCGGCTTTTACCCCGGCCGCATCAGCACCCCGCCGACGCTCCAGTGGATGGTTTTGTCACCGCCCTACACACGCCCGAGGTGCGCCGGGAGGTCTCGGCGGCGATCCCGCTGCCAGCGACGCTTGCCGCGGCCGAGACCGAGGCGGCCTACTGGTGGGAGCGCGCCGAGACACGGGCGGCCCTGGATGCGGGACCGCTGCCGGTGTGGGTGCGAGCCCGGCTGGCGTTCCTCGACGGGCTCACCGGGCATCGGGCAGCACCTGTGCCGCCGCCTCCGGCCGCGCCGACCGTACCGTCAGAGCATGCCGCAGCCCCGGATCCGGGCATCGTCGAGGCAGAGGCCGAACAGGACGAGCTACCGGACTCCGGTACCGAGCAGGATCCGGCTGACGACGCCGCACCCGTCCAATCTGGACAGCAGCCCCGCACCCGCGAGGAAGCCCGAGCCGCCGTCCGCGCCCTCCTCGGCGAGGGCCTGACCGATCGCGAGATCGCCCGGCGGGTCGACGTCTCGCCATCGACCGTCGCCGCCGTTAGGAAGGCCAGCGCATGATCGACCGCAGGCAGGTCTCATCTGTAAGGCCGTCGCGGTCGGATGCAGAGCAGCCAGACGACCAGCGCGAAGGCTGCACCGCCCACGGCGGAACAGAGGATAAGGCTCACCTCGGTCTGCGGCGCGATCCCGAAGACGATGAGGCCCGCCAGGATCCCCGGCAGGACGCCGATCGCCGCCGTTGGCAGTGCTGCCGTATCGAGCCTGCGGGCGGCCCAGCTCGTGGCAGGCAGCGTGAGCAGGAGCGTCGGGCTGATCAGAACGGCACCCCACAGTCCGAGGAGGCCGGTCACCACCGGGGCCGTCCAGAGGACCTCGAATGCCCGGCTCCAGGTTGTTCTCGCAAAGATCGCCATGCCCTGCGTCTGAAGGTCGTCGACGAAGCCGGCGAGCATCGTCGACGCGCAGAAGCAGTAGGCGGCGGCGTAGTGTCCGAGCAGGCCAGCCAGCAGGATGCGGCGGCGCGATGGGCGCCAATCGGATCGAAACAGATACCGCTCGCTCATGGAGGCCTGCTGCGACGGCCAGAGCTCTGCGTACCGTCCAGGCTCGGCCATAGCAGCCCTGGAGTTACCAACAGTATCACCAGGCCGGATGGTGAGCTGCAGCACCTCCGTTGTTCTGTGCTGGCCGGTACCACTATCCCGGAGCTGTCGCACGGGTACGGGCGACCCTGATGTACCGTGCCCGCCTGCCCCGTGAGACCGGGCGGACCGACCGCGGCGCGATCCTGTCGCCGGAGCTCGATGCGCTCGCAGATCGAGTCCGGCGGCTCCTGCCCTCACACCGGGATCCGGAGCGCTTCCACATCGAGCGGGACGCGATCGAGCGGGCGTTGCGGCATCTGGCGCGGAAGGGCGTTTGATGAGTATGCCCGCACCTTAATGTTCCGTCCCAGCTTCAGCTCGCGACGAGCCCGATGCACTTAGGAACTTGGCGGGTCGAGGAGTAATGCTGTGAATGAACTCAACGGCCGCATGCTCGGTTTGCAGATCCTGCTTACCGGTGTGATCGCCCGCATGGCTGGCGAGAAGCGTGACCCTGTCGGGTTTCTCACGGAGTTCCGCGATGAAATCCAGGCGGTCGTGCGCGGTATTCGGATAGCCGGATCTGACGATGAGGCGGCGATACGGGCGCAAGCCCTCGGCGCGATTGACGAGCTGTTCTCGCTCATGAAGCCGCCGAGCCAGGATTGAATGCCCGGTGTATCGGGCAGTTCGAATGGTTCTGCGGGTCTCGTGGACGACGGGCTTGCGCTATTAATCCGTACGCCTGCCACGGACCACGCACAGGACTGTGAATTGTTGCTATCATGTGACAGTACCCCGTGGTCGCTCGTCCGCCGGTTGCCGGATTTCGTCGCACTGCTCATAACATACTGCTATTGCAATGGTTTTTTCATACATCAATATCTTAGCAGTTGTTATTTGTAATAGATACAAACTGATGAGCATACAAAACAACGCCTTCAGCGGGGTTTAGCACTCGATTCTTATTATAGTTCTAATGTTGAATTCTTGACTCAAATAGACGGGTGGTTTTCACGCTGGTCCATCGCCAGGCGTTGCAAACGCTGGTGATTGGAGGCGAGAATACTGTGCTGCGTCAGTCGCGCGTTCCGACATCACTGCGCCAACATCCGATCTGTGGCCGTAAACCGACGTTCTCTACATCAAGGGGAGCGCTAGGCTTGGCATGTGCGGCGGCGGGGTCTGTCGGTAGCGCGGAAGCACAGTCGGGGCCCGCCACAGCGCTGCCTCCGATGACTGTGGATGCGCCTATCTCTCGGCCTCGCCCACCGGCGCCGAAGCCAAGCCAAGCACAGGTTAAGGCGCGTACTGCTCTCAGACAGGCCGTTCGAACGCAACGGCGTGTGACCGCCCCGCCGGTCGCTGCCCCGGCCCCAAGCGCCGGTACAGCGACGGGTGCTGGCGCTCCTGCCCAGGGCATCGGTGATCCAAGCAGAGATCCCTACGCTAACCCAAACTCGCCTTACCAAGCGCTCAACGTTGCCTCTCCGCGCTTTACGCAGCCAATCCTTGACACGCCTAAGTCGATCACCGTGCTGACGCGGCAGGTAATCGACGACAAGAATGCGACTAGCTTCCGCGAGATCGCACGCACAACCGCCGGTGTCACGCTCGGCACGGGTGAGGGTGGCAACGCCTTCGGCGACCGTTTCTTCATCCGCGGCTTCGACGCGCGCAACGACGTGTTCGTCGATGGCATCCGCGATCCCTCCGTCAGCGTACGCGAAAACTTCTTCACTGAGCAGATCGAGATCCTGCGCGGGCCGGCTTCGAGCTTCGCAGGCCGCGGCACCGCGGGCGGTGCGGTCAACATCGTGACCAAGCAGGCCACCACGTTCGGCGACTTCTACAAATCGGAGGGGCAACTCGGAACCGACAACACCCGGCGCGTCACACTGGACCTTAATCAGGTCGTGAGTCCCGCCCTCGCGATCCGCGTGAACGGCCTGTACCAGGAAGCCAACGTAGCGGGCCGCAAATATGTGTTCGACGACCGCAACGGTGCCGCCGTCGCAGTGACACTCAAGCCGGCCGACGGTTGGACGTTCAACGCCAACTACTTCCACACGGATCTGAACAGCCTGCCGGACTTCGGTGTGCCATTCAATGCACAAGCGCGACGCCCGTTCACCGAGAGCATCGTCCCACGCGACACCTACTATGGTTTCGTCAATCGTGACTTCTATCGCGTGCAGCAGGACATCGGCACATTAGTGTCGGAATATGCCCCTAGCGATGACGTTAAGATCACCAACCGCTTCCGCGCCGGACACTCGGTGCTCGATTACGTAGGTACGCTGCCAGAGCGGCCGGTCATCCCGCGTAATGGCAACCTTTATGGTACGACACTCAGCCTTAATCCGCAGAGCCGCTATCAGACCGTCGATGTTACCGCGGATACGACCGACGCAACCTTCAAGTTCGCGACTGGCCCAATTCTGCACACGGCGGTCCTGGGTACCGAGTTCAGCCGCGAGGCCGTTAGTCGCGATACCTATGCCGGTCTCCGATCCGAAAACTCGAACCTTGGAACGACCGGCATCTTCAGCGGCACGGGCAGCTTAGGCGGCGTCAACATCCTGACCCCGCCCAACCTACTGCCCTTCGCCACCAAGCCGTATCTGACGGGCAACCCTGCTTACATCCCAGTCGACACGAAGGCTGGTTACCTCATAGAGACGATGAACTACCAGGACCTCGTCCTTCTGAACGGCGGCGTCCGCTATGATGACTACAACATCTCGTCGTCTCAGGGCACGAGTTCGGCGCAGGTGCATTCAGGTAACCTGAACTACAACATCGGCCTGACGTTGAAGCCCCAGCCTTGGCTGAGCGTATACGGCGCTCATGCCACCTCCTCGAACCCGGTCGGGGCAGAACTCGACGCGTCTGGTTCGGCTTACGGGGGGCTCAGCGCCACCTTCACCGGAAACCAAGTCTTCAAGCCGGAGCAGAACACCGCCGACGAAGTCGGTGTAAAGGCCGAGCTATTCGACCGGCGTCTCCTAGCGACGTTTGCCGTGTTCCGCACCCTCAAGGAGAATGCCCGCGAGACGCTCGGCACCGGCGCCGCTCAATTTATCGCGGCCGATGCGGCCTACCGGGTCGAGGGTGTCGATTTGGAGGTCGCCGGCAAGATCACCGACGATTGGAGCGTGTTCGGCGGCTATGTTGCGATGGACACCAAGGTCACGAAGTCGGGCGACCCCACGGTGATCGGCAACCGGCTGGCCAACATCGCCCATCGCTCGTTCAGCATGCTGTCGAAGTACAGGATCACGCCGTGGCTCGAATTCGGCGCGCAGGCGATCAACAATTCGCGCATCTCGGGCGGGACCCTCGCCGCCAACGCCAATGTCCTGCCGTCTTACTGGCGCTTCGACGCCTTCCTGGAATACAAAGTCAACGAGAACCTGAACGTTAAGCTCTACGCCCAGAACCTCCTCGATCGTCGCTACTACGATGCATTCTACCGCAGCGACGCGCCGTTCGCGTTCATCGCCCCTGGCCGGGCCGTGTACCTCATCGCGCAGACGAAGTTCTGACCGATGCTGATCTGCATCCCGGAAGTCCTGAGCAAGGCGGAGGTCGCTGACTTCCGCCGTATCATGGACACCGCCGAATGGGAGGATGGTCGCTCGACGGCGGGCTCCCAGTCAGCCATGGTCAAGCGCAACGAGCAGCTTCCGCCGGCCAGCGAGGTCGCCCGCCATCTGGGCGATCGGATCGTCAAGGCGCTACTCGCCAACCCGCTATTCGTCTCCGCCGCGATCCCGCTGCACATCTTCCCGCCGCTATTCAACCGCTACGGCGAAGGACATCACTTCGGCGTCCATGTCGACAACGCCGTGCGCGGCGATCCGGCGACGGGAATGCGCATCCGTACCGACTTATCGGTGACCCTATTCCTGGCCGAGCCGGACACCTACGACGGCGGTGTTCTCATCGCTGAGGACTATTACGGATCACAAGAGGTCAAGCTATCGGCAGGCGACCTCGTATTATACCCAGCCTCTAGCTTGCACATGGTCACACCAGTTACCCGAGGGACTCGGGTCGCCTCGTTCTTCTGGCTCCAGAGCATGGTCCGAAGCCCTCAGGCCCGCAGCCTGATTTACGATCTGGACACTGCGATCCAGGGACTCGTCGCAGAGCTCGGTCGTGACCACGCCGAGGTGGTCAGGCTGACGGGCATCTACCACAACCTCATCCGGACCTGGGCCGAGGTATGACCAAACACCGAGCCTCGAAAGACCGGCTGGCAGTGGGCCGAGAGTCTATCATCTCCCCCACGGGCCGCATGCTGCTGGCCGCGCTTTGGCTCCTATCAGGGCCGGCGCTCGCGCAATCGCCGGGTGCCCCGACAGCGACTGCGGCGACCCCAGCCGTTCCCGCGACGCCGCAGCCCATGCGTTCATCCGAGGCGGGCCTTCCGCTCGACCAGGGCCCTCAGCTTCGGACCGAGGTCCAATCGGCGCCGGATCTGCCACAACGGGCGGCCATCCGGGCTGCGGCCCCCGCCGGCCACGAGCTGTCGCCGTGGTCGATGTTCCTGAACGCCGACATCCTGGTGAAGATCGTGATGGCAGGTCTGGCGCTCGCCTCGGTGATCACCTGGACGATCTTGGTAGCCAAGACGATCGAGCTGGGGCTGGCCCGCCGCGCGCTCACCCGCGGCCTCGATCGCATCGCTGGCGCCGGCTCGTTGGCCGAGGCCGGAGAGATGCTCGGCGACCGCACGGTGCTCGACCGGCTCGTCGCGGCGGTCGCCGACGAGATACGGATCTCGCGCGGCCCGCCGGACGGCATCAGGGAGCGGGCCGTCTCGCGCTGCTCGGACATCGTCAAGGCCGAGGGACGCACAGCCCGACGCGGCATGGGGGCGCTCGCCACGATCGGCGCAATCTCGCCGTTCGTCGGGCTGTTCGGCACCGTGTGGGGCATCATGAACAGCTTTATTGGGATCTCGAAGGCGCAGACCACCAACCTCGCGGTGGTGGCTCCTGGCATAGCTGAGGCGCTGCTCGCGACCGCCATCGGGCTCGCCGCGGCGATCCCGGCGGTGATCATCTACAACCACTTCGCCCGGGCGACCCGCAGCTACGGCGACCTCGTCCAGCGCGCCTCGGGAACCACGATGCGGATGCTGTCGCGTGATCTGGACCACGGCATCGCGGCCGGGCGTCATGCGCCGCTCGCCCGCGCCGCTGAGTAAGCGGGGACGGTCATGGCCATCGCACTGGGCGGCGACGAGGATGACGGCGACGAGTTCGGCGAGGCGCACGAGATCAACGTCACGCCGTTCATCGACGTGATGCTCGTTCTGCTGATCATATTCATGATCGCCGCCCCGCTCTCGACGGTCGACCTGCCGATCGACCTGCCTTCCTCGAGCGCGATCCCGCAGAAGAAGCCCGACAAGCCGACCTACGTCACGATCAAGGCGGATCTGGCGGTTGCGGTCGGCGAGGCACAGGTCAAACGGATCGATCTGGCCAAGGTCCTCGACGCGCAAGGCGATCCGAACAAGGAGCGTCGCATCTTTCTGCGCGCCGACCGCGCGGTGCCCTACGGCGAGTTGATGGATATCCTGGAGATCCTGCGCACAGGTGGCTACCTCAAGGTCGCCCTCGTCGCTCTGGAGGGTCCACCCGGCGGGGCGGCAGGCGAGACTGGGGGCGGGACGCAAGCCCTGCCACCGCTGAAACCGTGACAGGCGAGGCGCATTTCGAATACGGGCGCATAGGGCGCCGCTGGCCGCTTTGGCTCGCAGCCGGCGCCTTCGTGCTCGTCCTCCACGCAAGCGGGATCGTGCTGGCGGTGACGTACACGCCCCCCGATGAGGCGGATGACCTCGGCGCGAACGCTCTGGAGGTCGGTCTAGAGATGACAGCGGTACGGCACGAGCCTACCGATCTTCCCGCCGGTCCTGAAGCAGAAGACGCCGCCGCTGCACCGGCGGTCGTGCAGCAGAAAGCCGTCGACGATCCGACGGAGCTGCCCAAGGCCATGCCGACCGAGACGGAGGATCCAGACCGGATCGTATCACCTGATGCGACGCGCAAACCGCAAGAGGACGAGACCAAGGTTAAAGCGGTCGAGACCAGCCCGTCGATGGAGTCAGTTGCATCCGAGGCTGCAGCTGCGCCGACTTCGGAGACGATGAAGGAGGCGCCACAGTCGACCGCTCCAATCCTGGGGACCGGCGAGAGCGCGCGGCGCATCCGTACCACGTGGCAGAAGCAGCTTCTGGCCCATCTCGAAAGGCACAAGCGCTACCCTGGCGGAGCGGGGCGTCCGACTGGCCAGGTAACGGTGACGTTCATGCTAGACCGTCTCGGGCGGGTAGTATCGGCAAGTGTGGTCAAGGGCTCGGGCGACAGCGCGCTAGACGATGCGGCGTTGGCCATGATGAAGCGGTCTGATCCGGTGCCGCCGCCGCCGCCGCTTGTTGCCGACGAGGGGCTGACATTCTCCATCCCAGTCGTGTTCCGAGCGAAGAAGTAGGAGACAGGGCCTGCCGGGTCGCTAGGCCGCTGATAAGGGTGCTGTTCTCAGCAGGTGTCCAAGTTGGATAGGACCGATGCGGTGCCCTGGCTCGGACCCCTCGAACACGCTGTTCGGATGCTGTTAGCAGCGGGCCCGAGTCCCTGTTTCCGCCCTGTATTATCAGGGGCGGTCGGCCGCAGCGCCGAACCGGGCCGCGAGCTTCTGGACCTGCCCTGCAACGGCCGGATCCTCCTCTGCCAGCAGGTCGATGCCGGTCGATCGATGGAAATCCTGCGCCAGCGCGAGACCGTAGGCGTTCCGCACCTGGATCAGCTCGTAGACGAGGCGGTGATAGGTCGGCACGCGCATCCACTTCGGCTTCCGGGGCATAGGGGGCGAGCTGTCGTCGGCGCCGAGTCGGCGCAGGATCGCTACCTCACGGTCCCGTAGCTTCTCCGCCGGCTGGACCCGTCCCTGTGAGTGATAAGCCGCCCGGAGCAGGTGCCGCGGCTGGAAGGTGCCGGCGCAGTTGTAGAGCTTCGCCACCGGCCGACTCGTTCGTGGGCATACAGCCAGCCAGCGACGGCCGCCGAACCGGCAGGGCCGTCCGATGATCTCGAACACCTGCCGAACCGGCTCGCCGTTGCGCCGGTATTCGAGGATCAGCGTGCCGACGTCCTCGGCATGGATCTCGACGGTGTGGCTGATGCTCCCGGCCGAGCTGCCATCCCGATACCACCAGGTGGACGTGCCGCTCATTCGGAGGCCGGGCGCAGGTCGGCGTGCGCCGTAGCCGGTCGCCACGCGGTGCACGTTGAGGACATTGCTGTGGTCGAGGACGGGCTTGCTCATGAGGGGCTTGGGGGCGGGCAGAGGCGGTCGACCGCCGAAAAACGTCGAAATCCTTTGGCTAACCTGCCAATCCGTCAATCTGGACACCCGCGCCTCGCGCACGCGCGCGTACTGGCCTTATAACCGCCCGAGCAGGGATGGACCCAGAGGACGATGGCGCGGCCGAGCATCTACAGCGACGAGCTCGCCGAGCGGATCTGCGACCGCCTCGCGGCGGGGCGAAGCCTACGCTTGATCTGCCAGGATGCCGACGTACCGAGCCGAGACACGGTGCGTCGCTGGCTGCGCGACCGGTTGGCGTTCCGCGCACGGTACGCGCAGTCCTGCGAACTGCGGGCTGACGCGCTGGCGGACGAGGCGCTCGCGATCGCCGACGACAGCTCCCGGGACTATCGATCCGGCCCGAGCGGTCTGGTCTTGGATGCTGACCGCCTCCGGCGCGACCGGTTACGCATCGACGCCCGGAAGTTCAGTGCGGCGCGGATGGCGCCGCGGCGGTACGGCGACCCGCCTAGGGCCTGACCCTCCACCCCGAGCCATGCGTTTCCGCGCTCAGCCGTCCTGTTACGTGTCTGTTATCAATGCGCCGACCCGCGCCGGGCGCATACGGCCACCTCAAGCGCTGGCCTGGAACCGCACCGCCCCGGCCGCCTCGTCGAAACTGGACACCCGGGGCCAGTCGGTCTGGACCTCGTCCTCCCATGCGTCGAGGGCGGTGTTGGAGGTCGCGGGCCAGTCGCCGATCGGCGCCTCCACCACGATCGGACCGAGGCGGGCGCCATCGCTCATCGCCGGTCGGGCGCGGGTCGCTTAACCCTCGACGATCCGGGCGGCCCAGAGGCCAACTAACAGGTTGAGCGGGCTGCGATCTGTGCCTCCTGGTTCCTTCCGATAATATCCATTGTCGGAAGTAATCCGAGCGTTGAAAACGGCTGATCTGGCCTTCTCAGAATGAACCTATGTAGTTTCAGGATGTGATTGAACCCGCCATTATAAGCTCATCGCTGGTCGAATAGTCTGGGCACCAGCGGCCGGTAGATGCGTGTGCTCCCGCCCCCCATACGGCGGAGAGCGGCATGACACGCTACTATTTCGACATTCACAGCGGATCCTCGTTCGCACGCGATGCGATAGGAACAGAGTGCGATGGCCACGAAGGCATTCGCTTTGAGGCGATGCGCGCACTGCCCTCGATCGCGCGGGACGAGATCCCGAAGGACGGCGATCGGCAGGCCTTCACGATACTCGTCCGGGACGAGAACGACCTCACTGTCTACACGGCGACCATGACGTTCGCCGGGCTTTGGATCGGCGATAGCCCCATACCGGAGCCTGACGAGGACGCTGTCGGCTAAAACTGTCGACTTTGATCTCCGACAGAGCTTGGCATCAGATCCCGAGGAAGCGCGAGCTGCTCTCGCTCGGTCGGGCGTGGGTGTACTTCGTCGTCGTCGCGAGGCTCGCGTGCCCAAGCGTCTGCTGCACCAGGTGGACCGGCGCGCCGCGATCGAGCGCGTGGCTGGCGTGGGCGTGGCGCAACCAGTGCGCCGAGACCTCTACCGAGAGGCCGGCTCGGGCCGCGGCCGCTTTCACGATCCGGTGGACTTGGCTCGCGTCGAGGGAACCGCTCTGCCGCGAGACGAACACGGACGCATCCGGCTTCGGCGGCCCCGGTAGTTCGGCCCGCAGCGTGGCGAGGAGCTTCCACGTGCCGACGGACAGGAGGACGATCCGGGTCTTGCCGCTCTTGCCGAAGACGGTCACCTGCCCAGCTTGGTCGCGCTCGGCCATGTCGCGCCAGCGCAGACCGCACAGCTCAGAGATCCGCAGGCCTCCGCCGTACAGAACCGTGAGGACTGTTCGGTTTCGGAGGTTCGGCTCAAGCAGCACCATCCGCTGCGTGTCCGACTCCGTGAGGATCCGCTCGGCCAGCACGTTCTTGACCGGCGGCGCCTTGATCGCCTTACCGATGTTGAAGCGGACGTACCCGATCTCCTGGGCGAACGAGAAAAGGCTCTTCATGGCGGCCGCAGCGTTCGCCCGGGTCGCCGGCGCCTTGTCCTCCAGGCTAGCGAGGTAGGCCTGCAGGTCGCCGATGAGGATCAGCACCAGCGGCTTTCCGGTGAAGGCCAGCAGCCGCGCCGCCTCCGCCCGGTACTTCCGGCGTGTGTGCTCGCTGTTCGAGCGCTTCACCCACGTCTCGATCAGTGTCGTGTCGGAGTCCGCCTGCGGGACCACCGGCAGTGTCTCGCCGCGGGCGGCCCGCGCGAGCGACACCTCCTCGAAATCGGCATCCTCGATCGCGACGTCGAGGGGGACGAGCGCGGTGCTCATGGGTGGCTCTCCGGTGGCTGGCCCTTCATAGCAGGGAGCGCGGGAAGGATCAGCGAGCTGTTCCATAACCGCAAAATCGTCACTGCAAGATAACCGCTCTTCTCTTGCACTGGCGGGAAGCTATGCCGTAGCCTTGCTAGCAAGCGGGCGAATCGTCCGTCCAGCTTCACCGCTTCTCGCCCGAGCCCGAGCCGATGCATACCGTCCTGATCGCCGCCCAGAAGGGAGGCGCCGGCAAGTCGACGCTCGCCGCGCACTTCGGCGCCCTGGCCGAGCGGGACGGCCGAACCCTCCTGATCGACGCCGACCCGCAGGGGTCGCTGGCCTTCTGGTACGACAGGCGTGCGGCCGAGACCCCGCTTCTGGTGAAGGCTACCGGGAACGAGATCGAGGGGACGCTCGCCGACGCGCGGTCCGAGGGCATCGCCTGGACCATCATTGACAGCCCCCCGCACAACGCGCCGCTGATCGGATCGCTGATGTCCAGGGCCACCGTCACCGTCATCCCGGTCCGGCCCGGACCGTTCGACTTGGCCGCCGTCGGCGCGACCCTCGACATGGCCCGCAAGCTCAAGGCGCCGATCGCCTGCGTCCTGAACGCCTGCCCGCCCATCACCCGGGAAGCCGAGACCGCGATCACCGCCGAGGCACGCGCCCTCCTGACCGAGATGGGCGCCCCCGTGCTCCCCGGGCAGGTCAGCCAGCGCGCCAGCTTCAGTCACGCCCTCATTACCGGCCAGTCCGTCACCGAGTTCGAGCCCGACGGTCGCGCGGCGCGCGAGGTCGACACGATGTGGACCGCCGTCGTGCAGCTCGCCCGCACCTTCTCCCGCAAGTCCTGAGACCGGCCCGATGTCCAAGCCCCCTCGCCCGTCCCTCTCCAGCCTATCCGACCGCCTCGCTCCGAAATCTGCCGCGGCTGCCACGCGCCCGGCAGCGGTCGACGAGGCCGAGGCGCGCCAGGAGCAGGATACTGCCCCGTCCCCACGGGCGCCGGCGGCCGAGGGTCCGCGCGATTACAAGACGATGATGTGCCGGGTGAACCGGGCCGGCTGGCAGGAGATGTCCCGTCTCGCGATTGATCGGGACCGGAACCTCGAGGACCTCATCATCGAGGCGTGCAACGACTTGCTGGTGCGCGAGGGGTTCTCGCCCGTCATCGAGAAGCGCAGTCCGGCCCGCCGCTAAGCTCACGGGCTGCCTGGCCGGCTGGCCTGAAAAGCGGACGCGAGGCAAGCCGCGATTCGAGACAGCCGGACAGACACGTTGCTAGCAGACCGGCAACGCATGAACCCGTCCAGCCGTGCGGCTTGGAACGTGTCAGGCTGAAATGCTGGCAGGCCTGATCACGCCGGACTTGGCCGCACCTCCGACAGACGAGCGAACTGCTCCTCGGCGACGTCCCGCGGTGACCGGCGATCCGCGAGGCGGACGAGGTTGCCACCGGCGACTGGCACGAGGGTCCGTTTGTCCGGATCCCCGTCCGATGTGATCCGAGTGCGGCGCCGATGCTGGACGGTGACCCGCGTCCCGGCGATCCGGCTTTCGGGGAACGCGGCCGCGCTGGCTTTCACCCGGGGCGGCAGCCGCGGCGGCTCTCGGTTGCCCAGGTCCGCAAGCAGGCCGCGCAAACCTGCCTTCATGGCGTCGATGCTCTCGATGCTTGCCTCAGCGGTGCAGCCGGGGCCGGGCAGGCGCACGCTGTAGGCGGCGCGCAGGATGTCGTGCAGGCGAAGGGCGATGTCTCGGGTGTCCATGGTCAGCGATCCGGCCGGGCCGATGGGCTGCCCATCCGGGCTCGCTGGTATCGCGGTCAAGAGCCAGTGGAGCGGCACGCGCGCACGCACGCGAGGGGAGCCTGCGACCCTCAAGCCACACTACCTGTTTGCTAGCAGGCTAGAATACAAGATGGCCGCGAATCCAATGTTCGCGCAGGCCTGCACACTAGCCGAGACGGACATGCTGACGGATGCGGGCTCGGCCGAGCCTTGGACGGCGGAGCAGGTGGGCGAGACGATTATCGCGGCGTTTCACACGCTGCCATCCATCCCGGTTTATTCACCGCGCCGATCCGAGTTCGTCTCGGTGCTCCCGGGCAAGGATACCTCGCCCCTCGATATCATCGCCTTTTCCGAGCACGTGCTCGGTCGCGCCTCGCCGGAGCGCCGCGCCCTCCTGATCTGGGCCCGCTCCTTGGCGACGAGTGGCGACGTCGGCGGATCAATCCGGCAGTACTGCATCGAGATGGGCATGCACCGGCTGACGTTGGACCGTCGCCGCAAGCGAGCCTGTGCCAGGATTGCGGCCGAGCTGAACCAGATCGGCAGCGAGGCGATGGCGCAGCTCGAAGCCCTGCGCAGGTCGGCCCCGCCACTCGCCGATCAGGTCGACCGGCTATGACCGGGATCTCGCAGCAGGCAGTGCGTAACCCTCCAGGATCGCAGCCACATCGCCGACTACAGCATAGACCACAGATCAGCCGCGATGCTATGCGCACGCGTTGCTAGCAATCATGCGGTCTGGACGACATGTCTGATCCCATCGTGTTCGATGACGGGGTGCGGTTCACGGAAATCATCCGTGTCCGGGTCCCGGCAGATCTGCGTGAGCAGGTCGAGGTCACGGCGAAGGCCGCAAACCTGTCCGTCTCCGAGTTCTGCCGCCGCGCCATCGCCGAGCGGCTCGCACGCAGCACCGCACCGGGCGGCACCCCGGGCCCCGAGAACCACGAGAGGACCGAGCATGTCTGAGCAGGCCCAGGCCAGCGCCACCACTGCCACCAAGGCACCCCCGCCCAAGCGCGTCCGCCCGAGCCGCGCCAAGGGTGCCCGGCTCAACGGTGACCACCCCGCCAACGGCGCCGCCGCGACGGCCGGCACCCAGGCCGCGGAGCACGAGCAAGCTGGAGCTTCTGCGACCCAGGAGAGCCGGCAGACCGTGGTGTCCGGTACGCAGGAGGGCTTGCAGGGTGCCACCGACCCGCAGACCGACCAGCAGGCTGGCGCCACGGGGCAGGGCGCCGAGGCGGAGCAGCAGCAGGCCGAGATGCTACCTGCTATGCCTTCGGTGACACGAGCCCGAACGGCATGGTGAACCGCTTCGGCATCAGTGGGCCGAGCGATACTCGTCGATCATCTCGGCCGTGACATCTTTCGCGAAGCACAGCGGCGCATACCCGCCCGGTCGGACGTAGGCGGCACGCCGGCCGCACGACGAACCATTTCGAGCGCTTTGGTAGGGGCAGGCGCATGGACCAGGGTAGGATGCGATGGAGTCGGCGATCAGCCGCTTCCTGATCTCCGCCGTGCTCAAGGTGGGCGATGTCTTTGCCGGCTCCGGCTTCTCAGGCTCCGCCTCGGGCGGTGCAGTACGCAGGCGCTTGGCCTGGATCCAGCCCTCGCGCTGGGTAAGGGCGTACCGGACGTGCACCCATCCGTCGCTTCGTTCGACCACCTCGAAGGCGTCACCCACGCCATAACGGCCCAAGATCTTCCCCTTCGGCTTGGGATCGGCGCGCAGCGCGACCTTGCCCCCTGATACGTACAGGGTCTCGGGTGCGGCCGCCTCGGGCGCGGCAGGCACTTGCGGTGTGTTCTGGACCGCGTCGGGCGAGAAGCCGCCGTAATACTGCAGCGTCCCAGATGAGGGGGCCGAGCTCGCCGGGAGGGCCGCGTAGGCGGTCGGAACGGGCGATGGTTTTGACGGCCCGCTAAGGTACCCGGACAGCGTGAGCGGTAGGCCGATGATGGTCAGCAGGACCAGCGCGAACGCGCCGCCACCTTGCGAGGTGCCTCTCCTGCGACGTACCATGTGATTCGTCCCGTCGGTACCGAACCAGGGTCGCGGGACTACAACCGTAGGTCAAGCGGTGCCGTATGAGACAAGTGTAGACGGCGACGTTTAGACCTACCGATTCAACCGTCCCAAGCATCGTTTTCAGCGTTTGCCATTCAATTGAGCAGCGGGTTTGCAATGCACACTGCCTAAACTGGCATTCTGCCTAGATAAACATCACATAGGGAGATTTTTGTATTTGAAGCGTCTTTGCAACTAGATCGCGACTGATAACACGCGTGTGATGCTGACCGATTATTAACCACTGCAGCTTATTTTTTTTAGAAGCCTTGATTGATGGCTTGATTTATTCAGCTGGGACCACAGACGTGTCATTCACAAATATATCGATACGCACGAAGCTTATCTTTGCATTTTTTGGCGTTCTATTATTTGTTTTAGCAGTAGGCGCGGCAGGATGGAACGGTCTATCGGTTCTAAGTCGGTCAATAAATGAAATTGGCAAAAACAGTTTGCCAAGTGTAAAGACAGCGGCCGCCCTTCGAGCCGGCGTCATTGATGTACGGGTAAGCGTAGTCAATCACCTCCTCTACAAAGAAGCAGCTCGCATGGAATTTGAAGAGGGTGAGCTTCAGAAAAAAACTGCATCTGTTGCCAATTTCTCTAAGGATTACGAGCGGTTAATTAGCCTTCCTGGCGAGCAAGAGCTTTTCCAGACATTCACGACGAATTGGTCAGCGTACCTTGCCGCAGTTCCTGCAGTGATCGCTCAATCGCGCAATGGCGATAAGGAGCGCGCTTTGGCAGAGGTGACCGCCACTGTGCGTCCGCGCATCAAGGCGGCAGCTCAAGCACTCGACGCCATCGTGGCGTTGAACGACAAGGCTGCTGACGCAGTGGTGGTAGAAAGCGACCGCTCCGCCGAGACGGTACATACCATCATGCTCGGGATGATTGTTGCAGCGGTCTTGCTGACGCTCATGATCACCGTTCTGATCATTCGTGGCATCTCTAGCGGCATCGGCTCGATCGTGCAGCCGATGCAGATGCTTGCTGAGGGTAACCTTGCCGTCGCAATCCCCCACCAGGGTACGAAGACCGAGATCGGCACGATCGCGGACTCCGTTCAGGTGTTCAAGGATGGCCTGATCCGCATGAAGGCTCTGGAGGCAGAGACGGCGCAGGCGCGGCTGGCCGCCGAGGAGCAGCGCAAAGCCGGCATGCGGCAGATGGCCGACGGCTTCGAGGCTGCGGTCGGTGGCATCATCGGCATGGTGTCGTCCTCAGCCACCGAGCTGCAGGCCACGGCTCAGCAAATGACCTCCACGGCCAGCGAGACGGCAAGCCAGTCCACCACCGTCGCCGCTGCCGCCGAGGAGGCTGCCTCGAACGTCAACACGGTCGCCGCCGCCGCCGAGGAGCTGGGCTCATCGGTGCAGGAGATCGGCCGGCAGGTGCAGGGCTCAGCCGAGCTAGCGCACCGGGCCGTGCGTGAAGCGGACCAGACCGGCGCGCTGGTGCAGGAACTGAGCGCGGCCGTGGCACGCATTGGCGACGTGGTCGGGCTGATTTCGACCATCGCCGGCCAGACCAACCTCCTGGCACTCAACGCCACTATCGAGGCGGCACGTGCGGGAGCGGCCGGCAAAGGCTTTGCCGTCGTCGCCTCCGAGGTGAAGGCGCTGGCTGAGCAGACCGCCAAGGCCACGAGCGAGATCTCGGGTCAGATCGCGCAGATCCAGGCCTCGACCGGTCAAGCAGTCACATCGATCGCCGGCATTACCGAGCGGATCCGCGAGATCAGCGGTGTGGCCACCAGTATCGCCGCTGGGGTCGAGGAGCAGGGCGCGGCCACGCAGGAGATCGTGCGCAACGTTTCTCAGGCGGCGATGGGCACGGGTGAGGTGACACACAACATGGCGGGCGTGGCGGGCGCGGCGGAGGAGACCGGGGCTGCGGCGAGCCAGGTTCTGGGGGCAGCCTCTGAGCTATCACGTCAGTCTGAGCACCTTGCGGCCGAGGTCGGTCGCTTCCTGGCTACTGTACGAGCGGCATGAGGCGGTGATGAGCGCGGCGAGATCTCACAGCAGCACTGCCACAGATGGCATCCGAGATCTCACCGTGGCTCTGGCGGGTGCATTCGCCGAGGGTGTGGATCTCGGACCTCGCGGAGCACAGATCCGAGCTCTGGGGCAAACGCTCGAGTCGATGATCAATGCCCTGCGTTCGGAACTCGTTGGACTCGGCGATCAGTTGCAAGTTGCCCCCGGGTTTCCAGGTCTAGATCAACTCACCCGCATGGCGCGGGCCGCACAAGCTTACGGTGCAGATGGATCCTGTACGTCGTAGATCTGCCCATCGGGTAGTCACCTCGTCTTGCCAGCTATCGCACGGCGGGCACTCGTAGACTTCGGCGCTACTACCGAGCCCACCGCCCCAGGCGCCGCTTCCACCGCTCGCCGAGGGGCAGCGCTGTCGCTTGCTTCACGGCACGCACCATAGGCGCTGCCGAAGTCCGCGGTGCCAACGGAGATACCAGCTCCACAGGTGCGGCCTTGCTGATGTTTTCGGCGATCGGCCCCGCGACCTTCTCGGCAGCGACCGGTTTGGCCTTAGGCGGCCGTCCCCGCCGCGGCTTCGTCGAACACTCCTCCGAAACCGGTATGCACTCCGGTTCGACCTGTGCGGGCTCGGGTTCGATCAGGTTGGGCAGGATCCGGCGAGCCTCGGCGGCTGGTGCCTGCGGCTCGACCGGCGGCGGCCAGGATACGGCCGGTCGCGAGGCCGCTGGCGCCGAAGCACGGTGCGGGATGAAGGTGCGCTGGTTGCGACCGCCGGACTTGTTCTCGACGGTGAATGACCGCGACGAACGGTTACGCATGAGGCTGAACGTTTGTAGCGTGAGGGCGACCAGTCATCTTCACGAGGATGCAGGCTTGGGCTTAACGGAATGATACGCGGTCAGCGTATCTACTTGCCGTAGCACGCGTTCGTTACGCTGCACCCTTCGATTGGAGGATGCACCTTGATCCGGGCCCTCATCACCACTGCGCTCGTCACCGCGCTGCTCGTACCGTCGGGCGAAGCCTTTGCGCGCGGGTCGTGCAAGCTGTTCGCGCCCGAGGAGCTGAGACACGGGACCTACACGAACCGCGATGGCTGCGAGGTCCCGCGCCCCGAGCAGCCGGAGGGCCCGACCTGCACCAAGCCTCAAGACGCCACGGCGCGGTGTCGCGACGGCGACTGGAGCTTCAGCCAGCACCGACAGGGAACGTGCTCGCACCATCGCGGCGTGGCGTGCTGGGTCGCTGCGGGCCGAGACTGCTGCTAGACCGCGCCTCGGCTTCGGTCCGCCGTGACGAACTCGGGGTGAAGCCAGGAGCCCGTCCCGGCCCCCGCGGGACGGGCTCTTTCACGCCTCACCGTGGCGATCGCGCGCTGGCGACGACAGTCCTCGCATGGCACCCGTCCGTCATGGCGATTTCAGACAAAGCTACCTGCGAGGTGCGGATCGATGGCGCGTGGCGGCTCGTGCCGCTGACCGAGGCGCACGCCCAGCACCGCTCGGCCGAGAAGCGATGCCCAGCCTGTCATGGGCGAGTGAACACGCAGGGATCCTATGCGGCGCAAGGTACCGTCGCCATGGCGCACCGGCGCCTCCACGACGGCTGCCCGAGGATCCCGCGGTCCTTCACTGGTAAGCTGACGCCGCACCCGCAGGCCCTGGACTGACGCGTGCTGTCCGCGCGGCTGCCGGTGATGCGGCGGCGAGCCATGCGCGGTCCTGCATGGCCCGACCGGTTGTGGGCCGAGCGCATGCATAAGCGACTATTCAGGCCGCGGCTTGGCCAAGCAACTCGGTCACGATCTGCGGGCGCTTGTCTACCAGTGCCAGGAGCACCCGGGCAGGCCCTTCCGGCTCCCGACGCTTCTGCTCCCAGTTCCGGAGCGTGCCGACCTTCACGCCGATCGTCGCAGCGAATGCCGGTTGAGCGAGGCCGGTTCGCTCCCGGATCGCGGCGACATCCAGGGTCTCAGGGACGTGGACGCGGGTGCCCTCGGGCGGGTTGCCTTGAGCATGGGCAAGGGCGCTGTTGAGGCCGCCCATGAGGCGGCTGAAACTGTCGGTCATATCTAGGATCCCTCTGTATGGCCGGTTTGGATGGGGCGGCGGCCTGACGCCCGAGAGGGGTTTCGCAGAGGCAGATCAGTCGGCTCGCCTCTGCGCACGGAACGCGGCCTTGAGGGCCGTGGTAACCTTCTTGAACTCCTTCACTTCTGCGTCCGTGAACGTCTCGCGGTCGCCCTTGCTGAGCACACCGATGAGATAGACGGGGACCGTCGCGCCTACGAACACGGCAACGATCCGGTACCCACCCGATTTGCCCTTGCCGCGGCCGGCCAAACGACCTTTGCGCACCCCACCGGATCCGACGATCTCCTCACCCACGTCAGGCTGGCTCGCGTAGAGCTGAACGGCCGCTTCGCGCTCGGCATCGGTCATGCCGGCCCGCTTGGCGTCCGCGAGAAAGTCGGGCGTCTCGACGATGGTGTGGAGAGGGTTCGCCATAGCTTTTCATACACCAATGGCGTATGTACGTCAATGGTGTATGATACCGCCTTTCTCGGAGGAGAGCGGAGCTATGTCGGCGTTGAGGATCACGAAGTTCGTGGCGGCGACCGGAGGCTTGATGGCGTCCGGGGCGTGGGCGCTTTCAGCCATGGGCGACACGTTCGTGGTGCGTAGCCTGTTGCCGTGGATGACGGATCCAGCTGTGCCGAAGTTTCAGGCTGACATGAACGCTTGGGCCGCTGGCATGGCGTCTGTCGCTGCGTTCGCGCAGGTGTTCCTCACCCTGCGAGACTGAGCCGTCTGTATTGCTGAAACCGTTCAGCCTTCGCCCGCCACGCATCACGCTCGGCCTGAAGCGCCTCAATACGAGCGTATATCTGCCCAGCGTCGATCGCGGTCTCGACGAGCATATCCTGCATCGCGGCCAGCTGCTCGCGCAGCTCGGCGTTCTCGGCTGCCAGGATCAGCAGCATCGCCGCTACATCGTCGCCCATGTCACGCCTCGCACCACCACCCCGGGGACGCGGCTGGTAGAACCGGCATAGTTACCGCGTCGACAAGGATGCTGGGTCCGCGGTCGTCGGCGCCGGCCTCGTCCACAGCAGGATCGCAGGCGCTCGCGCCGCAGCGATGTCGTCGTCCTGCGGTTCACCAGGTCGGCCGAACGCCACGAGGCTGACGTGCCGGCCCATGAGAGCGATGAGCTCGGCCTGCCAGCGATCACCGAGCGCCTGGTAATTGCCCTCCGGCCAGTCGTGCCCCGGTTCGCCGGGCACCAGCACGAGGCCGAGATCCACGTCGCTGTCCGGTCGGGCTGTACCCTTCGCGCGGCTGCCGAACAGCCAGACCTCCGCGACCTTGGGGCGGCCGGCGGCCCATGCCGCGAGCGCTGGAAGCCACGCCCGCTCGACGTCGAGTCCGAGGATCGGCAGGCCCGGATCCATGAAGGACGACAGGGCGATTCCACCGAGGTGCTGCGGGTACGCGCACACGAACGCGGCGAGCACCTGCTGCGCGCAGGCGTCGAGGAATAGCACCTCGGCGTCGGTGTGAACCGCGAGACCCGGAACGTCCAAGCGTCCTCCGTCGAAGCCTGCCCCGGGTGTGTCGAGCGCGAATGCTGGCACCGATTCCTCCGTGCCGGGCAGGAGCGGCAGGCGGGCCGGGTGCTTGGTGCCGTTGGCGAAGCCGTGCACCACCGTCCAGATCTCGGTACACCGGCGGCCGGCCTCGGCCTGGACAACCTCTGTCGCAGTATCGACTGCGCGCTTGCGCGTCCGCCCCTGCATCTCCGCGAATCCTGGCTCGCGCCCAGCCTCGGCCAGCCCAAGGGAATCGGCGACGTGGCAGACCACGAGGCACGCGAGGTAGGCGCGCCGACGATCATCGCGCGCAGCCAGCAGCTCGCGCAGCGTCGGCAGCACGATCGTCTCGACGTACTCCCGGGGCGTCATCGGCGCGTTCGGTTTATCGTCCGGCAGCATGCCCTCACCTCATGGCTCGGCCCGCACTACGACCCGCGCGGATTCCTGTGCGAGCGCTTCGGTCGAGGTCGCCCGCTGCCCCTCGGCAGCCCTTCTTCGGTTCCGTTGTCCCCGATTCCAGCAGATCTAGAACTTCAGTAGGCGTGCCCCGCGGGAATTTGCACCCTCTCCCCTCCTGCGGGGAGAGGCGGGCGTTCGGGGAGGGGTGGGTGTTCAACACCGACCCCTTTCGCGCCAGCCGCAGCCAGGCCGTCCACTCGGCCGACACGATGCGCACGATGTTCGTATCGTTGCGGAAGCCGGTCACGCGCCGTTCCTCGACGGTCACAAGCCCGAGCTTCACGGCCTCGCGGATGGCGTTGCGCACGGTGGTCTCGGCCACACCGACGATCGCCGCGAGCTGGCCGACGGCGAGCCTGCAATCCTTCCGGCGCACGGTCTCGGCCGCCACCAGGGCGAGGACCGCCTGCTCGGCCAGCGTGAACCGGGCGGCGAGCCCCGGCGGCAGCCGCCCTGAGGCGGCCCAGCGGCGACGGCGCTCCATCGAGGCATCCGTGCGCGGGCGCGAGCCGACGCTGAGCCTCCTGCGAGCCCCTGTGGGTCTTGATGCGTTCTCGACTTCGTCCCCTGTTTGGGGTGTGGCAGTTGCTGGCCCGTTCGGGCTCTGTCCGGATCGGCGGCAATCCGCAGATAGCGTGCGCGCCTCGATCAGCTCGGACAGCGCCTCGGCCTCGGGCTCCGAAACCTTCCCGTCCCCGAACGCGCGCCACAGCGCGACCGTCACCTGAGGCAAGGTGATTCGGTCGGCCGCTTCGATCGCGCGGCGGATCTCGTCTGCGAACACGTGTCTCGGCCCTTTTCCACAGGGCCACAGGGGGACGATCGGCGGCGCAGGCTGTGCGCTCCGTTCAAGACAAGCCGGTATCGTTGCCGGAACAGGGGTTCCAGCTTGACGCCCGAGGGCGGTTCATGGCTTGTGAGGAATGTGAACGGGCCTCACAGGCCATCTCGATTTCGAAGGCCTCACCCTTGCCGGGGTGGGGCCTTTGGCTTTTCAGGGTCCTACTGCGGCGGTCGGTGCTCCTGGTGACACCGGCGACTCGCACAGGGTGCGCGCCAGCCGGACATGGCATGTCGGCCGGGCAGCACGGTTAAGTCAACGTCAGGGAATGATCAGCGCGACCATGCACGGCAGACTCTCGACCGTCGCCGACCTGCGCAGGTCCGGCCGCATCAGCAGCCACGAGATCGTCGCGGCGATTGACCTGTACATGCGGGACCCCGCGGCCGGGCCCTACCGCTTCGCCAATGGTCACAGCCTCGACGTCGCTGCGCTCGTGGCCTCGTCGATCAGCCCCGCGGAGGTCGCGAACCGCGCCGGCCCGCAGGAGAAGACGTTTCGGACAGCGGTCGCGGCGATCGTCATGGCGGCGCACCCAACCCCGCCGTGATCCGTCGGCCGCTCGACCCCGCGTGGACCGCAAGCCACGGGCGGGGGAGCGACCGACCTCACCGACGCGGGCCTATACGCGACGCGGCCCGTAACTGGACATGCCATGGCGCGGTTGCGGTCCGGTGAACGAGCCGGCATCGATAGCGTATGATCCGGTCTGAGCTCGTCGCCCGCATCGCAGCGCAGAACCCACGCCTCTACGCCAAAGACGTCGAGGCGGTGGTCGACGCCATCCTCAACCGGATCGCCACCGCCCTGGTGGACGGTGACCGCGTGGAGCTGCGCGACTTCGGCTCGTTCGCGACGAAGGAGACGTGCGCCTATGCCGGCCGCAATCCGCGAACGGGCGAGGTCGTCGCCGTGGCGGCCAAGCAGAGCATCCAGTTCCGGCCGGGCAAGGCCATGCGCGTGCGGTTGAACCTTATGCCGGCGGAGCAGGAGCGCGAGACCGAGCGTCAGCTGCGGGCCTCTTAACCGCTTAACGCAGCCTCAATCTTAGAAATATCGCAGCATTTTCCGCAAAGTAGTTTGACGGCGCATCGTTTTGGCGGCGATCTTCGGCATCCGTCCGCGAGGCAGCGACCCGGCCATGGCCCCTCTCCCCTCGAACCCCGAACCATCCCGCGAACCGGGGGGACAAGCCTCGACGGTCTGGACGCTGGCGCTCGCCACCGCCCTCCTCGGCCTCGTAGCGCTTCCGCGCCGCTCCACCACGGCCAGACCCAGCAGCGCCGAGGGCGAGGGCAATGCGCGGCAAACGTCGCCCTCTCATTCCGGCCGCGAAGCCCACGAGGTGGCGCGCAGTCAAGCCGACCGCGGCCGCCAGGCGTCGAAGCCCACCGAGATACCGGCCAAAGGCTGGAAGGACATCGTGCTGCGCACCTACCGGGACGTCGGCGAGAACCGGATCATGCTGGTGTCGGCCGGCGTCACCTTCTTCGCGCTGCTGGCGATCTTCCCCGCGATAGCCGCTTTGGTGTCCGTCTACGGCCTCGTGGCGGATGCCTCGACCATCAACGACCAGCTCGCCAGCCTGCAGGGGATCATGCCCCAGGGCGCGCTCGACATCCTCAGCGACCAGGTCAAGAACCTCAACGATAAGGGCAATGCGACGCTCGGCCTGAGCCTACTCCTAAGCGTCGCCCTGTCGGTGTGGAGCGCCAACGGTGGCATGAAGCACATCTTCGACGCGCTCAACCTCGTCTACAACGAGCGTGAGAAGCGGAACTTCGTTGTGCTCAACCTTGTGTCGCTCGCCTTCACCGCGGGCGCGCTGCTGTTCCTGATCCTGGCGCTCGTCGCGGTCGTGGTGCTGCCGGTCGTGTTCGAGTTCATCGGTATCGGCAAGGACGTATGGTGGCTGGCCCTGCTGCGCTGGCCCGTGCTCCTTCTCGCCGTGCTCGGCGGCTTGGCGGTGCTGTACCGCTATGCACCGAGCCGAGATGCGCCACGCTGGCACTGGGTCACTGGCGGGAGTGCCGTAGCGGCGGTGCTTTGGCTTGGGGGCTCGCTGCTGTTCTCGTGGTACGTCGCCCACTTCGGCAGCTACAACAAGACCTACGGCTCGCTCGGCGCTGCGATCGGGTTCATGACCTGGATCTGGATCTCGACGACGATCGTGCTGCTGGGTGCGCAGGTGAACGCTGAGATGGAGCATCAGACGGCCGAGGACACCACGGTGGGCGAGCCCCAGCCCTTGGGAACCCGGGGTGCGAAGATGGCCGACAACGTCGGAGCGGCTTCGGAGTAGCTGCTGCCCTCAGAGCTCGGAGCTGGACCCACGTTCTTGGGTCATGTCCTGAGCCGGGCGTTGAGCATATGGCGAGCGCCCCGCAGCCCGGTTTGCAAGGATACGCTCGCGGAGCAGGACGGCGCGGCGTGCGATTGCATCCGCATCGCAGGTTCGGCAAGGACCGCCGCGGCCAGCGGCATGGCAGTTGTTGGGGTTCTGGCAGGACCGGCGGGGCATCGCGTTCCTATAGCCACTGAGACGCCCGCAATCACAGGAATGTCACCTTGGCATTTCACATCCCAAGGTCGTGTTACTCCGCTGCGATGGCGGTTGCACGGTATACTCGTGTACAATCCTTAGATGCGTCACGAACCGCGTGTACGCAGCGACCGCCCCGGACCCGTCGCACTCTGAGGCTATCTTCAAGATGACGACGAAAGCGCCGAAATCGACCACTGAAGCCGATCGCACGATCGGCGGCCGTGTCACGGAACTCCGGATCGCGCGAGGTCTCAGTCAGACCGCGCTGGGCGATGCCATCGGGGTCAGCTTCCAGCAGGTGCAGAAGTACGAGAAGGGCCGCAACCGCATTAGCGCCGGACGGCTGCAGACCATAGCTGATCTGCTGAAGGTACCGGTTGAGACGTTCTTCGCCGACCGGTTGGTTGAGGGTGCCGACGGCAGCAACATTCGGACGTTCTACGACGATCCGCAGGTCATGCAGTTGATCACAGCTTTCACGAGCATCACCGATGAGATCATGCGCGAAAACGTTCTCTCGATCGTGAGGGCTGCGGCTAAGATCCAGCTGGCGAATGTCGAAAAGGCACCGACGGGATCAGTGTAGATTACCTCCCTCGGAGCCAGGCTCAGCCGGGTCCATCACCATCTCCGAAGCGATGATCCGGCCCATCTCCTCGAGCAGGATCCGCAGCTTAGGACGCAGCTTTGCTGCGCTCGCTAGATCCAGATCGCCGAGTAGATCCCACAGCGCCAGCGCTTGGCCGGCAAATAAGTCCAGGGTGGACTGCGCCCCATCGTCGTCAGCCGTGAGATCGATCTGACCTTCGCTGTCGCCATCCATGCGTCTGTCGACCATCTCGCTGCAGATCCCACGGATGCGCATCCTCTGGTCGCACAACCGAACTCGAAACTGCAATTCCGCCGCCATCCCTTCGAGATGCCGCGCGGTCGCGATCTGGTGGTGCTGGCGCGCCCGAGCATGTCGCCGGAACCGCCGCTCCGAGGCCCGCATCTGGGCCAGGAACACCAGCCCGCGCAACAGCGCGGGCAGGCTCGGCAGGGGACGTGTCGGCGTGTCCATCAGCTCGCACACGACGCCAGAGCCTCCGTCAGCAGCGCCTGATCGGTGGTGAGGCCGCCGAGCGAGGCCGCCCGCCGGACGAGGATCCCCAGCCGCTCGTCTCGTTCGTCACAGTCCGCGGGCTGGCGCCGCTCGATCTCCTCGGCGATGGCACGCGTGACGCGCCCAATGCGCTCGCTCTCCCGATAGATGATGTCGCCGGCAGCCGTGCGTTCCGTCCGCATCTTGTCCCAGAAGCACGCGGCGTTCTCGGCGCGCCCAATCAGATCCTCGAAGGGCTCCAGGGCCTCGTACAAACGGGCGAGCTGCACGAGTGGGAGGCCAGCGAGGTCATGCTCCCCATCGGTGACTGACGCCTCGACGCCCACCCCAGCAAGCCGCGCCGCGCCCTCCTGCACCTGCCGGAGCATGCGCCACACGCTGTATACCGGCCCGCACGGCGGCGCGGCCTCGGGTGTCAGCGGCGACGAACCCTCGCCAAACAGTCGCGCCACCAGCAGCGCCTTGATGCCGTAGCCCGCGACCGTCTCGGCCCGCGCCACCGCGATCCGTGCCGCCACCGCGCTGACCGCGTTGTAGGCCTCCGACGTGCCGGCGCGTGCCTCCTCGACCCACGCCGCCATGAACTCGGCCCCGAGAGCGAGCAGCGTGGCGTCGGCGTGCTGCACGACCTCTGGCCGTTCGGCCGCGATGGCCGCCGCGATCGGCGCGAGGACCTCCTCGAACAAGTCGGGGGCGCTGTCGATGATCCCGGTCTCGCCGGTATGCAGCCTCACCTGGAACCGCGCGTAATCGACGAGCGCGAGGCGGCCGGCTTGGGTGGTCGGCACGGTACGCCAGACCGCTTCACGGGTGGCCTGCTGGATCTTGGTCAGCGCATCTTCGCGACCTGACCAATCTGCTGGCTTATCCCCCTTCATGGCTTCCTCGAACGCATCTGTCTCCGCCTCGGCGCGGCGGCTCGCGGCGATGGCGGCGAGCACGGGATCCGGTGCCCCGTCGCCGTCGGGAAGGGGGGCCGCTACTAGCGCCAGCGCATCCATCCGCATCTCGCAGCGCATGTCCCGCTCGACGCGCGGCCAGAGGGTCGGGTCGGTATTGTCGGTGTGGGCGAGACGGCTGCGCTCGACCTCTGCCTCCGCCAGTTCGAGGAGACGCCCGGCCTCGCGCTGGATCGCCTCGTCGAGCGCCATCAGGATGCGTGGGGCATGGGCCGGGAACGGCACGAAGCCTGGGTGCCGCGCGGCCTCGGCCTGCCACTCCTGAAACGTAGAGGGCGAGGCACGGCCGGTGCTGACGGCGAACCCACCTTCCCCACGCACGGCCCTCTCCAGCGCGTCGAGGCGCAACTCTCGGCGAAACTGCTCGACGCCTTCGGCCGTGGTCTCAGGCCCGAACAGGCGCGAGAACTCGGCCAGTGCGATGCCGTGCAGGCGCTCCAGCTCGATCCGGATCCCCTCCTCGACGATGACGAAGCCGAATGGCCTGATCGCAGGCGAGGCCATGAAACCCGGCGGCGGCGCAGTCCAATCGACGGGGCCGGTCGGCACGCACGCCTCTGCTCCAGCGATGAGGGAGTCGGCGGCGTGATCGGCGTGCTGCAGGCCGGGTTCGCCCCCACGCTCGCCGTCGAGCACCATCGCCCAGGCTTCAGCCAGGGCGCGGAACCCTTCTGGGGTCGTGGGGCGCACGGTCTTGAGCCGCTCGTAAGCCTCGCCCTCGCGGTCCTCGATCGCGGGATCCACATCCGGCACGCCCACCCCACCGGCATCTTCGATGGCCGCGGCGAGCGCGTCCCAGGAGGCCCGGAACTCGGCCACCACGGCGAGCGCGGGATCCGGCTCTACCATACCGGCGAGCCCGCCAAGCGCGGCGACCGTCCTGTCCAGATTGGCCGCGGTCCCGCTCAGCGGGTGAGGGCCCGCCGAGAGGCAACCACACCCGCTACCCGCCTCCGCCGCTTCGACGACCGCCGCGAGCTGCCTCAACAGGTCCTGCGGATCCTCGACGACCTCCGAGGCCGGCGAGCCCGAGACGTACCGCAGCAGCCGCACCGCACCCGAGACGTCGCTGGGACGCGTGGCGATCAGGTCCGCCCAGGCCGCACCATCGGCGTTCGACGCAGCCGAGAACACGGCATCGGCCTCGGCCTCCGCCTGCTTCGAGGCCGTCATCGCAGCGTCGACTCCGCAGGAAGCACGCTGCAGCTCCTCGCGGGCAATGCGGTGGCGTTCGATCGCGGCGTCGACCGGATCGGGCGTCAGGGCGTGACCGAACCCGAGCGGCGTCGGCTCGGCCAAACGGTCCTGACGGAGCGGTGCCGGCTGAGCCAGGCCGGCGGGGAATGGAGGCGTTTCGTTCTTCATCGCGGGCTTTCGGCTGGAGGGCTGGCAGGTCGGGACCATCTCGCGCGAGACGGTTGTCAGGCTACGCGGCAAGCCAGTCTGCCAGACTGCTAGCAAGCGGGATTCATGGCATTGCGGATGTACGGCTGCACGCCTCAGAGCAGAGTCGCGAGACCGGTCAGAACCGCCCCGCCGCCGATGATCGCGATTGCGGCCAGGGCTTCGCCGGCGAGACCGGAGGCCCGCAGGAGGCGACGGCGCACGAACTCGCGCGGCGCCACCGTCCGACAGGGCGGGGCACGGCGCTCGGCCGCCGGCGCGAGACGCCCGAGCGGCGCGGCCACGGGCAGCATGTCTGGCAGCAAGTCGGATCCGGCGAACCGCGACAGGTCCGCCTCACGCATCAGGACGAGGCGCCCGAAGAAGTCCTCCGCGTCCGCGGTCACGGCCTCCTCTCGCGCGTACCAGCGCAGGTGCCGGACCAGTGCGAGCGCCCCGAACCGGGAGCCGCACGGCGTCGCCAGCAAATGCTCGAGCGCCTCTTGCATCGCGGTCTCGGCACGCTCGGAGGCGACGCCGCCCGGCGCGACCTGGAACACGGACCAGGCCTCGGCGTGCGTCTGGATCGCCGCGAGGATCGGATCGGACGCCACGACGCGGACAGCGCCGGGGGCGGGCGTGAAATCGGGGATGCGGGCGTGCGTCATGGTTCGCGCTCCTGATGGGGCTCGTGGCGGTGGGACGGCGGTGAAGGGGGAGGACCGGTGCGACGCCGATCAGCGCGGCGCGGTCAGGAGGTCAGTGAGCGGCGGCGCGGTGGGCGGCCTTGGCGACCTGCCAAGCGGCCTTCAGAGCGGATGACATCGCCTCGCGGCGGGAGACGCCGCAGCGCTCCATGATGCCGGGCGCGGCGCGGCAGGCAGCGGCCATGATGGCGGCGCGGTCATACTGGCCGGAGACGACGAGGGGGCGCTTGGCGACGTTGAACTGGATGAAGGCGCGGGCCGAGAGCAGGCCGGCGGGGATCTGCGGGCGGCTGTCGTGCAGCGAGCGGGAGATGCGGTTCCAGGAGACGGTGCGGTGGGACATCAGACACCACTTGCGGCGGCTTCGTTACACCTATAGTTAGGTGAAGCCCCATAAGGCGTCAAGCCATAAGTGGAATTAATCAGCTATAGGTGTAATATGGTGGTGACCGGGGAGCAACTTCGAGGCGCCCGGGCGATGGCGCGGATCGAACAGTCCGAACTCGCGCAGAAGGCCGGGGTGTCGGTCGATACGATCAAGCGTCTTGAAAGAACGGTCGGCCCAATCTCCGCGAACGTGCAGACGATGGCAGCTATCGTTCAGGTGCTGGAAGCCGCCGGCCTGGAATTCATTCCCGAAAACGGCGGAGGAGCCGGGATCCGGTTCCGCGAGCGCAAGGCGTAGCCATGGCGACGCAGGCCTACCGCCTCACCTTCCTCCTACGCTTGGCCGGCTCGGACACTGGCACCACGCGGCAGACGGTGACCATCGCCACGGAAACCAAGGACGAGGCTGTGAAACTCGCACAGTTCTACCGGTCTGATATGCCGGATGGTTCCCTGTGTTCCGCGACGCTCACCGATGCGGACGGACAGGTCCTCTGGTCGGAGCAGAAAAGCGACGCGCCGCACGAGGCGACGCCTCAAGAGGACCACCCGTGACCTACACCCTCGAACAGCTCGCCGCCGGCTCCTACGACGTTCTCCTCGACGGCGCCCTCGTCGCCGCCCTAGCACGCGAGGTCGACCGCAGCGGCGTGACGCGGAAATGGCTGGTCGAGCTGCTCGACGAGATGCCGCCGGCCGATCGACCCGCGCCCTTCACGGCGCAGAGCCATGCTTTCGAGACCCGCGGGGCCGCGCTGGCGTGGCTCGGCATCGGCGGCGCGGGCGAGGATTTCGAGGAGCGGCTCCGAGAGCATCTGGCCCCATGAGTGATCAGAACGGCGAGCGGCCGGATCCGGCGGACGAGGGCGTGACTGAGCAGGAGCTCGAAGCGTTCATGTCGCTCGGCCAGCAGCTCGCCGCGCAGATGGCCGAGGCGAACTTCCGGGTCATCACGTCCCGGTCGGGCTGGACCATGGCGGACGTCGAGGCCGCGACCGAGCGCGCGTTGGAGCGCATGGAAATCGGCTCGCGCGACATCGTCGTGGCCCAGGGCGCCGATCCGGACGGAGAGAACTGGCAGGCGATCTGGGCAGCCATGGAAAGCCGGTACCGTCAGATGATGACGGAGCTGCTTCGGGTTTCAGGCCTGCGGGTTGGGGAGAAGCTCCAGTGAACGCACCAAGGGTCAAGCTGACCGAGCTGCGCGAATACCGGTCCGAGCGGACGGGGAACACGTACTTCTCGGGCTACCTCGGCAAAGCCCGGGTGGTGATGCTGCGCGACGACCGGGCCGAATGCACCGGCAAGGAAGTGGCGCGCTGGTCCGTGCTTCTGGAGGAGCCGGAGCCGAGGGAGGGTCGTGACGGCCCCTCCTCTGGCGCCGCGGACCGCCCGTGCGGCGATCGCTACGCCCGGCGCGGCGCCAGACCGGCAAATTTGCCGGTCTCGGCCGGCTCACGGACCGCCCAGCGATACCGCGAGTCCGGTACTCCTCAGGCCTCCCGGGGCGGCAACACCGCCGCCGAGCGCACCGCCAGCGACTTGCTGCACGAGACAGGCATCGACCCAGGTTCTGAGATGAGCCGGGACGAGATGCCGTTCTGATCCACACCGCGAGGACAGGCTGGTCACCGCCGCGCCTTGGCTCGCGGTTCTTCGACGTCGCCGAAATCCTCGTCCGGCCCCTCGTCGGCATCGTCGTCCGCCAGCTCGCGGGGCGGCAGGGCATTCCGCATGCGTCGGAAAGCGGTCAAAGCCTCTCCACGCGGGCTCTTAGGCGACATGAGCGTTTGGTAGATGGATGCCGCGTCGTGCTGCAGGTGACCAATCAGCGCCGACCGGGTATCGGCCGGCAAGTCCGCGAACTGCTGAGGCCAGCCAGGAGCAAACTTCGGGACCAGCTGAAGCACGTCCTCACCGAGCCGGCCTATCACCCTGCGAAGTGCCGCGGTCGAGAAGTCATGACTGTGGTCCCGGCGGAGCTGTGCAAAGTAGTCACCCATTGCGTCATGGCTGGGCGGCAGCTCCGCGAGGTCACCAGACTTAATTCTCCGCCTCGCCATGGCCGCCGATGACAACGTACGACGTGCACCGTCTGGGACTGGTCGATTAGATGACCGCTCGTACTCAACCCAGATCGACTGAATAATTGGATCCTTATGAACTGCAGCAGGCTTCACATCCGCAGCGGATTTCGAGATCGCACTCTCAGATGCGGTAGAATTTAAGACCGGCCCACGAGGCGTGCGTTCGAAATCTCCATCTATAGAGCCCGGGCCTGCAATCATCTTGCGATATCTATCAATCTGGAACTGTAGATGCTCGATTGTGCTTTCTGCCGCTCTGCACCTCATTTCCAAATCTTGATAGGTGCGGTTCAGCTTAACGTTTATTTGACTCCCGCCGATGTGAAAGTCTGCCTGAAGTTCAGCAACGACATCATGACCCAACGTCATTTCGAAGCTTTCAAGTGCACCGCGCACCATACCGTCGATAAGTGATTTCGCCATTTCAATGGCATGATGATGTCCCCCGGGTTCCCGAACCCATGGGACTATGGAAGTCTCGTTGGATGCCTGAATATGTTGCTTATTCGGTACTATCACAGTGTACTGGTGGCTTGATGAAAATTCCACGTTAGCGTTTTTGTCCGAGGCATTCCAACTATCAAGACAACGCAACATTGTAGGAGAAATCGCCTTTGGAGAATACTCGTACATAAATTTTGCCTCGGTACACAAGGCGGCATCAACGTAATACTCCACCTGCTCACTCAATGTCCGTCGGTTCGCCTCTGCGACCTCTTCGACCGCGGCACGCAGGTCCTCTCTCACCCTGAATGTGATGGTTTGCCGTCGCTTGGTTTCCTCGGAGGCGCGAGGCCGGCCACGTCGCACCGGAGGATCGCTCTCGGTCATTTCGGACACTCAGAAAATTATCGCACACACGTACACGTACGGTGTTGCCAGCCCTCAGGCAAGCTGCCATACGGAACGTACACACGTACACGTCTAGGGGCTCTAATGCTCGATGCTCAGACCAAGGAGTGGCTTAGCAAGCCGGCTTGCTCCGTCGCCCAGGCCGCTGAAATGCTCGGCATGTCTGGTCCCGGAGTTATTCGGGCAATCGAACGGGGCGATATTCGAAGCACTCGCATCGGGAAGCGGATCATCATTCCGACGGCACAGATCCGCAGGATGCTGATGCTTGATGACGCTGCCCTCAGTGCCAACGCGGCCTGAGTGAGCCGCCGAAGGGCGGCCCAGCGACCGCGCGGGGGCGCGGAAGCCAGGCCTGACGCGGGAGCCGACAACCGGGCGGCTTCACGTGTTGACCCTCATACCACGACCGGACCCGACCAAGCTCACTGCGCCGCAGCCGACGCGCTCACCGATGCCGAAGTCCTCGTCGGTAGCACCACTTGGCTGCTCTCCCTCGCCGACTGGCTCGCGGAGGAGCTCGATCTCGCCGACGGCGAGACCGTCCGGCTGCGTCGCGCCGACGTCGAGCGGATGCGCGCTGGCCTGACCCGCTGCGTCGCTTGCCTCGATACGCTGACCTGCGACCCCGCCCAGCTCCCGCCCCTCGACGACGCCTCGTCCGAGGTCGTGCCGTCTCCCACCACCCCGAGCCCTAGGACGCTCCAATGATCCGGCCGGATCCCCTCCTCGGCGGCATCGATGCCCGTGGAACCGTCCCCCGCGCGACGCTGGAAGAGCTGTCCCGGACAGGACGCGAACACCTTCGCCCGCTCTACTCGGCGATGCTGGATCCAGGCATCAGCCTCCTGATGGTGCACCAGCGCGGCGGTCGCTTCGGCATCGAGGGCACCGGAGGATTCGTCGCCTTGATCGGGGACGATACCGACTGCGCGCTCGGTCCACGGGGCTTTCACAAGCGGTCGATCCGCCGGTTGGCCGCGCAGGTGCGCAGCATCGTCATCGTGGCTTCCGACATCGAGCCTCGCGCCTATGCCGCGGTGGCCGCGCTCGCGTCCGTGGGGTTCGGCGCCCTCCTCGTAGAGACCCGCCCAGAACAGGAAGGCGCGTGGCTGGAGACCTTCAAGGCCGCCGCGCCCCGGACGCCAATTCTCCTCGTCACGCCGATCGCCGGAAACGCCTGATGAATCCGAGGAGCATCGCCCAGGCGCTCCCGAACGGGAGGGTGATCTCGGGAGGGGTAAGCTTCGCGGCCCCGGGGCACTCGAAGCGTGACGACTCCGGCCGCGTCCTACCCAGCCGGAACATGCCCTTCGACATCTTCGTGCACAGCCTGGCGGGCGACGACGATCTCGCCCTCCGCGACTTCGTGCTGGAGCAACTGGAGCGGGCGGGCCTGATCCGCCGAGATCGAGGTAGCCTGCGGGGCTCGACCGCACTGACGCGTCCGCAGCGCGACGTGTCTCAGGCTCGCACACCTGACCCGGGCGAGACTGAGCGCACCACCCGCGGCCTGGAGATCTACCGCGAGGCGGACACACTCTGGAGTTCGCCCGTCGAGGCTTACCTCGTGCGCGAGCGCGGCCTCCAGCTCTTCGAGGGTCTCGGCCGCGCGATCCGCTATCACCCGTCCTGCCCCTTCGGTCCGCACCGCACGCCCGCCATGGTCGCCCTGGTGCGCGACATCCGCACGAACGAGCCCCGCGCGATCCACCGTACCGCGCTGACGCTCGATGGGCGCAAGGCCGAAATCGGAGGCTACGACCGCCTCACCCTCGGGCCGGTCTCGGGCGCCGCGATCAAGCTCACACCGGACGAGGAGGTGACGCTCTGCCTTGGGATCGGGGAGGGCATCGAAAGCGCCCTCAGCCTGCGCCGCCTATCCGAGTTCGGTGCCTCGCCGGTGTGGTCGCTCATCTCGGCCAACGGCGTCGAGCGCCTGCCGGTGCTCACCGGCATCGAGAGCCTGTGGCTTGCCGTCGATCACGACCCAGCCGGCATGTCTGCATCGGAGGCTTGTGCGGGACGGTGGCGCAACGCCGGCGCGGAAGCCTTCCTCGTCAAGCCGCTCCTCGAACGCTCAGATCTGAACGACGTGTTCCGGGAGCGTCTGCATGCCTGACGCCGCGGCTCGTACCGTCGTCATCGAGCGCTTGCCCCCCGGCCATACGGTTGCCGCGGAACATGGCGAGGCGCCGATCGGCCCAGCGTCGAACTCGCGCTTCCGTTCGGTATTGGGGCTCGCCGAGGCCGGCGGTCGCAATCGCAAACCCAAATCGCCGTCGAAAGCGCAGCTCGACCGAAAACTCGCCTTCTTCCCGTTAACCGATCTCGGCAATGCCGAGCGCTTCGTCGCACGGTTCCAGGGGCGGTTCTTGTGGTGCCAGCCGATCGGCTGGTTCGCATGGGATGGGCGTCGCTGGACGACCGACGGTGCCGAAGGCCTCGTGTTAAAGGCCGAGCATGAGACGGCGCGTGGCATCCAGGATGAGGCCGCGGCGATCAGGGATACGGACCGCGACGTGCCGGTCTCCGCGGGCAAGAAGCCCGGCGACACGGAGATGTTGTCGACCAAGCTGGCCGCATGGGGCCGAACGTCGGAGAGCGCATCGCGCCTCAGTGTTATCGCCAAACGTGCGGCCCCATACATGGAGGTGAAGCCGACCGAGTTCGACGCGGACCCGATGCGGATCAACGTCCTCAACGGGACGCTCACCGTCACACGTCACGAGCGCGGATCGAGGATCAACCTCTCGCCCCACGATCCGACGGACCGGATTACGAAGCTCGCACCCGTCACCTTCGATCCGGCAGCCACCTGCGCGCTCTTTGATGTGTAAAGGGCGGACCAATTCCAGGCCGCTGTGGCGGAGTAAAACCAGGCCAATGGCGGCCGCAGCTTGAACGATGAAGGGGCCCGATCGGGCCCCTTCATCGTTTATCGCCGACCATGAGGCTAAAGCCGGTAGGATCTCGCCCGTCTCGGGATCGTGGGGATCGGTGGTGGCCTGGAATTGGTCCGCCCTTTACACATCAAAGAGCGCGCAGGTGGCTGCCGGATCGAAGGTGACGGGTGCGAGCTTCGTAATCCGGTCCGTCGGATCGTGGGGCGAGAGGTTGATCCTCGATCCGTGCTCGTGACGTGTGACGG
>NZ_JAKSYH010000231.1 GCF_022829295.1 Methylobacterium sp. J-088
CCATGTCCTGCCTCGTCGCTCCCTTCTCCCGACCCTCGCTGACGCGAGGGCCACCCTCCCCCGCAGCGGGGGGAGGGAGCGCCGCCCGTATGACAGCGTCCGTCACAGCTTGGCCGCCCCCATCCCACGGGCGAAACGCTGCGGCGGGCCTCCCCAGACCATCCTCCCCCGCTCCAGCACGTAGACGCGGGCGGCATTCGGGTGCCCTGAGGCGAGGTTCGTACGGCCCGGCCGCCCCGTGATCGTTGCGGTCCTCCGTATGGGCCCCAGGACTTTCCACAACCGTCCCAGGACCCACGGGCACACCCGGACCGG
>NZ_JAKSYH010000012.1 GCF_022829295.1 Methylobacterium sp. J-088
GGTCCTGTCGGGCGCCTTGCCGGGCTCGGTGCAGGCACAGGCATTGTCGGGGATGCGGTAGGCGCTCTTCATCCAGAAGCCCTCGAAGGGCGTGTCGAGCACCGTGATGGCGTTGAGGTGCTTGACCCAGTAGGTGCCGTAATAGCCCGGCACCACGAGGCGCAGCGGGAAGCCGTTGAGCCAGGGCAGGTCCTGCCCGTTCATGCCCCAGGCCAGCAGGACCTCGCCGTCGTTCGCGTGGTCGAGGGGGAGCGCCTTGGCGAAGTCGGGGGTCTCGGGCAGGACCGGCCCGTCGAGGCCGCCGAACGAGACCTGCACGGCCCCGGCCTTCACCCCGGCCCTGTCGAGGACGCTCTTGAGCGGCACGCCGGTCCAGCGGGCGCAGCCCATGGCGCCGTTGGCGAGCTGGCCGCCGGCGATCCGCGGCGCGAAGAAGCCCCGGGAATTGCCCGAGCACTGGTTGACCGCCGCGATCTCGGTGCGCCCCGGCAGGGCCTGGATCTCCGCGAGGGACAGGTCGAGGGGCCGCTCGACATGGCCCGTGACCGCGACGCGGAACGCCTGCGGGTCGATCTCGGTGGGGATGTCGGCGAGGTGGTAGCGAACGAAGAACGCGTCGTTGGGGGTGATGGCGCCCTCGTCGAACACCGCGAACGGCGTCTCCAGTTGCGGCGGGCGGGCCGTCATCTGCAGGAGCGGGCGCTTGCCCGGATAGGCCACGAGCGGCCGCGCGCCGTTGCCGAAGGGCAGCATCACCTCCTCGATGGCAACGGCTGGGCGCAAGCCCAAGGCTGCTGCAGACAGAGCCAGTCCGCCGCCTACCAGGATATCGCGCCGCTTGGGTGCAGGAGCCATTACGTCCTCCGTTCTATCACGGCGGCCGGAAGGCCCGGCCGCCGGCTTCAGTCCGGGTCGGTCCGTCAGGCGACCTGTGGGTATCCCGCCGGGCGGCCCGGCGCTTCCTGGATCATGCGTCGGCGGTGGATCCGGCCGATCCAGATCGCGGAGGCGGCGCTGACCAGACCGGAGAGGGCGCAGTATCCGCACACGAGCCAAGGGTTGTTCGGCCCAGAATATTGCAGCAGAGCCGTCGCGATGATCGGTGTCAGGCCGCTCGCGAAGATTCCCGAGAACTGGTAGACAAACGAGATTCCCGTATACCGCACCCGTGCCGAAAACAGCTCCGAGAACAACGCCGCCTCGGGACCATAGACGGCCGCGTAGAGGATCCCGAACGGGATGATGATCGCGAACCAAATCGCGCGGATACTGTCCGGATACGACACGAACACCCAGAAGGCCGGGAAGGCCGCGAGACCGGCGATCACCGAGCCCCAGGCATAGACCTGCGTGCGGCCGAGGCGGTCGGAGAGCCAGCCGAAGAAGGGGATTGTCGCGCACATCACCACCGCCGCGGCGGTGACGCCGAGCAGCGCCTCGGTCCGTGGCACCTTCAGGGTCTGCGTCAGGTAGCCGATGGCGAAGACGGCGAAGATGTTGAACACCACGCCGTCGACCATGCGCGCGCCCATGCCGGCCATGACCTCGGCCGGATAGCCCTTGATCATCGATACGAACGGGATATCCGCCTCGCGGTTGGCCTGCTTGACCTTGGCGAATTCGGGCGTCTCCATCACGTTCAAGCGGATATACGCGCCGACCGCCACGAGGACGACGCTGAGCAGGAACGCGACCCGCCAGCCATAGGCCAGGAATTGCTCCTCGTTCAGGGTGTAGGACAGAAGCGCCACCACGCCAGAGGCGAGGCACAGGCCGAGCGAGAGGCCGATCTGCGGGATGCTGGCATAGAAGCCGCGCTTGTCCTCCGGCGCGTATTCGAAGGCCATCAGCACCGCTCCGCCCCATTCGCCGCCGAGGCCGATGCCCTGGACCACCCGCAGCAGCAGGAGCAGGATCGGCGCCGCAAGGCCGATCTGGGAGTAGGTCGGCACGATGCCGACGAGGAAGGTCGCCACGCCCATCAGCATCAGGGTGATGACGAGCATGCTCTTGCGGCCGATACGGTCGCCGAAATGTCCGAAGATCACGCCGCCGAGCGGCCGCGCAATGAAGCCGACGGCGAAGGTCGCGTAGGCGAGCAGCGTCGAAACGAGGGGGTCGCTAACTGGGAAATACAGCTTGTTGAAGACGATGCCGGCGACGACCCCATAGAGGAAGAAGTCGTACCACTCGATCGTCGCGCCGATAAGAGATGCGATCACGACCTGACCGATCCCTCCCCTGGCCGATTGTTCTGAGCGCCGCTCCAGATACGACATTGGCACCTCCTCACTAAGTCTCGTCTTGGGTGTTAGGGCGAAGTCCTCACATCGCGGGTGCCTTCACCGGGCACCTCTTGAAGTCCCGTTGGCCGTGACCTTCAGAGATGTGCCGGATCCGGCGCCAGCATCCCGCGCGGGGTGGCCGTGCGCACCTGAACGGTCTCCCGCACCTCGGCGAGGATCAGGTCGGAGGCCTTCTCGGCGATCATCACCACCGGCGCGTTGGTATTACCGGAGACCAGCGTCGGCATAATCGAGCAATCGACCACTCGCAGGCCGTCCATTCCGCGAACCCGCAGGGCGGGATCCACCACCGCCATCGGATCTGTGCCCATCTTGCAGGTGCCGGAGGGGTGGAAGATCGTCGCGCCCGCGTTCCGGGCGAAGTCGAGGAACCCGGCATCGTCGGTGACGCCCGGTCCCGGTTTCTCCTCCGAGAGGATCAGCGGGCGCAGGGCCTGCGTCTCGGCGAGCCGCCGGGCGAACTTGATGCCCTCGACGGTGCAGCGCCGGTCGGTCTCGGTTGCGAGGTAGTTTGCGCGCATCACCGGCGGCGCGAGGGGGTCGGTGCTGCGCAGGGTGACAGTGCCCCGGGATTCCGGCCGCAACTGGCAGACCGAGAAGGTGCAGCCGGACCAGGGATGCGGCTGCCCGCCTGCCATGTCCGCCGAGAGGGTGGCGAAATGGAACTGGATATCGGGCGTGCCCGGCCCCGGCATGACCCGGGTGAACAGCCCACCCTGGTTGATGCCCACCGCCAGCGGACCGCTGCGGGTGAAAAGCCAGCGCAGTCCGATCCGCGCCTTGCCGGCGATGTTGCGCAGATCGTCGTTGGTCGTAATCGGCTTGGCCAGCCGGTAGATCAGCCGGACCTGCAGGTGGTCCTGCAAATTTTTGCCGACGCCGGGCAAGTCGTGCCGCACCGGGATGCCGTGCGGCCGCAACGCGGCCTCCGGGCCGATGCCGGAGAGGAGCAGCAATTGCGGGCTCTGAAGGGCACCCGCCGCGAGGATTACTTCCCGCGCCGCACGGATCTCGACGTCGCGGCCGTGCTGGGCGACCCGCACGCCCACGGCGCGCTTTCCCTCTAGGATCAGGCCGGTGGCGTGCGCATCGGTCTCGACGCGGAGGTTCGGGCGCCCCTTGGCCGGGCGCAGATAGGCCACCGCCGTGCTGCAGCGCAGGCCGTTGCGGGTGAAGAGCTGATAATAGCCCACCCCTTCCTGATCGCCGCCGTTGAAATCGTCCGTGCGGCGGACACCGAGCTCCCCGGCACCGTCGATGATCCGCTCGATCAGTTCGTGCTTGTGGCGGATGTCGGAGCACCAGAGCGGGCCGTCGCCCCCGTGGGTGGCGTTGGCGCCGCGCGTGTTGTGCTCGCTGCGGATGAAGTACGGTAGCACATCGCGCCAGGACCAGCCCTCGTTCCCGAGATCGGCCCAGTGGTTGTAATCCTCGGCCTGCCCGCGCACGAAGATCAGCCCGTTGATCGAGCTCGATCCGCCGAGCGTCCGACCGCGCGGCCAGTAGATCGCTCGGCCGTTCATCGACGGCTCCGGTTCGGTGGAGAAGCCCCAGTTCAGTGTCTTGTGGACCATCGTCTTCCCGTAGCCGATGGGAAGGTGAATCCAGGGGGAGGTGTCGCGCGGGCCGGCTTCCAGCAGCACGACCCGATGGCGTCCGTCCGCCGAGAGGCGGTTTGCGAGGACGCAACCCGCCGTACCGCCGCCCACCACAACGTAATCGCATTCGACGCGCTCAGGCGCGTCTGCAGAATGATAGCGTTTCCTCAAGATTATCTCCGTCACGAGCGTTTGTCTCGAAAAACGGTACGTTATGTTCTATTTGATGAGAGGATGTTGAGTGTGTCAATATGTTCACCGTAAATTCGGTGAGACAGATCCGGCGAGTAGCAAGGCATGCAGGCGTTCCACCACTGCGACAGCCTCCGGCACGATCCTGACCGCTACTTCCGGTGCGGCGCGATCATCAGCCATCCCGAGCAAGTCGAGCGGTACCGCCTCCTGCTTGAGGCAACGCAGGATGGGGGGCACCTCCTGCGCGAGGCCGGCGATGCAGGGCTCGACCCGATCCTCGCCGTGCACGATGCGGGCTACGTCGCCTTCCTGCGGGATGTCTGGGAGCGCCGGGCTGAGTTGCCCGGCATTGAGGACGAGATCCTGACGGGCCACTTCGCCCGGCCGCAGATGCACCGTCGGCCGGAGGGGCTGCTCGGGTTGATCGGCCTCTACACCGCCGACACATCGACGCCGGTGCGGGCTGGGACGTGGGCGGCAGTCTACGGTTCGGCTCAGGTGGCAATCGCCGCCGCGGACGCCGCTTTGAGCGAGTCGCACGCCTACGCCCTGTGCCGGCCGCCGGGGCACCATGCCTATGCCGATTCGGCTGGAGGGTTCTGCTACTTTAACAACAGCGCCATCGCCGCCGAACGCCTGTGCGCCACCACCGGCGGCAGGGTCGCGATTCTCGATATCGACGTCCACCACGGCAACGGCACGCAGGGCATCTTCTATGGGCGGGGCGACGTGCTGACCGTCTCGGTCCATGCCGACCCGGCCGATTACTTTCCCTACTTTGCGGGCTATGCCGACGAGACCGGCGCGGGGCCGGGCGAAGGCTTCAACCGCAACCTTCCCCTGCCGCAGGGATCGGGCGATGCAGCCTGGCTCGCGGCGATCCGTGAGGGGTTGTCTGCCATCGCTGCCATCACGCCCACCGCCCTTGTCGTGGCCCTGGGGCTCGATGCCTCGGCGGACGATCCGATCGGAGCGCTCAAGGTGACAACGCGGGGCTTTCAGGAGGCCGCGGCGCTGATCGCCGACGCCAAACTGCCCACCGCCATCGTGCAGGAGGGCGGCTACCTGTGCCCCGCCCTCCCCCGCAACCTCGCCGCGTTCCTCGCCGGGTTCGACGGCAGGCGGACGTGAACGCCGTGTCTTCCCCTCACTTCCCCGCGTGAAGGGCAAACCCGGCGGCTGCCGGCACCGGGTGCCCGAGGGCGCACCGGAGCAGTTCCGGGAGTTCACCCGGCGTGTCCGCGACGGCGACGCCCGCCGCCTCCAGGGCCGCGCGCTTGCCCGCGTAGCTGCCGCGATCCCCGGAGACGATGGCGCCAGCATGACCCATCTTCTTGCCAGGGGGAGAGGCCCGGCCAGCGATGAAGGACACGACAGGCTTGCTCATCCCGGCGGCGTATTCGGCCGCTGCCTCCTCCATCGCCCCGCCGATCTCGCCGACGAGGACCACGGCGCGGGTTCGCTCGTCCCGCTCGAGGGCCATCAGCGCATCGCGGGTGGTGGTGCCGATCATCGGATCGCCGCCGATGCCGAGGAAGGCTGACTGGCCGTAGCCCGCCCGCGTCAGGTTCAGGCAGACCAGCGTCCCAAGGCTGCCGCTGCGGGAGATCACGCCGATCTCGCCGGGTTGGAAGATGTTCGGGTTGTGCCCCGGCATGATTCCGACGAAGCCGTCGCCCGGCGTCACCACCCCGGCGGTGTTCGGGCCGACGATCCACGTGCCGTGGGCGCGGGCCGCGTGATGGACGGCCAGTACGTCCCGCATGGGGATGTGCTCGGTCAGCACCACGAGAGTCTTCGTCCCTGCCTCGATGGCGTCTATGGCGGCGGCCTTCGCGGCGGCGGGGGGGATGAACATCACCGCCCAGTCGAAGGGCGTGCCGGCCATGGCCTCCCGCGCTGTGGCGTAGACCGGAAGACCGAGATGCTCTTCCCCTGCCCGCTTCGGGTTGACACCGGCCACGACCTGCGTGCCGCAACCGAGCATCTTCTCCGTCCAGAAGCTTCCTTGCTTGCCGGTGAGCCCCTGCACGAGGACGCGTGCGTTCTGGCGATAGATGGTCATCGGGCTGCCTCCACCGCGGCCTGCACCGCGTCCTCCATCAGGTCGTAGGGCTCGACCCCGAGCCCCTCGCGCACAAGGCGCACAGCCTCGTCCTCGCCGGTACCGTGGATCGAGAAGAAGACCGGCACCTCGGGGTTGAGGCGCTTCCAAGCGGTGACGACGCCCTCGGCCATCACGTCGGTGCGGGCGAAGGCACCGCAGAAATTGACGACGAGGCTCTTCACGCCGGGATTGGCCAGCACGAGCTTCAGCGCCGCCTCCGATTTGGTGTAGGCCTCCCCGCCGATCTCCAGGAAGTTTGCTGGGCGGCCGCCGCAATGGCTGATGACGTCCATCGTCGTCATGGTCAGCCCGGCGCCGTTCGCCAGTACGCCGACATTGCCGTCGAGCTGGATGAACTTCAGACCCTGCTCCGCGCCCTCCCGTTCGAGGGCACTCATCGGTTCGGGCGAGGCAGCAGTGGCGAGGTCCGAATTCCGGAATGCCGCCGAATCGTCGAGGGTGAGCTTGCAATCGAGGGCGACGACGCGGCCGTCCTCCAAGAACGCCAGCGGATTGATCTCGATCAGCTCCGCATCGACGCTGCCGCCCACCCGGTAGAGGGCGGGCAGGATCGCCTCGATGTGCGCCCGCGCCGGGCCGAGATCGAGCCCGTCCAGGAGGGCGCGGGCCGCCTGTTTATCGAAACCCAGGTCGAGGTCGACCCGGTGGCGGCGGAGCGCGTCGGGCCGCGTGGCCGCGACCTCCTCGATATCCATGCCCCCCTCGGTGGAGAACAGCACGAGGGGGGTCCGGCTCTCCGTATCGGTGAGGATTGCCGCGTAGAATTCCCTGGCGATGGCTGCGCGCTCTTCGAGCAGCACCGACTCGACCCGGTGCCCGTCGATGGTCATGCCGAGGATGGCGGACGCCACCTTGCGCGCCTCGTCCGGGTTCATGGCGGCGCGGATGCCGCCCGCCTTGCCGCGCTTGCCGGTGGGGACCTGCGCCTTGATCATGCAGGGGCCGAGTTCGGCTGCCGCGACGGCGGCGTCCTCGGCGGTCAGGCAATGAATGGCCCTGGGAACGGGGATGCCGGCGGGCGCCAGCACCCGTGCCTTGGCGACGTGTTCGAGGAAGTTCATCGCGCGCGCTCCCGATAGCCGATCTTGTTCCAATGGGGGCCGAACAGGTCTTCCTCGCTGGGTTTGTCTTCGGGGATCGGGGTCACGAGGTGGGTGATGTTGAGGAAGTGGCGGTAGCTCAGGTTCTCGGAGATGCTGTTCTTCTGCCAGGAGCCGCAGCCCATACTGAGGGTGAAGCCGAGGCCGGAATTGAATCCGCCGCCATTGCCGAAGGTGTGGGCGAAGTTGACCAGCACCCGGACCACGTCGAGGTATTCGGCCAGCTCGCGGGCGCGATCCATGTTCGTGGTGTGGATGCCGCAGGAATGGCCTTTGCCCTGGTGGTCGAGGATCGCCGCGACCGTCTTCTTGGCATCAGCAAAGTCCTTCGCCCGGTAGACGGTGAGGACCAGGGCGAGCTTCTCGCCGGAGAACGGTGCCCCGCGGCCGATCTCGGTCTCCTCCACGAGGAAGTATTGTTTGGCGGCAGCCGCCTCGGGCAACTCGAAGGCCCTAGCCAGCACCGGGGCATCGCGGGCGATCAGATCCCGGTTGAGCTTGCCGCGTACCCAGAGGCGTTCGGCGATGCGCTGCTTCTCCTGCGGCGTGCAGAGATAGGCGCCGGCCCGCTCTAGGGCGGCGATGGCCTGTTCGTAGACCGCGTCCACGATGACCACCGCGTTTTCAGAGGAGCAGGAAGTCGAGTTGTCGAAGATCTTCGAATCCCGGATCCGCGCGGCGGCGGCGTCGAGGTCGGCGGTTTCGTCGATCACGACCGGCACGTTGCCGGCGCCGACGCCGATGGCCGGCGTCCCGCTCGAATAGGCCCGGCGGACATTGTCCTGCGAGCCTGTGACCACGACGAGGTCGCAGGCTCGCATCATCGCCGCGGTCGAATCCTTCGTGACCGGGGCGGGCAGGATCTGCACGAGGTCGGCGGGAAGCTCGATCGCCTCGAGTTCGGCGCGCATCAGCTCCACCACGCGGGCGGTGGTGCGATAGCCGAGCGGCGACGGCGCGATGACGATGGCGTTGCGGCCCTTGATCGCCATCATCGCCTTGTTGACCGGCGTGGCACCTGGGTTGGTCGAGGGCGTCACCGCTCCGATGACCCCCATCGGCTTGGCGTATTTCACGAGGCCGTGGGCCTCGTCGCGCTCGATGACACCCACTGACTTGCCGCGCAGCAGGTCGCGAAGGGTGCCGAAGGTCTTGCGCTGCTTCTTGACGATCTTGTCCGCGACGTTGCCGAGGCTCGTATCGGCCACGGCGAGTTCTGCGATCTCGCGGGCATGCTCGGGCTTGTAGAGAGCCCAGGCGAGGGCGCGGACGGCGGCGTCGGCCTGTTCCTGATCCACGTTCGCGAAGAGCGCCTGAGCGGTCCGTGCCCGCTCCATCGTCTCGGCGACGGGATCGTGGACGGCCAAATCGTCCGGTTTGGCGAGGGGCATGATAGCGGCAGGCGACATGTCGCGCTCCTTCAGATGTCGAGGGCGTTTCGGGTCGAAGCGGGTCGGCCGGAGGGCCTGGTCCGGTCAGGCGATTGGCCTGACCGGGACGGGATGGCTGAGGACGAGGTCGTCCTGGGGCGCGTCCACGAAGGGTTCGTCCGGCCGCATCCGCAGGGCGAGGCCGGCGCCTGCGAGGAGGAGCCCGAGCGAAGCCATGAAGGGCAGGTCCCACCGGCCGGTCATGTCGATGATCAGCCCGAACACGACCGGGGAGATCATGCCCGCGAGGCCGAAGCCGAAGTTCATGAAGCCGGAGGCCGTGCCCGAATAGTGGGGCGCGATATCCATGGGCACCGCCCAGATCGGCGCGACGATCAGCTCGGCGAAGAAGAACGCGCCGGAGAGGCAGAGGGTGATAATCAGGAGGTCGGTGGTGAACAGCACCGGCAGCATGAAGGCGAAGGCCCCGAGGAAGCCGACGACGATGACGCTGACCCGAGCTTTCGCCACGTCACCCGTGCGCCGGAGGATCCGGTCGCTGACGACGCCCCCCACCGTGTCCCCGACGACGCCCGCGAAGAACACGCCTGAGGCGAAGATCGCGGATTTCTTGATGTCGAGATGGTGCTGGTGGAGGAAGTACGAGGGAATCCAGTTCAGGAACAGCCAGAGGGTCCAGCCGTAGCAGAAGTCGGTGAGTGTCACAGGCAGCATCCGGCGGAGCAGACGGCCCCACGGCACCGCCCGGCGCTCGCCCGCGATCTTCACCGGCGGCAGGACGGCGAGCTCCTCGCCGGTGACGCCCCGGTGATCCCGGGGATCGTCGCGGAAGTAGAACCACCACAGGCCGACCCAGGCGAAGCTGATCAGGCCGATGATGATGAAGCTGTCGCGCCAGGACAGGGCCACGATCAGCAGGGCGATGAGCGGCGGCGTCAGGGCGTTGCCGAGCCGGGCGGCGGCATGGGTGATGCCCTGCGCGAAGCCCCGCCGGTCGGCGGCCATCCAGTTGGCCAGAGCCCGGGTCGCCGTCGGGAAGGCGGAGCCCTCGCCGATGCCGAGGAGGAAGCGGGCCGCGACGAGGGACATCGCCCCCTCCACGAAGCCGATCATCACCGTGGCGGCGGACCAGATCGCACCACAGATCAGGAGCGTCTTGCGCGGGCCGAGGCGATCGCCGAGCCAGCCGCCCGCAATCTGGAAGAAGGCGTACGGGTAGGCGAAGGCCGAGAAGGCGAGGCCCAACTCGACGTTGGTCAGGCCCAGTTCTTTCTGCATGACCGGAGCGGCCGTGCCGATATTCACCCGATCGATATAAGTGATCAAGTACATCAGGCAGATGACGAACAGGACCCTGTCCGTCGCCTTGAAGCGTACGAGCCGTAGCATTCCGCCCTCCTGAAAGGGGGCGCTCGGGCTTCCTCGATTCGACCGCATGCGACGGCGTGCGGGTCACGAGAACCCGGCGTCCTTCCTGCGTTTCCACCGTGAGCGGCGCGGGGGCATCGGGTCTCAAGCCCGACTTTTTGGTCCCTCACGATCCGATGAGGGCACGCTAACCATTGCGTGACCGCTGGAGAAATATATTCTCTTCATCCCGATCATTCAGAAAATTGATCGATATGATTCCGGATCTTGAGATTCCGTTGCTCAGAACGTTCGTGGCGGTTCACGATACCGGGAGCATCACGCTGGCCGGAAAGCAGGTCGGGCGGACGCAGCCCGCGATCACCCACCAGATGCACCGGCTGGAGCGGGCCCTGGGCCGGCCCCTGTTCGACGGAGAGCGGCGGCACGGGGCACTGACCCGCGACGGGGAGGTGCTCCTGGCCTATGCCCGCAAGCTTCTCGCCCTCAACGACGAGATCCGCGACCGGTTCGGAGGACCCGACATCGCTGGCCGGGTGCGGCTCGGCGTGCCGGACCTCTACGCCGCCTTCCTGCTGCCCTCGGTGCTCGCGGGCTTCGCCCGGGTCTATCCGCACGTGGAGATCGAGCTGCGCTGCTCGCGCAGCCACCAGCTCCGCGCCGCCCTCGTCCGCGAGGAGATCGACCTCGCGCTCATGACCAAGCAGCCGGATCAGGAGGGTGGCGTCATTGTGCGGGAGGAGCCCCTGGTCTGGGTAGCGGCGCGGGATTTCTACATCGCCGCGCAAGCGCCCCTGCCGCTGGCCCTCCTCCCCCCAGGCAGCCTTTACCGCCAATGCGCCCTCGACGCCCTGAGCCAGACCGACCGGAGCTGGACGATCACGGCGGTGAGCGACAGCATCGCCGGGCTTCAAGCGGCGGTCCATGCGGGACTGGCCGTGTCGATCTTCCCGCAATGCGCGGTGGATGGCGAGATCCGCCACCTTGCCGCCGCGAGCGGCTTGCCGGACCTGCCGGCGCTCCGGATCGTATTGCAGCGCAAGGCGGGCGAAATCTCAGCGGCCGTGGAACATCTGGCTCAATATATTCTCTCGGAGCTCGGCAACATCGGCGACTGACGCCTCAACCCTGCTTGCCAAGCAACCCGGCAATGCGGCAGCGCGACGCGATTGTTTTTGCAGTGCAGCAGACTAGCTGCTAGTTCACATCCGTGACGTGTCGAGCACTGCGGCTGCCATGAACCACCTCGAACGCGCGCGCGACATCCTGCCGATCCTCGCTGCGCTCTATGCCATGATGATGGTGGCTAACTCCCACGCCCCCCCCCGTCCCACGCTTCCCGCCGCCACGGGCATCGACGCGGACCGCGTGGTCGCAGGGCTCAAGTGGCACATGCTCGAGATCGCCCGGAACGAGCGGAACGAGGCCCTGCTGTTTCCGGGTAACTGACGCGCCGCGTCGGTGACATCCCGGCCGTCCTGGCGAATGCCGTGACGCGATCCGGGGCGGCGGGTTGCGTCCCGGATCGCTTCGCGTTGCCCGCGGTGACGGGCGAGGGTGACTTCGACGATCAGACCGGCGGGTGCTGCGGTCGCATGTCCGCCTTCTCGATGCCGGCGATCGGGACGGGCTTCTTCATGGCATCCCGGCGGAAGGGTTCGCCGAGTTCCTGGTTCAGGATCACCTCGATGAACGTGGTCACGCCGCGCGACTGATCCTCGCCGGCCTGCTGAATGGCTTGGGTCAGGTCCCGGGTGTTGTCCACCCGCGCGCCCCTGAAGCCGCAGCCTTCGGCGATCTTCGCGTAGCTGAGCTTAGGGTCGAGTTCGGTGCCGACGAAGTTGTTGTCGTACCAGAGGACGGTGTTCCGCTTCTCCGCCCCCCACTGATAGTTGCGGAAGATCACCATCGTGATCGCCGGCCACTCGTCCCGGCCGATGGAGGTCATCTCGTTCATCGAGATGCCGAAGGCGCCATCCCCCGCGAAGCCAAAGACGGGGGTGTCGGGCTGGCCGATCTTGGCCCCGACGATCGAAGGGAAGGCGTAGCCGCAGGGGCCGAACATGCCGGGCGCGAGGTATTTCCGGCTGCGCTCGAAGCTCGGATAGGCGTTGCCGATGGCGCAGTTGTTGCCGATGTCGGTGGACATGATCGCGTCCCGCGGCATGCCGCCCTGGATCGCCCGCCAGGCCTGGCGGGGGGACATCCGGTCGCTGTCCCGCTCCTGCGCCTCCCGGTTCCAGGTCGTGCCCGGATCGTCGTCTTCGTGGTCGAGGGAGGTGAGGGCCTGGGCCCAGGCGGACTTCGTCTGGTGGATGAGCCCCCGGCGCTCCTCGCGGCCGGCATTTCCGGCCTCCGAGGTGAGCTGTTCCAGAAGTTGCCGGGCGACCTGCCGCGCGTCGCCGCAGATACCGACGGTGATCGGCTTCGTCAGGCCGATCCGATCCGGGTTGATGTCGACCTGGATGATCTTGGCCTGTTTCGGCCAGTAATCGATGCCGTAGCCCGGCAGGGTGGAGAACGGGTTGAGGCGGGTGCCCAGGGCCAGCACGACATCGGCCTTGGCGATCAGCTCCATCGCGGCCTTCGACCCGTTATAGCCGAGGGGCCCCACGGCGAGCGGGTGGCTGCCGGGGAACGAATCGTTGTGCTGATAGCCGGAGCAGACCGGCGCATCGAGGCGCTCGGCGATGGCCGCCGTCTCGCGCACGGCATCGCCGATCACCACTCCGGCCCCCGCGAGGATGACCGGGAACTTCGCCGCGGAGAGGATCTCGGCGGCATCCGCGATCGCCTGCCGACCGCCGGCCGGGCGCTCCAGCCGCACGATCTGCGGGAGCGGCACGTCGATAACCTGGGTCCAGAAGTCCCGGGGGATGTTGATCTGCGCCGGAGCGCAGCCGCGCCAGGCCTTCTCGATCACACGGTTGAGGACCTCGGCGACACGGGTGGGGTCGCGCACTTCCTCCTGGTAGCAGACCATGTCCTTGAACAGGGCCATCTGTTCCACTTCCTGGAACCCGCCCTGGCCGATGGTCTTGTTTGCCGCCTGCGGCGACACCAGCAGCATCGGCGTGTGGTTCCAGTAGGCGGTCTTCATCGCGGTGACGAAGCCGGTGACGCCGGGGCCGTTCTGGGCGATGGCCATGGCTATCTTGCCCGTTGCGCGGGTGTAGCCGTCGCAGATCAGGCCGGCATTCGTTTCGTGGGCGCAATCCCAGAAGGTGATGCCGGCCTTCGGGAAGAGATCCGAAACCGGCATCATGGCAGATCCGATGATGCCGAAGGCATGTTCGATGCCGTGCATCTGCAGCACCTTCACAAAAGCTTCTTCCGTGGACATCCTCATGGCGCACCCTCCTGGTGTTTGCCCGCATCGGCCCCGCCGGGCCCCCTGCGATCCCCTGTTCCGGAGCGTTTTGCGAGCGGACCGTGGCGCTCGGACCGTCTCGATCCGGTAGCCGCTTGCAGGCCATTCATGGACCGTCACTCGCCTCCCTGCAACAGAAATCTCGTTTTTTTGCTTTCAATGTTCAGCTTTTCGGAATAAGGTTCGTTCGAGATGGAAGACACCGTTGAGTCGTCACCGGCCCTCAAGGCCTTCGGTCTCCTGGAGGCGATCGCCGCCATGGATCACGCCCCGACGCTCGCGGAACTGACGGAGGTGGCCAACCTCCCGAAGCCGACGCTGCACCGATGGCTGACAATGCTGGAAGGCGCCGAGCTGCTGCGGCGGCTGCCGGACGGGCGGCGCTACGAGCTGGCGGCACGGTCTACGGCGCTGGCCTTCGCCATCCTGTCGAACAATCCGGGGTCGATCCGCCGGCACCAGATCCTGCAAGGGGTCGTCCGCGACCTCGGGGAATCTTGCAACCTCACGCTGCTTCAGGGTGGCGAGGTCATGTATCTCGACCGCGTGGAGGCGTCCCTGCCCCTGCGGGTGGCGTTCCAGAAGGGTTCCCGCGTGCCGGTCCATTGCTCGGCGAGCGGCAAGCTCTTCATGGCCCTGATGCCGCGCGGCCGGCGGGAGCGGTTGCTCACCAGCTTACCCCTCGACAAGCACACCGCCAACACGATCACCGATCCCGCCGCCCTCGATGCCGAGCTGCAGCAGATCAAGCGCCAGGGCTATGCGCTCGACGACGAGGAATTCCTCACCGGCCTGTTCTGCATCGCTGTGCCGATCTTCGACCGGGACGGTCGCGATTGTATGGCGGCGCTGGCCCTCCAGGCTCCGGTGGTCCGCCTGTGGCGGGAGAACGCCCCGGACCGTTTGCCTGCGCTCCGTACCGCCGCGTCGGCGCTGGCCGCGACGCTCAACTGACACCCCGGGAGATTCCCATGGACATGACCCGCGTCGCGCCTTCGTATCCCAGGATGGACGACCTCGCGCATCGGGCCAGGGCAGCCGGGGCGGTTCGGGTCGGCGTGGTCTATCCGTGCGAGACGGGGGCCCTGGCGGCGGCCCTCGAAGCGGCCAACCTCGGCTATATCGATCCGGTGCTGATCGGGCCCACTGCCTTGATCCGCCGGGTGGCCTCCGAGGCCGGGCTAGACCTGACGGACCGGGAGATCGTGGACGCGCCCGACCCGCACTCGGCCGCCCGGCGGGGCGTCGCCCTGGCGGGAGACGGATCACTTGGTGCGCTGATGAAGGGGTCGCTTCACACCGACGAATTGCTCGGAGCCGTCGTCGCGCGCGAGAGCCCGCTGCGGATGGGTCGGCGCACGAGCCACGTCTTCTGGTTCGATTGCCCTGCCTACCACAAGCCGCTGATGCTGACCGACGCGGTGGTCAACATCGCCCCGGGCTTGATGGAGAAGGCCGACATCATTCGCAACGCCATCGACTTGTCGCATGGCCTGGGCAACGCCGCGCCGAAGGTCGCCATCCTGGCCGCGGTCGAGACCGTGAACCCGGCGCTGCCCTCCACCATCGACGCGGCGGCCCTGTGCAAGATGGCCGACCGGGGGCAGATCTTGGGGGCAGTGCTCGACGGGCCGCTGGGCTTCGACAACGCCGTGTCGCTCACCTCGGCACATACGAAGGGCATCGTCTCGCTGGTGGCGGGCGAGCCCGACATCCTCGTGGTCCCGAACCTCGATGCCGGCAACAGCCTGTACAAGTCGCTGGTCTACCTCGGCGGCGCTGCCTGCGCCGGGCTGGTGCTCGGCGCCAAGGTGCCGATCATCCTGACGAGCCGCGCCGACTCGGTCCAGGCCCGCATCGCCTCCTGCGCCCTGGCCACCCTCGCCGCCACGCCTCGGCCGCACTGACCGGCTGGCTTTGAACCGGGCTGATCGAGAAATCAGACAGGACTGGAAAAGTTGCGTATGAAGCAAGGACAGAGGCCAAGTGTGGTGCAGGTCGTGCGACACTGGGCCAGATCGAGATACAGACGGCACAAGGCAAGAGCATCGCCTCGCGCGAAGGGGGCGGATGTCCCTCCGCAAAGCTACCGCGACGATTGCGTGAGGCAAGAGATTTTCTACTTGATGAAAAACGCGCAGAACGTAATCGATCTATGGCAAAACATTTACAACCGCGCCCAACTGCATTCGTCGCGAAGCTACCGGCCGCCCGCGCCTTTCAGCTTCTTGGATTTGGCCTGCTGGCTACCAATGGCCGCTGGCATGCATTAACTTCGCAAATGATCCGGTCCAAAAGGCCGGTAAGGTCATTTCGCGACAGTCAGTGTGCGCCAGCTTTGTAAAGTGTCGCGCAGACCGCAATCCTCACGCACCACGGTACACGACTCACAAGGCTGGGAGGCGTTTTGGGCATCGATTGGCCCAGAGGGTCGCTGCGCTTTGAGGGGCATTGAGGAGATCGCCGCGTAGGGCATCGAGGCCGGTGCGGAACCAGGATTTCCCGCGCCGCCCA
>NZ_JAKSYH010000236.1 GCF_022829295.1 Methylobacterium sp. J-088
ATCGGCGACAACATCACCGGTGGCTATCAGAAGGCTCAGGGCGCAGTCGGCACGCTCGCGGCCATCAGCCGGCAGAAGGAAGCCCTCGACAAGGGCGTGCTCTCGGGATCGGGCGCGGACTGGCGCACTCAGGCGCAGGCCATCGGGGCGCAGCTTCTAGGGATCGATCCTTCGAGCCTCAACGCCTCGTACAGCTTCGATGCTGCCCCGACTCAGAAGCAGGCCGAGTTGGCGCAGGCCGGCTCCCAGGCGGGTCACACGACGAAAATGGCTTTGCAGCCCGGTAAGGCCATTGCGGGTGGGTACCGG
>NZ_JAKSYH010000246.1 GCF_022829295.1 Methylobacterium sp. J-088
TCATCTGGCACATCGGCAACCGGCACATTCCGGCCGAGATCGGTGCGGACGCAATCTGGATCGCCGACGATCACGTACTCGCTGCGATGGTGAGGGGCCTCGGCGGCACCGCGGTCCACGTGGAGCGGCCCTTCCAACCCGAAGGTGGCGCCTACGCGGGCGGTCACGAGCATGGCCACCACGACCATTCCCATGCTGGTAGTTGAAATGCCGGACGCGCTCCGACTGATGGCTTGGCTGTCGCCGGGCTATCCGGTCGGCGCCTATGCATATTCGCATGGCCTGGAATGGGCCGCCGAAGCCGGCGACATCCGTGACGAGGCGAGTCTCCTGAGCTGGCTGGGGGATGTCTGCGCGTACGGATCGCTGCGCAACGACCTCATTCTGGCGCGCCATGCCCATCGGGCCGCGCACGCTGAGGATGGAAACGCGCTGTCCTCGCTCAACGATCTCGCCCTGGCTTTGGCCCCGTCTCGTGAGCTGCATCTGGAGACGAGTCAGCAGGGCCGCAGCTTCCTGGACGCGACCCTCGGGGCGTGGCCCTGCCCATCCCTGTCGGCCGTGGCCCCTCACCTGTCGGGCCCGGTCGCCTATCCCGTAGCGGTCGGCGCTTCCGCCGGAGCGCACGGCTTGGCACCCGAGGCTACGCTCGCCGCCTATGGGCTCGCCTTCATGCAGAACCTCGTCTCGGCGGCCCTACGGGCGGCACCGGTCGGTCAAACGGCCGGCACACGGATCATCGCAGCCCTTGCTCCGCGCTTAGTCGCATTGGCGATCCGGGCCAAGGACGCGGATCTCGATGCTCTCGGCGCGGCAACGATCCGCCTCGATCTCGGCTCCTTCCGTCACGAGACCCAGTATTCCCGCATCTTCCGATCTTGAGCGCGCAGCATGACCCCATCGAACGGACCACTTCGCGTCGGAATCGGCGGTCCTGTCGGATCCGGTAAGACCGCCCTTATGGAGCAGCTCTGCAAGCGCTTTCGAGACCGCTACGAGATCTGCGCGATCACCAATGACATCTATACCAAGGAGGATGCGCGGATCCTCACCGTGGCGGGCGCGCTTCCGGAGGAACGCATCCTCGGCGTTGAGACCGGCGGCTGTCCGCACACGGCGATCCGCGAGGACGCCTCCATCAACCTCGCCGCCGTGGCCGAGATGAGTCGGCGCTTTCCGAAGCTCGATCTGGTCCTCATCGAATCCGGCGGCGACAACCTCGCGGCGACCTTCTCGCCGGAACTTGCCGATATCACCCTCTATGTGATCGACGTCGCTGGGGGCGAGAAAATTCCGCGCAAGGGCGGTCCCGGCATCACGCGGTCTGACTTGCTGATCGTCAACAAGACCGACCTCGCGCCGTTGGTCGGAGCGGACCTGTCGGTCATGGAGGCTGATACGCAGCGGATGCGGGGGACGCGGCCCTACGTGTTCGCGTCCCTGCGCGAAGGAACTGGCGCCGACAGAGTCGCGCGTTTCATCGAGGAAGCGGGTGGGTTGGGAGCGGGCCGCTAGTGCATCGATCCAGACGGAGGCGTCAGCAGAGTCTGGAAAAATTTATGCAAAACCGAAGAACTAGTGCTCACTCGCATGAACGAGGTGAATGCGTCAGAGCACTAGCGACCCGCCTGAGCGGAGCGCGACCGTACCGCATGGGCCGTTGGCACGCCCATCAACCCATCCAGGCGGCTCATGCGGGCGTCGAAGTCGCGGAGCACAGTGTCGCGCGTTTTGAGGGCGGCGTTAGGCGGAGGCTTGATCGGTCCCCGTGCCGGCTGGGCTTCGGCGACCGGGGCGACGAGACAAGCAATCAGGGTAAGCAGGGTCAGCGTGCGGGCCATGGGTGACGTGCCTCACCATCTGCCGTGTCTGAGACGGGTCTCAAATCCATAAGCGCGGCCAAACCGTAGCCGTGTGCGGCAGCACACGATTCGGTGATTGATGCTGTCCGCGCGCTGCGACTGACAGCCAATGAAGACTGATCCAACCCGAATTATCAGGCACTTTTGGATAGTATAGCGCATACAAAATATGCAGCGTCTCTCCGTTAAATTTTTGATCGGTATCCTTATAGGCTTTTTATTGCTGAGCCAGGTCTAGTTTTCGTCTTTGGGCTCCCGCTTCTCCTGCCTTGATTGGTCTCGAGTGTTCCGGCCACCTCGGCTCGATGGCGCTGATCATCTAGGCAGACCTGGGGATCGTAAGCGCGAAATTCGGCGATGAGCATCGCGCTTCTCACTGCTCTGGTCCGCTTCGCGCTGGCGATTGGCTTCCATACGCGTCAGTCGTGAGATGGGCCTGGAGCCAGGGACCGCGTGAAGGCTCGGCGTCAGCGGTTTTCCTGGCGCGCCGTCAGCCAGGACGCGACCAGCACCGCCGCGCTCACAAGGCCGACAAGCATGGTCGAAGCCGCGTTGATCTCCGGGTTCACGCCGAGCCGGACGCGGCTGTAGAGGCGCATCGGCAGCGTCGTCGAGCCTGGACCCGAGACGAAGCTTGCGATGACCAGATCGTCAAGCGACAGGGTGAAGGCGAGGAGCGCCCCGGCCACCAGGGCCGGCGCAAGCAGCGGCAGGGTGATGGTCATCAGCACCTGCATCGGCCCAGCGCCGAGGTCGGCCGCGGCCTCCTCCAGTGACCGGTCGAGGCCGCGCAGGCGCGCCGCCACCACTACGGCCACGAACCCGGTACAGAAGGTGGCGTGCGCGATCACGATGGTGAGCAGGCTGCGGTCGAGACCGATGCCGATGAACATCAGCAGGAGCGACAGGCCGATCATCACCTCCGGCATGACGATCGGTCCGAGAACGAGGCCGGTGAAAAGGGCCCTGCCCCGGAAGCGGCGCTGCCGCTCCAGCACCAGCGCGGCCAGTGTGCCGAGCAGAGTCGCGATCAAGCTCGCCAGAACCGCGACCTTCAGCGACACCCAGGCCGAGGCGAGCAGCGGCGCGTCGGACAGCAGTTCAACGTACCAACGGGTCGAGAATCCCCCCCACACGGTGACCAGCGGCGAGGCGTTGAACGAGTAGCCGATCAACACCAAAATCGGCGCGTAGAGGAAGATGAGCCCGGCCATCAAGGCGGTGCGCGTCACCCAGGTCACGAACCCTCCTCGCCTGCCTGCAGGCTGTCGCGGAACAGCACGACCGGGACGATCACGATGGCGAGGATCAGGACGGCGACCGCGGAGGCCAGCGGCCAATCCCGGTTCGAAAAGAACTCGGTCCACAGCACACGGCCGAGCATCAGGGTCTCCGAGCTGCCGAGGAGATCCGGGATGATGAACTCGCCCACCATGGGGATGAAGCACAGGCCGGCACCGGCCACGATACCCGGCACGCTGAGTGGCAGCGTCACGCTCCAGAACACCCGCGTCGGCGAGGCGCCGAGATCCGCGGCGGCGTCTCGGAGGGTGGGATCGAGACGGTTCATCACCGCGTAGAGCGGCAGCACCATGAAAGGCAGATAGGCGTAGACGAGGCCGATCATCACCGCCGCGTCGGTGTTCAGGATTGTCAGCGGCGCGCTGATCAGTCCGAGCCGGAGCAGAATGAGGTTAAGGAGTCCTTCGGACTTCAGGATCGCGATCCAAGCGTAGACGCGGATCAGGAAGCTCGTCCAGAACGGGACGACCACGAGCGCGACCAGCAAGGGCTGCCAGCGCGATGGCGCCCGCGCCAGTGCGTAGGCCAGCGGCGTGCCGGTCGCCACGAGGATGGCGCTTGCGAGCGCCGCATAGCCCAGGGAGCCGAGGGCGGCGTCGCGGTAGAACGGGTCGGCATAGAGGGTAGCGTAATTGTCGAGGTTCAGGGCTTCGAGGAAACTCGACCAACCGTCGAGGCCACCGTGCCAGTCGAGGACCGGCAGGTAGGGCGGTATGGCGGTCGCCGGCTCCGACAGGCTGATCTTGAGCGTGATCGCGAAGGGCAGAAAAAAGAAGATGGTCAGCCACAGGAAGGGCGGCAGGCGAAGCAGCCGATCGAACACAGGGCGCCGCAATTCCCTCATGCCGGAAGGATCATCGTTGCCTTGACTGCGAAGCTAACGTGGGTCTCCGACCCTGACGGTATAGGCGCGTTGGTCGAGCGCGTGCTCGCCCGCAAGGGGGATCCGTCCGGCAGGCGCAGGGTGGAGCGCAGGCGATCGCCCAGGAAGGTCGTCTCGGTGACCGTGACCGGGAGGCCCTCAGCGCCGAGCACCAGGTCCTCCGGGCGCACCGCCACCACCACGGCGGCACCCTTGGCCAAAGAAGCCGCCACGATCCCTTGGATCGGACCATGCGCGGTCTCAACGAAACGGTCGTCCCCGGATCCGTGCGGGCCGAGGCGCCCGGGTATCAGGTTCACGTCGCCCAGGAGGCCTGCGACGTAGCGGTTGGCCGGCCGCCTGTAGAGCTCGGCCGGCGGCCCGATCTGGACCAGCCGTCCGGCCTCCATGACGCCGATCCGATCGGCAAGCATCATCGCCTCTTCGGGATCGTGCGTTACGACCACGAAGGCGGTCCCGAGGCGACGCTGCACGGCGCGCAGTTCGCCCTGGGTTTCCTCGCGCAGGCCCCGGTCGAGGGCACCGAGGGGCTCGTCGAGGAGCAGAAGCTTCGGTTCTCGCGCGAGCGCCCGAGCCAGGGCGACACGCTGCCGCTGGCCGCCTGAAAGCGTCTCGGGACGGCGTCCGCCGAAGCCTTCGAGGCGCACGAGGCGCAGAAGATCTGCCACCCGCGCAGCGACAGCGGCCTTACCGATTCCCTTGAGGCCGTAAGCGATATTGTCCGCCACGCTCATATGCGGGAACAGCGCGTAGGACTGGAACATCATGTTCACCGGGCGCCGATGCGGCGGCAGCCCGGAGAGATCTTGGTCGCCCAGCTGGATCCGGCCGGCACTCGGCCGCTCGAATCCTGCGATGAGGCGCAGGAGGGTGCTCTTGCCGCAGCCGGATGGCCCGAGCAGGCAGAAGAACTCGCCGGGTTCCAGCGTGAGCGTTACGTCATCGACGGCCCGGTCGTGGCCAAAATCCTTGGTCAGGCCGTCCAGGACTAATCGCGGCGGCGGGCTCGACAAGAGATCAGGAATCCTCGCGCAGCGCTTCGGCAACGCGCGCTTCGAGCAGATCGGGCCTGCGCAGAACGAGCGCGCCGCGGGTTCTGTCGACCAAGCCCTCGGCGGCCATCGCGGTAAATTCGCGGGTGACCTGCTCACGTCGGCAGCCGATCCGCGCCGCCAGCACGTGATGGTAGGGCGGCGGCGAGACCACCCGCTCGCCCGAGGTGCCCGACCGGGGCACCGAGAGGCGCAGCAGCTCGGCATAGAGGCGGTGCTTCAGGTCGAGCAACGCGTGTTCCATCAGCCGCGTGTTCAGCTCGCGCACGCGCTTGGCCAGCAGGCGGAATAGACGATCGGCGATGGCCTCCGAGGCGAACACCATCTGCCGGAACACCGAAGCTGGCACCACGCAGACCTCGCCGCGGGTCAGCGCCGTCACGTTGGCGGAACGGCCGATCCCGTCGATGGCGGCCAACTCGCCGAAGAACGCGCCGCCCCGCATCTCGCCGAGGATCACCTCCTTGCCGGATTGGGTCCGATTGAGGATGCGGACCTCGCCGGAGGCGATGAAATAGACGTCGGTCGAGATGTCGTCGAAGTCGACCAGGACTTCGTTCTCGTCGAAGCGGCGCCAGTGGCAGCGGGACTCGTACGCGCTGAGCTCGATTCCCGGATCCTTGAAGAAGGGTATCGTCCCCAGCCGCGCCATCAATCCGGTTCCCTCAACGCCAGTCCGGCCTTCATTCCTGCCCGAACGGGTGCCGGCCGCAGATCTGGGGACGAAGGCAGCCCGGGCACCGCCGCAATGGCGCTCAGCCCTCGGGCCGAGGGGATCGTGACCGTCACGGGCTGGCCGGTCAAGCCGGCCTCGGGTGAACAGGAGTTTATTAGCGTGGATCAGGATATTTGAGCTACACGCCGAAGCCGCCGCAGCGGGCGGTGCCGATTCATCGTGCCTTGTCGATCACACGTCTCAATCCTGGCGCGATCTGGTTCGCCCCGCACAACCAGGCTAACCGGCAACAAGACACGCTGGCGCTACCCTTCGAGCGATCCGGGCGAAGCCTCCATTCCGGTCGATACGCCACTGTCCGGGTTTGTCCGGCACCGGTGGGTCACGGCATCGTCTTCCGCCGCCGTCTGAAGGATGGACGCACCATCGACGTGCCGGCTCTCTGGCAGTACCGCGAATCGCAGCCCCTGTCCTTGGCACTCCGGCGCGAGGGCATCCTCGTTCGTACGATCGAGCACCTCCTGGCATCGCTGAGTGCCCTCCAGATCGACAATGCGCTGGTCGAGATCGACGCCGACGAGTTGCCGATCTTCGACGGCAGCGCCACGCCCTGGTGCGAGGCGATCCGCGCAGCGGGGCGACGCGAGCAGCCACACGGCTGCCGGGCCATTCGGGTGCCGCGCGCCGTGTCGGTCAGGAGTGGGCGGCGGCATATCCGGATCGAACCCGGCACCGGCCTCCACGTCACGGGACATATCGAGCTGGCGTATATCGGGGGCCTCGACTGGTCCGGCGCGATCACGCCCGAGACGTTCGAGCGGGAGATCGCACCGTCGCGGAGTTTCGGCCGATACGTGCGCGCCATGGCGGGGCGGGCCTTCGGCTACGTGACGGGCCGGGATTTCTTGCAGGGCGTCTCGACCGCCTCCGCCGCGCTCCTGATCCGCGATCGGGTGCTCGGCGGCCTACGCATCCCGGACGAACCCGTGCGTCATCGCGTGCTCGACCTCGTCGGTGACCTCGCTCTGACGGGCCATTGGGTCGAGGGCAAAGTCACTGCCTGCCACACCGGGCATGAGTTGAATCACGCCCTCGTGGCGGCGCTGATGCTGGACCGGGCAGCCTGGGAGCTGGCCTGAGGCCGGGGGGCTGGTGAGCCTTCGGCGGTCAGGCCGAGGCGCGCTGCGGCACGTCGCACGCGCTGGCGACAGCCGCGAAGGCGCGCACGAGATCGCCGTCGAGCTTCGCCCCCATGGACTTGAGGATCGCATAGGCCTCCCGAGCCGGTTTCGGAGCCTTGTAGGGCCGCGCCTCGATCAGCGCCGCGAAGATGTCGGCGATCGTGATCAGACGCACGAGGTCTGGGATCTCCTGACCGCAAAGGCCATCCGGGTAACCCGACCCGTCGAGGTACTCATGATGCGAGCGAACGACCGCCAGGGTCAGGGGATCGTAATTCCCGTTCACCAGCATCGCGTGGCCGATGGCGGGGTGGCGATCCATTTCCCGCCGCTCCTCGGGCGTCAGCGGCGCCGGCTTGTTCAGGATGGCGCGCGGGATCTTCGCCTTACCGATATCGTGGAGCAGCGCGCCTTTGACCAGATGGCGCGAATCAGACTCGTTGAGACCCAGCGTCCGCGCGAATTCCGCAGCCAGTCCGGCCACACTCAGGCAATGGCGATGCGTGTTGTCGTCGAAGCTCGCGACCACCGCGAGCCAGTCGCGGATCTTAGTCTCGCGGATCGCCTGATTGACGAGCGCGGCGCCTGATTCGACCGTCGCCGCGCTCGGCGGTCCGTCGGCGCGGAAGATGCTGGCAAAGACCTCCCGGGCTGCCGCGGCCTGTTCATTCAGATTGATGCGCTTTGTTGGCTGCGCCGCGCCGACCGCCGTCAGGCCGGCGACCGTATTCAGCAGCAGGGCATGCGCTGCGGAGGCCGGCAGAACCCGGGTCGCACCCAGAGCGGTAGCCTGGATCTCGCCGCGACCGAGATTGCCGTGGACGAGCGCCAGGAACGGCGTATCTGGGCTGCGCGCGACCGTAAGGGCCTGGCGCAGGCGACGAACGGACTCGGAGGTCAGCGCGCTGACGTCGCTGATGATCAGACCGGATCCCGCAGGCGGTGCGTCATCGCCGTAGAGGTCATGCAGCAAAACGCCCGCATCGGCGCCGAGATTGCGGGCCAATCGTTCGCCGCGGCCCAAATCGTCGGTCAGGATCAGAGTCCGACGCAAGACTTGATTCCTTTCAATCCCGGGCCAAGCCCGAATCGGTCAGATCAGGGCAGGACCAACCAAAGCATGCAATGGCGCTGCGGTCTGCTGCTATGTCCGACACCATACCTGCGATGGGCTCTGAATTGTGAAACTGGCTCGATGAAAGACCTTGCTTCGGGAGTGATGCGATTCCGTTAAAAGGCTGCCCCCTCGAAGCAGCTTTCAGCGACGAGGTCATTTTCCAGACCGTTTGCGGCGCTGCACGCGGTACGGCCAGTGGCGGGAGCTTGCCTCTCTGCCTCCGGACAGCCAGAACGCCGCCATGCTGCGCGTCAACGACCTCACCTACCGCTTCGGCGACCGCCTGATCCTCGATGCCGCGAGCTTCACGATCCCGGAGGGCGCGCGCGTCGGCCTCGTCGGGCGCAATGGCGCCGGCAAGACCACGCTGTTCAAGGCGATTCTCGGCGACCTTCCGGTGGACGCGAAATCGGTCTCGTTGCCCAAGGGCATGCGGATCGGTGCGGTCGCCCAGGAGGCCCCGGCCGGCCCGGAGACGCTGCATGCGGTGGTGCTCGCCGCCGACACCGAGCGCGCCCGGCTGATGGCGGAGGCGGAGACCGCCGATGGTCTCCGCCGCGCCGAGATCGAAACGCGGCTCGTCGATATCGGCGCTCACTCGGCGCCAGCCCGCGCCGCTGCGATCCTGCATGGCCTCGGGTTCGATGCCGCCGCGCAGGGCCGGCCCTGCGCGGATTTCTCGGGCGGCTGGCGAATGCGAGTGGCGCTGGCTGCCGTACTGTTCTCCGAGCCGGACTTACTGCTCCTCGACGAGCCGACCAACTACCTCGATATCGAGGGCACGCTGTGGCTCTACGACTACCTCGAGCGCTACCCGCGCACCGCGATCATCATCAGCCACGACCGGGACCTGCTCGACACCAGCGTCGACCACATCCTGCATCTCGACCGGGGCAAGCTGACGATCTACCGCGGCGGCTATACGAGCTTCGCCAAGCAGCTCTCCGAGAAGCGCGTGCTCCAGGCCAAGGCAAAGGCCAAGCAGGATGTCGAGCGGGCGCACCTGCAGAGCTTCATCGACCGGTTCAAGGCCAAGGCCACCAAGGCGCGCCAAGCGCAGTCGCGGATGAAGCGCCTCGCCAAGATGGAGCCGATCGCGGCTTTGCTCGACGACGACGTGCCGGTGATCCACCTGCCGAGCCCCGAGAAGCCGCTGTCGCCGCCGATCGTCGCGATGGAGCGGGTGAAGGCCGGCTATGGCGACCGGATCGTGCTGACGGGCCTCGATCTCAGCCTGGCCCCGGACGACCGGGTGGCGCTGCTCGGTGCCAACGGCAACGGCAAGTCGACATTCTGCAAGCTGATCGGTGGACGTCTCGGGCCGGTCGCCGGCGAGGTAAAGCGCTCTTCCAAGATGGAGGTCGCCTATTTCGCCCAGCACCAACTCGATGAGCTGCGCCCCTCCGAGAGCGCCTATGCGCATGTTCGGACCCTGATGCCCGACGTGCCCGAGGCGAAGGTTCGCTCCGCCACCGCCCGGCTCGGCTTCGGCGCCAACAAAGCGGACACGCCGGTCGAGAAGCTTTCGGGCGGCGAGAAGGCGCGGCTGCTGATGGGGCTGGCGGCCTTCCATGGACCGCATCTGTTGATCCTCGACGAGCCCACCAACCACCTCGATATCGAGAGCCGGCAGGCGCTGGTCGAGGCCATCAACGACTACGAGGGGGCCGTCATCCTTGTCTCGCACGACCGCTTCCTCGTGGAGGCCTGCGCAGACCGGCTGTGGCTGGTGGCCGACGGCACCGTGAAGACCTTCGACGGCGACATGGACGATTACCGCCGCCTCGTTCTGGCGGGCCCGGACCGGGACGACGAGCGGGAGGCGGAGCCCGCCGGCGGCCAGAAGGCCGAAGCACGCCGGGCGGGGGTCGAGCGCCGCGCCGCCCTAGCACCGCTGCGTAAGCGACTCGAAGCCATCGAGGCGCGCATGGCGAAGTTGACCGCTGCCATTCAGAAGATCGATGCGGCCCTGGAGGATGGTTCTGCCTTCCGGGAGAATGCCGCCAAGGCCGGCGAGATCGCCAAGATGCGTGCGGACGCGGCCAGCGCGCTCGCTGCCGCCGAGGAGGAATGGCTGGTGGTCAGCAGCGAGATCGAGGCGGCGTGAGCGCTGGCTACGTACAGGAATCCAGCGCGCGCTCGAGAATGTCGACGCCCAGGTCGATCTCAACGTCTGTGGCGGTGAGCGGCGGCGCGATGCGGAACACGCCGCCCATGCCGGGCAATTGAACGATGTTCATGCTGAGGCCGAATTCCAGGCAGCGCCGGGTGATGGCGTCGCCAAGTTCCGGCGCTGGAGCCTTCGTGGCCCGGTCCGCTACGATCTCGACACCTTGAAGCAGTCCGCGGCCGCGCACGTCCCCAATGCAGGCGAAGTGTTGCTGGAGGGCGCGCAACCGTGTGGCGAGCCGGGCGCCAGCTTCTTCAGCCCGCGCAACCAATCCGTCCCGCGTGACGATCTCCAGCACCTTCAGACCCACCGCCGCCGGGAGCGGGTCGGAGACGTGTGTGGTGTAGAAGAGGAAGCCGCGCGCGTGGCAGAGATCCTCGATTGCCGGCGTGGTCAGGACGGCCGCGAGCGGCAGGCCGGCGCCCAGCGTCTTCGAGAGTGTCAGGATATCGGGCACCACGCCGTCGCGCTCGCAGGCGAACATCAGTCCCGTGCGACCAATCCCCGTTTGGGCCTCGTCAAGGATCAGCAGCATGCCGCGCTCGGTGCATTTACCCTTCAGTGCGGCGAGGTAGCCCGGCGGCAGGTCGATGATGCCGCCTGAGCTCAGGATCGGCTCTGCGAGAAAGGCCGCGAGGTTGCCGGTCGATTGCCGATCGATCAACGCGAACGCGTAATCGAGTTCGGCCCGCCAGTCGGGCACGCCGTCCTTCTCGAAGGCCGGGCGATAGGCGTTCGGCGCCGGGATCGCGAAGGACCCGGTCGGGGCCGGGCCGTAGCCTTTCCGGCCGGCGCTGTAGGTCGCCGACGCCGCCCCCGCGGTCATTCCGTGCCAAGACTGGGCGAAGCTCACCACCTCCCAGCCGCCCGTGGCAAGCTTGGCCATGCGGAGGGCGGCCTCGTTGGCCTCGGCCCCGGTGGTCAGCAACAGGGCCCGTTCGAGTTCGCCGGGCGCGAGTCGGGCCAATTTGGTGGCGAGGTCGACAACAGGCCGGGTCAGCATCTCGCTGAACAGATGGTCGAGCCGGCCAATGTGATCCGCAACCACGGCGGCGATCTCGGGATGGCCATGGCCCAGGATCGCGCTCATCTGGCCGGAGGTGAAATCGAGTATTTTTCGGCCGTCGGCGTCGTAGACGAAGCTGCCTTCCGCGCGCTCGATGATCAACGGCGCGAAGGCCCCGCCGTAACGGATCAGGTGTCGGCGCGCCCGTGCCCAGAAATCCGGATCGTCGTTCCGCGTCATGGCTGCTCCTTCTCGCTGCCGGCCATGTTAGGGGAGTCGTGGATCGCCAAGCAGCTTATAGTTTTGGAGGGAGCATTCAGCGGCGCTGATGACACGCAGCCTCGACATCGACCTCCTGCGCAGCTTCGCCAGCGTGGCCGAGACGGGCGCGCTCAGCCGAGCGGCGAGCCGAATCGGCCGGAGCCAAGCTGCGCTCAGCATGCAGATGAAGCGGCTGGAGGATCTCGTCGGCCAGCCGCTCGTGACGCGGACCGGCCGCGGCGCCGTGCCGACCGTGCAGGGCGAGCGCTTTCTGATCCACGCCTGCCGCATCCTGTCGTCGCACGACGAGGCCCTGGCGGAATTTTCCGACGGGAGCTTGAGCGGGACGCTCACTTCGGCTGCCCGGACGACGACGCGCAAGCCTTCCTGTCGACCCTGCTGCGCGGTTTCGCACAACACCACCCGGCGGCGGCGATCGAGGTGATCTGCGGATCGACGCCCCGTCTCCAGGCGTAGTTCGATCGCGGCGGCCTCGACCTCGCCCTCGTGTCGGTCCCGCTCGCGGCCGATCGAGCGATCCTGCGGTGCGAAAATCTCGTCTGGGTGGTGCCACGCGACCAGTCAGGTCTCTGGACTGATCCCGTCCCGCTGGCGCTGGGCGATCCCGATACCCTCGACCACCGGGCCGCCGTCGCCGCCCTCGACCGCGCCGGACGCGGCTACCGCATCGCCTACGCGAGCGGCAGCCGGTCCAGACTTCTGGCCGTGGTGCGCTCCGGCCAGGCCGTCGCGGTGCTGACCCGTTCCGCGGTCCCGGCCGATTTGCGGATCCTCATAGCCGCCAGCGGTTTACCGCCGCTGGCGCGAATCGGTATAACGATCTGGATCGAGGAGCGGCATGCCTCGCCCCTGGCACGCGCTTTCGCTCGGCATGCCAGAGAAATCCTTCCGGCTCTGTGAGGCCGCGTCGATCAACCCTCCTCAGGCGGACGGTGGACCGGTTTACTCAATCCATGCGCCTCGTCCCCGATGCGATCGTTCGGCCAGAATAGAAGGATCTCTTCGTTGTCCACGGGAATCCAATTGATGTGCGTGTCCGGGTGAGTGTCGCTGAAGGCCTTGTAATTCTCCGTGTCACAAAGCAGGTAGATATTTTTTTCAAGTATGGTCTGCTCTTTGATGGTCGATCCTTTGCGCGTCTCGGGCTTGACGTTCGTGTCCGCCATCGTGAGGCCGCGAAACTTCCGGTCCGGCACATCCGGAAAAGCCGCACTCCACGCCGCCATGACCCGCGGATTATCGTATTGCACGATCGTGTCGGCCCCGACCTTCCTGGTCGGGCTGTGTTCGAGCCGAACATCCTCGATCCAATTCCGGTTCGACGCACTGACCGCCTTGGCGGGCTCCGGCGAAACGACAGGCGCTGTCACGACGGCCGCAGCGGCCTCCGTGATCTGGGAGGCGTGGACGTATCGTGTCTCGAACTCCGCTGTGCTGACCGCTTGCGTCTTCGTGTTTGCCAGCGACAGCATGGCGTCGGCAGTTCCCGGCGCCAGCGTGTAGGTCGGCCGCGGATCGATTGCCTTGGGCTGAACCGGCGCAACGGCTTTCAATGATGCCAACGCGGCCGCATCGTCCGGCTGAGATTTCTGCGCGGCTGCTGCGACCGCGGCCGTCGACGGTACGTAATCCATGTCCCATTCCCCCACCCGCAGAGCCAATCGGAAACTAGCAACCTCCCCGCTTGAGCTTGTCTTATTGATTGTCGTTGGGCCATAAGGATATAAACTTGAGCATATATTGGACTTTCGCCAATATATCTTCCAGTGTTGTTTCTGCGCGCGGCACATGCCGATGATGTCGCGTCACGTATCGATCTTTAGGTCGCGGCGTCGGCAACGGAAGAATTCGTTTTCGGATCCGCGTACCGAACACTGGCTGGCCTTCGTTCAGGAAGGCGCAGATAGATATTTCGACCCACGGTAAGAGACCGGCCGATGGCGCTGGCCTGCGGGCCGATGCGATGCCGCTATCGTTGCACGAGAATTGGGCGGACGAGCATTGATGCCTCGACCATCAGCAACCCTGCGGCCATCATGTCCGCGGGCAGCGCATCTTGGAGCTTCATGCTCCAAGTTCGTAATGTTACGCCTGACTGCTTGCATGTCAACGATGTGACGCGTCCTAAAAACACTGTCCGAACAAGATTTTCTGCGGAAGCGGCGAGTAATTTTTCTTGACCATGACCAAGCTACGGGCCTAGCAGCTTGGACGAGTACATTCCTGATCGGTGCCGTGTCGAAGCACCATCAGGTACAATCGTTCGTTATTTCATTTCGGCTGGTTTTCCCGTTGCGGATGCAGCACGTCCGGTCAGGCCCGAATGACCTGCGCCGGCGGCTTCCGCCTGCGGCCGAGACCGAGCACGAGGAGGCACCCCAGTCCCGAAAGGACGACCAGGGGGAGGAGCCCCAGCGGATAGCTGCCGGTTGCGTCCTTGATGACGCCGAGCATGTAGGTCCCGACGAAACCGCCTATATTCCCGATCGCATTGATCTGCGCGATGCCGGCCGCGGCGGCCCCGGCCGAAAGCCATTCCGTGGACAGCGCCCAGAACGGCCCCTTCACCGTATAGGTCGCAGTCACCGCGAGGCTCAGAATCAGGATCGTGGGCAGCAGCTGCGTCGTGGCGATCGCGGCGGCAAGGCTCAGTGCCAGCAATCCCAGGGGGAGCGCCGTGTGCCACACCCGCTCGCGGTTCCGGTCCGAGGAGCGGCCCCACAGGATCATCAGGGCCGAGGCCACGCCAAACGGGATCGAGTTCAGCAGGCCAGTCTGCAGGTTGGTCAACCCGAAGGATTTGATGATCTGCGGCTGCCACAACGACAGGCACTGGCTGGCCCCTGAGGCACCGGCATAGATCAGCGAAGCGGCGAGCACGTAACGGTTGCGCATGACCTGCCAGACCGAGAGGTGCCGCGCCGGCGCAGCCTCACCCAGCACCACGGAGGCGCGTTCGGCGGCGAGCCTCTCCTGAAGCCACGCGCTCTGCTGGGGCGTCAGCCACCGTGCCGAGCCGGGGCCATCGGGCAACAGGAAGAAGGCCGCGAAGCCGAGCAGAACCGCCGGCACCGCCTCCAGGATGAACAGCCATTGCCAGCCGCGCAGACCCAGCATGCCGTCGGTGTCGAGGATCGCGGCTGAGATTGGCGAGCCGAGGAAGCTGGAGATCGGGATCGCCACCATGAAGACGGCCACGATCCGCCCCCGATAGGCGCGCGGGAACCAGTAGGTCAGGTACAGGATCACGCCCGGAAAGAAGCCGGCCTCCGAGGCACCTAGGAGAAGGCGCACCGCGTAGAAGGAATACGGCCCGACCACGAACGCCATGCAGGCTGAGACCAATCCCCAGGTGATCATGATCCGGGCGATCCAGATCCGGGCGCCGAACCGTTCCATGGCGAGATTGCTCGGCACCTCGCACAACACGTACGACACGTAGAACAGGCCACCGCCAAGCCCGAACTGTGCGGCCGAAAGCCCGATATCGTGGTTCATCTGCAAGGCCGCAAAGCCGGCATTCACCCGGTCCACGAACGCCACGAAATAGGCGAGCATCAGGAATGGCAGGATGCGCCCGGTCACCCGACGCAGCGTCGCGCGCTCGATCTCCGGGATCGCCTCCGAAGGCTGCGTCGGGGCCATGCCTGTTCTCCTCGCGTCGTCGTTAGGCATGAGCGGGTCATTCCGCGCAGGCCAGCCGTGAACGGCGACAGCGTTGTGGGTCTGTCATTTCGTGGCATCCACCGAGGGATGAAAACGCCGAGGCTTCGCCAAGGATCTCAACCGACGGCTGCGGTTTGCCCACGGCGTACGGACATGCGAGAGAAGCGGCATGTTGACCGTCGATAGCCTTTGGCGCGCGCGGCACCGCCTCGCGCAGTTCGGGAAGAAACGGACCGGAGCGCCGCGGATCCTCGTCATCGGCGTGTGCCAAGCTGGCGCGATCGCGAAGGCGATGCGCTATCTGCTGCCCGATGCGCAGGTGGATTTCGTGTCGGCCTTCACGGCGGCACGGCGTTTTCCGCGGCTTGCCGACCTGATGGCGCATGCGGACGGGTACGACCACGTCTTCTCAAGCATTTACCTGCCGCGCTTCAAGGGCGGTGGCACGATCGACACCCTGCGAACCCATCCGAAGGTGCGGCTGATCCCGACGATCGTGTTCGGGGCCTACCACCCGGACCTGATCCATGTCGGCGTGCAGGACGCCGTGACGCTGAACGGCCTGATCTCCGGCCCGATGGGGCATTCGCATTCGGCGATCACGCTCTACGCCTACCTCGCCGGCTTCTCGCAGGCTCAGGCCCTGCGTCTGTTCTCCGAGGCGGTGTTCGAGCGCCTCGGCTACTTCGATCTCTGGGATGAATCGGTGGCCTACCTGCGGAGTTTGGGCCGGCAGGCGGATTACGACCTCGACACCCATCTGACTCGCTGGGCGCGGCGCGGGTGCTTCATGCACTCGATCAACCACACGAAACTGTTCGTCGTGTCCGATCTTGCCCGGGGTTTGCTGACCAAGGCCGGTATTCCGTTCGAGGAATGTGATCTTGATGCTTTCCTGCCGGACGATCTGGGCGGCCAGGGGAGCTGGCCGGTCTACCCCGAGATCGCGCAGCATTACGGCATTCCCGGCAGCGCCATGTTCTTTAAAGCTGAGACCCGGCGTTCCGGGCCGGCCCGCACGATGAGCCGCGCCGCGTTCGTGGCGGCCGCCTACGCCAATTATGATCGACGCGAGCGCAATCTTCTGGTGTCCCAACGCGTCCAAGGTTGGCGCAACGATGCGCCGACGGTCGACTTCCTGCGCGAGGCGGCAGGCCGCGGCGACGCTCCCACCCGGCCAGCGACGCGGGTTCCCTCGGTCAGCGCAGGTGGGTCCGGCAGCTTCGCCGGACACGCCTCGTAGCGCATCACGGCACGGGCGATCGCGAGGCGTCGGCCCGGCACTTCCCGCGTCCAGCGGCGTTGTCGCCCGACGCCTGAACCGGCGTGCCCGATATGAGGTGCCCGATGGACCTTCAGCCTCGGCGACGCAGCAGCCGCTCCGCAGCTGCGGCCGCCCTGACGCTTGCCGGCTCGGCTGCCGGTCTGTTCGCTTGGAGCCGGCTCCGCGTCGCCCAACGAATGCCCCTTCCGCCGGCGCTGCCGGGCCGTCGCGAAACGATCGCAACGCAGCGCGCCGGGGACCTCTCGTTCTACGCGTCGACCGAAGCCGAGGGCGTGCCGCTCCTGCTGATCCACTCGATCAACGCCGCAGCGAACGCCTACGAAGTCCGGCCGCTTTATCTGCATTTCCGGACGACGCGGCCGGTCTACGCCCTCGACCTCCCCGGCTTCGGTTTCTCTGAACGGTCGCGCCGCCGCTACACACCGCGGCTGATGGTGGAGGCGATCCACGCCATCGTGGCGGAGATCCGGCATCGCCACGGGGGCATCCCGGTCGACGCCATGGCACTGTCCCTGTCCGCCTCCTTCCTGGCGCGGGCGAGCCTGGAACGGTCCGATGCCTATCGCAGCCTCGCGCTCATCAGCCCCACGGGCTTCGACGGGCAACTTTCCGGCGATGGACCGCCGGATGGTCACCGCGGGCGCGACTGGCTGCTTAATCTCCTCGACCGGCCGCCCTTCGGCCGGCCGCTGTTCGATGTGCTGGTGACGCGGCCGAGCATGCGCTTCTTCCTGCAGAAGACCTTCGGCTCGAAGAAAATCGACGAGGCGCTCCTCGATTACGACTACGCTTCGGCCCACCAGCCCGGGGCGGAGCACGCACCGTTCTGCTTCGTGTCGGGCCACCTCTTCCCGACCGACACCACGCGCCTCTACGAGCGACTGCGCCTGCCGGTCTGGATGGTCCATGGCGAGCGCGGCGACTTCGTCGACTATCAGCACGAGACGCGCGTCGCTGGTCGTCCGAACTGGCGGATCGACACTTTGACGACCGGGGCGTTCCCGCATTTCGAGCGGCCCGGGACGGTCACGGCCGCCTACGAGTCGTTTCTCGCGAGCATCACGGGCGGTCTGGCGGATCGCCCGGCGTGATCCCGCCAGACGGCACAGGACGATGCGCATCACGTTTACCGGACCTGTCGGCACAAACGGTCGTGTCCCGTGCTCCCCGGCGGTGGACCCGCCGCAACACCACCCATAAGGTCGCGATCACCGCTCAAAACGACGCAAGTTCTGGACACCGATGATCGACCTGACCCTCGAAGCCGCCCGCACCATCGTCGATACGGCACTCCGGGAGGCCAGGACACGGAGCCTGAAGCCGCTGGCCGTCGTGGTCTACGACGCCCGCGGGGCGCTGAAATGCGTCTCGGTCGAGGACGGTACATCCCTGCGCCGGGCCGAGATCGCCTGCGGCAAGGCCAACGGCGCGCTGGCATTGGGCCTCGGCTCCCGGGCGATCCATGCCCGCGCCGAAGCGCAACCCTACTTCGTAGCGGCCGTGACCCATGTGGCTGGTCCCGCCGCGCTAGTGCCGGTGCCCGGCGGCGTCCTGATCCGTTCCGGTGAAGGCCGTCTTCTGGGCGCGGTCGGCATCTCGGGCGACACCTCAGACAACGACGAGATCTGTGCGGTCGCAGGCATCGAGGCGGCCGGCCTCGCGCCGGAGACCGGCGCCTGATCATGCGCCCGCGCCGACGCGACTGGCTTGCGGGCGCTGCCGTGCTCGCAACCGTGCGTCCGGCCGCAGCATCGGAGTCGATCTACCGCCGCGGCAACGATGCCGATCCCGAAACCCTGGATCCACACCGTTCCTCCACGGTGGCGGAAGCCCATATCCTGCGCGACCTCTGCGATGGGCTCCTTACCTACGACAACGAGGGCGCGATCATTCCGGGGGCCGCGCGGGCTTGGAGCGTCTCCGAGGACGGCCTGACGCTCAGGTTCGATCTCAATCCCGACGGACGCTGGTCGAACGGCGGACCGGTCACCGCTGCGGATTTCGTCTTTTCGCTGCGCCGGATCCTCGACCCGGCCACGGGGGCGAAATACGCCGAGATCCTGTTCCCCATCCGCAACGCCGCTTCGGTCAATCGCGGCGAGAAGCCGGTGGACGCCCTCGGCATCACCATGGAAGGCCCGCTCCAGCTCACGATCACACTCGAACAGCCGACACCCTATATCCTCGAACTCCTCACCCATCAGACCGCCGTGCCGGTGCATCGGGCCTCGGTGGAGCACTACGGCGAGACCTTCACCCGGCCGGGCAACCTCGTCACCAACGGGCTCTATCGGCTCACGGGGAACGTGCCGGGCGGCGCGGTCCAGCTGGAAGCCAATCCGCATCATCCCGACGCGGCGTCCGTCGCGATCCGGCGGGTCGACTTCGTGCCCACCTCCGACCTGGCGGCGGCCGTGCGCCGTTACGCTGCCGGAGAACTCGACTCCCTCGCCGACCTGCCCGCCGATCAGATCGGCGACTTGCGCCGCCGGTTCGGCACCCAGGTGGTGCTCGGACCTTCGCTCGGGCTCGCGGCCCTGGCGGTGAACACCCGCAAGGCGCCGTTCTCGGACCGGCGTGTCCGTCAGGCGCTGTCCCTCGTGATCGACCGGGAATATCTGGCCCTTGGGCTGAACGGCGGGACCATGAGTCCGGCCTATTCCCTGTGCCCGCTTGGTCTCGACAATTACCGGACGCCGCCCGAGACCCCGGGCCGCTCCGGCCTGCCGATCGACCATGAGGAACAGGCCCGCCGGCTGCTGGGCGAGGCCGGCTTCGGCCCGGACCGGCCCCTCACGGTGGAGTACCGGTTCAACGTCAGCGACAACAACCGCACCGTCGCGGTGGCGATCGGCGAGATGTGGCGCGACCTCGGGATCGTGACCCGCTACGTCTACACCGATGCCAAGACCCATTTCGCCTACCTGCGCGACGGAGGCGACTTCGACGTGGCGCGCATGAGCTGGATCGCCGACTATGCCGATCCGCAGAACTTCCTGTTCCTGCTCCAGACCGGGAACGACGGTTTCAATGCCGGCCACTGGTCTGATCCGGCCTACGACGCGCTCCTGGCACGGGCCGCCGCCGAGCGCGACCTCGCCCGCCGGGCCGGCCTGCTCTACGACGCGGAAGCGATCGCGCTGCGCGAACTGCCCTGGATCCCGCTGATGCACTACCGCTCGAAGGCGCTGATCGCGCCGCGGTTGCACGGCTATCACCCGAATGTCCGCAACGCGGCGCCGACGCGCTTCCTGAGGCTCGACGCGTGATCCGCTTCATCGTCCGCCGCCTTGCCCAATCGATACCGACGCTGCTCGCCGTCATCACCGTCAGCTTCTTCCTGATGCGGCTCGCGCCCGGCGGCCCGTTCGACTTGGAACGGCCCCTGGCACCGGGCGCGATGGAGAATCTGAGACGGGTCTACGGACTCGACCGGCCGCTGATCGTGCAGTTCGGCAGCTATCTCGCGTCACTCGCGCACGGCGATCTCGGGCCGTCCTTCTCGTTCCGGGACATGCCCGTGCTCGACTTGATCGCCCGGGGCCTGCCGGTCTCGGCGACGCTTGGGGGACTGGCTCTCCTGCTGGCGGCGGGGCTCGGCGTCGGGCTCGGGATCGCGGCGGCAATCCAGCGCGGCGGCGCGATCGACCGCCTCCTCGGCATCGGCGCGGCGCTGACCGTGTCGCTGCCGAGCTTCGTAGTCGCGCCACTCTTTCAGATCGCCTTCGGACTCACCTTACGCTGGCTGCCGCTGAGCGGCTGGGGCGATGGCGCGCCGAGCCATCTCGTCCTGCCGGTGATCACCCTGGCCCTGCCGCAGGTCGGCGCCCTGGCGCGGCTGACCCGGGCTTCGCTCGGCGAGGTGCTGCGCACGCAGCCGATCCGAACCATGCGCAGCCTCGGCCTGCCGCCGATGCGCGTCACCCGGCACGCGCTGCGGGGGGCACTTCTGCCCGTGGTCGCCTATCTCGGGCCGCTGGCCGCATCCCTGCTCACCGGATCCGTGGTGGTCGAGACGATCTTCGGCCTGCCCGGAATCGGCCGCTACTTCGTCGAAGGCGCGCTGAACCGCGACTACACCCTCGTCATGGGGACGGTGCTGCTGGTCGCCGGGCTGGTGATTACCCTCAATCTCTTGGCCGACCTCGCCTGCGCCTGGCTCGATCCGCGCCTGCGGGTCGCAACGTGACGGCAGCGCCGCGCCCGGCGAGCCGGATCCTCACCCGCCTCGTTCGGATGCGCAGCGCGCTGGCAGCCTTTGCCGTGCTGATCCTGATCGCACTCGCCTGTCTCGTAGGCCCCGGCTTGACCGGCCACGATCCGGACCGCACCTATCCGGACCTGCGCCAATTGCCGGCCGGTGTGGCAGCGCAGCCGGATGATGCCCATCTCGGTCCGGCGCTGGTACGCCTCGCTTTCCGGATGCGGGTTCGGCTCGAGGCGGTGGTGCGCGACCGCGATACCCTGCGTCTCACCCTCGGCTCCGACTCGGGCGTGGACCGGCGCAGCCTTGTCTACCTTCCGCGCTCCGGGCTGTTCGGCACCCCCACGATCGCGGAGGAGCGCGACGGCGGCCGCAGCCTCGTGGTGGCGGTGCCGATCCGGCGCCTGCATTTCCTGCTCGGCACCGACGTGCAGGGTCGCGACCTGCTCACCCGGTGCCTGACGGCTGGAAGGGTGTCCCTGGCGATCGGCCTCGCGGCCAGCCTCGTGGCCCTGCTGATCGGGGTCGCCTACGGCGCAACGGCGGGCTTCCTGGGCGGGGCGGTGGATGCTGCGATGATGCGGTTGGTGGATGTGCTGTACGCCCTCCCCTTCGTGTTCTTCGTCATCCTGCTGCTGGTATTCTTCCGCCCGAGCCTCACGCTGATGCTGGTGGCGATCGCGGCCGTGGAATGGCTCGACATGGCCCGCGTGGTCCGCGCCCAGACGCTGTCGCTGCGCGAGCGCGACTTCGTTCGCGCCGCTCAAGCGCTCGGCGTCGGGGCGCCTGGCATCATCGCGCGCCACATCGTGCCCAACACCCTCGGTCCGGTCGCGGTGACCGCGACCTTGCTGGTCCCACAGGTGATCCTGCTGGAGAGCTTCCTGTCGTTCCTTGGCCTCGGTGTGCAGGAGCCGCAGACGAGTTGGGGAGTCTTGGTCGCAGATGGCGCGCGTTCGATCGAGGCGGCGCCCCACATGCTGGCCGCCCCGGCCCTGTTCCTGATCGCCACACTGGTGGCGCTCAACCTGTTCGGCGACGGGCTCGCCGACGCGCTGGATCCGCGGGCCGGATAAGGGTTCAGGTCAGGGTCCGAATCGGAGAGCCGGCGAGCCAAGCCTCGATGTCGTCCACCGCCTGGGTGAAGTACGTCCGGTAATTGTCCCGCGTGACATAGCCGAGATGCGGCAGCGCCAACACGTTCGGCAGCCGGCGGAATGGGTCATCAGCGGGCAGCGGCTCGGTCTCGAACACGTCGAGGCCTGCGCCGGCGATCCAGCCCTCCTCGAGTGCCCGCAGCAAAGCCGCCTGATCGACGATCGGGGCCCGCGACGTGTTCACCAGATACGCGCTCTTCCGCATCCAGCGCAGCTCGGCCTCACCGAGGAGGCCGCGAGTCCGCTCGCCCAACACGAGGTGGATCGAGACGACATCGCTCGCCTCCAGCAGGGCTTCCTTCGAGGCCGCGCGCTCGACGCCGGCCACGGCTGCCCGGCCCTCGTCGAGGTTCGGGCTCCAGGCGATCACCCGCATGCCGAAGGCGCGCCCAATCGCGGCGACCCGTGTTCCGATCTTGCCGAGCCCCAGCAGGCCGAGTGTTGCCCCCGCGAGATCGGTCCCGAGGGTGCTCTGCCAGGGGCCGCCGGTGCGCAGCGCATGGCTTTCCTGAGTGACGTGGCGGGCAAGGCCCAGGATCAGCGCCCAGGTCAATTCGGTCGGCGGCGTCGGGCTCGAATCCGTTCCGCAAACTGTGATGCCCTGCGCCTTCGCCGCTGCGACATCGATCGCGAGGTTGCGAAGACCGCTCGTGACCAGCAGTTCGAGCCGCGGCAGCCGTTCGAGCAAAGCGGCCGGGAACGGTGTGCGCTCCCGCATGATCACCAAAATCTCGGCCTGATCGATCCGCGCGACCAGAGACTCGCGATCCGGGATAGGCTCCGAGATCGCGGAGACCGCGACCCGGTCGGCAAGGCGTGTCCAGTCAGCCAGCGGCAGGGCCACCTGCTGGTAATCGTCGAGGATCAGGCAGGTCCGCATGGCGATGGCGTAGGCCGCGTCTGACCAGGGGTCAATCGCGGCACGCTGCACGCTGGCCAGGGCTGCAAACGCCTCCGCGACTCCGGCGGCTCCGGGATCCTGCACCCCGGCGAGATCCCCGCTGGCGAGGTAGCTGGAGCGCCCGGCACCGGCTCGATCCATCCCGGCGGTGGCCTCGGCACCTGCGTGAGCCGCCTGGGCCGCCGCGCTGAGGTCGCCACCCTTCACAGCGTCGACAGCGGGGATCAGTGCATCGAGGAGCGTGCGGTCGCCCTGCTTGGCGCCGCCATAGCCCTGCACCCGGGCCACACCCAGCGCCAACGCATCCGGCCAAGCGGCGCCGTCGGCGAACGCAGCGGCGGCCGCAGCGAAGAAGATCGAGCCGAGCACGCCGCTCGATCCGCCGACCGCCCGGCCGATCCGCTCGGCCAGCGCTCGGCACAGGGCAGCGGGATCGGCCTGCGGCAGCCCTTCGAGATCGGCCAGCACGGCGCGAGCTGCGCCCGCGAAGGTCGTGCCGGCATCGCCGTCGCCGACCTTGGCGTCGAGGGCATTGAGCTTTGCCTCCGCGGCGATCAGGGCCCGCGCGACCGCGGCGATCCGGGCGCTCGTGACCGGATCCTGCGACGGTGTGAACGTCTCGCCAGCCAGCCCCTCCGGTATCGGGTGGAGGGTCGGCGGTACGATCCGTACCGCGCCGGGCCAAGCAGGCAGCGGCACCGGCGCGACCAGGGCGGCTTCGAGCGCATCATCCAGCGGCAGGACCGAGAGTGAAGCCCCGTGCATGTCGAGCGCCGTCATCAGCGGCGCGGGCCCGATCAGCAGGCGGACGCGCTTGCCAAGATCGGTGGCCAGCACCGCCCGGGTCAGAATCTGCATCTCAAGCGCGGAAGTGGAGCCGAGATTGTTCACGAGCAGCGCCAGCCGGTCGCCTGTCACAGTACCGGACAGGCGCCCGGCCACCCTCAGGGCTAGATGGTTGATCCCAGGGTTTGATGGTGCACTATTCACCTTGGAGGGGGGGGGTGCGTTATGGGCATAGTGCGTAGCGGCAGCGCCACAACGACGGGGGAAGTCAGTCGAGCGGTTCAGCATAGTAAAGCGAGCCTGAGAACGCTCTCGAAGCGCTACGGGATCAACCAGAAGAGCGTCGCCAAGTGGAAGAAGCGGACCTCGGTCGCCGACCAGCGCACGACGCCGAAGGATACGCATTCCACGGTGCTGTCACCAGAGGACGAGGCGGTGGTGGTCGC
>NZ_JAKSYH010000252.1 GCF_022829295.1 Methylobacterium sp. J-088
GCACTCTAGCGCGCATAGACCCGCGCTTCCGCCGACACCCGGTCTACTCACCCAGACACATCCCCGCGCCGGTCAACCCCGGCGCCGTTTCGAACTTCGGTGGGACCAACCGGCCTACCCCGGTCTTCGTCGGCCCGGGCACGTATGGCAACGTCGACAGAATCGAGCGCTCGTGCCTGCCCGACTTCGTCGGCGTCGTGCCCCTCGATCAGGCCTGGGGCTCGGCTCAGCTCTCGGCCGCCACCCACGAGCTGAACGTCGGCAACCTCTCCACCGCCGCCAGCACCGGCACCGGTCCGATCGTCGTCCCGGCCCATACGAGCAACGTTCAGGCTTGGGCGGTGCAGGGCGGCCTGAAGATCAACACGCCGTTCATCGCCCCGGGCGACGCCCTGTACCTGCAGGGTGCCTACGGCGACGGCGCGCAGCTCTACACCGGCTACTCTCAGTACACCGGCTCGTACACCCAGAGCACCACGACCATCCAGGGTCAGAAGTTCGCCCAGTACTTCTCGGACGCGACCATCAACCCGTTCACCGGCCAGCTGCAGACCTCGCAGAGCTTCACGGCGGTCGCGTCGTACCTGCACTACTGGACGCCGGAATGGCGCTCGGCCTTCTTCGGCTCCTACGGCGAGCAGAGCTTCTCGCAGGGCGCGCGCCTCGCCCAGGGCGCGATCTACAACCTCGTGAGCGGCTTGGCCGGCAGCAACCCGTTCGGCGCCAACGCCGTCGGCACGCCCGGCACCCGGTTCTACCAGCTGAGCCAGGCGCTGCGCGACACCTACCAGTTCGTGGCGGGTGGCAGCATCATCTGGTCGCCGGTCAAGGATCTCGATATCGGCGTCGAGGCGTTCTACACTCAGATCGGCCTGAAGAACGGCCGGGCGATCGACCTCGACAAGAGCCCGACCGCCTACGCCAACATCGCCGGCATCAACAACGGCACCTTCGCGGTCCGTACCGCCACGCAGGACTCGGTCTCGCAGGTCCGCTTCCGCGTCCAGCGCGACTTCTGATCCCAGGCGCCGGGGCTTCCGCCCCGGCCGCTTGCCTCATCCATCACAGCTCAAGGCTCGGCTTCGGCCGGGCCTTTTTTGTTGCGCCGGGCGGTTCGACGATCCCGTGCCTACCGAAGGTCAGGCAGAGCGCATCCGCGCCGCCTTGCGGCCCGTGGCGCCGTGCGCGGGACCCGGCCTGCGCGGCGCAAATCCCCGCCGCTGCTGGGCGCTGGCGTTGCGACCCGGACTTTCCGTGTGTGCGCGGACTGGCGCGGCGCGGGGCAGCCATCCTCGATGATGCCTGTCGGATTCCTCGCCCAGGCCGGCCGCTTTGGCGGCCCGGTGGCGTTTGCCCCTCGGCGCAAGGTGAGCCGAGCCGTGGTTCCAAGGGGTGGCCGCCCAGGCGCCCGATCCGAGCATTTCTGACGCAAAGCGCGGTCGCGCCGCGATCCGGCCGAGAATCAGAGTCGCTACGCAGTCCGCAGTGGATCCGCGGTGGCGACACCTTTTCCAATTCGGTTGTGCGTAGCGGTGGGCGATGCCCGCATAGAGTGCGGATCGGCGGCGCCACGACCGCAGCGTCACGGTTCGGGCGCACCGCGGACTGCGACACAACAATTGCCACCTCAATTACTCCTCCGCCGCTCTAACAAAGACAGATAAAATAGTACGTCATTGGATATTATCAGAAATTGCTAAAGCAGAAATTTGCCGCGTTTTAATATAAGTCTTAATTTTGTGGCAAGCATGCAACGCTCCCCACCGAAACTATTGTTTATCTTCGATCAAAGTTGCGGATGCGGCCTCGTTTGCACAATGTGCTCACGCATCGGTGCATCTCGACCTCGAGATCCCGAACGGCTTCGCCCTCAAGAGGCGGGTTGTGCAAAAAATAAGCTGTTAGCGCAGTGATAGACTGCGTGGATAGCGATATCGGGTCTCGAAGCCTTGGAAATATCTATGAAGCTCTTGAAGAGCTCGTTGCTCGGTTCTGCCGCCGCGTTCGCGGCGGTGGGTGCCGCGCACGCCGCCGATCTTCCCGTCAAGAAGGCGGTGCCGATCGAGTACGTCCGCGTCTGCACCGCCTACGGTGCCGGCTTCTTCTACATTCCCGGTACTGACACCTGCCTGCGCATCTCGGGCCGCGCCCGGTTCGAGGGTGGGTACATGACCAGCAACTCGCGCGGGACCGGCAACGGCGACACGTCGGGCTACCAGGGCCGGATGCGCATCAACCTCGATGCCCGCACCCAGACCGCCTACGGTACGCTGCGCGCCTTCACCCGCCTCGATGCCGGCGCACGCACCGGCTATTCCGGCGTCGGTCAGTCCGGCACCCAGCAGCGCATCGGCCAAGCTTATCCCGGCCTCGGCAACGACAGCTTCGGCCGCGACTCGCAGTTCGTGAATGTCGACAAGGCGTTCATCCAGTTCGCGGGTCTGACCGCCGGTCGCGCCTCCTCGTTCTTCGATTTCTACGCGCATGATTTCGAGTTCGCCGGCGCTTCCGCGGGATCGGATGTCGCCTCCACGAACCTGCTGGCCTACACGGCCGCCTTTGGTAACGGCCTGTCGGCGACGCTGTCGGTCGAAGACCCGATCTACCGCCGCACCCCGATCTTCTCGCCCTACAGTGTCGGCGTCACCACGAATGGCGGGATCGGCGGTGTGGCGGTCCTGGCGGTCACCAACCAGCCGACGCCGGTCTTCATCACCTACAACACCCGCGGCCTTCCGACCGGCTACGGCTACGTCGACACCATCCAGCGGACGCGCCTCCCCGACTTCGTCGGTGCGCTACGCCTTGATCAGGCCTGGGGTTCGGCCCAGCTCTCCGCCGCGACCCACGAACTCAACGTCGGCAACGAGAGTCAGGCGTCGGGTCAGCCGATCGCTCCGATTGCGCATGCCCGGAACACCCAGGGGTGGGCTGTTCAGGGTGGCCTGAAGGTCAACGCACCGTTCATCGCGCCGGGCGACGCTCTGTATCTGCAGGGTGCCTATGGCGAGGGCGCGCAGCTCTATACCGGTTACTCCGCGTTCACCGGCTCATACACGCAGACCACGGCCACCCTTCAGGGCCAGAAGTTCAACCAGTTCTTCTCCGACGCGACGATCAACCCATTCACCGGGCAATTGCAGACCTCGCAGAGCTTCACGGTGGTCGGGTCCTACCTGCACTACTGGACGCCGGAATGGCGTTCGGCCGTGTTCTCCAGCTGCGGCGAGCAGAGCTTCTCGCAGAGCGCCCGCGCCGCCCAGGGTGTGGCCTCGTCCCTGGCCAATATCGGCGGCTCGCTTGCGGTCGGCGCCCCTGGTACGCGGTTCTACAACCTGAGCGAGGCGCTGCGGAACACCTATCAGATCGTCGCCGGCGCGAGCCTGATCTGGTCGCCCGTCAAGGATCTCGATATCGGCGTCGAGGGCTACTACACGCAGATCGGCGTCAAGAACGGTCGGGTGATCGACAAGGACAAGAGCCCGACGGCCTACAGCAACGTCGCCGGGATCAACGCCGGAACGTTCGTGCCGCGGACGGTGACCCAGGACTCCGTCTCCTCGGTTCGCCTGCGCGTCCAGCGCGACTTCTGATCCCCTGCAATGGCGGGGGAACTCCCGCCGACGCCAACGACAATCGGGCCCGGCTCTGCGCCGGGCCTTTCTTCGTGGACACGGGTCTCGCTCGGGTGAGCGTCCGCGTGCCGTGAAGAACCCGGCGGCTTGTGTCGCCCGCGTGGTGCGTGCGCCCTTAATCCCCACCCGCGGAACAGGTCGGGCGCTTTGTTCCCGGCAGCGCGTTGCCGCCCTCCATCCGCGCTGATACGCCGAATGTCACTTTATTTCCGCCGGCTGTGCGGGTCGTGACGTGACGCGACGGTCATCGGCCGGCGCGAAATCATGCGCGGAGGCTGTGACTTGCCGACGCGCCGAGAGGCATCCGGGGGGACGTCCATGACCAGCACCGCCTCGCCAAGGCCGATCCCGTCAGCGGTCGAGACACGCGTCGAGGACAGGCGCGCGGCCCGGTTCTGGCCGGATCGCTGGTGGCGCCTCGTCGACACCAAGATCGGCATCATACCGCTGCCGGTCTACGTCATCCTGGCGGCGCTGATCGTCATCCTGGTCCAGGAGGGCGAGATCAAGCCCGATGGGCCGACCATGATCGCCGTGCTGGTGATGGGCGGCTTCACCTGCGCGGAAATCGGCAAGCGCATCCCGATCCTCCGGAACATCGGCGCGGGCGCAATCTTCGCGACCTTCATCCCCTCGGCGCTCGTCTACTACGCACTCGTCCCACCGCAGATGGTGAAGGCGATCACAGACTTCACCAAGTTCACCAACTTCCTCTATATCTACATCGCCACGATCATCGTCGGCTCGATCCTCGGCATGGACCGCGAGGTCCTGATCAAGGGCTTCCTCAAGATCTTCGCGCCGCTGGCGACGGGTTCGGTGGCGGCGGCCATCGTGGGGACGCTGGTCGGCACGCTGCTCGGCCTCGGCCCCTACAAGACCTTCTTCTTCATCGTGGTGCCGATCATGGCCGGGGGCGTCGGCGAGGGCGCGATCCCGCTCTCGATCGGCTACGCGGCGATCCTCGGCCAGCAGCAGGGCGTGATCTTCGCCCAGGTCCTGCCGCCGGTGATGCTGGGCTCGCTCACCGCGATCATCTTCGCGGGCACCCTGAACTCGGTGGGCAAGCGCTACCCCCACCTCACCGGCGAGGGACGGCTCCAGCCGGATTCGGACGGCCTCAAGTCCAGCGACGCGCAGGCCAAGTCCGAGGCGGCGCGGGGCCAGATCGATCCCGCCACGATCGGCGCGGCGGGGCTGACCGCCATCACGCTCTACCTGCTCGGCGTCATGGCCCACCACCTGGTCGGCCTGCCGGCGCCCGTGGCGATGCTGTTCCTGGCGGTGTTCGCCAAGCTTACCAGCGCGGTGTCGCCCCATCTCCAGGCCGGCGGCTTCGTAGTCTACAAGTTCGTGCAGGTCTCGATGACCTACCCGCTGCTCTTCGCCATCGGCGTGGCGCTCACCCCCTGGCACGAGCTGATGGCCGCGTTCACGCTGGTGAACCTGATCACCATCGTGTCGACCGTGGCGACGCTGATGGTGACGGGCTTCTTCGTCGGGCGCTGGCTCGGGATGTACCCGATCGAGACCGCCATCGTGAACGCCTGCCACAGCGGCCAGGGCGGTACCGGCGATGTCGCGATCCTCACGGCGGCGAACCGGATGGCGCTGATGCCCTTCGCGCAGATCGCGACCCGCATCGGCGGCGCGCTCACCGTGACGGGCACGATCATCGCGATGAAGTGGATCGGGGTCTGACCGGCCTCATAGGGAGCGTAGACCATGGCCGGTGATCCAGGCGCCGTCGAGGCGACCCTCAAGTCCAGGATCGGCGCGATCCTCCGCTCGACGAGCGGCAACTTCCTGGAAATGTTCGACTTCTTCCTGTTCGGGTTCTACGCCAGCTACATCTCGCGAGCGTTCTTCCCCTCGGGCAACGAGACCACCGAGCTGATGCTGACCTTCGGCACGTTCTGGCTCGGCGCATTGATGCGCCCGCTGGGGGCGATCGTGCTGGGCGCCTATATCGACCGCATCGGCCGCCGGAAGGGATTGATCATCACCCTGGCCATCATGGCCAGCGGCACGGTGCTCATCGCCTTCTGCCCCAGCTACGACACGATCGGCGTCGCGGCGCCCCTGATCGTGCTGGTCGGCCGGCTGCTCCAGGGGTTCTCGGCGGGCGTCGAGATCGGCGGCGTCTCGATCTACCTGTTCGAGATCGCCACGCCGCAGCGACGGGGCTTCTACACCGCGTTCCAGTCGGCGAGCCAGCAGGTGGCGATCATGTTCGCCGCGCTGATCGGCTACGGGCTGAACGCCGTCCTGACCAAGCAGCAGATCGGCGATTTCGGCTGGCGGATCCCGTTCTTCATCGGCTGCCTGATCGTGCCGTTCATCTTCTTCATCCGGCGCTCGCTGCAGGAGACGCAGGCCTTCGCCAAGCGCACCCATCACCCCGGCACCCGCGAGATCCTGGCCACGGTCGCGGCCAACTGGCGGATCGTGCTCCTCGGCATGATGCTGAGCACGATGACGACGGTGACCTTCTACATGATCACCGTCTACACCCCGACCTTCGGCAAGACTGTCCTCAAGCTCACCGAGACCGACAGCCTGATCGTGACGCTGTGCGTGGCGATCACCAACTTCATCTGGCTGCCGGTGGGCGGTGCGCTCTCCGACGCGATCGGCCGCAAGCCGGTACTGCTGACGATCTCGACCCTGTCGCTGCTGACCACCTACCCGGCCCTGCACTGGCTGGTGGCGGACCCGACCTTCGGCAAGATGCTCGCGGTCGAATTGTGGTTCTCGTTCTTCTTCGGCGTCTACAACGGCGCGATGGTGGTCTCGCTCTCCGAGGTGGTGCCGGCCCATGTCCGGGCGAGCGGCTTCTCGCTGGCCTACAGCCTCGCCACCGCTCTGTTCGGCACCGCCACCCCGATGGTCTCGACCTTCCTGATCGAGAAGACCGGCGACCGGGCCTCGCCGAGCTACTGGCTGATGGCGGCCGCTGCCTGCGGGATCGTCGCGACGCTCAGCCTGTTCCGTGGGCAACCACAGGTGGAGCGTATCCCCGCCCGCGCCTGAGCGCCCGTTCGACCCGACATCTGGATTTCCAAAGGGCGTTCCCTTTGGCGGGGTCTTAGGCAAAATCCTGAGATATCTCGCCCTGAGACGTTCATCAGGGCTCTGCCCTGGACCCGCGAAAGGTCTCGACCTTTCGAAACCACGACGCTGCTCAGCTCTCCTGCCAGATCCGGATCCGGGCCTTGAAGGCAGCCCGGATATGGGCGCGCGCCGCAGCCTCCGCGGCGTCGCCGTCATGAGCGCGGATCGCCGCCACGATCGCGGCGTGCTCGGCGAGTGAATCCGCGGCGCGGTCGGGGGCCGCCAGGGTGGTGGCGCCCGGCAGCAGCACCAGCGACAGGCGCATCGTCTCCAGGGTGCCCTGCAGGAAGCGGTTGCGCGCCGCCCCGTGGATCTGCCGATGGAACAGGCGGTTGGTCCGGGCGAGCGCCGGCGCGTCACCGAGCAAAGCCTGGTCCCGGGCGACCATCTCCTCCAAAATCTCGGTCTCGACCGCGCTGGCGTGGATCGCCGCGAGGCGGGCTGCCGTCCCTTCCAGCACCTCGCGCATGTCGTAGAGTTCGCTGACCTGCCCATAATCGAGCTGCGCCACGCTGGCACCCCGGTGCGGCTCGTGGGCCACGAGCCCCTGCGCCTCCAGCCGCCCCAACGCCTCGCGCACCGGCGTCCGGCTGATCTGGAAGCGCTCCGCCAGTTCGGCTTCGCGCAGGCGGCTGCCCGGCGCGAGCTCGCCCTCCTCGATCGCCCGCAGCAGGCGCTCATAGGCGCCGGCACCGCTGAGCCGCTCCGTCTCGCTCGCCTTCATCTGCGGCTCTCCTCCGGCTCGGCCTTACCCTGAAAGACCGGCCGCCGGAACGCTTGCGAGAAATTGCATACAAGAGTATACAATCGCGTCATCGAGGATGAGCGGCGGGGAGACGGCGATGCAGCACGCGGGCGATGCGCAATGGGATGTGGTGGTGGTCGGCTCGGGCAATGCCGCCATGAGCGCCGGCCTCGCGGCCCTTGAGCGCGGCGCCTCGGTGCTGATGATCGAGAAGGCCGAGCAGGATCTGGCTGGCGGCAATACGGCCTACACGGCCGGTGCCATGCGCTTCGTGTACGAGGGCAACGACGATCTGATCCCGCTGCTGGCCGATCCGGAGGATCCCCGCCTGCCGCGCACCGATTTCGGCGCCTACACGGCTGAAACGTTCGAGCGGGATCTCCTCGGCTTCAACGATGGGCGGCCGCTCTCGCGCGAGCAGCGCATCCTGATCGACGAGAGTGGCGCAGCGTTGCGCTGGCTCGGCACGCAGGGTGTGAAGTTCGAGCCGATCTATTCCCGCCAGTCCTTCGAAAAGGACGGCCGCTTCGTGTTCTGGGGCGGCCTGACGCTGGCCACGCACGATGAGGGTTTTGGCCTTGCCCGGGCGGAGCTTGAGGCCTTCGCCAAAGCCGGCGGCGAGATCCGCTATGGCTGCCCGGCCACGGGGTTGATCGCCGAGGATGGGCGGGTCGTCGGCGTGCAGACACCGCAGGGTGACGTCCGCGCCAGAGCGGTTGTGCTGGCCTGCGGCGGCTTCGAGTCGAACGCCGCGCTGCGGACACGCTACATCGGCGAGGGCTGGGACAAGGCCCGGGTCCGCGGCACACCGCACAATCAGGGCGATGGGCTGGAGATGGCGCTGGCGCTGGGCGCGAAGGCGCACGGATTCTATGGCGGCTGCCACGCCACGCCGATGGATTTGCACACTCCGGATTACGGCAACCTCGACCTGCCCCACGGTGAGCGCAAGCACTACCGGAAGATCTGCTACTTCCTGGGGCTGATGCTCAACGCGAACGGCGCGCGGTTCGTCGACGAGGGCAAGGACTTTCGCAATTACACCTACGCCCAGTTCGGCCGCGCCATCATGGAACAGCCCGGCCACGTGGCGTGGCAGATCTTCGACGCCAAGGTCGATCACTTGCTCTACAGCGAGTACCGGTTCCACGACGCGCATTTCGTCGAATCCGAGACGCTGGACGGGCTCCTCGACATGCTCGACGGCATCGACAGGGATGGGGCGAAGCGGACGGTCGCGGCGTTCAACGCCGCCGTGGACCAGGCGATGCCGTTCGACCCGACCGTGAAGGACGGGCGGGGCACGAAGGGACTCGCGCTGCCGAAGTCGAACTGGGCTCAGACGATCGAGACCGGGCCGTTCAAGGCCTATCCGGTGACCGGCGGCATCACCTTCACCTACGGCGGCGTCGAGGTCGGCGACGACGGTGGCGTGAAGCGGGAGGACGGCAGCGCCATTCACGGCCTCTACGCCTGCGGCGAGATGGTGGGCGGTGTCTTCTTCAACGGCTATCCGGGCGGCTCGGGGCTGACCTCGGGCGTGGTGTTCGGCCGGCGTGCGGGGTATGGCGCGGCGGCAGCCAAGAGCTGAAAGCGTCCCAATAAGATCGCGACGCTCTCCCTCTGCCCTTTCCGGGGGAGGGGGCGCGGCGGCGACGTTCCGTCCGGACATGCTCAGGCTAAGCGCCTTGGTTCCTCACCTCATCCCCCATCGCCCCCTGTCCGTAGCCCCGCCGTGGGCGTAGAACCCCGGGCATGCCCGCTCGACAGGCCGTCTTCACCATCACCCGCGGCGTCCCGTTCCTGCCGACGCTGGCCGAGGCGCTGCTGTCCGGCCGGCTCGTCGGGCCGGTGGCGGACGATCCGCTGGCGCTGGCTGCCGTCACCCTCTACCTGCCGACCCGCCGCGCCACCCGGGCGCTGTCCGCCATCCTGGTCGAAAGGCTCGGCCGCGATGCCCCCGGCCAGGCCACCCTGCTGCCCAGGATGATCCCGCTCGGCGAGGCCGACGAAGCGGAACTCGACCTCGCCGCCGAGCCGCTGCTGGAGGCGAATGCCGACCCGCTCAGCGCCCCGATGGCCCCGCTGGAGCGCCGGCTGATCCTCGCCCGCCTCGTCCAGGCCTGGGCCAGGACGGTGGATCGCACCCTCCTGCCGTTGGACGCCGAGGTGCCGTTCCTCGTCCCGTCCTCCCCGGCCGACGCCATCGGTCTCGCGGGCGACCTCGAACGGCTGATGGACGCACTCACCGTCGAGGGTCTGCCCTGGTCGGAGATCGGCGCCGCCGTGGAGGCCGAGTATTCCCGCTATTTCGGCCTGACCCTCGATTTCGTGAAGATCGCCGCCGAGAACTGGCCGAGGCTGCTCGCCGAGCGGGGACTCGCCGATCCCGTCGCGCGTGCCCGCGGCCTTATCCTGGCGGAAGAGCGGCGCCTGTCGCGCGGCGTCACGCAGGATCCGGTGATCGTGGCCGGGTCGCTGGGTTCTGTCCCTGCCACCGCCCGGTTGATCGCCGCCGTGGCGAAGCTGCCCCGCGGTGCCGTAGTGCTGCCCGGTCTCGACCTCGATCTCGACGCGGCCGGCTGGGACGGTATCGACACCGGCGAGGGGTTCTCGCGGATCATCGCCCATGGCCACCCGCAGGCGGTGCCGCACCGGCTGCTTGGGCCGGACAATCTGAACCTCGCCCGCAGCGAGATCGTCGCCCTCGGCGAACCCGATCCCGGGCAGGTGGCCCGGGCCGCCCTGCTGTCGCAGGCGCTGCGGCCGGCCGACACCACGGACGCCTGGGCGGCGCTCGACCCGTCCGAGCGCGACACCACCGCCCGCCTCGGCCTCGACGGGCTGGCGCTGGTCGAGGCCGCCGACGAGCGGGAAGAGGCGCTGATCGCGGCCGTGGCGCTGCGCGAGGCCCTCCAGACGCCCGGCGCCACCGCGGCCCTGGTCACACCGGACCGGGGGCTCGCCGGTCGGGTGGCTGTGGAATTGCTGCGCTGGGGCATCGTGGCGGAGGATTCGGCGGGCCTGGCGCTGGCCGGAAGCCCGGCCGGACGTCTGGCGCGGCTGGCCGCCGAACTCGCCGCCGACCTTGCCCGCGAGCAGGCGGACGCGATCCCGGCCCGCCTGATCGCGCTGCTCTCGCATCCGATGGCCCAGCTCGGCCTGCCGCGCGCCGACGTGGTCCGGGGCACGGCGGCCCTGGAGATCGGCCTGTTGCGCGGCCCGGTCCCGGCGCCGGGCTTTTCGGGGTTGCGCAATGCGCTCGCCGCGGAGCGCGCCGGGCCGCCGGAGCACCGGCCCCGGGCCAAGCGACGCCTCAAGGACATCGACTGGGACCTCGCCGCCGACCTGCTCGATCGGCTCGACCACGTGTTCCAGGATTTCCCGGGGCCGGACGGCGCGGAGGATTGCGATCTGGTGACCACGGCCGCCCGCCACCGGGAGGCCTGCGACCGTCTGGTTTCCGGGCCGGAGGACGCCCCCGAGGCCGAGTCGGACGGCTCCCTGTCCTGCCTCGACGCCCTGTTCGACGACCTGGAACTGGCCGAGCCCGGCCTGATGCCTGGTCGGTTCGACGATTACGCGACCTTCTTCACGTCGCTCGCCCGGGAGCGGGTGGTCGCCTGTTCGGGCGAGGCGCCGCATCCGCGGCTGCGCATCCTCGGCCTGCTGGAGGCGCGCCTGCTCTCGGTCGACCGGGTGGTGCTCGGCGGCCTCGACGAGGGCGTCTGGCCGGTGCGCACCCTGACCGATGCGTTCCTCAACCGGCCGATGCGCGAGCGGGTCGGCCTCAACCCGCCCGAGCGGCGGATCGGCCAGATGGCGCACGACTTCGTGCAGGCTTTGGGCTGCCGGGACGCGGTGATCACCCGGGCGCTGAAGCGCGAGGGCGCGCCGACCGTGCCGTCGCGGCTGATTCAGCGTTTGCGCGCGCTGGCCGGGGATACGAACTGGGACGCGGTGCTCGTGGCGGGCCGCCGTCTCGCCGGCCTCGCCGCCCGGCTCGACGCCGCCCCGCCGCAGCCGCGGCTGAAGCGGCCCGCGCCGAAGCCGGATCCGGCCCTGTTCCCGCGCTCGCTCAGCGTCACCGAGATCGAGACGCTGGTGCGCGACCCCTACAGCATCTTCGCCCGCCACGTCCTCGGGCTCGATCCCCTGGACCCGCTGGCGGCGGCGCCGGGCGTCGCCACCCGCGGCTCCCTGGTCCACGAGGTCTTCGCCGAGTTCGCCCGCCGCCATCCGCGAAACCTGCCCCGGGATGCCACGGAGCGGCTGTTCGATCTCGCATTGAACGCCTTCGCGGAGATCGAGGCGGAGTACCCGAACCTCTACGCCGAGTGGTGGCCGCGCTACCAGCGTATGGCCGGCGCCTATCTGGACTGGGAGGCGCAGCGCCGGCCCGGCCTGAGCCAGATCCATCCGGAGGTGTCGGGCCGCTGGGTGATCCCGATGGGCCGCGAGAGCTTCACGCTGCGCGCGCGGGCCGACCGGATCGAGCTGCGCCCGGACGGCAGCGCCTGCATCGTCGACTACAAGACCGGTGCCCCGCCCTCGGCGAAGATGATCTTTTCGGGGTTCTCGCCGCAGCTGACCCTGGAGGCGGCGATGCTGATGCACGGTGCCTTCGCGGATCTGCCGAAGGTCAAGGCGCCGCCCGACCTGCTCTACATCCACGCCTCGGGCGGCCGGAAACCGTTCCTGCCGCTGCCGGTCAAGCCGCCCCGGGGCGAGACGCGCGACGTCGCCGCGATCGTCGCCGAGCATGCCGAGCGGCTGCGGGGCCTGATCGCGCGGTTCATGACCGGGGAGGCGGCCTACACGGCCCGGCCCTATCCGCAATACGCGAGCCAGTACGGGTCCTACGACCATCTCGCCCGGGTGCTGGAATGGTCGCTCGCCGGGGATGAGGGCGGGGAATGAGCCGGCGTTCCCGCGAATCGCGGTCGGATCAGGGTCGGCCCGGGTTGCGGTTGCGGGAATGCTGGCCTTGCGCCGCTCCTGGCCACCCGATGCACGCCGGAGCGGTTCGATGACCGAGGCGAACCCTCTGACCGATCCGGCCGCTCGGGCGCGATCCCCCGGCTCGGGCGGTGCGCCGCAGGGTGGCATCGGAGCGCTTGTGCCGGAGCTGTCCGTGACCGATCTCGATGCGAGCCTGCGCTTCTGGTGCGGATTGCTCGGCTTCGCGGTCGCGTACGATCGCCCGGCCGCGCGCTTCGCCTTCCTGACGCGCGGCGCCGCGCAGATCATGCTGTGCCAACGCAACGGCAGCTGGGAAGCCGCCGCGCTGGACTATCCGCTTGGCCGGGGCATGAATCTGCAGACGATGATCGAGCCGCTGGATCCGGTCCTCGCTGCGCTCGAAGCAGCGGGCTGGCCGCTGTTCGAGGCGCCGAGCGCGGCTTGGTATCGGGTCGGAGACGTGGAACACGGCCAGCGGGAATGCCTCGTGCAGGATCCGGACGGGTATCTCGTCCGCCTCGCTGAGAATCTGGGCATTCGCGCTCCGGCAGACGGTTGAGGCGTTCGCGCCAGCAAACCCGGCCGGCATTTTTCCCCTCCCCGCAAGGGGCTACCGGATTCACACATTTTGGTCGGAAAGCAGACGCGCGGAGTTGGCGCGTCTGCTTTCCAAAGAGAGACGTTTGAAGATCGTAGCCGCAAGGGGAGGAGCGCGCGTCTGAACCGGCGATGCGTGAACAATCGTACCCGCAGCGAAAGAACGACCCGTCACCCCCTCAGAAAAACGCCTGCAACCCCGTCTGCGCCCGCCCCAGGATCAGCGCGTGGACGTCGTGCGTGCCCTCGTAGGTGTTGACCGTCTCGAGGTTCTGGGCGTGGCGCATCACGTGATACTCGCCCATGATGCCGTTGCCACCGTGCATGTCGCGGGCCGTGCGGGCGATGTCGAGCGCCTTGCCGCAATTGTTGCGCTTGATCAGTGAGATCATCTCCGGGGCCATCTTGCCCGCGTCCATCAGCCGGCCGACCCGGAGCGACGCCTGGAGGCCCAGCGCGATCTCGGTCTGCATGTCGGCGAGCTTCTTTTGGACCAACTGCGTCTGCGCCAGAGGCCGGCCGAACTGCTTGCGCTCCAGCGTGTAGCTGCGCGCCCGATGCCAGCAATCCTCGGCGGCGCCCATCGCGCCCCAGGAGATGCCGTAGCGCGCCCGGTTGAGGCAGCCGAACGGCCCCTTCAGCCCGGAGACGTTGGGAAGCAGCGCGTCCGCGCCGACCTCGACCCCCTCCATGACGATCTCGCCGGTGGTGGAGGCGCGTAAGCTGAGCTTGCCCTTGAGGGTCGGGGTGGACAGGCCCTTCATGCCCTTCTCCAGGATGAAGCCGCGGATCGCGCCCTCATGGGCCTCGGACTTCGCCCAGACGACGAACACGTCCGCGAAGGGCGCGTTCGAGATCCACATCTTGGCCCCCGAGATCCGGTAGCCACCGTCGATTGTCTCCGCCTTGGTCTTCATGCCGGCCGGGTCCGAGCCGGCATCGGGCTCGGTCAGGCCGAAGCAGCCGATCCACTCGCCCGAGGCGAGCTTCGGCAGGAATTTCTGGCGCTGCGCCTCCGAGCCGTAGGCGTGGATCGGGTACATTACGAGGGAGGATTGCACGCTCATCATCGAGCGGTAGCCGGAATCCACCGCCTCGACCGCCCGCGCGACGAGGCCGTAGGCCACGTAGGAGGCGCCCGCGCAGCCGTATTCCTCCGGCAGGGTAACGCCCAGCAGGCCGAGTTCACCCATCTTCCGGAACAGGCCCGGATCGGTCTTCTCGGTGGCGTAGGCCTCGACGATCCCGGGCAGGAGCTGCTCCTGCGCGAAGCTCTGGGCGACGTCGCGGATCGCCCGCTCATCCTCGGTGAGCTGGTCCTCCAGCAGGAAGGGATCGTCCCAGACGAAGGCCGCCGAGGCCGGGGCCGAGGGGGAGGCGCTGCCCGGGGGGCGCATCGGAGCGTTCATGGGGATCCTCGCCTGCAGGGTTGCGTGGAGCCTCGCGGGCTCGCGCTTGGCGACACAGTAGACCCGCACCGGCCGTCGTCCAACGCGCGCGGTGACGCCGGGGCGCCGTCGTCACGCCCGGCCGAGGAGCATCAGCCACGCCAGGGTCGTGAGCGGCGCCAGCAGGGTGGACACCAGCACGGAGGCCGCCACCATTCCGGTCTCGGTCCGGTAGCGGGCCGCCAGCAGGTAGGCGTTGATCCCCACCGGCATGGCGGCGAACAGCGTGGCGACCCCGGCATAGGCCGGAGGCATGTTGAAGACGTGGAAGGCCAGGACCCACACCGCCAGCGGGTGTAGAATAGTCTTCAGCAGCGCGATCACCAGCGCGCCCTTGAGATCGAACAGAACCCGGTAGCGCTTCAGCCCGGCGCCGAGCGCCACCAGCGCGCAGGTCGAGGCGGTGCCCGCGAAGGCATCGATCAGGGATCGGACCATCCCGGCGGGGGTGACACCCAGGCTCTTCATGGCCATGCCGACGAGGAGCGCCACGAAGATCGGGTTCTTCAGCAGCACCAGGGCGAGGCCCCGGATCCGCGCCAGGATCGGCAGGCCGGAATCGGACTCGATCAGGAAGGTTGCGCTGCCCATCATCAGCGGCAGATGGACGGCGAGCAGCATGAACAGCGGGAACGCGCCGTCCTCGCCGTAGGCCTGGAGGATCATCGGCACGCCGACGAACACGGTGTTCGATTGGCTCGCCGCGAAGCCGTGCAGGATCGCGCCCCGCCGCTCGATCCCGGCGCGCCGCCGGGCGATCAGCGTGCCGGCGAACCACGACAGGCCGGCACCGCCGAAATACGAGACCCAGTAGGACCACGCCACGGTGCCGCTCATGCCCGGCTTCGTCAGCGTCGCGATGATCAGTGCCGGCACGGCGACCGCGAAGACGTATTCCGACAGGCCCTCGCTGACCTTGTCGGAGAGCAGACCCGCCAGCGCCGCGATCCAGCCGATCAGGACGATCCCGAAGATCGGAGCGATGATGGCGAGGGCGTTCACGGATCCGGGCGGCGTGTTGAGGGGCTGGACTTCGGCCCATAGCACGCGTTCGCCGGCTCGCGCGCCGGCGCCTAGGACATACGCCGGCGGCTGGCCGCCGGCCTACTTGCCGTCCAGCACCTTCATGGGGTTCGTGCGCTGGCTCGCCGGGGGCTCCTTGGTGAGGTTGGCGCCGCCTTCCCGCTGCGCCTTCACGTCCCGCGGCGACCCGGGGCCGCCGACGGCCGCGCCGCCGTCGTTGCTCTGGGTCGGGACCGTGCCCGAGGCGAGTTCGAGGCAGGTCACCATCTCGACGTAGGAGGGGTAGCCGCCCGCCTTGAACTGGTTCTGGCACTGCCGCTTGGCCGCCGGGGTGTAGTTGTCCCAGTGCCGAGCGGCCTCCTTCTTGGCCTCCCGCTCCGAGCGGAGGCAGCCGTCGTAATTGGCCTGATCGCTGATCGACGTGTTGGCGACCTGCGCCGAACGGCAGGTTTGCTCGACATCAAGATTTGGAACAGCGTCGGCTCGGGCAGGTCCGGCGATGACGCCGAGCAGGAGGGCGGCAAGGGCGGAGGACGTCGGCTTCATGGTGGTCGTGACTCGCGAGAGAGGGAGGCCCGCGGAAGGCTACCCGGTCAGAACGCGCCAATCTGCCTTTCGGCACCCGCCAGCGGCAACGGCGCCGCGCGGATCTCCGTGTCACCCTTCGGGGGCGCCTGAATTGGGCGATACAGTCCCTCTGACCCGGGTGCCGCCCACTGGAGATGCCAGATGTACAAATACTCGTTTGGGCTTACAATATAGATATTAGTAAATTGATATTGGGTTCGCGTGGCGTGATGGCGTGATCACCAAGACAGCACGCAATAAAGTATCAGCTTGAATGTTGTAAAAACTAGAAATCAGGTCGGTATGGCCCTATGGCATCACGTCTATGTCGGGGGAGCGAACATGATGAGGGTCGATACGATCAAAGGGCGACTGATTGTTCTGCTGACCCTGCTCGGAACCCTCCTGCTGGCTTCCGTCGTGATCGGTCAGCTGGCCCTGTTCGGCAGCAACGACAGTCTCCGGTCGGCGTACGAGGATCGCGTGGTGCCGCTCAGCCAGTTTCTGGGCATCCGCGAGGCATACGACCGGATCGTCGACGCCTCGCGCGAGGTGCGGGAACAGGCTGCCAAGCCCCACGAGGCCGCGGGCCGCATCGAGGCCGGCTTGGCCAACCTCAACCAGCAATGGGCGGCTTATCTCGCAACCAAGCTCACGCCGGAGGAGAAGCGGCTGGCGGCCGACATGCAGGCGCAGATCGATCGGAACGCGGCGATCGTTGCCGGAATCCTGGAGCGGCTCCGGGCAGGAAACCTCGACGGCTACAGCACGGCGCATCTCGGCCTCAACCAGATGATGGCGCCGACCGTCGCGGCCCTGTCGAAGCTGACGGACCTGCAACTCCGGGCGACGCGCGCCGAGTACGAGGATGCGCGGGAGGCGGCGTCTCAGGCCAGACTGATCCTGATCGCTTTCCTGGCGGCGGCGGGCTGGGCCCTTCTGTTCGGCCTGCACACCGTGTTGATCCGCGTGATCCGTCCCCTCGATCACACCACTGCCCTGATGGGCCGGCTGGCCGCCGGTGATCTGACCGCGACCGTCACCGGAGGCGAACGGCGGGATGAGGTCGGCGCGATGATCCGGTCCGTGCAGATCTTCAAGGATGCGATGGTGGCCAAACAGGCGACCGACGAAGCCGCCGCCGTCGAGACCGAAGCCAAGACACGCCGCGCCGCTTTGCTCGATCAGATCACCTCACGCTTCGAGGATACGATTTCGGCCTTGACCCTGAGCTTGGCGGAAGCGGCTGGCGACATGGAGGTCACCGCCCGGACCATGACGGGCGTGGCGGACCAAGCCACCCAGCAGGCCGTGACGGTCGCCGGCGCTGCCGAGCAAACCTCCGGCAACATGCAGACCGTGGCATCCGCGACCGAGGAGATGGCAGCCTCCGTGCAGGAGATCGTCGAGCAGGTGACCCACTCGGCGCAGATCGCCGAACAGGCGGTCGAGGGCGCGACGCGCAGCGGCGCCACGGTCCGCCGCCTGGCCTCCACGGCTGGCCGCATCGCCACCTTCGTGGACGTGATCGCCAACATCGCCAGCCAGACCAACCTGCTGGCGCTGAACGCGACGATCGAGGCGGCGCGGGCGGGGGACGCCGGGCGGGGCTTCGCGGTGGTCGCCGGCGAGGTCAAGGAACTGGCCGAGCAGACCGCGAAGGCCACCGGTGAGATCGGTGAGCGGATCGGCGAGATCCAGAGCGCCACCGACGAGGCGGTCGTTGAGATCGCGGCGATCAGCCGGATCATCGGCGAGATGTCGCGCTACGCGACGGCTGTCGCCGCAGCGATGGATGAGCAGGGCGCGGCGACCCGGGAGATCACCCGCAACGTGCAGGAGGCGTCCCGCGGCACCGAGGACGTGACCCGGAACATCGCGGGTGTCCGCGCGGGAGCGAGCCGGACCGGCGAGGCCGCCGCCCAGGTTCTGAGTGCGGCGCAGGGCCTGTCGCGGCATTCCGAAAGTCTGACGCAGGAAGTCGGCACGTTCCTCGGCAGCGTGAAGGCTGCCTGAGCGAGCGAGCCGCCGCGCGTAGTTCCGCGACACGGACTGGTCAGAGCGCCGTGTGACCCGCGCGCAGCGCCTGATCCAGATCCGCGTACAGGTCGTCCGTATCCTCGATGCCGGTGGACAGGCGCAGCAGGTCCGGCGGGCAGGGGCTGCCCGGACCCTCCACCGAGGCGCGATGCTCGATCAGGCTCTCGACGCCTCCGAGCGAGGTGGCGCGCTTCCACAGCCGCACGTGCGCCGCCGTCGCGATGGCACCGGCCTCGCCACCCGCGACCCGGATCGACAGCATGAAGCCGAACCCGTCCCGCATCTGGCGTCGGGCGACCGCATGCCCGGGATCGTCGGCCAAGCCCGGATAGAGGACGTGGGTCACGCGCGGGTGCCCGCGCAGGCGCTCGGCCAGCCGGAGGGCGCCGGCGGACTGCGCCGCCGCCCGCAGGTGCAGGGTGCGCAGCGAGCGGATCAGCAGGTAGGCCTCGAACGGGCCGAGGATGCCGCCGCTGCCCGCGCGGATCCCGCGGATCCGCGCCCAGAACGCGTCGTCCCGCGCACCCGCCAGCACGCCCGCCACCACGTCGGAATGACCATTGAGGATCTTGGTGGCCGAGTGCATCACGATATCGGCGCCGAGTTCGAGCGGGCGCGTGTGCACCGGCGAGGCGGCGGTGGAATCGACCGCCAGTCGGGCGCCGGCCGCACGGGCGATTTCTGCAGCTGCGGCGATGTCGGTGACCGTCCAGAGCGGGTTGCCGGGGGTCTCGATCCAGACGAGCTTGGTCTTTCCCGGCTGGACCGCGCCGCGCAGCGCCTCGGTATCGTCCGTGTCCACGAAGGTCAGGCTCAGCCCGCGCCGGGGCGCCTCCTCGCGCAGCCAGCGCTTCAGCGCCCAGTACATGACGGTGCCGGCGACGACATGGTCGCCCGGTTCGAGGGCGCCGAACACCGCGGTCGCCGCCGCCATTCCGGAACCGAACAGCAGGGCGCCGGCTTCGGCCCCCTCCAGCATCGCCAGGACGGATTCGGCCTCGCGCACCGTGGCGTTGTCGGGCCGGGCGTAGCAGTAGCCCGAACTGTAGCCGTTGTCGGGGTCGCGGATGAAGGTCGTTGCGACGTGGAGCGGCATCACCACGGCCCGGGTCTCGGGTTCGATCCGGCCCATCGCCTGGGCGGCAAGGCTCCTTCGCGCGAAAGCCGGCGTTCCGTCGCGCCGTGTATCCGTCGGTGTCTGCGGCGCGTAAGGCTGTGTCATCTGGCGATTCTCGGCGGATGGAGAGGGGCGCGTGCCATGGGCCGCCGCCCCCGACAAGCCGCACGCCCCGGAGACCATCACGATGACAGCCGCCGCCACACAGGTCCCCGAAGGCTCCGCCCTGCCGCGCTGGCTCCGGCTCGCGGCGGCGATCCTGCCGATCGCGGCGACCGCGGCGATCGGCTCGGTCTCGACCCAGGCCGAGATTCCCGGCTGGTACGCGAGCCTGAACAAGCCGGTGTTCAACCCGCCGGACTGGGTTTTCCCGGTGGCCTGGACGATCCTCTACACGATGATCGCGATCGCGCTCTGGCGGCTGCTCGGCGCGATGCCGCGCACCGGGCCGAGCCGCATGGGCTGGTGGCTGGCGCTCGCGGCCTTCCTGGTCCAGATCGCGCTCAACGCCGCGTGGACGCCGGTCTTCTTCTCCGCCCACGCGATCGGCGCCGGGCTGATCGTGGTGGCGATGCTGCTGGTGATGGTGCTCTGGACCATCCGGCTGACGTGGCGGTTCGATCGGCTGGCGGCCTGGCTCCTCGTGCCCTACGCCGTCTGGGTCGCCTTCGCGACGCTGCTCAACGCCGCGATCCTGCGTATGAACTGAGCGATTCCTGCGCGCCTGATCGGTGCAGCCCCTTGGTCACCGCTACGATTGCGTCGACCAACCGCGTCGGCCTGGACGTCGGAAAACCCGTCCGCCTGCAGCTTCCGTGCGATCGCCAGAGTATCGAGCCAGACGAGGCTCTTGGACTCGAGCCTAGCACGTGCGGCTCTGCTTTGCCGCCGAGCCGCGATGCGGTCAGGATTCGCCGCTCGGCTTCTCCTCGCCGGCCGGCCGGCCGTCGTCGCGGGCGCGGTGGAGCAGGAAGATCGCGAACACCATCGTGAGGATCAGCCCGGCCAGTACGCCCAACTCGATCATCGAGGCCTGGAACAGCGCCTGCTTTTCGGGGGACCAATCCTTGGCGTGCATGATCTCCGAGGATTGCAGGGTGATCACCAGAACCCGCCGGATCGAGGCGATCAGCCCGACGATCAGGAACGGCTCGCAGGTCAGCGTGCCCGACTGCATCGAGACCCGCACCGTATGCAGGATCTCGATCAGCATCAGCAGGAACAGCAGCCGGTCGACCACCTCCAGGATCTGCTGTGCGCCGCCGAGCGCGCGCAGGGCTTCCCAGGTCAGGCCCGCGGCGTCGATCAGCGCGACCAGGGCCGTGAGCGCCAGCAGGAGCCCGAGCGCCGCGTAGATCGCGTGTTCGGTGTGCAGGAAGATCGCGCTGGCGGCGCGCGTCAGGCGACCTTGGCCTTCGGAATGGTCTGACATCGTTCCCCCCTGGAAGATGCCGACAACATAAGCTTCTGGCGCGGGCGTCCAGTGCGTCGGTGTCGGACGGATCAATCGTGATCGTTCACGGCGTCGGGCCGCCGTTCCGGGTGGTCGGTGTTCAGTGGAAGAACGGCAGCGCGTGCGGCGCGAGATAGCCGAAGCCCAGGAGCGCCGCGCCGGCCAGCCCCAGGAAGCCGCCGGCGAAGACCAGGATCGCGATCCCGGTAATCACCTCCGCGGAGGCCAGCACGATGCCGATCTGGAACGCCGCGGAGGCAAGTTCGTAGTGGTGGTAGCGCAGCAAGGCGAGATCACGCCGGCCCTCGGAGGCCTTGGCCTTCTCGGAGAGTTCCTTGCGACCCTCGCCGGTCGTCGGCTCGGAATCCCAGCGCGCCAGGGTCTTGGCCCATTCGGCGCGCTTGGCCGCGATCGCATCCTGATTCGGACCGGGTGGCACGAGCGCCAGGGCCTCGTCGGCGGTCTTGAGCACGGTCGAACGGATCGTGCGGGCCTGGAAATAGGCCCATTGATTGGCAGCCTCGACGTTGGCGCCGATCGACTCCGTCTGCGACGCCTTGCCCAGCGTCTCGCTGAAGGCGAGGAACAGCGCCAGGACCGAGATCAGCAGCGCCACGCGCTTGTTCGATCCCTCGACCGCCCCGTGACCACCCGACATCGCTACCCCGTTCCGTGCTCGATTCGTCGGCGGGAGTCACAGCGCATCGCGGCGCGGTGCGCAATGCGGATCGCCTTATTCCGCGGCGATCCGCGGCGTCGGAGCGGGACGCCCGTCATTGGCCGGATGCGCCGGATCGAACGCCATTGCATCCTCCGGATCGTCCCGCTCGCCCACGAAGCGGCCGAACAGCCGCTTCAGCAGGCGCGAGAGATCGTCCATCAGCACGAAGATCGCCGGCACGAAGACCAGCGACAGCACCGTCGAGACGATCAGCCCGCCGATCACCGCCACCGCCATCGGCGCGCGGAACTCGCCGCCGATCCCGTAGGCCAGCGCGGAGGGCACCATCCCGGCCGCCATGGCGATCGTGGTCATCACGATCGGCCGGGCGCGCTTGCGGCCGGCATCGACGATCGCCTCGTTGCGATCGACCCCGGCGCGGATCTGCTCCACGGCGAAATCCACCAGCATGATGGCGTTCTTGGTGACCACGCCCATCAGCATCAGGATGCCGATCACCACCGGCATCGAGATCGGCATGTGGCAGATCAGCAGCGCCAGGATCGCGCCGCCGATGGAGAGCGGCAGCGAGAACAGGATGGTCAGCGGCTGCAGGAAGTTGCCGAACAGCAGGATCAGCACGCCGAACACCATCATCAGGCCGGCGCCCATGGCCAGCGCGAAGCCTTCGAAGACCTCGCCCATCACCTCGGCGTCGCCGGTCTGGCTGATCGTCACCCCGGGCGGCAGGTTCTTCGCGGCCGGGAGATTCATCACCTGGCTGATCAGCTCGGCCAGCGCGTCCGTGCCCTGCATGTCGCCTTCGAGGGCGACGCGCACCGCGCGGTCGTAGCGGTCGATGCCGGTCGGCCCCTGGCCGAGGCTGATATCGGCGACGGTGGCGAGCGGCACGGCGGCCCCGCCCTTCACCGGCACCTTCAGCGTCTCGAACTCGGAGAGCCGGCCGCGCAGGCTCTCGGGGAGCTGCACGCGGATCGGGATCTGCCGGTCGGTGGCGTTGAACTTGGCGAGGTTCATGCCGATGTCGCCGATCGTGCCGACCCGCACCGTCTCGGCGATCGTGTCGGTGGAGACGCCGAGATCGGCGGCGACCGCGGGCTTCGGCCGGATCCGGACCTCGGTGCGGTCGAGCGGCGCCGTCGACATGACGTTGACGAGGTGCGGGATCTGCGCCGCCTCGCGCTGGAGCCGCGCGGCGACATCGGCGACGACCGCCTTGTCGGGGCCCGCGATGATCAGCGCCAGGTCGCGCTGCCCATTCTCGCGCAGGGCCCAGAAGCGGAGATCCGGCTCCTCACGCAGGATCGCGGCGACCTCGGCATCGACCTGCTTCTGCGTGCGGTGCCGCGTGTTCTTCGGGGTGAGGTTGATGGTGAGGCTCGCGAGCCGCACCTCCTTCTTGCCGGGCAATTGCCGGCCGCCGTCGACGAATACGCTCTTGACCTCGGGCAGCGCCCGGATTTTCGCCTCGATCCGATCGCTGACCCGGACGGTATCGGGCAGCCGCGCGCCGGGCGGCAATTCGATGACGAACAGCGTGCGCGCCTGATCCTCCGCCGGCAGGAAGCCCGCGGGCAGCAGGCCCGTCGACGCGATGGAGGCGGCAAAGCACGCGATGCCGAGCACCAGCGTGATGAACTTGTGCCGCACCGACCACGCCACGAGGCGGGTGTAGCCGCGCATCACGACGCCGTCCCGCGCGTGGTCCGGCCCGTGGTCGCGCAGGAAATAGGCGGCCAGCAGCGGCGTGATCAGCCGCGCCACGAGCAGCGACATGAACACGGCGGCCGCGATGGTCAGGCCGAACTGCTTGAAATACTGGCCGGCGATGCCGCCCATGAAGGAGACCGGCGAGAAGATCGCCATGATGGTCGCCGTGATGGCGATGACCGCGAGCCCGATCTCGTCGGCGGCCTCCAGGGCGGCCCGATAGGGCGATTTCCCCATCCGCATGTGGCGGACGATGTTCTCGATCTCCACGATCGCGTCGTCCACCAGGATGCCGGTGACCAGCGTGATCGCCAGCAGGCTGACGGCATTCAGCGAGAAGCCCAGCGCGCTCATCACCCAGAAGGTCGGCAGCACCGAGAGCGGCAGCGCCACCGCGGCGATCAGCGTGGCGCGCCAGTCGCGCAGGAACAGCAGCACCACCACGACCGCGAGGAGGGAGCCCTCGATCAGGCCCATCATGGCCGAGTGGTAGTTGCCGATCGTGTTGTCGACGCTGGTGTCGATCAGATCGAAGTGGATGTTCGGGTTCGCCGCGTGGAGCGCCGCGATCTTCTTGGCCACGCCCTCCGCGACGACGGCATCGCTGGCGCCGCTCGCCCGGGAGATCGCGAAGGCCACCACTGGCTCGCCGTTGAAGCGTGCGAAGGTGCGGGGCTCCTCGGCGGTGTCCGACAGGGTCGCGAGCTCATCGAGGCGGACCTTGCGGTTGCCCGGCATGACGATCGAGGTCTTGGCCAGCGTGTCGAGGCTCCCCGAGGCGGCGAGCGCGCGGATCGACTGTTCCTGGCCGCCGACCTCGGCCCGGCCGCCGGCCATGTCGGCCGAGGTCAGGCGGAGCTGGCGGTTCACGTCCGCGGCAGTGATGCCCAGCGCCAGCAGCCGGTCGGGCTTCAGGGTGACGCGGATCTCGCGGGCGACGCCGCCGAGGCGCTCGACGCCGCCGACGCCCTTCACGCTCTGAAGGCCGCGGGCGACCACGTCGTCCACGAACCACGACAGATCCTCGGGCGTCATGGCGGGCGCGGAGGCGCCGTAGACCATGATCGGCAGGCCGGCGATCTCGACGCGCGAGACGATCGGCTCGTCGATGGTCCGCGGCAGGTTCTGGCGGATCTTGGCGATGGCGTCCTTGACGTCGTTGGTCGCCCGATCCTGATTCACCTCCAGGCGGAACTCGATCGTGGTGGTGGAGATGCCCTCCGTGATGGTCGACAGGATGTGCTTGACGCCCTTCACGCCCGCGATCGAGTCCTCGACCCACTTGGTGACCTGGGTCTGAAGCTCGGCCGGCGCGGCGCCCGATTGGGTGATCGTCACCGAAACGATCGGGATGTCGATGTTGGGGAACCGGGTGATCGGCAGGGCGCGGAAGCTCACCAGCCCGAGGATCATCAGGACGAGGAACAGCACCACCGAGGGCAGCGGCTTGCGGATCGCCCAGGCGGAGACGTTGAGGCGCATGGATCGGTCCTACCGCGGGTCCGCGTCGGCCATCGGGGCGGCCATGGGGGTATTGCTCGGCGACGGAACGGCGCGCACCCGGTCGCCGTCGCGCAGGAAGCTGCCGGCGCGGGCCACCACGCTCTCGCCCGCGGCGACGCCCGAGCGGAGTTCCGTGAATCCGTCCGCCGACAGGCCCGGGGTAACCGTCCGCGCCTCGACGCGGCCGTCCTTCACCACCAGCACGCTGGCCCGGCCGTCAGCCGCGTAGAGCAGGCTGGAGACCGGGACCGCGATACCCGTGCGGCGCGCCACCTCCACGCTGCCGCGGGCAAACGCACCGATGCGCAGGGCCGGATCGTCGCCGAGGCGGATGCGGACCTTGCCGAGGCGGGTCGCGCGGTCGACCTCCGGGTAGACGCGGCGCACCTTGCCCTGGAGATGCCGGCCGTCATCCAGATCGAGGCTCGCTGGGTTGCCGACCTGGATTCGCGCCAGCGAGGTTTCGGGCACCTCGCCCTCCAGTTCGATCTCGCCGCGGGCAATCAGCCGGAACAGGGGCTCGCCGACGGCGGTGGCGGTGGCGCCGATCCGGGCGGTGCGACGGTTGACGATCCCGGCCTCCGGGGCCCGGATATCGGCGCGGGCACGCCGCAGAGCGATCTCTGAGCCGGCGGCCCGGGCGGTGGCGAGGTCGGCCTGGGCCGATTGCAGCCCGCCCTTGGCGGCGGCGAGGCGGCCCTCCGCTCCCTGTGCCGCCGAGACGCGCTGCTCCAGCACGGCCGCGGTGGCGTTGCCGGTCTTGGCGAGCGACTGGGACCGTTCCAAGGCCTGCTTGGCCTCGACGTTGGCGGCCTCCGCCTGGACGATCTGGCTCTGAGCCTGGACGATCGCCGCCTGGGCCCGGGCGATCGCCGCCGCGTTCGAGGCTTCCTGGGTCGCGAGCATCTCCAGGGACAGCCGGGCAAGCACCTGACCCTTGGTGACGCGGTCGCCCTCCTCGACAAGCAATTCGGTGATGCGCAGCCCCTCGACCTCGGGGGAGACCAGGATCTCGTCCCGGGGCACGAGCGTGCCGGTGACGATCGCCCGCTCGACGATCTCGCGGCTCTCGGCCGGAACGACGGTGACCGCGGGGGCAATGGCGGCGGCATCGGGAACGGCGGCGCTCTCGACGGCCAGAACCGGTGCCGCGGCGAGAACCGCGAGCCCGCACAGGAGGCCGAGGCGATGCGCACGCCAACGGAAAGATGTCACGACGGGGGCCTCACGGTCGGCGCTCGATTGGTTACGCCGCTCCCTCGCTGAGTAGGTCGGCGATTTCATGGCGCAGGGTCTTCTATGCAGTCGAGTATAGCGCCAGCCCACGAGGCCGTCGCCGGACCACGCGCCGCATGAGCTGGAGCGACGAGGCCGACCGCTTTTCCAACGCATTGCTTGCAACCTGCCGCGAACCGCGGCGTTGTCTCAACACGGGTTCTCTCGTCGCCGGAGAAGGTTCGATGAGCATCTTTCAGATCAAGCAGACGAAGAGCGGCGCGGTGCTCTGGACCGGCGCTGCCAACGACGAGCAGACCGCCCTCGACGCCATGGCGCGTGAGGCCGGATATCGGGATTTCTCGGCGGTTCCGGACACGATTCGGGCCGATGGGATCGAGGCGTCCAAGCTCGACCTGATCTCGTAAGATCCGGCACCGAGGTCCGTCGCGCCGAGCAGGCGTCTGCCGATCCGGCAGGCGCCTTTTTCATGCGCGCTCGAACGACGCAGCCAGCGCGTCGATCGCCGCGGCACAGTCGGCCACAGCGGACGGGGCATGCAACCGGCCGATCATCGTCGGATCCAGGGCGAGCCCCGCCTGGATCAGATCCGGCCATGCCGGGGCCGGCGGCCAGCCCTCGTGCACGATGGCGGCACCGAGCCGGGCTAGGGCGGCCGCCTTTTCGGTCTGCTCGCCGTAGGCCCGCGTCTCCGGCAGGCAGAGGAAACGTCGGGCATGGGCCGCCGCGAGGGCCACGACGCCGTCGCCGCCGCCGCCGACCAGCAGGTCCGCTCGGGCGATCCAGTGCTCGACGTCCGAGACCCAGCCGTGCAGGTGCAGGTTGTCGGGGGTCGGGCCGGTGCCCGAGACCGGTCCGAGGACGTGCCAGGATCGGTCGGGCACGGACCGCGCCGCCGCAGCGAGGGCGGGCAAATCGCCCCCCGCGCCACCGCGCCCGAACACCACCACGATGTCGCGGCTCGCCTCGAAGGTGGCCTGGGCCGGTCCGCCGAGGAAACCCGCATAGTCCGTCTTGGCGCGGACCCAGTCGGGCACGCCCGCGCCGTCCAGCGCCTCGGGAAACGGTGCGAGCAGCCGGTTCGCACTCCGAAACGCTTCAAGATGTGGCTGGTCGGTCCGGGTGCCGGCGAGCCGCACCACCAGCGTCGGGACCGAGAGCAGGCGCGCGAACAGCGCGACCTCCACCGAGACGTCGACCACGAGGAGCGCCGGGTCGGTTCGCGCCGCCCATTCGGCGATCCGCGCCATGCGGGCCCGGAGTCCGGGATGGTTCAGGGGTGCGTAATGGAATGCCTCCGGCCGTTCGGCGGCGCCGTCCCGGCCTTCGAAGGCCGCGTCGCCGAGCGGGCGGTCGTCGGGCAGGTCGAGGCTGTCGAGCCCGGCGGTGTCGAAGCCGGTCAGGGTGCCGAGGATCGTGCAGGGTCGGGGCAGTGCGGCGGCCACGGCCCGGGCTCGCTGGAGATGGCCGGCGCCCTGATGGTGGACGTACCAGCCGATGCCGCGGGTCACGCGGCGTCCTTCAGCGACAGGGCCAGGGCGTCGAGGTCGGCGAGCGCCCGGTCGAGGGGGCAGTCCCGCGCCGGCGGGCTGCGCGATTCGAGGATCCGGTCGGTGCGCTCGACGAAGGCGATGTCGTTGGGGCAGTCGCCGATTGCCGCGAGGTCGTCGGTGCCGAGGCCGAGGCGCGCGCAGGCGGCGGCGCGGGCCGGGGGCTGGAGGTGGAAGGCCCGGCGCAGGGCCGCCCGGCGCAGGATCAGCGCCTGCCAGTGGGCGGCCTCCGGCAGCCGATAGGCCTCGCCGGCGAGCACGCGGGCGCGGCGCGCCATCTCGGTGGCCATCCCGCCCGAGACCCGGCCCTGGTGCCGGGCCGAGACCAGCACGCGCACGTCCGGGCAGTGGCGCAGGCGGGCCCCGTGGGCACGCAGCAGCCCGACAAGCGCGTTGTCCTCGCCGCAGGGGAGCGGCGGCAGACCGCCGACCGCGCGATAGAGCGCCACCGGGACGGCGAGGCTCGCACCGGTATGGTCGCCGTGGCGCGGGGCGGGGTCGTAGGGCGGCGGATCGAGCAGATCCTCCAGGCGCCGGACCCCGGACCAGTAGCGCTCGATCCGGGCGTGGAGATCGGCGAGCCGGGAATCCGCATCGCCGTCTTCGTCGATCACGAGGCGGCCGCCGACGACGTCCGCGTGCTCGAGCGCCCGCAGGTTCGCCACGACCCAGTCGGCCGGCAGGCGGGCATCCGCGTCGGTGGTGAGCAGAACCCCCTCCCGGACGCCATCGTCGGTGAGCCAGTCCGCGCCCGTCTCGAGCGCCATGCGCCGCGCGGTGCCGACATGGGCGTCCGCCCCGGAGAGAACCGCCTCGATCAGCCGGATCTCCAGCGCCGCCCAGGCGCCCGAGGCCTGCCCGGCCCGGAAAGCCGCGATTGTCCCATCCGTGCAATTGTTGGCCAGAATGACGACGCGCAGCCGCGTCGCCAGCCCGGCCTGACCGTCGAGCGACGCGAGCAGGAGCGGCAGGCGCTCCGCCTCGTTCCGAGCCGGGATGCAGACGACGCAGCGGGAGAGATCGGGCCGGACGCGCATCTCAGCCTCGCCCGCCCGCGACGCGCAGGGCCGGTTGGGCCCGCTCGGCGCAGCGCGCCATGACGGCCTCGTAGGCATCGAGATAGCGCGCGGTCATGGCGGAGGCGTCGTAGAGCGCCTCGGCCCGGTCCCGGCAGGCGCGCCGCGACAGGCAAGCGGCCTCCCGGATCGCCACCGAGAGCGCCTGCGCGTCGTCCGGATCGGCCAGCCGGCCGCATTGCGCATCGAGGATGTCGGGCATCGCGCCCCGGCGGAAGGCGGCGACCGGCGTGCCGCAGGCCAGCGCCTCCGCCACCACGAGGCCGAACGGCTCCTCCCAGCGCGGCGACACGATCGCCACCCGGGCGCGGCCGAGATGATGCGCCAGATCCCGGTGCGCGAGATGGCCAAGATGCGTCAGGTCCGGCCCGAGCCGCGGCGCGATCTGGGCGTCCCAATAGGCCGGGTTGAGTTTCGGCCCCGCGAAGACCAGCGGCAGGTTGGCCGCCCGCGCGGCGTCGATGGCGAGGTGGAGCCCCTTCTCGGGCACGATCCGGCCCGACCAGAAGGCGTAGGGCGACGCGTCGGCCGCCGCGTTGAAGGCGAAGTTCGAGAGATCGACGCCGTTATCGACCACCTGCGCGTCTGGGACGAGCGTGGCCCATTCCTGGGCCAGGGACGGCGAGACCGCCAGGAACGCCATGTCGGGATCGGCCTGCACGATGCCGCGCACCAGGGCCTCGAAGGGCGGCGTGTGCAGCACCGTCACCCAGGGCAGGCCGAGCCGGGCGCTCTCCTGCAGGGGGAGGGCGTGCAGGGCATTGTTGTGCACGAGGTCGAACCCGCCGGCCGCGACCATGTCCATCATCCGCCGGTAGGCGTCGTGCTCGGCGTGGTCGATCGCCGCCTCGCGCTCGGGGTCCAGAAGCGCGTCCCCGGTGGGATCGCAGAGCATCACCGGGTCGAGGGCCGGGTCCGAACCGCGGCTGGCGAACAGGGTCACATCGTGTCCGAGCCGCTTCAGCGCGACGGTCAGCAGGTGCGTGTGCATCTCCAGACCGCCGGCATAGGGTTGGCCGATCGGGTATTTGAGATGTGCGAGGACAGCAATCTTCACGCGCGCACCAACTCTGATAGGGTAGGGATATCTACCGATCACCACGAACTGGAAGGACTAATTTCCGCTTCGCGGCTGCGGCTATCATGTCGCAGGTTTCTTCAGCAAGCGTTGCATCGACGCGCCGAGGCGACGACGGGGGCGACGCTGCCAGCCTTCCTAAGCGCGGTGGCCTGAACCAAAGATGATCAAGCCGTTGTGATACCGGTTCATCCGAACCAATCGTCCGACGCGGGCGTGAGCCGGCATCGCGGCGATGCCGGCGGCCGGATCTGCAGGGTTGGGGAGGGGCGAGCGATGAATCTTCCGTTCGGGCTGAGCGTGTTCGCGGTCGGTGCCGCGGCTCTGGTGATCCTCACCCTCGCGGCCGGGGTGAAGATCGTGCCGCAGGGCTATGTCTTCACGGTGGAGCGATTCGGGCGCTACGCCCGCACCCTCGGGGCCGGCCTCGCGCTGATCATCCCGTTCGTCGAGCGCGTCGGCCGCCGGGTCAACGTGATGGAGCAGGTGATCGACGTGCCGAGCCAGCAGGCCTTCACGCGCGACAATGCCGGGGTGACGATCGACGCGGTCGTGTTCTACCAGGTGCTCGACGCGGCCCGCGCCTCCTACGAGGTCTCGAATCTCGACCTCGCGGCCACCACCCTGACCATGACCAACATCCGCACGGTGGTCGGCGGCATGGATCTCGATCAGCTTCTCGCCCACCGCGACGAGATCAACGAGCGGCTGCTGCGGGTGATGGATGCCGCCGCCGCGCCCTGGGGCGTGAAGATCAACCGGATCGAGATCAAGGACATCCTGCTTCCGCCGGACCTCGCGGGGGCGATGGCCCGTCAGATGAAGGCCGAGCGCGAGAAGCGGGCCTCGATCCTGGAGGCCGAGGGCCAGCGCGCCGCCGAGATCCTGCGGGCGGAGGGGCGCAAGCAATCGGCGATCCTCGAATCGGAGGGCCGCAAGGAGGCCGCGTTCCGCGACGCCGAGGCGCGCGAGCGCTCCGCGGAGGCCGAGGCGCAGGCGACCAATCTGGTCAGCCGGGCCATCGCCGAGGGCGACATCGCGGCGGCGAATTTTCTGGTGGCCGAGAAGTATGTCGACGCGGTGCGGGCGCTCGCCACCGCGCCGAATCAGCGGGTCGTGGTGGTGCCGATCGAGGCGGCGGCTTTGGCCGGCACGCTCGGCGGCATCGGCGAGCTCACCCGAGCGGTGTTCGGCGAGGGAACGCCACAGCGGCGGGCGGGGACCCCGCCCAACGTCGCGCCGCGGACCTGAGCCGTGGTCGATCCCCTGGCGGTCGTCGCGGCGCTCGGGCCGGCCTGGAGCTGGGTGATCGCCGGTCTGGTGCTGGCGGGTGCCGAGATCCTGGTGCCGGGTGTGTTCCTGATCTGGCTCGGCCTGGCGGCTTTGGCGACCGGACTCGCGACCATGGTGATCCCGATCCCCTGGCAGGGCCAGACCCTGCTGTTCTCAGCCCTGGCCGTCGCCCTGGTCGCGCTGGCCACCCGCCTGCACCGCCGGGCCGGACCGCACGATGCGGTCCTGAACCGCGCCGACCGCGGCCTGATCGGGCGCGAGGGCGTGCTGGCCGAACCGATCGTGCAGGGGGCGGGGCGCATCCGCTTCGACGACACGCTGTGGCGGATCGAAGGGCCGGATCTGCCGGTGGGCCGGCGCGTGCGGGTGGTGGGGCTGTCGGGCACGGTGTTGCGGGTGGAGGCGGGTTGAGGAGCGCTGGGCGCTGCTGGCGGGGACTGCTTCCGACCCAGCCCGCCCGCTCGGACCGGTGTCAGCGCCTGCCCAAAGCGGCCGCTCGTCCACCTCTCGTCAACATCAGGTCGGGGGGTGTAACCGCTACGGTGGACGATCACATGGTCCGCTGACGCTGAGGCAGCATACTGATCTGCGTTGGTGATCCAGGCCGGAAAATCCGGCTTGGTGCCTTCATGGCGAAGGTCGTTCCGAGCTGCCGCCCGCCCTGATGAAAGAGCTGACCGTCCATGTCCGCTGATGCCGATCAGAAGGCCGTGTCCGTGGACAAGGCGAGGTTCGGTATCACCGGCCTCGACGACGTGATCGGGGGTGGCCTCGCGCGGAACCGCCTGTACCTGCTGGAGGGCAACCCCGGCACCGGCAAGACCACGATCGCTCTGGGGTTTCTGCTGGAGGGTGCCCGTCGGGGCGAGCGCGGCCTGTACATCAGCCTGTCCGAGACGACCGACGAGCTGCACGAGACCGCCCACTCGCACGGCTGGAGCTTGCCCGAGGCGGTCACGATCTATGAGCTGATCCCGCCCGAGAGCCTGCTCGATGCCGAGCAGCAGCAGACCCTGCTGTACGCCTCGGACCTCGAACTCGGCGAGGCGACACGGGCGGTCTTCGAGCAGGTCGATGCGGTGAAGCCCGCCCGCGTCGTGCTCGACAGCCTGTCCGAGATCCGCCTGCTCGCCGGTAGCTCGTTGCGTTACCGACGGCAGATCCTGGCGCTGAAGCACTACTTCGCCAAACAAAACACGACCATGCTGCTGCTCGACGACCTCACCGCGGATGCACTGGACAAAACCGTGCACAGCGTCGCCCACGCGGTGATCCGCCTGGAGGAGCTGGCGCCCGATTACGGCGCCGAGCGTCGGCGGCTTCGGGTGATGAAGTACCGCGGGCAACGCTTCCGCGGCGGCTACCACGATTTCAACATCGCCACCGGCGGCGTGGAGGTTTTTCCGCGCCTCATCGCCCTGGAGCACAAGACCACGTTCGCCCGCGATACGGTGCGCAGCGGCATCCCCGAACTCGACGCCCTCCTTGGCGGCGGCGTCGAGACCGGGTCGAGCACCCTGCTGCTCGGGCCGGCCGGCGCGGGTAAATCCCTGCTCACGGTCCAGTACGTCGCCGCCGCGGCCGCACGGGGCGAGAAGGCGGCGATGTTCGTGTTCGACGAGGAACTCGGGCTTTTGCTGGAGCGCACCAAGGCGATGGGCTTCGATCTCGCCGGTCTGCGTGACCAGGGTCTGCTGACGATCGAGCAGGTCGACGCCGCCGAGCTGTCGCCGGGCGAGTTTGCCCACCTCGTGCGTCGGCAGGTCGACGAAGCGCAGGCCAAGACCGTGGTGATCGATAGCCTCAACGGCTACCGGGCTGCGATGCTCGGCGAGGGCGTGCCGATCCTGCACGTCCACGAGTTGCTGCAGTACCTCAACCGCCAGGGTGCCACGACCTTTTTGACGGTCGCCCAGCATGGGCTGGTCGGCGATATGAAGAGCCCGGTCGACATCACCTACCTCGCCGACACCGTCGTGCTGTTGCGCTACTTCGAGGCCGTCGGGACGGTTCGCCGCGCGATCTCGGTGGTGAAGAAGCGCACCGGCGCGCACGAGGACACGATCCGCGAGTACCGCATCACCAGCACCGGCCTGCAGGTCGGCGAGCCGCTGCAGGGTTTTCAAGGTGTCCTGCGCGGCACGCCGGAGTTGATCCAGCGCGATGGTGACACGGAGCTGCACGGCAGCGACCTGTCGTGACGCCGCCGCACGAGGCACCATCCGAGCACATTCTCATCCTGGCACCGCACGGACGTGACGCTAAACTGGCCCAGGCGCTGCTCGAAGGGGCTGGCCTCACCGCGGTGATCGTCCCCGGCCTACCCGAACTGGTGCACGCGCTCGGCGAGACCGCCGGTGCGGTGCTGATCACCGAGGAGGCGGTCCGGACCGCCGACCTCACCGGGCTCGACCATTGGATCTCCGGGCAGCCGGCATGGTCGGACATGCCGTTCATCATGCTCACCCGTCAGGGTGGTGTGGACCGGAACCCGACCGCGACCCGGTTGTCGCGCATCCTCGGCAACGTCAGCTTCCTGGAGCGGCCGTTCCATCCGACGACACTGATCAGCGTCGCAGCGACCGCCCTGCGCGGCCGGAGGCGTCAGTACGAGGCACGGGGGCGGCTCGACGAGCTGCACACGCGCGAAACGCAGCTGCGCGAGCTGAACGCGACGCTGGAGAGCCGGATCGCCGAGGCGGTTGACGAGCGCGCGATCGCCGAAGAGGCCCTGCGGCAGTCCCAGAAGATGGAAGCCGTCGGCCAGCTCACCGGCGGCGTGGCGCACGATTTCAACAACCTGCTCACCATCATCCGCTCGTCGGTGGACTTCCTGCGTCGTCCGGATCTCGCCGAGGATCGGCGCCGACGCTACATGGACGCGGTTTCCGACACCGTGGATCGCGCGGCCAAGCTCACCGGTCAGCTCCTCGCCTTCGCCCGGCGGCAGGCGCTCAAGCCCGAGACCTTCGAGGTCGGTGACTGCCTACGCGGCGTCGCCGATATGCTCGACACCATCACCGGGTCCCGCATCCACGTCGCCGTCGATCTGCCCGAAGGCACGTGCTTCATCCACTGCGACCGTAGCCAGTTCGAGACGGCGCTGGTGAACATGGCCGTCAATGCCCGCGACGCGATGGATGGCGAGGGGTCCCTGACGCTGCGGTTGGCTTGCGACGCGCCGATGCCGGGGATCCGCGGCCATGCCGGCTCGCGCAGTCACTTCACCGCGGTGTCGCTTACCGACACCGGTATGGGCATCCCGGCGGAGCAGATCGACCGGATCTTCGAGCCGTTCTTCACGACCAAGGAGGTCGGAAAGGGAACCGGGCTGGGCCTGTCCCAGGTGTTCGGGTTCGCCAAGCAATCCGGCGGCGACATCGACGTGGTGAGTGCGTTGGGGACAGGCACCACCTTCACGCTGTACCTGCCCCAGGTCGCCGCGCCGGCCCAGCCGACCCGCGAGCCGCAGATCCTCGACGCCTCGATCGATGGGGCGGGCCGACGCATCCTGGTGGTCGAGGACAACGTCGAGGTTGGCCGCTTTGCCACCCAGATCCTGCACGATCTCGGCTACGCGACCGAATGGGCGGCCAACGCCGAGGCGGCGCTGGACCGTCTTGGGGCAGACGGCGACGGGTTCGATGCCGTGTTCTCGGATGTGGTGATGCCCGGCATGGGCGGGATCGCGTTGGCGGAGGTGCTGCGAAGCCGCCTGCCGCACCTGCCGGTCGTGCTCACCTCCGGGTACAGCCACGTTCTGGCCGAGGAGGGCAGCCATGGCTTTGAGTTGCTGCACAAGCCCTACTCGGCCGAGCAGCTCTGTCGCGTGCTGCGCCGGATCGGCAGTCAGCCCGACGCAAAATCGCCAGCAACCCGTAACCGACCCGCCCAGCCTCGCCGCTGGTGATGCCGGCATCCGCCGAGCGCCGCCTCCTCCGAGGCCGCCGACCCCGCACCGTAAGCAACGCGCCGTCTGAGACCCGTCGTAGGCGGACGTGAAGACGACGTCTGCGATCATGCTTTGCGGTCCATCAGCGGACCGGCAGCAAACCGCCCAAAGCCGCCTCCAGACCAGAACTGATGGCGCGGGACCTCGACCAGACGCCGGGGCCTGCGTGCGGCATTGCTGAAGCGCCCAGGTTTACGATCGCCGGCCCGGCCCCGGCGATCGGCCTGTCACCCGCTCGGACCTACCCGAACGCCCCCACCTCGTGCTGGATCATGCCTGAGATCTCCCGCACCTGATCGAACATCCGGCGGATCGGCTGGAACAGGTTGGCGTGCTCGGCCTCATAGGTGCCGACATCCCGCGGGCCCGCCGGTTCGCCGAAGTTCAGACCCAGCGTCGGATCCGGCGTGACCGGGAAGATCTCGTCGAGGAGCTTCAGGCAGCCGTCGATGTCGAGGCGCAGGAAGCGCTCCAGCAGCTGCTCGCGGGAGATGCCCGCCTGCGGCCGGAAGCCCGGGATGTGGACCGCCAGGAACCAGATCCGGTGGATCAGCGCCAGCCGCAGGGCGTGGAGCAGTGTCAGCCGCGCCGACATGACGGGCAGGTCCGGCGCCGCCGCCGTCAGGTCCAGCCAGTCGCGGGTCAGGCGCCCGAACAGGCTGCGCAGCGCGGAGGCGAGATCGAGCCGTTCCAGGGCGCCCGCGATCACCACCAGCTCGTCCCGGCGGAAATCCTTCTGTGTGCGCCGCGCCCGCTCCAGCCACACGGCCGGGTCGAGGGTGTCGATATAAGCGCGCATCACGTCGAGATCGCCCACCGAGGCGGCGTGCTGCACGAGCCGGAAGGCCCGGGAGAAGCGCACCGAGTCGCGGCGCAGGTCGCGGAACAGGTCGGGTCCACGCTGGGCGGCCCGGCCGATCCCGTGGAGGGCGTTCGCCAGGAAGCCGAGCTGGTGCAGGATCGCGTTGTTGGGAATCGCCCGCATCTGGCGTGGGTGGGTGATGCGGGCCGGGCCGCCATTGTCGCTCTGGCGCGCCACCGGACGCGAGCCGGTGCGGTCGATCAGGCTCGGGCCGAAGGTGCCGAGCAGCGCCGCGTAGCCCGGATCGTCCACCAGCGCCTCCATGTCCTGGCGGGCCGCGGTGAAGAATTCGAGGGCGAAGTCGGGCTCGGAATAGATCGGGTCGTCCTTCGCGTCCGCCCCCGCATCCTCGTCGCCGAGGGCGTAATCCGCGAAGGAATCGTCCTCCGCGATGTCGAGGGCGTAGACGTGCTCGGCGATGCGCGCGACGCTGGCCTCGGCCAGAGCCTCAGTCCCGAAGAGCAGGTAGCCGTCGGTACCCTGGAAGCTCGATTCGAGCCGGACCTTGATGCCGGCTTTGCGGGCGCGATCCCGGGCATCCTCGGGTGCGAGATAGGCGAGGCGGTCGCGCAGGGAGGTCGGATGGGCGCCGCGCCCGATCGATTCGCCGTGCGTGTCGAAGATCGCGAGCTCGATATCGGCGAGGCCGTTCTGAACCAGCATCTCGGTGATGCGCAGGCGCAGCCGCTCGATCCAGAAGGTGGCGGCGAGCTGGCCGACGTAGCGCCCCGAATCCGAGTACCCGAACTGCACGGTCAGCCGGCCGATGCGCTTGAGATACTGGCGCCAGTGCGGATTGCGCAGCGCATCGTCGAGCACCCGGATGCCCTGCTCCAGGGCGCTCGCCGTCTCGAACAGCGGCGTGATCTCGAGCTTGTCGGCGATGCCGTAGTGGCGCGCGAGCCACAGGGCGGCGAGCAGCGTGTAGCCGGTCTCGGTCTCGGCGATGAGGAAGCGCACCGGATGGGTGCCGTCGACGTGCTTCAGGATCTGCGCGATCGTCATCATCAGCCGGGCGGCCGAGGCCCGCTCGGCGGCGAGCGCGCCGAAATCCACCGCCACCGGCCGCACATCGTTCAGGAGCGCGTGGATGGTCGCGAGGTGCGAGCGGCGGCGGGCCGCGTCGGCGGGCTCGCCTTCGAGGTCGATCACCCGGCGCACCGCGTTGTGGATCTGGCTGGCGTTGAGCCGGAAGTGCGGCAGGGCGTTCGAGAGCCCGTGCGTCGCGACGCCGGCGCGCAGGATGGCGATCCGGCGCTTGTCGGCCGCGTCGTCGGCGGTCTCCAGCGCCGCCGTGAGGCCCGCCACCAGGGCGCCCGCATCGGTCTGGGCGCGCTCGCGCTCGATGATCAACGCCAGCGCGAAGCGGTGCACGGATTCGAGGGAGGGCTTTTCGCCGAGCCGCGGCGCCACCGCGAGCTGGCGGTTCACCGCCGCCAGCGCGTCCTCGGCGAGCGCCCGAACCGTGCGGCAGCCGGCGGTCCCGGGGAGCTCGCGCATGACCCGGTCGAACTGCATGCGCTTCGAGATCAGCCGGTAGCGCAGGGTGTCCCACCAGCCGATATCGGTGCGCCCGTCGGTGTCGCAGCCGACCCAACTCGCGATCGCGAACGGGCGGGGCGTCAGCTCGGTCCAGCGCTCCGGCCAGCGGGCGCGGGCGGCGTCGAGGAGGGCGCCGTTGAAGGCGTCGAGCGCCAGACGCCCGTTATTGGCCGCCGCGCAGGCCTGCTCGAACTCCACATCCAAAGTGATGGGCGCGTCGGGCCGGGTGGAGAGGGCGGCGGCACGCTCGATCAGCGCGGCACCGGCGGCCGCGTCGGGCAGGCTGGCGGCCTCGGCGAGAAGGTTCGCCACGACCCGCGGCATGCCGAAGGTCGGGTGCGCCGTGAACACAACCGCGAAAGCGGTGCGATGGATGAAGGCCGCGAAGCGGTCGAAGCCGTCGTGACCGTCATCCGCCGCCGTCACCAGGCGGGCCGGGACCGCGGCCGCCGGGTCGACGGGCCCGGTCGCGAGCCCGACATAGCTGCGCAGCCGCGCCGCTCGCGCCGTCAGGGATTCCGCGCGCAGCCGGGCGAACAGGGGGCCGAGATCGTCCGCCGAGATCTCGCCCCGGTCGAACCGACGGGTGATCGCCAGGGTCACGGCCAGAACGGGATTGCGGAACGGATCCTCCCGCGCTTGGTCCCGGGCGGCCTCGATCAGTCCGAGGAGGTGATCCTCAAGATCCTCGGGCTTGCGGCTCGGCTCGTGCTGCATCGATCGGTTCCGGCTCCGGTCAGTCCGCATTGACCCGGTGCGATCGGCCACGCAAGGAGCGTTCCGCGTAGCCCGGGCTGGCGGCGGCCGAGTGACCGGGTTAGAGCTGCCGGCCTCATGGAGCGCCTGATCATCATCCTGGCGATACTGATCTTCGTCGCCGCCATCGTAGCCGTCGCCGCGATGGCGGCCCGGGGCCGGCGCGAACCCCTGCGCATGCACTCCGAGCTTGATTCGGAGGATGAAGACCTGTTCCTCGGCACGGTCGGCCCGCGCAGCACTCCGATCGATCGGACGGCGCAGGTCCTCGATCAGAGGCTGCCCGATCCGCACGTGCTCGATTTGGAGGCGTTCGAATTGGAACCGATCAGAGCCCTGACCAGACCAGGGCGCGCCCAACCGGCCCGGCGCGATTCTCCGGAATCCAGCCGATGACGTCGCCGACCCGTAGGGGCACCGCCCTGTTGCTTGCCGTGTCGCTTCCCCTGTCGATCGGACCTGCGGCTTGGGCCGCGCCGGCGCAGCAAGTCCCGGCTGCGCCTGCTCAGGCGCCGACGATCCAGGTGCCGCCCGTTCAAGCGCCTGCGGCCCCGGCCTCGAACGAACCGACGCCGTCGCCCGGCCTCCCGCCCGGGCAGCCCTGCGGGGCCAGCGCGGCGCGTTTCGAGAACGGCAAGGCCTTCAAGATGGTGGTCGCCCGGGCCGGGCAGGTCCAGACCACCAACCCGTTGAGGCCGCTGACGCCCGAGGTGAACGAGGTGCTGCTGGTCGTGATCGCCGGGAAGGTCGCCACCGCGTATGGCCCGGATTTTACGGCGTTGCGGCGGGGGAGCGCCCCGGCGGCGATCGAGGCGATGCTGGGTGGTCCGATCAAGTGGCAGCCGACCCTGCCGAACCTGCCCGATTCGATGACGATCGTCAGCGAGGAGGGTGCCCCTTTGGCGCAGCTCACGTTCCGCGCCTGTGAGACGCCGCCCGCCGTGAAGGCTCCGCCGAAGGCAGAGGCCCGGAAGAAGGCCCCCGCGAAGCGCGCGCCGCCCAAAGCGGCGGCCGAGAAGACGCCCCCGGGCTTTTCCATGCCCCAGGGGGCAATCGCCGAGTAAAGCGTTCTTCGCCGAAGTCGTTACCGGTTCGGCGCCAGAGCGCGCGTCACATCAAAGGCTCGGCGCCGTGCGCGATTGCTACGCGATCGGGCACGGCCGGAGCTGGCTACTTCTGCTTGGCGATGACCTTGTCCTTGATGCCGTCATAGACGTTCTTCGGGACGATCTTCTTCGTGACGAGATCGTCCTTGCCCCGATAGGGACGGCCCTTGATGATCGCGGCCGCGCGGGCCGCGCCAATGCCGGGCAGGGCATCGAGTTCCTCGGTGCTGGCACTGTTGAGGTCGATCAAGGCCGTCTTCGCGGCGTTCGGCGAGCCGGCGACCGGAGCGCTCGGCGCCGTGGGCCGGGCAGGGACGGTCGGAGCCGCCGTGGCGGGCGCCTGCGGAGCGGGGGTCTGGGCCAGGACGGGTCCGGCCACGAGGCTCGAGAGGAGGGCGAGCAGTGCGAGGGTCTTGGTGGAGGAAGCCATGGCGTTCTCCCGAAAAGTCACGGCCCGCTGCGCGGCACCGGCAGCGCAGATCTGCGCCGTCGCATTTGAACCCGCGCTTAACGGTTGTGTCCCGCATCCCGGTTCGGAAGTCCGGTCGGGATAACGGCCTTTTGATCCGCATCGTCGTTTTCCGGGAACCGGACACCACCTTTCGGGACGATGCTCTAGCCACGGGCTGACGCCCCAGCTATAAGCGCGCCCTCATCCGTATCCCGCGGTGCGCGTGGCGATCCTCGATTGGGGAGCCGCCCGGGCGCCGCTTTGTCCGCGGCGTCACGAAGGATCACACCATGGCCGTCCCGAAGCGAAAGACCTCTCCCTCCCGCCGCGGCATGCGCCGCTCGGCCGACGCCCTCAAGGCGCCGACCTATGTCGAGGACAAGGATTCGGGCGAGCTGCGCCGTCCGCACCACATCGACCTGAAGACCGGCATGTACCGCGGCCGTCAGGTTCTCAAGGTGAAGTCCGCCGAGGCTTGAGATCTCTCGCGGCGCCTCAGGCGAGGCGCCGCGCGGCCTCCGCGTAACACGCCGCAGCTACCCGGGTCCGTTCCAGGCGTGACGGATGTAGCGTCGGGTCATCGGCCGTCAGCAGCTGCGTGATGAAGCCGGCACGGGACTGACCCAGGGCCGCGCGCTCCGCCGGCACGGCCCGCTCACGCCCCTCCGGGCGTCCCCCATCGATGACGACGAGCGAGCGTCCGACCGGGCGCGCGGTCTCAGCCCTGACACCCTCCGTGGCGCCGGGCGCTGCCCGCACAGCCCTGACCTGTGCCGGGCCGAGACGATTGCCTGTTTCGACTCGCACCATCGCGACACGCTCCGCACGTTTCCATGCCGGTGTCGCAAGGGTGATACCGATATTAAGAGTTCGTCAACTTCTATTCGGCCGCGCCGGGCGAGCGATTATTTCTTCGCCAACGCCTCCAGGCGCTGCTGCATCTCCAGCATCTGCCGCTTCAGGTCGTCGAGCTCGCCGCCACCGTAGGGCGCAGGAGCGGTCGACGGAGCCGGCTGTGCCCCGCCGGGTGGTGCGAAGCCCGTGAACATCTTCATCGCGTCGCCGAAGAAGTTCATATTGGTGCGAACCGACTGCTCGATCGCGTTCTGGAACGCGGCCGGGCCGAAGCTGTGCGCGAATTTTTCGCGCAGCCCGTCCTGGTCCTTGGCGAAATTCGCCATGGAGAATTCCAGGAAGCTCGGCACCATGGTGCGCATGCTGTCGCCATAGAAGCGGATCAGCTGGCGCAGGAACGCCACCGGCAGCAGGTTCTCGGCGCCGGCCTTGTTCTCCTGCTCGAAGATGATCTGCGTGAGCACGGAGCGGGTGATGTCGTCGCCGGTGCGGGCGTCATACACGATGAAGTCTTCGCCGTTCTGGACCATCGTGGAGAGGTCCTCCAGCGTCACGTAGGTCGAGGTGCCGGTGTGGTAGAGGCGCCGGTTCGCATACTTTTTGATGACGGTCTGTGTGGCCTTGACGGTATCCGCCATCGGGAACGGCCTTTCTCGACTTGCGACCTCGGGACTTGAGGGTCCGCGCGATGCGGCCCTGCGGGATCATCTTCGCGCCCGCAGCACGATCCTTAAAGCCTTCCCCCGGCGCAGAAAACAGCAAACTGCATCTGTTCAACGCAGAATAATGCAGGCCTCGCCGCGGCCAAGCGACATTTCAGTCTCGCGGACGCGACATCGGCATCATTTCAAGGTCCGATGCGCAATCTTGACTTCGCCGATGTCACGCCCTTCATCCCAGTGCCAGCACAGAGCGCGCCCCGGAAGGCGCGCCGGCTCGCGAGAGGAGAACGCAACATGGCAGCCAGCGAAGAGATCGTCATCGTCGGGGCGGCGCGCACGCCCGTCGGCTCGTTCGGCGGCGCCTTCGGGGCAGTGCCGGCTCACGAGCTCGGTGCGACCGCAATCAAGGCCGCCCTCGAGCGCGCCAAGGTTTCGCCCGACGAGGTCGACGAGGTGATCTTCGGTCAGGTGCTCACCGCCGGCGCCGGCCAGAACCCGGCGCGCCAAGCCGCCATCAAGGCCGGCATCCCCGAAGCGGCAACCGCCTGGGGCCTCAATCAGGTTTGCGGATCGGGCCTGCGCACGGTCGCGATCGGCATGCAGCAGATCGCCAACGGCGATGCCAAGATCATCGTGGCCGGTGGCCAGGAATCGATGTCGCTCTCGCCCCACGCGCAGTACCTGCGGGCCGGCCAGAAGATGGGCGACGTGAAGCTCATCGACACCATGATCAAGGACGGCCTCTGGGACGCCTTCAACGGCTACCACATGGGCCAGACCGCCGAGAACGTCGCCCAGGCCTTCCAGCTCACCCGCGAGCAGCAGGACCAGTTCGCGACCCGCTCGCAGAACAAGGCCGAGGCGGCCCGCAAGGAAGGCCGCTTCAAGGACGAGATCGTCCCCGTGACCGTGCCGGGCCGGAAGGGCGACACGATCGTCGATGCCGACGAGTACATCCGCGAGGGGGCCACCGTGGAGGCGATGGCCAAGCTGAAGCCCGCCTTCTCCAAGGAGGGTACGGTGACGGCCGCCAACGCGTCCGGCCTCAACGACGGCGCGGCGGCCCTCGTGCTGATGTCGGCCTCGGAGGCCGAGCGCCGCGGCCTCACCCCGCTCGCCCGGATCAAGTCCTGGGCGACGGCGGGCGTCGATCCGAAGGTGATGGGCACCGGCCCGATCCCGGCCTCCCGCAAGGCCCTGGAGAAGGCCGGCTGGAAGCCGTCCGACCTCGACCTGATCGAGGCCAACGAGGCTTTCGCGGCCCAGGCGCTCGCGGTGAACAAGGACATGGGCTGGGACGACGCGAAGGTGAACGTCAATGGCGGCGCCATCGCCATCGGCCACCCGATCGGTGCCTCGGGCGCCCGCGTCCTCGTCACGCTGCTGCACGAGATGAAGCGGCGCGACGCCAAGAAGGGCCTCGCCACCCTGTGCATCGGCGGCGGCATGGGCGTGGCGATGTGCGTCGAGCGGACCTGATCGCTCTGTAACGGCGGTTTCTCGACAACTAAGACTTAAAGCCAAGATCACAAAAATTCGCGTGCGGACGCCATCCGCACGCGGCATCACGAGATGCGAACAGGAGGAAACAAGAATGACTCAAGGACGCGTCGCCCTGGTCACAGGCGGCACCCGCGGTATCGGCGCGGCGATCTCGAAGCGGCTGAAGGACAAGGGCTACAAGGTCGCCGCCAATTACGCCGGCAACGACGAAGCCGCCAACGCCTTCAAAGCCGAGACCGGTATCCCGGTCTTCAAGTTCGACGTGGGTGATCTCGCAAGCTGCGAGGCCGGGATCAAGGCGATCGAGGCCGAGGTCGGCCCGATCGACATCCTCGTCAACAACGCCGGCATCACCCGAGACGGCGCCTTCCACAAGATGACCTTCGAGAAGTGGCAGCAGGTCATCAAGACCAACCTCGACTCGATGTTCACCTGCACGCGCCCGCTGATCGAGGGCATGCGCAGCCGCAACTTCGGCCGCATCATCATCATCTCGTCGATCAACGGTCAGAAGGGCCAGGCTGGCCAGGCCAACTACTCGGCTGCCAAGGCCGGCGTGATCGGCTTCGCCAAGGCGCTCGCGCAGGAAAGCGCGTCCAAGGGCATCACCGTCAACGTGGTGGCGCCGGGCTATATCGCCACCGAGATGGTGATGGCTGTGGCGGAGGAGATCCGCAACAAGATCATCTCCACGATCCCCACCGGCCGTCTCGGCGAGGCCGACGAGATCGCGCATGCGGTCGAGTATCTGGCGAGCGACGAGGCCGGCTTCGTGAACGGCTCGACGCTGACCATCAACGGCGGTCAGCACTTCGTCTGATCGTACCCGGGCGCGCCGCTTCACGCCGGCGCGCCCGCTTCCGGCGAAGCTTTGCCAGGCTATGCGCGACGGCCGGCCCCAAAAGGCGCCGAAGCCCGTTCGCTTCGTATCCGTCCCCCGCCTTCCGGCCAAAGCCCCCTCGAATGGGCTGACCGTGTGCGTTCGCCTGCGGTTGCGATGCGCATGTCGTCATGTCTGAACTTGGGCTCGTCGGTATATCTCGTGTATTTATGCTACAAGTATAGTATCTATCGGCGCAACAACCCTAAGAGCAGCTTTTCTGTTCGGTAAAAATTTATATAAATTGGTAACGCGCCAGCTTCCGTGATTACCGTTGCGTCTCGGTCTCACAGTCATCTGCATATCAGGCGGATGCGCAGGGCGGGTTGTCCGGGAACAGATTGTTCACGTGCTCTGGGGCACGAACAAACCGGACGTGCCGGTATAGGTCTCGTTCCATCGCGCCGCGGATGTCCGCGCCGATAGTAAAACGGGGCCGCGTGGGTGATGACGCAAAGATTTTACGGTAAATTTTCCGTTCAGTCTGTTTTCGAGAACGAAGTTACGTCTGTGCAGTGCGGCGGTGAAACGGGCGGCCGGCACGCTTGGCGGCTCCCGACCGCCGCAAAGATCGCGCTGGCCGCCGCCTGCACCCTGGGGCTCGCCGCCTGCGTCACGCCGCAGGAGCGGCACGCGATGGATCAGAACCAATGCTTCGGCTTCGGCTTCGAGCCCGGCACCGACGCGTTCGCGGAGTGCATGATGGGCCTCCATCAGGACCGCGCGGCCGCGGAGGCCGCCACCAACCGGTACTGGCAGGCCCAGCGCGCCGAGCAAAGCCGACGCCGCGAGGCCCAGCGTGACCTCTACAAGGCGATGAGCCTCCAGCGGACCGGCGACACGCGCTTTCCCGTCTGCGGCGCATCGTATGACGGCGGCATGGATCACCGGACCATGACTTGGTACGGCCCCAACTGCCGCGCCCGCTGATCCGGATCGAGGGAGGTTCCCATGTCTGACGTGACGCCGCGCGGCCCGGCCAACCCGAGCCGGATCATCTTCGTGACGACGACCCTGATCGGCGTCGCGGTCGGCTTCGGCACCGGCGACATACACTGGTTCACGCTGGCCGTCATCGGCTCGGTTGCCGTGCTCTGCACGGTCTACAGCCTGATCCGGCGCCGGCTCGGCTGGACGCCGCTGAACGTCGATTACCTCGCCGATCTCATGCGGGTGATCAACCCACACTGAAGCGGCCACCGACCCCCGCGGCGGGGGTCCCAGAAGACCGGGCCGCGCTCGAATCCACATGTCCCGCCCGATTGCCCCGCTTCGGAGGCCACCATGACGCTCGCCCTGATCATCGCCGGCATCCTCGTCGTCAACGTCCTGATGGCCGGCTTTTTCTCCCTGGTGGCCCTGTGGGCCGACTGAGCCGCACTGACGGCGTGCCGACGCAGTCGGCCGAGACAATCGTCGTGGGCAGGCCGGAGAAGACGTCCGTGACGCCGACCTGCCCGCATGGCAGTCGGAGGATGACGCCGTCCCCGGTCACGACCGGCTCGAGCGATCGATGATCGTAGCCGCCATCCTTCAGCGGGCGGGAGCGCTGCAGGCGCCATGCGATCAGGCCGAGCCGAGCGCGCACGGCCCGCGCGGGTACAGGTCCTGGGCGGTGATAGCGACGTGGCCCGCTCGCCGACTCAGAGCCCCGCATGGTAGCGGCCGGTCATGAGTGGATCCGTGCCGATAACGTCCCGCCCAATGAGCCGCTCCGCCGCGACCCTGGCGGGCTTCGGCGCGATCGCGCTCTGGTCGCTCCTCGCCCTGTTTACGGCGGCGTCGGGCGCCGTGCCCCCGTTCCAGCTCGCCGCCATCACGTTTCTGCTCGGCGGCCTGTGCGGCTGTGCCGTCTGGATCGCGCGTCCGGCCCGCGCCCGCGCGCTGCTCCAACCCTGGCCGGTCTGGCTGCTCGGGGTCGGGGGATTGTTCGGTTATCACGCCCTCTACTTCAGCGCCCTGCGCCTCGCGCCGCCGGCCGAGGCCGGACTGATCAACTATCTCTGGCCGCTGCTGATCGTGCTGTTCTCCGCCCGCCTGCCGGGATCCGAGGGGCTGCGTCCGGGCCACCTCGCCGGTGCGCTCCTGGGTCTCGCCGGCGTCGCGGCCCTGTTCGCCGGACGGGGCGATCTCGACTTCCCCGCCGGGGCGCTGCCCGGCTACGCGGCCTCCTTCGCGGCAGCCTTCGTATGGGCCGGCTATTCGGTTCTCTCGGCAAGGGTTGGACAGGTGCCGACCGATGCGGTTGCGGGCTTCTGCCTGGCGACGGCCGCGCTCAGCCTCGTTTGCCACCTCGTCTTCGAGACGACGATCTGGCCGGCCGACGCGATCCAGTGGGGCACGGTGCTGCTGCTCGGGCTGGGACCGGTCGGGGCTGCCTTCTATCTCTGGGATATCGGCTGCAAGCGCGGCGACGTCCGGCTGCTCGGCGTCACGGCCTACGCGGCGCCGGTTCTCTCGACGCTGATCCTTGTGGTCACGGGCTATGCCAGCCCGGGGCCAGCCCTGGCGCTCGCCTGCCTGCTGATCGTGGCCGGCGCGCTGACGGCGGTGGGGGCTTCCCGGGCTACGCCGAAACAGACCTAACCCCGCGGCGTCGGCCGCCAATCCGGCGGCGCCATCTCGAATCCCGAAAACTCGAAGCCCGGCGAGACCGTGCAGCCCACCAGCGTCCAGGCGCCGAGGCTGGTGGCGGTCTGCCAATGGCCCGCCGGGACCACGCATTGCGGGCGCTGGCCGGCGGCGAGGTCCGGCCCGAGATGCCGAGCCTCGGCATCGTGCCCGTTCGGGCTCGTGGTGATCACCAGCGGCGCCCCGGCGTGCCAGTGCCAGATCTCGGCGGCGTCGACCCGGTGCCAGGCCGAGACCTCGCCGACATCGAGCAGGAAATAGATCGCCGTGCCGACCGAGCGTCCATTGACGGTGTGCGGATCGCGAAAGGTCTCGCGGTAGTGGCCGCCCTCCGGGTGCGGCTTCAGCCCCAGGGTCGCGATCACCTCCGCCGCCGTCATGCCCGTCTCCTCGTCGCTTACTTGCTGACACTTGGCACCGATGCTACCGGCCGGAAACCCGCAAGGTCCGAGATTGATGCCGAGCCCGACCGTACGCCTCCACCGCGGTGACCTGCCCGCCGATTACGATGCGGGCCGGGCGGTCGCCATCGACACAGAGACGCTGGGGCTCAATCCCCATCGCGACCGGCTCTGCGTGGTGCAGATCTCCACCGGAGACGGCACCGCCGACGTGGTGCAAATCCCGCAGAGCGGCCCGGAGCCCGTGGTGCTCAAGCGCGTCCTGGCGGATCCGGGTGTGCTGAAGATCTTCCACTTCGCGCGGTTCGACGTCGCCGCGCTCTATAAGGCCCTCGGGGTGATGCCGCAGCCGGTCTACTGCACCAAGATCGCCTCGAAGCTCGCACGCACCTATACCGACCGCCACGGGCTCAAGGACGTGGTGCGCGAACTCGTGGGCGTCGACCTGTCGAAGCAGCAGCAATCCTCGGATTGGGGCGCCGAGACTCTGTCACAGGCGCAACTCGATTACGCGGCTTCGGACGTGCTCCACCTTCACACGGCCCGCGACCGGCTCGACGCGATGCTAGCTCGGGAAGGCCGGACCGACCTCGCCGCCGCCTGTTTCGCCTTCCTGCCGACCCGCGCGCGCCTGGACCTCGACGGCTGGCCCGAGGTGGACATCTTTGCGCATAGCTGAGGCTACGGAGTCGGGCTGCTGGCCCGTCAGGTCAGCGCGCTGGAGCCGGACGGCGTCGTGATCCGGGCGGTCCAGCGTGGGCCGTCGCCCTGTACGATTTCCGGAGGCTCCGCCAGCCCGAGCGCAGTATGAAGCTGTCGCGCGGCGTCTGGATCCGGATGCGTAAGGACAAGCGCATCGAGCCGGGCTCCGAGATCCGGCATCGTCCGGGCTGGGCTGCCGCGCGGTCCCCAATCCAGCACGTACGGCGCAGCGCCGTCCGCCGGCCAGGCCCCGTCCGGGCGGACGCCGAAGCGCCACGAAAGGCCGCCACGGGTCATCGTGGCAGCCTGCCCGAGAAGGTTCGGATCAGCGGCGAGCACGCCGTCGAGATCGTCCGTGCGGGCGACAAAGCCGCGCAGCCGTCGGCCTGATTCCCAGTCCGCCCGCACGCGTGCCGGGTCGCTCAGTCCGAACCAGCGGGCGTGGGGTGGGGCAGGCGCTTCGGGATCGACGGCGATCACCTCCAGGAACATCGCTTCGCCGAGGCGCAGCAGGTGATTGCGGGTGCCCATCTCGCGGTGGCGGCCGCCCTCGGGCATGGTAAGGCCGAGGCAGTCGCGAATATGCGCGACACCTTCCGCAAGATCTGGCGCTACGACGACGAGGTGGTCGAGGTAAGCATCACAGCGGAAGGATGGGGCGATGACATTTGGCTCGATCGACATCTTAGTATGCCCCTAATTCTGAAGCGTCATCGGGCCAGGTCATCATTTTGGCGCGGGCTAACTACTGAAATAAGATTAAATTCGGTCTCGTGCCATTTTTAAAAGCTGACGTAGCCCATAGCTGTCGCGAAACACCGTGTCTGCGGAAGATGACCACCAGATAGCCTGCAATTCTTGGTCGTCTATATCATCCCGAGTTATGGCATCAAGATATGAACGTAGTCGCGCTCGTTGTTGTGGATCCGAAAATGGGGATAAAACACTATCAATTAATTCTTCTTCATTTTCAACATCTTCCAATATGCCAGAGTAAAACTGGAGTGAAAATTTTTTGAATTCAGGCGGTTGTTGCATATCAGTCTCCTTCAGTTCGCGGATACGCTGTCCGGACGCGAAATCCGCGCGACGAACTCGGGTCGTGTCTCAAATAAACGCCAACACCGTAGGTATCTCGCACATACACAACGCCATCATTATTGCTGTATGCCTCTCTACCTGTCTTATAACTGAACTGATTTTTAATAAAAACGCCTTCGCTCGATCCAGACGCAACAAGATCAACCTCTGATTTATTCTCATCAATGGTGGCGTTGACAAGCGAGTTATACCAACCCTCATTGATCAGAACCCTTGGGCCCATTTGCGCAGTCCGATGGACATGATGTGCCAGGGTCGGTCGATGAGGGTGTTCCAGGCGTAGCAGCAGTGGTCGAGGATGTCGGCGTAGGATGCGAAGATCCGATTGCCGAGCCAGTTGTCGCGCATGAACTGCCATAGGTTCTCGACCGGGTTGAGTTCGGGGGGCGGGCCGGCAGGGGCGGCAGGGTGATGTTGGCGGGCGCGACGAGTTTCCTGGTGGTGTGCCACCCGGCCTGATCGAGCAGCAGCACGGCG
>NZ_JAKSYH010000257.1 GCF_022829295.1 Methylobacterium sp. J-088
CGGGACGCGCTGGTGGCGCAGGTCGGGCTGGATCTGGCGGTGGCGCCGAACGCGACGCTCGGCGTGGCCTATACCGGCCAGACCGGCAGCCGCGCGCAGGACCAGGCCGTGAAGGGCAACTTCACCGTCCGGTTCTGAGGCATCTCGGGAGAGCGTCTCGCGTGCTCCGACCACGCGATGGGTTGAGAATCCCCTCCTCGACTTGACAATGTTCCTATTTTGTGCTCATTAGCCGCCACCTGTCCACGGCGGCCCGGGAGCGATCCCGGGGCGTCCTTTACGGGGCCCGCCCGGTGGCTGACCGGGCGGGTCCGTGGACGGGGCGGCGCCCGCGTCGGTGG
>NZ_JAKSYH010000264.1 GCF_022829295.1 Methylobacterium sp. J-088
CCGGCAGGCCGCCTGGATCGCAGGCCCGTTGTCGCGCCTGAAGTTGGCGATCGTCTTGTGATCGGGAGCCAAGCGACCGGTCAGCCACATCACCTCGATGTTGCGCTGTGCCTCCCGCTCGAGCCGACGGCTCGACGGCACCCGGTTGAGATAGCCGTAGAGGTAGAGCTTCAGAAGCGTGGCCGGATCATACGCAGGCCGCCCCGTCGCTGCGGGCTCGAAGCGCGTGAAGCCGAGGGCGCCCAGATCGAGTTCGTCGATAAACACCTCGACCACGCGAACCGGATTGTCCGCGGTGACATAGTCGTCCAGCGAACTGGGCAGCAACCAGGACTGCCGACGGTCCTGCCCTTCGACGAACCGACCCATGCTGGCCTCCGCAGATCAGGCCCCAAGTCTATCTCAGACGGGACTTTTGACACAGCCTCGGTCGCAAGCGGACTCATGGTGCGAAACTCAAGGCTTTAGGTCGAGGCTCTGCTCTTCCGGCAGCTGGAACCCCGCCAGCGGTACGCTGAGGGTGCAGGTTACGCCCTCGGACGGATAGCCGATGACGACCCGGCCGCCGCCGATCCCCCGCTCGATGAGACGCGAACCAAAGCCTTTGCGGGCCGGCGGCGTGACGGGCGGCCCGCCCAGCTCGATCCATTCCAGACAGAACTGCGCTTCCCCGTCCTCGCCTGTCACGCGCCATCCGACGGTGACATGACCGGTGGCGACGGACAGCGCCCCGTATTTGGCCGCGTTGGTCGCCAGCTCGTGCAACATCAGCCCCAGCATCAAGGCTGCGCTCGGCCCGATGAACAGGCTCGGGCCGGAAAACTGGAACCGGGTCGCGGTATCCTCATGCAAGGCGAGCGCGCCCTGCACCACGGCGGACACGCTGGCGCTTTCGGTATGGCCAGCCAGCAGCACGTCATGCGCTTTGCCGAGCGCCACGAGGCGGGCCGCGAGGGCTTCCTGGGCCGCCGAAAGGCTGGGTGCGTTCCGCAACGTCTGCGTGGCGATCGATTGCACCATGGCAAGGGTGTTCTTAAGCCGATGGCTCAGTTCCCGGTTGAGGAGGTCCTGGGTCGCCTCGGCCATTTTGCGGCGGTCGATGCTGCGGAAGACGACGACCGCGCCGATCGTCGTCCCGTCGTTGCCCTTGATCGCCTCGCCGGTCACGCCGATCCAGGTCAGCGATCCGTCCGGGCGCAGATAATTGACCTCCAGCTCGGCACGATCGACGGCGCCGCCGGCAATGCGGGCCAGCGGCCATTCCGTCGCGTCGACCGGGCGGCCGTCCGCATGGAAGCCGGTGTAGGCGGCGTAACCGCCTAGGCCGCTCGCATAGATCGGCGGATGACCGAGAACCTCCTGGGTGCGGGCATTGCCCATGATGATGCGGCCGGAGGGTGCTTCGGCGAGCAGGATACCCATGGGGACGGCCTCGATGACCGTCCTGAGGTGCAGCTGGTTGGCCCGCAGTTCGGCGGCTGCATCATCGGCGGCACCAGAGCGACCTGCAGCCATGCTGGTCGCAGTCTTGGCAACACAGGCAGCGGTGATTTCGATGCTGCTGATGGCAGGTGCTGTAGAAGGTGCGCCCTCTGGATCTGACTGCTTCTGGGAATTGATCCGGGGATCGATGCCGGCCTGCCTCAGCAAGTCCTGCAAGCGGCTGATCTCGGCCTCAAGCTGCTGCCGGGATAATCTCGTCGCGTCGATAACACACCACCTTCTGCGCTGTAACCGAACTGAATGGCCAGAGCAGCGGCTTGCCCGCGCAACTCCATAACGCGAATGCGCTGACTGCGGGGCATGACCCGCAGGGTTAATTCATAAATGGTGATCGAGTCCTGTACAGCTAGCACGCCGCAATGAATTTCACGTCCTGCCGCCTTCATTCGATAGAAAGCGTCGAAGGTTCAAGCCCGCGCAGAAACATATTGTAATTCATTCACCAGGAGCGGCTTAACATACATCAGCACGAGCGGGTGAGCACGGGAAACAACGGCGGCATGCGGCGCATTATAAAGAGGCAATGACATCTCCAACCCGCCTTTCTCGCCCGCTCGCAATCGTTGCTGACGACGATGCGCTCATCCGCATGGATGCGGCCGATATCCTCGAAGAGGCAGGCTACACCCCGGTCGAGGCGCATCACGGCGATCATGCGCTGGACATGCTCCGGCAGCATCATCCGAGCGTGCATGTCCTGTTCACGGATGTGCAGATGCCGGGTGGTGGGCGCGACGGCTTCGCGCTGGCCCGTGAGACTGCGGCGAGCTGGCCGCATATCGCCATTGTGGTGGCTTCGGGCGAGATGCGGCCACAGCCGGGGGACCTCCCCGAAGGCGCAACCTTCATCAGCAAACCGTTCAGCGCCCAGGTTGTCCGCGAGCACCTCCGGAAGATCGTAGACGACGATATCCAGCCGGAACCGCTTAAATCCTGAAAGTCAGAGGGACAACGTTGAGTGGTGCGAAACTCAAGATTTCTGCACCGCGCCGCACACGTTGAAACCGCTTGGCTTTTTTGGTGCAGATTTCCGGTGCAAATTACGCCTTGAACCCGAGAATGCGATACAGCTCGAAGTCTCTGGTCCAAGTCTGCTTGAGAGTATCGCAGACATCGGGGACCTTCCGGCCGCCGCGTTGCTTCGATGGCTTCGATATTTCCTTGGTTACAACGGTGCGGTCGGCGGCGGCGAGGCCGTAGGCGACCAGAAACATATCCTGACCGATCTTCTCGATTTCGGTGTCCGTGAGGTTCGGCCCATAGCCGTTGTCGAGGACATGGGCGAGGATCGCGGGATCGGCCTCCTCGTCCAGGATCAGCGCGGCCTTTACGTCCTTGTCGTTGATCCACTTGCCGAGCTGGGTCCGCGAGCCGCAGACTTCCTGCCAGATTTCGAGCGGCATTTTGACATGCCCCGCCTGGCATTGGCTAAGCAGCCAATCCCAGAACTGAGGTACAAGGTCGAAGCCGTAATAATCTTCATCCGCTCGGATCAACACGTTCGCATCAAGGAGGTAGAGCAATCAGTCCCTCCCGATGCCGGGCACCATAGCGCCCTTGGCATATTCGTATCGTTTGATAAGCGGCTCAACGACGCCCGGACTGACACCCAGGACTTTCGCGGCTTTGGTGTGCGACAGGATATTATCGCGCACGGACCGCTGCACCAGGCCGACAAGCGCGGCACCTAGCTTGAACTGCTTGACGGTGTAGTAGCTAGGTCCGCCTTCGGACTCCTTGGCGTCGTCCTTAGCGCGCGCCTTCTGGCCCTGCCAGCGGGCGGCGTATTGGCTGGCAAGCTCGCTGTAGGTCGAGCCGCTGATCCATTTCATGCGGCGCATACGATGCGCAACCATAGGCTCACTGACGCGCCAAGCCTCTGCCATTCTGGCGATGGCGGCCATGGCGCGCGGCAGATCGGCAGGGGTGAAGTCCAATTCGGTGGCGAAGGCTTGGTCGGGCAATAGGAACCGCCCGGCGACATCGTTGCAGAACTGCTCGATGGCACCTTGGGGAGTCTTGGCCTCGCCTTCTCCGACCATGCCGCTCACGCCGGTCTGGCCCAGCCAGATATGCGCCAGCTCGTGGAGCAGCGTGAAAGCGCGCGCGGCCTTGGCGTCCTGGTCGTTGATTACCACGAACGGCGCAACGCGATCGGCAATGGCAAAGCCCCGGAACACGCGCTCGCTGATCGTGTGGTGATGCGATCCAAGGTCCCCGACAAGGAGGACAAAAACGCCGATGCGTTCTGACCGGCTGCGGAGGTCCTTGAACAGGTCGTCGGCGGTGCCGTTGCGGCGGCTTAGCGTATCGAGCCGGATTTCCAGCTTTGCGGCGATGCTGTCGATGACGGCCTGGACGCCCTGCTGGACGGTGGCGGAGCCAACGAAGTCGAGCGGTGTCGCCTCGTCCTCGTCTTCGAGGATACTTTTGACCATCTCCTGCCGCGCCCGGATGTCCCGGAGCAAGGCGTCCAGCTTGGCGCTCTCGCGCGGCAGCACCTCGAACGGCAGGGTTCGGAAGTCCTCGCCGCGCGAGGCTTGGGCCGGGGGCTGCTTGAGGTAGAAGGTGACAACCGGGCGGCGATAGACGCTCGCGATCTTGGCGAGCTGGTTCCGCGTCGGAAACCGCTGACCGCTCTCCAAGGCTTCCAGCTTTTCAGCGGCGGTGCTGGCAGCGCTCGGATGGATGCCGATCTTGCTGGCCGCGTCCTCAAGGGACAGGCCCGCCGTCTTACGCGCCCATGCCAGAATGCCCGGATTGATGTTTTCCGCTCTCTCCATGGCTGGCTATAGCCTCGCGCCAGGTGCGTTAATGTGTCGGCGTAGCGTCGCAGGCGCTATGCCGATCATGCGGGCGATTTCCGCCCTGCCCTTGCCGTCCTCGATGAGGCGGACGGCCAGCTCGCGCTTCTCGGGTGTGAACGAGGGCGGGCGGCCCGCCCGCTTGCCGCGCCGCTTGGCGGCTTTCAGCCCGGCCTTGGTCCGTTCGGAGATAAGGTCGCGCTCTAGCTGCGCCAGTACGCTCATGATGCCGTAGAGCGCCTTGCCTGCGGCCGTGCGGGTGTCCATCCCGTCCATGATCGAGTGAAACTCGACGCCGCGCCCGTGCAGCTCGTCCAGAAGCAGGGCAAGCCCGGCCGTGGTGCGGCCGAGGCGGTCGATCCGCCAGACGGTCAGCGTGTCGCCGGACTTGGCTGCTGCCAGAGCGGCAGCGAGGCCTGGCCGCTTCATGGCGGTGCCGGAAACGCCCTTGTCATCATAGACGACATCACACCCGTCCGCCTGCAACGCGTCATGCTGCAAGGCGAGGGTCTGCTCGTCGGTAGAGACACGGGCATAGCCGATTTTCATGCGATAATTATAAGCGCACGTTTTCGCGCGATCCAGCCCTAAATTTCGCAAGGGTTTAGCGGGTGGCTGAAAAACCGCTCAAAAACGGTCCTTTTCGCGCGGGAGCGCGACTACACCCCGCTACTGCGGCCAATCGCAAAATGCCCTTATGCGAATGGCCGATCACAGCCGGTAGCGTCCGCTTACGGGAAGTCGTCGAATCAATCTGAATGGCCGGGACGGGCGCCAAGCCGAACGTCCAGTTTTGCGCGCGATGACGCTCCGACGTGACGTAGTCTGGCCGAAAGCGGAATGACCGCTTCGGAGTGGGCCGGCCTGAGAAGCGGACAGACGCCTAACGACTCAAACCAGCCGTCTGGACCGCATTCGACGCTTCCACAAAACGACCGTTCATCAGTCGCTCGGCACCTTCGCTTGCTGTTGACTTACCGCAGACCACTTTCCGCTTGTGTCGGTTGGATCTTGGGCAGTCGAAAAGGCATACATGACAGAAATATTCCGACTGCCCACAGTATTGCTCCGCCCGAACGGTGGCGAGAAAACGCGCGATCTTGCCCATCAGGTGTTCGGACTGGTGCGACAGCTCGGAGGCCGCCAACAGCATTTAGCTGGCGGCCGCGCCCCTCTTTTCTGATGCCTGCGCCACCCCGGCGATATTGCTGGTCACCGCGCCGGCACCCGTGGCCGCTTGGTTGACGTTGCGCACGATTGCCTGGGTCGCCGCACCCTGCCTCCGGGAAAAATGACGCTCGACGCCGACCCGTCCATTAGGTTTAGGCCGCGCGGATCCCCGTGTTGGCGAACGGCTCTGCCAGAAGATTGGAAACGTTTAGCGAACCGCGCTTACGAGCAGAGCCAGAACCACTTGCGGATGGAGCGGCATACGTTTTCGCTGGCGGGCTGGCGCTGTCGCGAGCTGCGCCTGTAGTCGTGCGAGTCGGCGTCCCGAAGTTGCTTCAGCGTCAAACCGTGTAGGACGGCGCAGATCCCAGCCGCCTGCCATGGACCGAGCCGCTGCCAACGCGTCTTACCGCTGTAGCCCGCTCCGAAACGCGGCAGGTGCTTCCACGGCATCCCGTGCACAGATCCACGAAGATACCCGCCAGCGCCCAACGATCCGCGGCGCGGCCGCCCATCTTCCGGCTTCCCAGGCTCAGGTGGCCGCAGCGGCTCGACCACAGCCCAGCGATGGCTTGGCGCAAGAGTATCCATGCCCTCGCGATCCGCTAATTCGGGTCCGTCTGAAGCTCTTAACCAGCTTCGCGTATCTGATTCAGCATCCGCTGTCAGCCAACCGGAATTCGAGGACAGTTTCATGCGTCACCTCGTCCGGTCTTTGAGCCACCGCAGCGTCGCCGGTGTCGGGATCAGCGCCCTGCTGGCCGCGCTGATGCTGGTCCTCATCAGCGCCGGCACGCTATGGCTGAACGTCCGCCATCTGGCCGAGATCCGGGCTGAGGTTGCCCGCCTGTCGAACGTCTTGAACCTCATCGGTGACACCTTGGAGAGCGTGCGTGCGGCCGAGACAGGTCAGCGCGGCTACCTACTGACCGGACACAAGCGCTACCTCGTCACCTACGAAGCCGGCGTGCCTCGCGTCTTGGCCAATCTGCAGGGGCTCACCGATCTGGTGCACGACCACGAGATGCGTGAGCTCGTGCGTGATCTGCGTGCGGTCATCTTCGACAAACTGGCCGAGTTGGGGAAGACAGTCACACTCGCCGCCGAGGATCGGGAAGCGGCGCTGCGGATCGTGCGCAACGATTCTGGCCAGCAGTTTATGGAGCAGATCGAAACTGTCGTGCGGGCGCTGCGCGCACGCGCGACTTTGATGTTGGACCAGCGCTGGGCGGACGAGAAAGCGAGCCTGGAAACGGCCACCCTCGTCGCCATCCTGACGGGCGGCCTGGCACTGGGCTGCGCGCTGCTCGGCGCGTTCCTGTTGGTGCGCCTGCGCGAGCAGACCGGCCGACAGCGCGCGGAGCGCACCAACGCGGCCAAAACCGAGTTCCTGGCAGCGATGAGCCACGAGATCAGGACGCCGTTGAACGGCGTGATCGGCTATGCCGACCTTCTGCTGGAGCAGCCGGAACTTGGGCCGACAGCCCTGCAGTATGGCGAGCGTATCCAAAGCGCGGGCTCTGCGCTCCTGACGGTCGTCAACGACATCCTCGACTTCTCCAAGGTCGAGGCCGGGGAGATCGCCCTGCATCCCGATGCGTTCCCGCTCGCCGGCCTGATCGACAACACGGCCTCCATCGTACGCGCCAGCGCTGAGCGCAAAGGTGTCGCTCTGGCCATCACCGTCGATCCAGCGGCACCGGCCGAATTCCTAGGCGATCAGAACCGGCTGCGGCAGGTTCTGCTCAACCTTCTCAACAACGCCGTCAAGTTCACGGCATCTGGCAGCGTCAGGCTGAGCGTTGCCGCTGTGGCGCAGGCGTCCGACGAGGTGCGGCTGCGCTTTGCCGTTCAAGACACCGGCATCGGCATACCGGCTGCCAAGCGTCACCTCTTGTTCGAACGATTCTCGCAGGTGGACGGCAGCATCCAGCGGGAGTTCGGCGGGACGGGGCTGGGGTTGGCGATTTCGAAGCGGCTCGTGAACCTGATGAGGGGCGAGATCGGCGTCGAGAGCGAAGAAGGCCGGGGATCCACCTTCTGGTTCGAGGTGCCGCTACGCGTCGCGCAACCGACGGTGCTGCCGCAAGCCCACGTGCTGGACAGGAGCGAGCGTCGGAGTTGCCGTCTGCTGCTGGTCGAAGATGTGCCGCTCAATCAGGAGCTGGCTTGCGCCATCCTGCGGCGGGGGGGCCACGCAGTTGATGTCGCCTCCAGCGGGTCGGAGGCGATTCAGGCCGTGCAGGCCACGGATTACGATCTGGTGCTCATGGACGTGCAGATGCCAATCATGGACGGGCTGACGGCCACGCGTCACATCCGCGCCTTGGAGCACCCCAACGCGTCGGTGCCGATCATCGCCCTCACGGCCAATGTGCTGCCGCAGCAGGTATCGGAGTTCCGGGCCGCGGGCATGAACGATCATGTCGGCAAGCCGTTCAAGCAGCAGCCGCTGTTTGCGGCTATCGAGCGTTGGGCGCGGAAGCCGGATTCTGTGCCCCCCCCGGCGCCGTCGAACTCAACAGCCTTGGATCGCGCGACTTTTGCCGAGGTGGCGGACAGCCTTGGTCCTGACGCGACACGTCGGCTTCTCGCCCACCTAGCTGAGGAGCTAGAGCCGTTCCCGGTTAGGTAGCGATGGCCAAGTCATTCTCGTAGCCGGCTGCGTCGAGGTAGTTGCGGCACTCCTGCGGGGTGAAGCGCGTGAAGGCCTGGCGTATCGCCGCCCAGAGATCCGGGATCATGCGGGCGGCCGCGCTGTACAACAGCGCCTTCAGCTTTGCGAAGGCCTGTTCAATCGGGTTGAAATCAGGGCTGTAGGACGGACGGTAGTGCGGCCGCGCTCCTGCGGCCTCGATCGCCTCACGCACGCCGGCGACCTTGTGGGCTGGCAGGTTGTCCATGACGACGATGTCGCCAGGGTGCAGCACCAGGATCAGGGTCTCGGTGACGTAGCTGCGGAAGCGCCTGCCGTTCGTAGGACCGTCCATTAGCGCCGAGGCACACATTCCGCTGGTGCGCAGGGCGGCGGTGACGGTGGTGGTTTTGTAGTGACCCAACGGGGCCGCGAGCCGGCAGCGCTCGCCGCACGGAGCCCCAACCGTAGCGGCGCGCCATGTTGGTGGCAGCCGCCGTCTCATCCAGGAACACCAGCCGATCCGGGTCGAGCTCGAACCACGCCTCGCGGGCAGCCCTCACGTCCGCACGCTCCTGCTCAATTGCGTACGTCGCCCCTTTTTCCAGCTGATCCCTTGGCAGGCAAAGAAGCGCGACAGGCCGCTCGTGCTGGTCTGGATGCCCTGCTCAGCCAGCCGGTCGCGCAGCTCGCGTAGGAAGAGGCGTGGCTCCTGGTCGGAGGTCGCCAGGATCAGCCCGGCATGCGCCTCTATTCGCTTTGAGGTGTGATCGCCGCCCATCGGCTTGGAGGCGAGTTGGCCCTCGTGGCGGAAGCGCTGCAACCAGCGGCTGGCGCTCGACACGCTGATCCCAAAGCGAGCCGCGGCTCGGTGGCACGATGCACCCGCCGCCACGGCAGCCACGACACGCTCGCGTAAGTCGACGAACTGCGGTGAAGGCATTGGAATGCTCCTTCATCCGTCAACGCGCCACCCGCTAACCCGTTTAATCAGCCCGGGACCAGCTCTAAAAACCCGCTTCAGCCCCCCTGGAACGGTGCTGAGCCATGAGGACGTTGCGCGATCGGCCCACGCGCTGGTCGGGATGTCCGGCCTGCTGTGATTTACGGCCCTGGCCCAGCTGTGCTCGGAACTGGAGCGCGCATGCGAGAACGGCAGCGACTACTCGGACGCCCGCGACAGCGTCCAATCTGTCAAGGTGCGGGCCATGGCTATCATCGGTGTTCTGCGAGCGGCTTGACGTATAGCCGCGGGAGGGGGCGATTTCGCCCGCGCACCGTTCCAGAGCCGGCCGCTTCGTGCCTATACGTCTTCCGCCGTTTCACGCGACCGTCGCGCGAGCCAGGCCCGAACGTGCGAGACGGACGCCGTTGAGCAGGCCCCCGGTTCGTCCGCCTCCCGACGGTTGCGTCAATGAAACGTAGCATCTTAACGGTTAGCCGCCGTAGCGCTTCGACGACATCGAGCATAGGCACTCGACCTTGAGCGTATTCATAAGGCGCTCAGCCTTCGCCTCGTCGCCGGGAGTGCACGGCCAATCCGTGAAGAGGACTATAATCCTTTTCCGCTCGACTGACGCTCACAGGCTCGCTTTGGCGCGAAGTGACGGACGGAAGCTGAATGTGGCATTGCCCTGCAGGGTCCCGATCGTGACCGCGCCTGGACGCTCCTTGAGTTCAAGGCCGGCGACGTTCGGCTTCTGAAGGGACCAGTGCGACGGGATCTCAATTGTGAGGTCATGCACCGCGCTTCGCGTCGCCAGTCGCACCGTCACGGTGTCGCCATCACGCGAGACATCCAGATCGACGCCGTCGCGAGCCGCCCACCAGGAGCCGAAATCCTCCACGCTTCCGAACCAGGCGCTGCCCTGGAGCGCCTTCGTGAACCCGCGGACGAAGTCGAGCTTGTGCCCGAGAATGTTGGGATGGACGAGCACGGGATAGATACCGCCGTCACGGGAGATCTTGCGCGCGACGTCCAGCGATTGTTGGAGACGCAGGCCCATCAGCGGCGCGCGCTCGTCCTCTACCGCGAGCGGGAACTCGAAGATCCCGGTCTCGGCCTCGGCACCGCGGTCATAGGTGAGGCGGATTGGCAAGTGCGAGAGCGCGTTGCCCGCCGTCACCGAGGAGCTGAAGCGGAAGCCGGTGGCTTCGAGGGCCTGGGGGAGGACCGGCGGATTGGAGAGATGGCCGGGGCGGAAGCTCGTCACCCGCACCGGTTTGGCGAGGGATTCGATCAGGAACTTGCTGACCCGCAATTCACCGAGAACGGTCCCATCGCGCGCTTCGTCCCGGCTGACGACGATGGGTTGGTAGCCGGGATATCGCTCCGCGCCGGTGCCCATCGGGAAGTTCCGGAAGGCATTGGAATGCGCGACGGTATGGCTGCCGAGTTCCATCCCGAGCGCGGTCAATCGCTTGAGATAGGCAGCCGACTCGTCGCTCAGGATGATCTCGTCGTTGTAGTCACGCAGATACTTGGTCTGGATGAAGAAGGTGCCGCGCACGCCCGCGTCCCGGAGCACCTCTGCGTAGGTCACGGCGTTGGGCAGGGAGCGGGTAAAATCGACGTCGAAGGTCATCATCACGGCCAGGGCCTTACCGTCCGGCACCCGCCCGAAGCTCACGGCCAGCGGCTCGCCCTCCCGCCAGACCTGCCGAAGCAACCGCAGCACAAGGTCATTCTGCGGCGCGTAGGCGTTGATGTAGTCACGCTCGATATCTGAGCCGCGGGCATTCTGGCCGATGAGCAGAAGGAAGCCCGGATCGAAGCCGAGCGCATAGGCGCTTCCGCCGCCTGCAAAGCGTCGCCGGGTGATCGCCGCCGTACCATCGTCGAAGGAGGCGAGCGCGTCAGAGGCCCGGGTGTAGCCGTGGGTGCCGAGTTGCGCCTCGACGTTCCGCGTCGCGTCGCCGAAGCGGATGACCTTCTCCTCGGGCTCGTCGAATCCGAGCCAGGCCTGGGTCTGATCTGAGAAGCTCATCGCAAACCGCTTGCGCGACGGGAGCACGTCGCCGAAGCCGAAGATTTCCTTGAGGCCGCCGCCCAGGACGTTGGCGGCCACGAGCGTGCCCCCCGCCGCAGGGTGGGCGGCAAGGGCCCTCAATTCGTCAGGCTTGAGAACCAGCCCGGACACGAACGGGTAGACCAGCACCACCTTGTGCCGCAGTGCTTCCGAGACGTCCCGCGTCAGCGTGAAGGGGATGCCGAGGCTCTTGAGGCCATGCGCCAGCCCGAGCCAGGCCGATGTCTCGTCGGTCAGCAGGACGGCGAGGCGCGCGGTCTCTCCGCGATGGTAGGTCCGCCAGTCCGCGGGGCTCGGCGGGGCGACCACCGTGGTCTCGGATGGCCCCGCAAGGCCGGAGAAGATGAAGATCCGCGACCGGTACTGCAGCACGCCGAGCGCGACGGGCACGAGGAAGACGAGGATGAGAAGCCCCATCCCGACCCTGCGCCAGAGGCCGCCCACCTGGTCCGAAGCTTGGTCGCTCATGGCCCGCCGTCATCCCGTCCAAGGGACAACCTAGTCTTGTCGGATCAATATGGGGTTAAGCATGGCCCCGGAACCTGCCCGTCGCGTCCGGCCGCCTGGCCATCCCGCCGACGGAGGGTATCATCCGGCTGGATCGAGCAGTGCGGTTAATCCGACGCCAAGGTCCGCCGGTCCATGCTTGGCAGAGCGCGGGACCGATCCGGGCTTCGGGGTGGATGGCAGCGATGAATCATGGGGTGAAACGCGCTGCCAGCGTGATCACCTGGCTGATCGTTCCGGTCCTTCAACCATGGGGCTTCGTATTGGGCCAGCAGGCGGGGGGCGCGGCCGCCGACCCAACCCGGCCGATCTATCGGGCGATGCTCTGCAGCGACCGGAACGGTCGGCTGACCATCACCCACGCGCCGCGGGAGGTGCCCCCTGGAGAAGAATGCCGGAGCCTCGGCCTGCCGGTTCCGCCGAGCAGCGTTCGCTGGGCCTTCGCGCTCGCGGCGGCGACCCCTCCGGGTCCCGACAGCCTCGTTCTGTCCGGGACCGGCCAGGATGCGGACTTCGCGCCGACGGCCGCCAGCTTCGCGGAGAAGCCGGGGCTACCCGAACGCCCAGGTCCCCTTCCCCTCGAGCAGTCGCTGATCCCGGGCCTGTCCGCCCGGGTCTTCGGAATCGAGGAGCGGGCCGTCTTCGTCCGCACGGACTCGGAGATCACGATGCAGTGCAGGCCCGGCGCTAGGGCCGCCGGCCTCGTCCTCGATCCCGGCCGGGCGCGACTTCCCGACGGGGCCGCCCTCGTCCTACGCTGGCATGTCACGGGGGATCCCGGTTTCTCGGCGGCCCATGCAAGCGTGGATTCGGACGAGCAGAGCATCCCCGTTCCGTCGGATGGGATCCTCGATCAGGCGCCTTCGCGGTCGGCCGCCGCGTGGGAGGCACCGCGCTTCGTCCTGAGCTGCCCCGCCGGTGCCGGCAGCCTGACCCTCCACGATCTGCGACTCGCTCCGCAGCCCTCGCCCCGGATGCCGGCACAGGCGGCGCGCTCGGCCTGGGCGTGGCGGTCGCAGCGCTGGCGGGAGACGCCCGAGCGGCTCGTCGCCGAGGCCTTAGCCCTGGAGACGCGCCGCCTGTTCGTCTCCGTCGAGATCGAGGACGGCACCATCAGGGAGGAAGCGCGCTTCTCGGATTTCGTCCGGCTCGCGGGGGCGTCGGGCATCGCTGTCGCGGTCGTCGAGGGCGATCCCGGCATGGCCCTGGAAGAAGGCCGGGCGGAGGCCATCCGCCGTCTCGGGGCCCTCGCTGCCTATCAGCGTCGGAGCGCCGGCGACAGGCAGCTGGCGGGCGTGCAATACGATATCGAGCCCTATCTCCTGCCGGGCTTTCGAACCGACCCCGACCACATCCTGCGGGGCTGGGCCGCGACCCTCGATGGCCTGTCGGCCGCCGCTCCGCCGCTCGCCCTCGACCTCGTCCTGCCGTTCTGGCTGCCGCGCCACGGCGCGTCCGACCTCGTCCTGCCGATGGTGCGCCGGGTCGCGGAACGGGTCACGGTGATGGCCTATCGGACGACACCGTCGGAAATCCTCGCCGCCGCCGAGCCGATGCTGGCCTGGAGTACCACCGCAGGACGGCCCCTGCACGTGGCCCTGGAAGCCGGACCGGTGGGCGACGAGACCACACGAACCTATCGCCGCGCGGAATCGGGGGACCTCCTGCTCGTGACTGAGCCCGGCGGCGGCGGCGTCGCGCTCCTTCTGGCGCGACCGATTGCCCTGCCTGCCTCTGACCGGCTCTACAGCCTGCAACGAGAGACCATCTTCCCCGGCTCGCGCGTCAGCTTCCTCGCTGACCAGCGCCGCCTCGAGGAGGCGCTTACCCAGGTCTCGGCCCGATTTTCGGCTTGGCCGAGCTTCTCGGGGATCGCCCTGCACGGTCTCATCGACTGACGGCGATCCGGCGTCGGCGCGGATCGGGGTCTGCGCCTTTCACGGCGGATTAACTAAGGTTGGACCAACATAAAACAGTATCGATCTCCTCCTGAAGCCGCCGAACGCCCCCACCAGCCGAAGCCGGTGGCAGCCCAGGTGCCCGCGAGAGTCTCCCTTGGGCCGACAGTCCTTGCTTCCTCGCCTCGAAGCGATGCGACCCCTCGCCCTCGTGGCGATGGCATGCCTCCCCGGAGTGCTGGCAAGCCCGCCCGTGCGCGCGCAGACCGCGGACGAACCCACCGCAGAGCGCCTCCTGCGCGAGGGCCAGGCCGCCCGGCAAAGCGGACGCATGGACGAGGCGATCGCTGCCCTGGATCGGGCCAGTGCGCTCCGGCCCTGGGATGGCGACATCCGACTTCAACTCGGTCTCTCCCTGTTCGCGAAGGGGCGCTTCGACGAGGCTGCTAAAGCGTTCCGGACAATCCTGTCCGCCACGCCGGATTACGATGACGCCCGGGCCGGCCTGATCCGGGTCGCCCTCGCCACCAAGGACCTCGACGGCGCCGCCCGTGAACTCGCCACGCTGAAGCAGCGGTCGCCCGACGATCCCGAGGCGAAGGGTCTCGAAGCTCAGCTCGAGGCCGCGCGCAGGCCCTCCGCTGTGCAGGCGAGTCCAGAACTCCGGTCATCCAGGGAGACAGCACACGGCTCCGTCCCAGTACCCAGCCCCGTGCTCACGGACGCGCAGCGCCTGTTCAGCGCGGGCAAGGCCGCCCGCAGGGCCGGCCACTTCGATCAGGCGGCCACGCTGCTAACCAAGGCAGTCACCCTGGCCCCCCAGGACGTCGACGCGCAGGTCGAACTGGGTCTCGCCCTTATCCCACGGCAGCGCTTCGCCGAAGCGCGGGCGGCCTTCACCCGCGCCCTCGCCCGGGCGCCGGCTTACGGCGATGCCCGGCTCGGCCTCGCGCGCATTGCCCTCTATGAGAAGCGGGTGGCCGAAGCGGCGCGCGAACTTGGCATCTTGATCGCCCGGGAGCCCAGGAACCGCGAGGCCCTGGCCCTGCGGACCCAGATCGCCCGGGCCGCCGCCGACCTCGAACAGGCGGCCGAGAAGGCCCGGCTGGATCGTGAAGCCCGACGGATCGCCCTGGCCAAGGCCCAGGCCCTGGCCGCCGAACAGCGCAGCGCCGAGCAGGCCAAGGCCCTGCGCAAGGCGGGCAAGTTCATGGCGGCCGAGGCGATCTACCGGACCCTGCTGCAGGCCCATTCCCGGGATGCCGACCTCCTCGTCTCGGCGGGTTCGATGGCGGCCTTCCAGGGCAAGGACCGCTTCGCCGATGCCCGTCGCGATTTCGAGGCCGCGGCCCTCATCGACCCGCGATCCGACGATGCGGCCCTGGGTCTAGCCCGGGTCGATCTCTACGAGGCCAAGCTCGATGACGCCGAGCCACGGATCGCCCTGGTGCTAACCCACCAGCCCAAGAATACGGAGGCGCAGGCGCTCTCGGCCCGCATCCTTCTCGCGCGCGGCGAGGCTGCCGAGGCCGAGACAACGTTCCGCCAGCTCCGCACGCGTCTGCCCGAGGATACCGACATCCTCCTGGGGCTCGGCGACTCGCTCCGGGGGACGCTGCAGGACGAGGCGGCACGGACGGTCTATCGCGACGCCGCGGCGGTCGATCGGGCCTCGGCCGAGATCGAGGCGCGCATCGCCCAACCGATCCGTCCGCGCTGGCGGCTCGATCTCGATGGCGGCCTGAGCAGCCTGACCCGGAAGGGCAGCGATTGGCAGGAGGGCAGCGTCCGCCTCGGCTACGCCATTAGCGACCGCACGGTGATCACCGGCGGAGTCGAGGTGACGAACCGGTTCAAGGTCATCAACGCGCTGATCGACGCCCGCATCGATCATCGCTGGTCCGAGGCCTGGACGAGCTATCTGCGCCTCGGCGGGTCGCCGGACGCCGTCTACCGGCCGATCGTCTTCGCCGAGACCGGCGGGACCTATCGCGTGTCCGATGGCAGTGGCCCCTTCGGCGCGACCCTGCTGACCCTGGATTCCGGCTACGCCCTGTACAGCGCGACCGAGATCGAGACAGCGAGCCCGGGAGTCCAGCAGTATTTCCTGGACGGTCGTCTATGGGTTTCCGGCAAGCTCATCGGCACGCTCGCCGATTCCCGGATCACAAGCCGGGCGCCTGATGGGTTCGCCTTTGTGCGCGACCGGCTCGACAAGTTCGGCGGGTATTCCGTGCGGATCGACGGTACGCCCACCGATCGCCTGACCCTGTTCATTGGCTGGGCCGACGCGCCGGATACCTCCGACGGTCGTGTGATTCCGACCCTGGCTCTCTTCGGCGGCGCCATCTACGCCTTGAACGACGCGCTCAGCGTGAAGCTCTCGGCGGCCCACGAGGACCGGGTCAAATCATACGACCGCACCAGCGTGAGTGTCGGCCTGACGACGCGCTTCTGATGACCCGCTCCCTCTCCTCCGACATCGACAAGGCGATCCGGCAGCCGGCGGCTTCTTACGAAGGCGCAAGGTATCGGTGCCAGGGTCGCCGGGCCGCTCCCGCTGGTTCCGCGCCGTGTTCCTGACGCTCATCTGGGAGATCTCGGTCGGACTGGCGGCCCTCTCGGTGGCGACGATGGCGCTTCTCATCATCGCACGCAACCGGAGCGTCCGTCTTCAGCGCGACGAGGGGCAGCGGCGGGACACACTCCTCGTCACGATGCTCGAATGGCTCGAGACGGCGGATCCCGGCCAGGGCCGAACGATCATCGAGGCCCTGTCACAGGACCAGACGCTCGCGATGAATCTCCTCATCGAGGTGTTCGAGACGGTGCGGGGCGAGGGGCAGCAGCGCCTGGCGGCCCTTGCGGAGACCGCGGGCATCGGCGTTCGCCTCCGGCGCGATCTGGCGTCGGGAGATGTCCGCAACCGTCTCGCCGCCTCCGAAGGTCTGGCTTGGTTCCCGTCGGAGGCAACCGTTCAAGCCTTGGTTAAAGCCATCAACGACCCGAACGACGACGTCAGCTTCACTGCCGCGACGGCGCTGTTGGCCCTGGGCAGCGACCTCGCCTTCGATGAGGCGCTGATCGACCGGCTCGCCCGCTTGAACAGCTCGCGGCGCGTCGAACGCGTCCTCGCCCAGTTCGCGCAGCACCGGCCCGAGGCCCTGCTCGCCCTCGTGAAGGACGAGGCCCGCAGCATCCGCATCCGCACCGCCGGGCTCGACGCCCTGACGCAGACTGGGATCGACGGCATTCTCGACCTGATCCTGTCCCTTCAGAACTCGGCATTCACGGACCTGCGCGTCGCGGTTGCCCGCAACCTCGGCAGCCTCGGGCACCCCGAGGGCTACAGCACGATCGCGCGCTACCTGTCCGACGAGCGCTGGGAGGTCCGCTGCAAGGCCGCGGAGGCTGTCGGGCGCCTCAACCTGCTCAATCTCGGCCCGCAGCTCTGCGACCTCCTGCTCGACGAGAACTGGTGGGTGCGCCACCGCGCCGGCGAGGCCCTGGCCAAGCTTGGCGAACACGGGATCGCCGCCCTGCAGGAGATCGTGGCGCTCGCCGGGCCGACCGCCCTGGGCGACACCGCCCGGCACGTCCTCGCCGAGGTCGACGCCGTCAAGAGGAGCGCGTGATGGATTTGGCCAGCTTCGACCTCGACACGGGCGCGATCGTCTCGTCGACCCTGGAGGTCGTGCTCTGGGTCGTCATCGGCACCGGCCTCCTCCAGAACGCGCTCTATATCGCCCAGCTCGCCCTCGCTCTGCAGGAGCTGGTCACCCAGCGACCCGAAAAACGCGCGAGCCTGCTGTGGCGGCGGTACGCCGACATCAGCCCGCCGATCTCGCTGCTGGTTCCGGCCTTCAACGAGGAGATCTCGATCGTCGATTCCCTCCACTCGATGCTGGCGCTAAATTACCCCGATTTCGAGATCATCGCCGTCAACGACGGCTCGAAAGACGGAACCCTCCGGGCGATGATCGACGGGTTCGGCCTCGAGCCGATCGTGCGGCACTACACCGAGGTCGTCCGGCACGAGCCCGTCCGCGGCCTCTACGCCTCCCCCCAGCATCCGCGTCTGCTCGTGGTCGACAAGGGCAACGGGGGCAAGTCCGACGCGCTGAACGCCGGGATCAACCTGTCCCGGTGTCCGATCTTCTGCGCCGTGGACGCGGACTCCATCCTGGAGAGCGACGCGCTCCTGCGGGCGGTACAACCCTTCATCGACGATCCGGTGCGCACGGTGGCGGTCGGCGGTACGATCCGCATCGCCAACGGCTGCCGGATTGAGAGGGGCCGGGTGTTGTCTCTCGGACTGCCGCGCAATCTCCTCGCCCTGTTCCAGACCATCGAGTACCTGCGCGCCTTCCTGATGGCCCGTCTGGCCTGGAGCCGACTGCAGACTCTGACAATCATCTCGGGTGCCTTCGGTCTCTTCAAGCGGCAGGCTGCGATTGAGGTCGGTGGCTACAGCCACCGGACGGTCGGCGAGGACATGGAACTCGTGGTCAAGCTCCACCGCAGCCTGCGCGACCGTCGGCAGGACTATCGGATCGTCTTCGTCCCCGAACCCGTCTGCTGGACGGAGGCGCCGGAATCCTGGCGGGTGCTCGGGCGCCAACGGAGCCGCTGGCAGCGCGGGGCACTGGAGACCTTCTTCCGCCATCGCGACATGCTCTTCCGCCCCCGCTACGGGCGCATCGGTCTTCTCGGCTTCGGCCACGTCCTCGTCGTCGACGTCCTCGGACCGCCGATCGAGGTGCTCGGCTATCTCCTCGTGCCGATGCTGTGGCTGCTTGGCCTTCTCTCGATGGATTACCTCCTCGCCTTCCTCGCCCTCACCTTCATGTTCGGGATCTTCGTAAGCGTCGCATCGCTCATCCTCGAGGAGATCGAACTCCAGCGGGTGCCGCGCGCCATGGATCTTTTTCTGCTCACGATGATCGCGATCCTCGAGAACTTCGGTTATCGCCAGATCTCCAATCTGTGGCGCCTGCGCGGCATGTGGCAATTCCTGCGCGGCGCCCAGGGTTGGGGGAAGATGAATCGAGTCGGGTTCCGCAGCACGTGACGCCGGACATCGAGGGTCATGTCGTTGACCTTACGGCCATTGTGAAACCGGAACGGCCTTAAATCGCATTCTCAATCCTATGGGTCACCTGCGATCGCTCTAGGTTCAAGCGAGCGTGGAATCACCAAAGCCACCTTCGAAATTGATACGAATGCAACATCGAGCGGCCCGTTCATTTTAGTTTAAGTTAAAATATCTAGAGTGAGCGTGGTTTGCCACGCTGTTTCGCAGAGATTTGGGTTGGGATCAGATGCCTCAACGCTCACCCGACCATAAGCCTTCTGACGACGCGCTGACGGGCCTGATGAACCGGGAACGGTTTCATGACTGCCTGACCGATCGCCTCGATCGCGTCGCGCGCGACGGCCTTCCCTTCGCGTTGCTCTACCTCGATCTCGACCGCCTCGCGGTCATCAACGAAACTTTCGGCCATCGGGTCGGCGATGCCGTGCTGGTCGAGGTGGCCGACCGTTTGCGGGGGGCGCTGCGCGCGGAGGACGTCGTCGGACGCATCGGCGGGGACGAGTTCGCGGTGCTTCAGATCAGCGCCGCCAGCCAGCCCGCGAGTTCGGCGGCCCTGGCTCAGCGGCTGATCGAAGCGTTGACCGTTCCTGTCCGAATCGCGGGCGAGCTCATCGAGATCGAGCTCAGCATCGGGATCGTCATAGCGCCCACGGACGGGCGCGACAGCCAGATGATCATGAAGCGGGCGGCCCTTGCCCTGAGCCGCGCCAAGACCGATGGCCGCAACACGCGGCGGTTCTACGAACCCCTCATGGATGCAGCGGCGGAAGCGCGGCGCAGCCTCGAGATCGACTTGCGTGGGGCGCTGACCCGCGGCGAGTTCGAGGTTCATTATCAGCCCCTCGTGGACGCTTCGAGTGGACGTCCCAAAGGCGCCGAGGCCTTGGTCCGCTGGCGCCACCCCCACAAGGGCCTCGTCTCGCCCGCCGATTTCATCGCCCTCGCCGAGGAGACGGGCCAGATCGTCCAATTGGGCGAATGGGTGCTGCGCACGGCCTGCCGCGACTGGTCAGCCCCCATTGAAGTGGTCCGCCCTTTGGTATGGCTTTTGAGCCTGGAGGACGGACGAGATGGCAAAATACCCGAAGCCCGAGGAGATCGTCGCGAAGCTACGTCAGGCGGACGTGCTGATCTCACAGGGCCAGA
>NZ_JAKSYH010000265.1 GCF_022829295.1 Methylobacterium sp. J-088
CCCAGCTCCAGGCCTACCTCGCCGCCCAGTGCGGCAACACCGTCGCGGCCTGCGCGGGCAGCGCCGCCAATGCGGCCAGCAATCCCTATGTCCCGTCCGCCGCCAATCAAGCCGCCTACCAGAGCCGCCTGACCTACGGCCTGCCGACGCTGAGCTTCGCTCAAGGACCGCGCGAGCAGGCGCCCGCCGACGGGCCCGACGCGTCGATCCTGCTCGCGCCGCTCTACGGCGGCTCGACGACCGCCGCCCGCACCCTCGCGCCCAATGGCGGCCTCTACGGCCAGCTCTCGACGGGGACGATCAACCAGATCCTCGTCAACACCGAGACCAACGCGCTCGCCGCCTTCTACGGCAGCCCGCTCAGCTACTGGAGCCGCCTCGACCTCTACGCGGCGGCCGGCTACTTCGGGAACGTCACCGGCACCCTGACCATGGACACCGCCGACCGCCTCGGCATCGACGTCGCCATCGGCCAGGGCGGCGCCCTCGCGGCCAACGGCACGATCACCGGCACCGTCGTCGTCGGCTCCGGCGGTCTGCTCGGCGGCTCGGGCACGCTCGGCGGGATCAGCGCGCTGTCAGGCGGCACGGTGTCGCCGGGCAACGCGATCGGCACGCTGTCCGTCACCGGCAACGTCGCCTTCGCGTCGGGCTCGACCTACCGGGTCGAGGCCAACGCCGCAGGCCAAGCCGACCGGATCACCGCCGGGGGCGTCGCCGCACTCGGGGGCGGCACCGTCCAGGTGCTGGCCGCCGCCGGCCGCTACAACCCGCGCACCACCTACACGATCCTGTCGGCCACGGGCGGCGTGTCGGGCCAGTTCGC